>NZ_KE386491.1:355000-1095547 GCF_000427405.1 Flectobacillus major DSM 103
AGAGCTCACATCGACGGGGAGGTTTGGCACCTCGATGTCGGCTCGTCACATCCTGGGGCTGGAGAAGGTCCCAAGGGTTCGGCTGTTCGCCGATTAAAGTGGCACGCGAGCTGGGTTCAGAACGTCGTGAGACAGTTCGGTCCCTATCTGTTGTGGGCGTAGGAATATTGACAGGTTCTGACTTTAGTACGAGAGGACCGAGTTGGACTGACCGCTGGTGTATCAGTTGTTCTGCCAAGGGCATTGCTGAGTAGCTACGTCGGGACCAGATAAGCGCTGAAAGCATCTAAGTGCGAAACTGACCTGAAGATGAGTATTCCAAATAAGGGCCGTTGTAGATGACAACGTTGATAGGTTGTAGATGTAAAGGTAGAGATACCAAAGTCAAGCAATACTAATTACCCAAAAGCTTGTATCAACTGTACTAACTATTTAGTTCTTACTTGTTCAACATCTTTCACGATATGCGAACCTCAAGATATTAGAGGGTTTATATGAGGCTAGAGTCTGATATAATTAACAATACCCTCAACAGGCATTATGGAGCCGATAGGACTGGTGTTCACCTCTTCCCATCTCGAACAGAGCAGTTAAGCCCAGTACCGTTGATGATACTGCAATCACATGCGGGAAAGTAAATAAGCTCCAAATATATAACAAAGTGAAGGCTACCTGAAAGGGTAGCCTTTTTTGTTGTATGATGGAATAGGATTATTATCAATATCAAAGTGTACTTCGGTATGTAATATTTAGTACAAATCTTAGTAATATTTGCAGGCATTGCTGAGTCGCTTAGAAATAGTTCGGCGGAGTCTGATTGGTGATAATACTTCTACGCCATCACCAAAGCCTAAAATTTCTTTCTCTAGCTCAAAATTGATTTGTAATGCTAATTCAATGGTGAGTCCTCTTTCATTTTCCTCGATAACTTTTTGTGAATGATGTAAAGGTTTCGTAATTACATAAGGGGCATGCAAAGGGGTAAACTTTAATACTATTTGTTGTGGACGAAGATTATTTACAGTAACTCCAATGGTATTTTTATAGTATTCTTCTTGAACAATGATATCATTTGGTAGGTAAGTAATGTCTTCAGAGACGTGAACTTCTTGTATTCTGTCCAAAGCAAGGTGTAAAATTCCTTCTTGTTCCTTCCTTTTTCCTACTAGAAACCAACGGTTTTTAAATTCTTTTAACCACCATCCGTGAAATACAAAAACTCCCTCTTGCCGTGCTTTGAATGATTTGTAAGTTATGATAAGTGCTTTTTTAGCTAAAATGGCATGATAAAGATAGTCTAAATAGGAAAGTCCCTTCAAATTCTCATTTTTTTCAAAATCAATAATAGAACTTCGTTTTTCTTGTGCACTGTAAACGTGTTCTTCTAGCTTATTGACTACCTCGCTCAATTGATCAAAATGTGAAAAACCTTTGAATTGCTTTAATAATGATAACGCCTCATTCATTTGAATAAGGTCTGTTTGGGTAATTGGTGATTTTGTAATGCTAAAATTAGGGTCAGCATAGGTATAATATTTTTTATCAACAACGATTATCGGTGCTTCATATCCTAATTTGTCACTGCGCATGACTTGAATATCTGCTTGAATGGTACGCAAGCTGATTCCTTTATCTATTCCTTCATACTCATAGAGTGCATCAGATACCTTTTCTATTAAATCATCTAAAGTCCATTTTCGCTGACGATTCTGTAAACAAGCATCGATTGTTTTGTAGCGAATGAGAGCATTTCTATTGGTTGGCATATTTAAAGCACACTTTTTATAAGTTTTTGAAATATTTTTTACAAAAAAGTAAAAATAAATACATCTACGCAAAAAGACTGCGTAGATGCACTGCAAATTTGTATTAGAAATTTAAAACAACCTAATGTCATGAAATTCAATTTCTTAAAGAAGACCAATACTATTCTCAAAAATTATGAAGGAGCACCTTCTTATAAGTTGAGTCCAGAAATGGAATTATATAGTGCTACGGTGACAAGCCTGCTTCATGACAGTTTCTATGAAAAAGCAGAAGAAAGATTAATACGCCTACAGCAATTGATTGAAAAAGTGTCACCAGAATATTGTGCTAAACTGGCAGTGTATGCTCGCCGTTCTATGAATTTGCGTTCTGTGCCAATTGTGCTTTCGGTAGAGTTAGCCAAAAAAGCGGATGCAGGAGCTTGGGTTGGAAAAGCTATTGAGCAAATAGTTTTGCGACCAGATGAGATCACTGAGACTCTGGCTTATTATCAGCAAACCAACAAAAGGACAGGAACAAAGCGACTCAATCGACTTTCAAAACAGATTCAAAAAGGTTTGGCAAAAGCATTTAATCGTTTTGATGAATACCAGTTTGCCAAGTATAATCAAAATACGGAGGTAAAATTAAGAGATGCCTTGTTTTTGGTACATCCGAAACCTAAGGACTTAGCTCAACAAGTCGTTTTTGATAAAATTACTCAAAATACCTTGTCTACGCCATATACTTGGGAGACAGAACTTTCTGCACTTGGACAGCTTCATTTTGGAAGTGAAAAGGCAAAAAATAAAGCCTTCAGAGCTAAATGGGAAGAGCTGATTCTGAGCAAGAAAGTAGGGTATATGGCCTTGCTGAGAAATCTTAGAAATATGCTGGAATGTAATATCTCAGATGAATGTTTGGATATGGTTTTATCTTATTTATCTGAAGAAAATGCCGTCAGAACTGCCAAACAGCTACCTTTTCGATATTGGTCTGCCTATCGAGAATTGAGTAATATAACCGATGGTAGAGTGACTAGGGTTATTGATGCTTTAGAAAAAGCGATGCTATTAAGCGCTCAAAACATCAAGGGTTTTGATAACGATACCAAAGTTGTTTTGGCTTGTGATGTGTCAGGCTCGATGCAACAAAGATTATCTGCAAAAAGTAGTCTGATGTATTATGATATAGGTTTGCTATTGGCGATGCTCTTGCAAAGCCGTTGTAAAAATGTAGTTACGGGGATGTTTGGAGATGCTTGGAAAGTGATACAAATGCCTAGTAAAAGTATTTTATCGAATGTAGCAGCATTTCATCGACGTGAAGGAGAGGTGGGATATTCAACAAATGCACATTTGGTGATTGAAGATTTGTTAAAGCGTGAATATCAAGCTGATAAAGTGATGATTTTTACGGATACGCAGTTATGGAATAGCCAAAATAGAGATGCGAACAGCATTAAAACGGCTTGGCAAAACTATAAAAGGAAATTTCCGAAAGCAACATTATATCTTTTTGATTTAGCTGGTTATGGTCAAAGTCCCATGAGAGTAGAATCAGGAGATGTGTATTTGTTGGCGGGCTGGTCAGATAAAATTTTTGAAGTACTCGATGCCCTAGAAAATGGACAAGGTATTGTAGATTTTATTCAAGGAATAGATTTGTAAAGTACCTATGTGTTAAGTTCTAAGCATAAGGCTATCATATTGAAGATTTTGTAAAATGCCGTAAGGTTAAGATACTTCGCAGCCAATATAGGGGAGGAATGGCGTGATTGAGTAATACAATGAGGTCATCTGGTTCGACTCCAGCAATGCAATGCCCCGTTCTCGACCTGCCTATTGCTTTTACAAAAAAACCAGAGTGCCGTAAAAGAGCGATACTTCGAATGTAATCGACTCCTTTTATCATCGCTCTTTGCTCATTGCCTCTGGTTTTTTAAGATTTTAAAGAGTGTCGTAAAAAAGCGTTACTTCGGCTGATTGGGTCGTAGGTTCGATTCCTACCTGTCTTGTACAGTAGCTCAGCGGTAGAGCAAATTATTAATGTCGCTTTTTGCATGTTACCTCTTTATTTCCCTTTAAATAGTTCTACATCTTTTAAAACAATTATACAAATTCTAAAAAAATGGAAACAGTAATCATTACCCAAGAAGACTTACAACAATTGGGTGTACATCATGAAGAAGCCTACCCAAAATTCTTGAGGGTAGCCAATGGTTTGTTAAATAATGGGGTTTATCCCAAGTCTCATATATTGTTATTGTTTGCTCAAATGATAGATTCGCCAAAGAAGTTTAGTTTTTCCAAAAACAAATTGACCAATTTGGCGCTCTATACCAAACATTTGAAAGAGATAGGTCAAGAGCTTGTTTTATCAGAATATGGACAATCCTTGTTGGAGGCAGAAAAAAACAAACCTAAATATGAATTACCTAAAACGGGTCGTCAGTCAGAAAACTATTTTGACTTAAGAGAAGAAACATTATCCTACCGAATTTACGGAGGAAATTACATAGAGCAAGGCGCCTTGGACCAAATGCAAACAGCGATGAAATTGCCTATTTCGGTAGCTGGAGCACTGATGCCCGACGCCCATCAAGGATATGGATTACCTATTGGCGGGGTTTTGGCAACGACAGCAAATACCGTGATTCCGTATGCTGTAGGCGTGGATATAGCCTGCCGTATGTGTATGAGCGTATTTGATTTACCTGTGTCGATGATTCAACGAGAAGATAAATTGTTGAAAAAAATGCTTGAAAACCATAGCTTCTTTGGGATGGGTTCAGAGTCGAAGCAGAAATATGATGATACACTTTTTGACCGCTCGGAATGGACTGCAACAAAGTTAATTCGAGACTTAAAAGATAAAGCTTATCGACAATTAGGAACCTCAGGAACGGGTAATCATTTTGTTGAATGGGGTGTTTTAGAGGTTTTAGAGCAAGACGAATTAATGGATTTGCCCGTAGGAAAATACCTTACTTTGTTGTCACATTCGGGGTCAAGAGGATTTGGTGGTGCTATTGCCAATCACTATTCAAGAATAGCTATGGAAAAAACTAGGCTTCCTAAGGAGGCGAAACATTTGGCATGGCTAGATATGAATAGCGAAGAAGGGCAAGAATATTGGTTATCTATGAATTTAGCAGGAGACTATGCCTCAGCCAATCACCATGAGATTCATCATAAAATTGCTGCTGCCCTGAACCAAACGCCATTAAAGCGAATCGAGAATCACCATAATTTTGCGTGGGAAGAGCGTCTTGCTGATGGAACTCCAGTAATTGTGCATCGAAAAGGAGCCACGCCCGCTGGTAGCCAAGATTTAGGGATTATTCCTGCCTCGATGACTCAGCCTGGCTATGTGATTCGAGGGAAAGGTACACCAGAGGGATTAAATTCTGCTTCGCATGGCGCAGGTCGTAAAATGTCTCGTACCAAAGCTTTAGGAACGATTACTAAAGATGATTTGAAAGAAGCTTTATCAAAAGCTCAGGTTCAATTGATTGGGGCCGATCTTGATGAAGCACCACAAGCCTACAAAAATATTGCTAAAGTAATGGCTGCCCAAGAAGAGCTTGTTACCGTTTTAGCCCAATTTTCGCCTAAAATCGTACGTATGGCCGATGGTAAAGAAAAGGCTGAAGATTAGACATTTTATAAGAAACATGAGTCGTCCCTAATTTGGTGAATTGTGATTGAGCGAATGAGTGATTATTGTTGAACATGATTTTCTCCAGTAGATTTGCATCTAAAGATGAGTTATTCAGACATTGAACATGAAAGCGAGTTATTACGCCTTTTTGATTAATAGTCAATAAAAGCCTACCATTTGTGTGCTTTTTTCCAAATAGAGTGTAACTCAAGTCGCACCCTATTTGGAAAAAAGCACGATGGTTTACCTCGTGAATCCCAACGAACACCAATAGGAGGTTAAAATTCGAGATGACTCATGTTGCTTAGGCAAAATTCTTAACTACGAGTTTGCTTTATCCTATTATATTCCTTTTGTAAAGGCATTCGATTCAATCGTATACCTGTTAATTTGGCTGCAGCATTGGCAATGGCCGCACCAATTGGCCCAATAGGAGGCTCGCCTACGCCACGAGGAGTATCGCCCGTAGAAACAATTTCTATGATTATTTCTGGTGCATCTTTTAATTGAGCCATCTGATAAGAAAGGTACTGATTAGGCATCACCTTACTATTTTCTATTTGTATTTCCTCGTACATACTTGCACTAAGCCCCATCATGATAGCCCCTTCGCACTGAGCTTTTATACCATCTGGATTAATCACTAAACCTGCATCGAGGGCACAGTATACCTTTACTACTTTTATTTGCTCATTTTCAAGCTTTATTTCTACTACCTGAGCTACAGGAGTATTTACGTCTGTAGAACAGGCTATTCCCAAAGCATGGCCTTGGGGTAAGAGTGGATTTTTCCATTCCGCCATTTTTTCTACGGCTTTTAGTACCCCTTTGAGTCTTGTGCCTCGTTCATCGTCGGCAATATGGGCTATTCTAAAGGCTATTGGGTCGATATGACTCTTGAAGGCTAGCTCATCGATAAAAGATTCTATGGCAAATGAATTAGCCAATAAACCTAAGCCTCGCCACCAACTTGTGGCAAAAGGTAATTGACATCGCCAAGAGACTGTTTGAAAATTAGGAATTCTTTCATACTGAAGCATACCACCACGCCATGCCCCAAAATCCGCGCCCAAGATAGGAGCTGCAAAGCTTGGCACAAGCGACGACCCAAATGCTACATCGCCACTAGATGTATTATGCTCTAAAGCTATAATTCTGCCATTTTGTAGCTTGGCTTTTAAAACATGATGGGTTGGTGGTCGTAAATAGCTATTTTGAAACTCTTCTTCTCGCTCAAACAATACCTGAACGGGTTGTTCAACAGCTCTGGAGAGTATCACTGCTTCGGCCGCATGCGGTGTATACAGCCTTCGGCCAAACCCTCCACCCAAAAAAGTAGGCTGTATGTCAATATCTTCTTCGGCAATCCCTGTAGCTTTGGCCACCTCGCTGCGGGTCAATAAAACAGACTGTGTACTCATTTTGAGCGTCACTTTACCATCCTGATACAATGCTGTAGCTCCATTGGGTTCCATCTGAGCATGAGCTCCCATTGGAGAGTGATATTCGGCAGTATAAATATCGGTATCTTGCCAAAATGATTCTGTATCGCCCGAAGACTGAATAAGCGTTGGCGTTCCTTTTCCAACCTGAACTGTGGCTAGAATATCCTGCTGTTGTACGGGCTTTTCGGGTTGTGTCCATGTTACTTTCAGTTTTTGTTTGGCTTCCAAAGCTTGATACCGTGATAAGGCTACTATTCCGACAAAGTTTTTTTCTACGAATACTTTCTTTACGCCTGTTGATTGTTCTGCCAATGTGGTATCTATTGACACAATCGTTACGTCAAATTGTGGTGGCCGTAAAACAGTAGCAAAAAGCATATTCGGAAAAGAAGCATCAATACCAAAAATAGGTTCAGCCTTTATTTTGGCTATTAAGTCGACTCTAGGCAAGGCTTTTCCGATAATTTTAAAATCTGTATTTTTCTTTAAAACAGGTTCTGTGTCGGGTATTATCCACGTTGGAGTCTGGGCAACAATTTCGCCGTAGGTTAGCTTTTTTGTTTGATAGCTCACAATACTATTTTGGGTTATCAAGCTGTCGGGCGATACATTCCATATCTTAGCAGCTTGTAATTTTATCATTTCCCGCATATTGGCTGCCAAGGTACGTAAAGCCATATACATACTCGAAACCGAGTCGCTACCACCTGTAGTATTAGGGTCGTTTGGGCCACGTTTTGTAGTACTATGCACCACTTGTATGTGCTGAATGTCGGCATCAAGCTCTTCTGCTACAATTTGAGCCAAAGCCATAAAAATTCCTTGTCCCATTTCTACTTTGGGCGAATAAATGGTGAGTTGATTATTGGCCAAAATTTCGAACCATAAAGTAGGTTCGTCGTTGGTGCTAAAAGTTCTTAATACGCCTTTATCGGCCTGTTCTGCAAACTTACGTCTTACAAAGCTTTTGCCAATGATACCAAGCCCCAAAGCTAATCCAATACCTATTCCTGATTTAACAAGAAAGTTTCGTCTCGAAAATGTCCATTGAGTAGCCATATTTCAGTCTTTTTTATGAGCTATTTCTGCTGCTCTATGAATGGCCTTTCTTATTCTATAATATGTTCCACATCTACAAATATTAGTAATATATTCATCTATTTGTTGATTGGTTGGCTTAGGGTATTCCTGCAATAACTTTACGGTAGCCATCATAAATCCAGGTTGACAATAACCACATTGAGGTACAATTTCTTCGAGCCATGCCTGTTGAACAGGATGAAGTTGCTCGGCCTCGCCAATACCTTCGATAGTTGTTATTTGCTTGTTTTGAACCAAATTGGCAGGATACGAGCATGAACGTACAGCTTCATTGTTGACAAGAACGGTACATGATCCACAAAGACCTTTCCCACAACCATATTTTGTACCTTTCAAATTCAGTATATCACGAATTATCCATAACAAAGGCATGCCTTCGGGAACTTCAATAGCTTGTTTTTTACGATTTAATTCAAACGTTAATTTCATTAGATTAGCAGTTTGTAAGCTATAAATTCACTATTGTGATTTTGATAATAAATAGTAATGTTCTAATATAAGCAAAATATGTCACTTTATTGAGGAATAAATAGCAGGGGCTCAGGTAGGCAAAAGTAGTAATTTGTCTAAGCCCTACATTTGTTTAGATAAATATCTTGCACCAGAAACTAAAATCATAGAACTTCACGTTAAGAAAACAAACCATTTAATCTTCCAAACAAATGCTTAAATCAAAATTATTCGCACTGATATTGACGTTGTTGACTATCAACGCTTTTGCCAGTAAAAATCCCAACAAAAAAGACGAAGGAACTACAGGTATTCAATTTTTTCATGGAACATTCAAGGAAGCTTTAGCCAAAGCTAAAAAAGAAAAGAAATTAGTATTGATGGATTGCTATACTACTTGGTGTGGGCCATGTAAATATTTAAAAACCAAAGTGTTTACAGATAAAGCTTTAGGTGACTATATCAACCAAAAGTTTATTAGTATTGCTGTTGATTATGAAAATGGTGAAGGCCCTGGGGTAGCTCAAATGTATCCAGTAGAAGGCTATCCAACTTTATATTTCTTGGATGGTGCTGGCAAAGTAAAGAAAACAATTTTAGGTGTACCTCAAGGTGGAGCAAAAGAGATTTTACAAACAGCTCAGAAACTCAAATAATACGTAATTAAGACAAAAAGCCCGTACATCTACGATGTACGGGCTTTTTGTCTTAATTATCAGTCAATATTTAAGATGTTTGTTGTTCGTCGTCCAATAAACCTTCCTTTTTAGCCTGAGCTTTGTAGTCGTGAAGTTGTACAGGTTTTGCTTTATCGCTTTTCATATTCAAAAACTCAACCAACAACGAGAAGGCAATAGCGAAGTACAAATAGCCTTTTGGCACAGTTCCTATATGCGAATCGAAAATAGCAACCTCCGAGTTATGAGCACTTTCGGCAATCAACATAAAGCCAATCATAATCAAGAATGCCAAGCCCAACATTTGAATAGATGGGTGTTCGTTGACAAACTTACCCACTGGCCCTGAAAAGCCCATCATAATCAAAATAGAAAATATCACCGACATAATCATAACAGGCAAGTTATGCGTTAAACCAATTGCTGTCAAAATTGAGTCTATCGAGAATACAATATTGATTAACGCAATTTGCAAAACTACGGCTGTCAACTTATCGGCAGCACTTCCTTTAGGACGTTCTACGTGATCGTCTTGTGGGTCGCCTTCTAGCTTATGATGGATTTCGGAGGTAGCCTTATAAAGTAAGAACAGCCCCCCAATAAATAAAATCAAACTTTGACCCGAAATACCAGCTTTAAACCAGCCCCAGTCAATATGTACAAAAGGCTCTTGTAAAGAAATAATAAATGACAAGCCAAATAGTAATATTACACGAAATAACATGGCTAGCAACAAACCAATATTACGAGCTTTGGCTTGGTCTTTCAATGCCAATTTGTTAGCGGCAATTGATATAAAGATAATGTTGTCAATTCCGAGTACAATTTCAAGGAATGTAAGGGTGATTAAACTAATAATAGCATCGGGGCTAAATAAGGCTTGTATCATTTTTAGACTTTGGTTTAAGAAATATTAAATGTCTTTAAGATTTCTACAAATCTATTGGGTTTTGGGAATAAAAAAAATGTTCTTTTCCATAGAAGGTAACTTTTGATTACAAACTCTAGGTATTAAATGTCAGTTGGTAAATACATTTTCTAAAAATATCTGAGAATCCTAAAATATTATTTAGGTATTTGTTATTAAAAAATAAGCTTTGAGTATAAAAAAGCCCTCTGTGTGTGTTAAATCAATAATTAATCCTAAAAAAAAAATTATTTTTTTTAGGATTTAACTTACTGATAACAAAATAATTAAAGACTATTTGATGTTTTTTGTTATTTTTTTTTGCTAGAAAAGCTTGCAAGTTAAAATTAAAGGGTGTAATTTTGCACCACGTTAAACGAAACGGAAATAACAAAAACAAATTGGTTTCATAGCTCAGCTGGTTCAGAGCACCTGCCTTACAAGCAGGGGGTCCTAGGTTCGAATCCTAGTGGGACCACCAATTTTATTGACACAATGGTTTCATAGCTCAGCTGGTTCAGAGCACCTGCCTTACAAGCAGGGGGTCCTAGGTTCGAATCCTAGTGGGACCACCAAAAGCCCTCTTACGAAAGTTTGATGGCTTTTTTGTTTTTGCATTTTTCCTAGTTGGCTTTTCTGCACAGCCAAGTATTTAACATAAAAAACTCATATTAATTTGGTGTTCTTTTGAATAATAGTACAAAACCAGTTTGATTTTTATGAGCCTGTTTAAGTGTATTTCAAGTTAGTATCATTGAATAAGTTAGAAATACCAGAAATACTTCTTGAACTCATGATTTTAAAAATAAAAGGAATCACTAAACTCTTTTAAAGCTTAGTATTTATAATAATTAATTGCCTATTAGTTGGCGAAATATAAAAACGCCTTAGAATGTCCCATTTGAAGGCCTTCGATACTTTCCTGTCAATGTACTTTTATGTCCTCTCAATCGCCTTAAAAGCTTTTAAACGAGCTATTTTGAGGGCTATTCCTTATTAAAGCCATATCTTTCCTCAATCCTCAATACCAGTATAATGGTTTTCTTCGTAATTTTGCTATATTCTTTTGTTTACCATATATCAATTCAATGAATAATAATCCTTACGAATTAAATCCCCAAGTACAAGACCAAGATTATATTCAACAATTATCAGTAGATTGTGTCATTTTTGGCTTTCACCAAAATCAACTCAAAGTATTAGTATCACGATTTAAGAATACTGATTTGTGGGGACTTTTGGGAGGGTATGTTAGGCAACAAGAGAATATCGATGATGCCGCCAAACGGATTTTATATGATACTACACGACTTGAAGGGATTTATTTAGAACAATATCATACTTTTGGAGAATACGACCGTACCAGTAATGAGCAACTTCAGCTTATTCTGCAAAAAAATCAAATATCCATCGAAGATTCTCATTGGATGTTGCGTCGTTTTGTTTCTATTGGGTATTATGCTCTCGTTGATTTTTCGCAGGTACAGCCTAGTCCTGGGTTTTTGTGTGATATCTGCGAGTGGTATGACCTACAACAGCTTCCTACGTTGGTACTAGACCATGAAATAATGATTCGGAAAGCTTTGGCATGTCTGCAAGGTGGTTTAGATCAAAAACTTGTTGGTTTTAGCTTATTACCCGAAACATTTACGATGGCCGAACTCAAAATCCTTTATGAAACTATATTGGCGAAGAAAATCAGAATGAATAATTTTCAGCGGAAAATATTAGATCTCAATATTCTTGAACGCATAGAAAAAAAATATACAGGTGCTGCCCATAAAGCTCCATATCTATATCGTATCGCTCAAAGAGATAAAATTATTGATAGTGTTTAGGGTAAAACAACTTGATAGAATTTGGATAGTCTATTTATGGTTTCTCTAAAAAACGTTCAATGTTTATTTTTTTACCATCCCAAACAGCATAATGATAACTCGTTTCTTCGTTGTCATAGCACCATTCCCCCAAATTAATATACCTACTTTGAGTACCTACCTCCAAGTCTAACAAAAGGTGTCTATGCCCAAAAATATAAAAATCATGGTGTTTTTTAGCCTCTTCTGCTATTGCATGGTTGAGCAACCACTCGCTATTACCTTTAAATACCAATTCTCGTTTGATTCTTTCAGGGTCTTTTCGGCTTCCCGACCACCAATGTGCCAAGGTAATACCAATGTGTGGGTGTAACCAACTAAAAGCCCATTGGCATAGCTTATTTTCAAAGACTTTCTTCAGTACTTTATAGCCATTATCGCCAGGGCCCAATCCATCGCCGTGAGCAATATATAATTGCATGGGTAATGTTTTTTCGGGGTAATAAATAGCGTACTCTTGTGGGTCTCGGTATACCTTTATGCCCATTTCTTTGGTGAAATAGTCAAAAATCCAGATGTCGTGATTGCCTGTAAATAAAATAATTTCGATGCCATTATCAGATAGTTCGGCTAGTTTGCCCTGAAGTCTAATAAAACCTTTAGGAATTACATTTTTGTATTCAAACCAAAAATCAAATATATCACCAACCAAAAAAATAACTTGTGCATCATTTTGGATGCTATCAAGCCAGCGAACCATTTTACGTTCTCTTATCAAACTTTCTTCATGAGAGGGGTATCCAAGGTGAAAATCGGAGGCAAAATATATTTTTTTATGGGGTTGGAGTTGAATCTGAATCATTCTATGAATTGTAAAACAGCGATGAAATGATATGTTTATGAGTTTGGGTTAAAGCACGAAGATAAAAGAAAAGTAGCTAAATTATGACAAAGCACTTACAAAAAAAGCCCTTCATCTTGTTAGATAAAGGGCTTTTTTTGTACAGATAAGCTACTATTTAGATGCTTCAGGTGTTTCGGTTTCTACCGATTCAGCTTGAGACTCTTCATTAGCTTTTTGTTCTTTTTCAAGTTCTAGTGCTTTTTCTTTTTCCTCTTCACCTTTGATAAACTCTTGGTAAGTAGTCAATTGAGCAAAAGGACGCTCACCTACCAATCTTTCTAAGTCACTTTGGAATAACACTTCTTTTTTCAAAAGCTCTTGAGCCAAGATTTCTAACTTATCACGTTTTTCTGTTAATAAATCTTTGGTACGTTGATAAGCATTTTGAATAATTGCTCTTACTTCTTCATCAATCTCACGTGCTGTTGTTTCAGAATAAGGCTTATTAAAGTTATACTCCGAACCTTTTGAATCATAATAAGAGATATTACCTAATTTTTCGTTCATACCATAGATTGTTACCATGCTATATGCCAATTTGGTAATTCTTTCTAAGTCGTTTTGAGCACCAGTCGAAATTTTACCAAAAATAATGTCTTCAGCCGCACGACCACCCAAGGTAACACACATTTCGTCTATTAACTGTTCGGTACGGTACAAGAATTGTTCTTTCGGCAAATATTGAGCATAACCCAAAGCCGCAATACCACGAGGAACAATGGTTACTTTTACCAACGGATTGGCGTGTTCTAAGAACCATCCTGCAATAGCGTGACCTGCTTCGTGATAAGCAACAATTTTCTTTTCTTCAGGCGAAATCAATTTATTTTTCTTTTCCAAACCACCGATTACTCTGTCCATCGCTTCTTGAAAATCTTTCATATCAACCGCAGTTTTTCCACGACGAGCTGCAATCAAAGCTGCTTCGTTACAAACGTTGGCAATTTCAGCTCCAGCAAATCCTGGCGTTTGAGCCGAAAGTTCTTTCGGGTCAACATCCGAAGACAACTTCAAAGGTTTTAAGTGTACTTTGAAAATTGCTTCACGGCCAACAATATCGGGCTTGTCTACCGAAATCTGACGGTCAAAACGACCTGGACGTAGCAACGCTGAGTCTAGTACATCTGGGCGGTTGGTGGCAGCCATGATAATAATACCAGAGTCGGTAGCAAAACCATCCATTTCAACCAACAACGAGTTCAAGGTATTTTCACGCTCATCGTTTGCCCCAGGCATAGCACCTCGGCCACGCGAGCGACCTACTGCATCAATCTCATCAATAAAGATAATACAAGGTGCTTTTTCTTTGGCTTGTTTAAACAAGTCACGAACACGAGCAGCACCTACACCAACAAACATTTCAACAAAGTCTGAGCCAGACAACGAGAAGAACGGTACACCCGCTTCGCCTGCAACAGCTTTGGCCAATAAGGTTTTACCTGTACCCGGAGGGCCTACTAATAATGCACCTTTTGGAATTTTACCTCCCAAATCAGTAAATTTCTTAGGATTCTTCAAAAACTCTACAATTTCTTGTATTTCCTCTTTGGCCTCGTCTAAGCCAGCAACATCGTTGAAGGTAATTTTCACTTTTGCTTCGCCATCGAACAAAGTAGCACGAGAGCGGCCAATATTGAAAATTTGTCCTCCAGGACCACCAGCACCCCCCATTCTAAAGAACATGAAGTAAATACCAACAAACATCAAAATTAACAATCCGGGTCCCATCAAGAAATCAAAAATCCCCGTTCGTTCGTCAGAGGTTGCATGAATTCTTTGTTCGCGAGGAATATCCTTTTGTAAGTCATTCAGTTCTGTTTCAAAAGAGAAAGCCGAATTGATAGGAAGCTCAAAATGAGGGCCTGTACCTTGTGTCATTACCGAACCTTGTTGGTCATTGAGCTCGGCTTTATATTTGGGTAATGCTTCTTTTTTAAGCGTAATCTCTACAATATCTTTGTTTTTGATTATGGTTAATTTTGAAATTTCATGATTCAAAACCATTTGTTCAAATTGCAGAGGCTCTATGCTTTTAAGCACACGAGTTTTACTGAGAAAGTAAATGCTAACCAAAGCAATAATTAAAGCAACTACTAACCATCCTTGGAATCCACCGCTAGGTACGTTGGGGCGACGAGATTGTTTCGGGAAGTCCTGCTGTCTGTTATCTCCGCTATTATTTTCTGCCATTGTTTTTAAAATTACACTTTAAATTCATAATGCTGGTTCTGGATTCTGATACTTTAGATGTAGCCTACCTTACTTTACTTTTAAAGTTATATAAACAGGTTTGGTTTCATCGAAAATCCAGAATTTTACCACTCTTAACTAAACAACATCTTGTAAACGTACTTTGTTTCTAAACAGATATATTCGTGAAAAGTGGTAAATTGATTTTATAAGAGGTTTAAACTGGTGCCTAAGCGGCATCTTCGTCAATATAAGTAAAATCTGCATCGCCCCATAATTCTTCAAGTTTATAGAATTCTCTTCTATCTTTTTTGAATACGTGTACGATTACGTCATAATAATCCAATAAAATCCATTCACGATTGGTTTTACCTTCTACGCTTTTTGGATTGGTATGCGTTGCTTCCCATACTTCTTTATCTACCGAATCTGCAATGGCATCAATTTGTGTGTCGGATGTACCTGCACACACCACAAAAAAGTCGGCAAAGGCATTTTTTACTCCTCTCAAATCCATCACTACAATGTCTAATGCTTTTCTTTCTTGCATTCCTTTTACTACTAAACGACTAAGTTCTTCTGAACTTATTTCTTTTTCTGCTTTAATCTCTACCATGCTAAATTCTTTATATATTGTTCTCTTGTGGACTGAGCCTAGTATATTTGTACAACTTTTTTGTTGATAACCGATACGCTAGTGCCGTATATCTTCTATTTAGAAACCTAAAATTACAAAATAACCTTGTACAAAATTCAACCCAATACTTTATTTACTGGCAAAATTATTAAATATCTGCCAACTTGTCATTCTACTAACGACATTGCGGCTGAAATGATTCAATCTCAGGATGTTTTTGAGGGTACTATTGTGATTACCGACCATCAAACTGCTGGAAGAGGACAAAGAGGCAATACTTGGGAAGCCTCCAGTGCACAGAATTTGACTTTATCGATTATCTTAAAACCATCTTTTCTAAAAGCTAGCGAGCAATTTAAACTCAATGTAGCGATTTCTTTAGGTGTTTACGATTTTTTGAGTGAGTTTATCGATGAAGGTTTAAAAATTAAATGGTCGAATGATATTTATCATGAAAATAAAAAATTAGGGGGTATCCTTATCGAAAATACTTTACAGGGGTATCAAATCGGCTATTCTGTTGTAGGTATTGGTCTTAATATCAATCAATTACAGTTTACTGTTCCTACGGCTTCTTCTCTAAGAAAAGTAACGGAATCGCCTATTCCTTATGATTTGGACGCGGTGCTGGGAAAGTTGCTTGAGCAAATTGAAAAATATTATCTCCAAATTAAACAGGGCTATTACGAAACCCTCAAAATAAAATATTTGCACGTGCTGTTTCGCTACCAAGAATGGCACTATTTCAGAAAAGATGGTCAATTATTTTCTGGCCAAATTATTGGTATCGATGAAACAGGCAGGCTCGCTATAGAATCGGAAGATATGGTACATTATTTTGGTTTTAAGGAAGTCGAATTTGTAATTTAATAAAGTTATCTTCTTGGCGAAAATGAATCAAAACTCTGGAAAAATACATAACCAATAAGACAAGTCAAAAGACCTATCAGAATAATACGTACTACTGCTTGACTTTTCATTGGTTATGCTGGGGTTAAGTTGATGACCTGATATTTGTAATATTCTTTGAATTCTATGGTTCGATTGTTGAGAATGAGTAATTACATATTGTTTTTTTTTTTGTTTAATAATTGGAAGTTAATGAATATTTTTTGATTTAACTAATAGATAATCAGTATGGTTTTGGGTTTGTTGTAAGTGGGGTAAATGAATACTGGAGTAGTTCTTATTAGATAAATATGGTGCTTAAGCCGATTGCTAGTTGTGCTATCTTCTTTTTGTTTTTATCCAATATCTCTTAGCTTATTCAAATGGTCTAGTAATCAGTAAATTATTCAAATAAATATAATTAAAATCTATTTTTATATTTATCTTGTTTGAAAAAAACTACTGACTCGATACTATTTTTGCTATGTCCAGACCATTCGGAACTCTTGTTGAGAACTTTTACTATTGGGAAGCCCAAACCCCTAATAATGTTTTTCTTAAACAACCTCAAGGTTCTACCTTTCGAGATTTTACTTTTGCCGAATCAGGAAAGCAGGCTCGCAAAATAGCCAGTGCTATTTTGGCCATGAATTTACCGCCCAATAGCCATATTGGTATTGTATCTAAAAACTGTGCCCATTGGATTCTTGCCGATTTGGCAATTGCTATGGCTGGGCATATTTCAGTACCATTTTACCCAACCCTAACAGCCGAACAACTTCATCAAGTATTGGTTCATGCCAATTGTAAGGTTCTATTTGTCGGAAAACTCGATACTTGGGATGCCATGAAAGAGGGTGTGCCTGCTGGAATAAAGTGTATAGCCTTTCCAACGTATTATGAGGGTTCACCTGCTATATTCGAGAACTGGGATGCTCTGTTAGATAAGTTTCAGACATTATCTATCAACGTTTCACCCAAATACGATGCCATTTGTACCGTTGTCTATACCTCTGGTACTACAGGTGTACCCAAAGGTGTTATGCTTACTCATGGAGCATTTGTTGAAGCACTTAATCATACCAAAGAGGTAGGTTTATTAGAGATGTCGAATACCCGTTTTTTTTCGTACTTGCCGCTATGTCATATTGCCGAGCGGAATATCGTAGAAGCAGCAGGTATTGCTACAGGAGGTACGATTTATTTTGCTGAAAATATAGATTCTTTTCAAAAAAATCTTGAAGCGGCACAGCCTACACATTTTCTGGCTGTTCCACGTATCTGGACAAAATTTCAGTTGGGGATTCTCTCAAAAATACCACAAAAGAGACTCACCCTTTTGCTGAAACTACCCCTACTCAATACCTTGATTAAGCGAAAAATTAAGCAAGGATTGGGACTAGCAAAAGCAAAAATTATTTTGACAGGAGCAGCTCCAATGCCTACAAGTCTTTTACAATGGTTTCAGCAGCTCGACATTACGATTCAGGAGGCTTATGGTATGACCGAAAATATGGGGCTAACTTCTTTGATGCCACTCAACGCTGTTAAGTCGGGTACTGTAGGCAAACCTCATAAAGGTGTGCATATACGCATTAACCCCAATACCCAAGAAATCCAAATGCAATCGCCTTGGAATACACTTGGTTACTATAAAGAACCTGTTCTTACCGAAGAACTATTCCATGAAGGCTGGCTTTGTACAGGCGATATGGGTACTATTGATGAAGATGGATACCTGAAAATTATTGGTCGAGTAAAGGATATGTTCAAATCATCAAAAGGCGAGTATATTGTACCTACACCTATCGAAAGCCTATTGGCTGTAAATCCTATTATTGAGCAAGTGTGTGTGGTTGGCTCGGGCTTGCCACAGCCGATTGCCCTTGTTGTTTTGTCAGAATTTGGACATAATATCTCCAGAGAAGTACTTATTGATACCTTTTCTACTATACTAGAGCGGATAAACCCTCATTTTAACAACTATGAGCATTTGCAAAAAATGGTTATTGTAAAACAAAATTGGAGTGTTGAAAATGGAATACTAACCCCTACGCTAAAAGTAAAGCGGAATGTAATTGAAGCTGCTTATAAAGACCGAATCTTTAGATGGTACAATATCTCGGAAAAAGTGGTTTTTGAATAAATATTACTAAGCTATTGGAAAAGGTATTTTTGAAATGAAAATATCATTCTATTTCAAAAATACCTTTCGTTATATTTAATAAGAATACACTGTAAGTATGAGCTTTGGCTTTAACAGTATCAGAGTAGTCAATTAATTATTTAATCTCAAAACTCAGCACTTTTGTTTAATGCCCACCGCCAAAACTAACAGGTTTGTCGGCATCTCCTTCAGTTTTTACAATTTTGACAAATGTTACAGCAATAGCGGCAAAAAACATACAAATACCACCCATTCTTAGTACATTGGCAGGATTACCCCCCAACAGACTATCGTATGTCAACCAGGTGAATATAATCTGAATCATCATCGGAATCACGATAAACATATTGAAAATACCCATATAAACCCCCGTGCGTTCTGGCGGAATACTCCCCGCAAGCATCTCATAAGGCATCGACATAATACTAGCCCATGCAATACCAAAACCAACCATCGGAGCATATAAAAATTCTCGATTATGAATCTGTGGAATTGTCAACATAGCAATACCCGCTAGAATCAAACATACAAAGTGTACCCACTTGGCCCCAAATTTTTTGGCAAACCAAACCAATATAAATGCTGAAGAAAAAGTGACAATATTATAAAAACCATTGATTTGACTTGTAATTAAGTCGGCCTGACGAAATTCGCTTGAAAGAGGGTCTTTTGTTCCAAAAATAGATTGAGAGATGGTTTTAGTAACATATTGCCAATAACAAAACATAGCAAACCACTGGAAAAGCTTCATAACAGCTAGTTGACGCATCGTTTGAGGCATTTCTTTGAAGGCATCTATAATTTCTAGTAAATTAGCCCATGCACCTCCCTTACTGGCTTTGATTTTATCAATTTCTTCCTGCGATAGTGGATATTCGGGGGTTGTCATAACGGAATATCCAATGGTGGCAATAGAGGCTACTGCACCGACCAAAAATGCTGCTACCGTTCGGTACGGAATACCAGAGGGCATTTGTCCCGAAATACCTGTCCACTCAAAAATCGTGGGAGTAAAGTTGGCTAAAGTAATGCCTAGTCCACAAAAAAAACTTTGCATCAAAAAACCCAAAGATAGCTGAGGAGCTGGAAGCTTATCAGAAATAAAGGCTCGATAAGGTTCCATAGCAATATTATTACCAGCATCCAGAATCCATAACAAGCCTGCGGCCATCCATAAGGCACTACTAAAAGGCATAAACAACAAACATAAACTACACAGAAGTGCCCCAACCAAGAAATAGGGTTTTCTTCTGCCAAAACGCCCATACGTTTTGTCGCTCATAGCCCCAATAATTGGCTGAATAATCAAACCAGTAATAGGCCCCGCAAGCCAAAGTAAGGGTAAAGAAGACTCTTCGGCACCAAGATAAGAGTAAATAGGACTCATATTAGTTTGTTGTAATCCAAAACTATATTGAATCCCAAAAAATCCGAAATTCATATTCCAGATTTGCCAGAAAGATAAACGAGGTTTTATAAATGTCATAAAAATGGTTAATTAAAAAATGGTAAAACCATAGCATCTTGAATTATGCCTTAGTTTTACAACAATATTAATCAATAAATTAGCTTTTATAAAGATTTTCTTAGACTTTTCATTCAAAAAAAACTCCTCTTTTTCCCCTTTAATATGATAGCATTATATATTCTATAAATTCCAGTGAAAAATCTGGGGCAATTGCTTAGCTATGCACATATTTGTTTATTTTTGAAAATGCTACTTCTTAGTTTATTCTGTTCATTATGGGGCTTCTGCCCAAAAACTCTTCCAATCGACTCGTTTGTGGTGGTTCAGGAAATTGTGTTGGAAGGCAATAAAAAAACCAAAGACTATATTATTACTCGGGAATTAGATTTTGCCGTTGGTGATACGCTTTATCTTCATCAGCTCGATAAACGCTTGGAGTTTAATCGACGTAAAATCATGAATACCAGTTTATTTCATTATGCCTCATTGACAAGCGAGGTAGATACTAGCCCCAAAGTTACCATTCGTATTAAACTAGAAGAGCAATGGTATATTTTAGGGTATCCAGATATTCAGATTGCAGATAGAAATTATAATGAATGGTGGAGTAGGGGCCGCCGATTAGATAGGCTGATTTTTGGAGCACATATTATTCATAGTAACTTTAGAGGTCGTGCCGAAAAACTGTTGATGAACTTAGAAGTTGGGTTTGCTCAAAAAATAGAGCTTTTTTATAGAATTCCTTATATCGATAAAGCCCAAAAAACAGGTATAGGATTTGGAGTGTCTTTTTCTACCAACAAAAATGTAGCATTTTCAACCTTACGAGATACGCTTGCCTTTATCAAATCGGACGATGTTTTACGCAGGAGATTTTATGCTGTCGCTTCCCTAAAAAAGCGTTATCATTTTTATGATAATCATACTGTCGAGCTACGTTACAATAACAACTGGATTGCCGATACTATTAGAATACGAAATGAAAATTATTTTTTGAAAAATAAAAATACTCAACACTACTTCCAGCTTAGCTATTATTTCAACTATGATTTTAGAGACAATGTCGTGTACCCGCTCAGGGGGTATCGTTATGAGCTATATATCAACAAACTCGGTATTTTGCCCAGCGACGACCTTAATCAGCTAGATATTGTTGCCGATTATTATCGTTTTTGGCCTATTAATAAACGCTTTTTTCTTAGCTTTAATGCTGAGGGCAAAATATCGTTTCCACAAAAACAGCCTTTTTTCAATACGCGTGGTTTGGGTTATGGTGTTGATTTAGTGAGGGGCTATGAACTATTTGCCATAGATGGGCAAAAATATATATATGGAAAAAATAACCTTCGTTATTTACTTTTCGATAAAAAATTTCACTTCAAATTTATTCGGTCAAAGCAGTTTAATACAGTTCCTGTACAGCTTTACCCCAATATATTCTTCGATGCGGGTTATGTTGCCAACCAATATGCTGCTGTCAATCAAAGTAGATTTGCCAATACACTTTTGTATGGTTATGGTATAGGAATAGATTTGGTTTCGTACTATAATATGGTAGTGAAGTTACATTATGCCATAAATCGTCAAAATAATTCAGGATTTATTTTCAATATTACCCGTGAGTTTTGAATGAAACCCATATAAAAGACAAAAGGAGACGTTAAAAACATCTCCCTGTGCAAATTAATAGTTCTACACCTATTATCTTAAATATTTTTATAAGGTATTGTATTTTAAAAACATAGGGCGACAAGGGTCGCCCTTGTTTCCTAAATACCTAACCACTAATTTCTTTGTTTAAAATTACTTATTGTCCTAAGTACTGGCGTTTCTTTTCTAAAAACTCCTTTTTCTTACGACGAGACACCGAAATCTTCGCTCCATCCTTCAATTGTACGTACATATCTTCCTTAACATCAAAGTGAACTAAATAATTCAAATTAATTGCAAAAGACTTATGTACCCTCACAAACATTTCGGCATCTAATTTACTCAAAAAATCTTTCATTGTACGCGAAACTAGCAAGTTTTTTCCATTACTGAAGTAAAACTTTGTATAATTGCTAGTAGCTTCGAGGTAAGTGATGTCTTTCCAAGCAACAGAAATGTTTTTTTTGCAACAAACAGGCAATGAGATGTAACCCTCTTTTGGGGTTTTTCGGGCATAAACGTCCGGCTTCGGCAAGCGAAGTGGCTCTAGAGAAAATACATTGTAGTCACCGTTAAGCGGAGTAACGGTAATAGCAGATAAATTAGAAAGTCTTGATGTTACCATGATAGTTTTTTAAAGTTTCGTTCGGATATAAATTTTATACTAATGCATGGTTAGGTTGCTGATACAAATTTGAGGCTTTTTTTTGACCCTGTCAATCACATCATGATGTGATTTATATGACCAAAAGTCCTATTTTCATGCTTAATTTCTTTATTCTCGACCCGAAAGGTCAACTATTTATCATGTTTTAATGATGTGGCGACTATCAAAAAAGGGAATCTAAATACTATTTTTTGTAAAAAGAACTCTAGTACCTAATAACTATAATTTATTACACAATATTTTCATGAATAGCCTTGGCAACAGCTTCGGTTTGGGAATGCACATGTAGCTTATCATAAATCTTTTTGATATGCGAACGTACAGTATCCATGGTAATGCCACATTTATCGGCGATCATTTTGTAACTATTACCTTTTACAAGCAAATTCAAAATTTCGGTTTCTCGTTCTGTTAGTTTATACGACACATTTTCGGCTACCCTAGGTTGTTGTTGGGGCAACATCTGTAATACTTTTCGGGCAATACTCGATGTCATGGGTGCTCCGCCGTGATGGGCATCATAAATGGCCTCCAGTAATTTGGTTGGAGGAGTTCTTTTTAGCAAATATCCTACCGCACCAGAGCAAATAGCGTCAAAAATATGTTCATTGTCGTCAAAAACAGTAAACATTAGTACATTTACATTTGGTGCCATTTTTTTTATAGCCCTTAATCCTTTCAAGCCATTGGCTACAGGCATATCAATATCCATTAGCACAACATCGGGTTTAAATTCCCTCATTTGGGCTTCTACATTTTCACAATTGATGAAAGCTCCCGCCAACTCAAATCCTACCGACCCTTTCAGTAAGACAGAAAGGCTTTCTCTTAAATCAGGATTGTCTTCATAAACTACTATTTTAATGGGAGAAGAAGTCATAATTTTTATTGGTTCTTTTTTAGAATATAAATATTAAGTAGAAAGAGAAATTTATTCTTAATGAATAAAACTAATGACAAGCGTGATAAATATACAAAAACAAATAATACAGAGTTGCTAAACCTTCAAAAAAAAAAGAAATACCACATGATCATGTGATGCTTTGCTATTGTTAATTGATGATGCAACTTCGTAATAGAGAAGTAATTATTGGTCATTCCTAGAAATCGTGATAGGTGACTCAGAAAGTTTTTGTACTTTTGTCATATATTTCAAAATCTTTTATTACGACCCAAAGGTTTTGGTTTAATAACGATAGTTACTGTTTCCAAATATTTCAATATCAGTGAAAAAAAAACGATTTTACTTTTCTCTTTTCGTTATCCTTGGCATTATGATATCCTGCCAAGACCCTAAGCGAGAATCCGATACACAAGTCAACAACTTAACCGATACACCCCAGCAGGGTGGGCTTTCGCTAAAAAACTACACCCCTATATTCCAATCTATTCTTAAAAACGAAGATGGTATGGCTAGAGGTGTTACTATTGGCGATAAGTTTGATGCTATTCAGGAAACCACACTACCCTCAGAAACTCAACCTGACAACGGAAGAAGTTATACTGAGTATTTTGATAATACAGACCTTAACTTTGCTGATATTTTATATACAAAAGATGGCGATAATAAAGTCAGCGAAATATCGATTGATGTATATATCGAAAAACAAGTAACAGTAGATAGCCTTATTTCAGAATTTAAGTCATATTTTGAAAAAAAATATGGAAAAGGTGTGGAGCAAGAAAAAGCTACAACATGGGATTTGTCGGAAGGAAAAAATACCTTAATTCTGCAAAATGTAAGTACTCAAAAAGACCCAGGATTTAAAATAGTCTTTTCTATAAAACCAGAACGTAACCCTCAATAGGCAATTGTTGTGAATTGAAAGACTATCAATTAGATATATAAAAAAATCCCATGATTTTTTTCATGGGATTTTTTATTGAATTATACTTTATAAACCCAGCCTCTTTCGTCGGCTTTCACGCCTAAACGAATTGAGTTGATTTCATCATAAACTCTTTTCGAGAAAGCGTCAGCAGGGCGTTCTGGTAAGTCGTAATCTTGCCCTTCAAAGCCTATAGTGGCAATTGGTGCAATAACTGCGGCAGTACCTGCTCCGAAAGCTTCTTGTACTTTACCCGATTGGATACCCTCTACCAATTCTTTTACTGATAATTGGCGTTCTTCTACCTGCATACCCCAGTCACGAGCAATTTGTAATACCGATTTGCGAGTAATACCGTCCAAAATCGTGTCGCCAGTTGGTGCTGTTACCAATACGTTATCAATCACAAACATAAGGTTCATAGTACCAGCTTCTTCTACAAATTGGTGTGTAGCAGCATCTGTCCAGATGATTTGGTCATAACCTGCCTGAATAGCCAATTGAGTTGGATACAACGAACCGCCATAGTTGCCTGCATTCTTCGAGAAGCCTACGCCACCATGAGCAGCACGAATATACTGTGTTTCAACTTTTACACGCAAAGGCTTACTATAATAAGCTCCTACAGGGCAGTTGAAAATGATAAATTTATAGCTTTTTGATGGTGTTACACCTACATACTCGTCGGTTGAGAACATAAATGGACGAATATACATCGAACATCCTGGTTTGGCAGGAATCCAAGCAGCATCCAATTTCAGTAAAGCCGACAAGCCTTCCAAAAATACATCTTCAGGAATTTCTGGCATACACATACGTACAGCCGATTTGTTCAAACGAGCCCAGTTGTCGAGTGGTCTAAACACCATAATTTCACCATCCTCATTTTTGTAGGCTTTCATTCCCTCAAAAATTGCTTGTCCATAATGTAACGACATCATGGCTGGAGTATATGAAATAGGGCCATAAGGTACAATCTGTGGTGTTTGCCAAGCACCGTCTTTATAATCTACCACAAGCATGTGGTCAGCAAAAGAGCGTCCAAAAACAAGGTTGTCAAAGTCAACCGTCTCAATTCTCGATTTCTCTATCGGATGAATTTCGATTTGCACTGTATCTGTCATAGTAATATTGCGTTATGCTTTATACAAAATTGATGTTAAACTCTTGCTTTCCAAGCTACCTCTTCCACGCCCAATTCTTTTGCCATATAACGGCAAAGTATAAATAAATAATCAGATAATCGATTCAAATACCTAATAACTAAGTAATCGGTATCGCTTTCTTCAGATAAACGTACTACCATTCGTTCGGCTCGGCGGCAAACAGTACGAGCAATATGCCCAAACGAAACCGACTGATGCCCGCCCGGAAGAATGAAGAAACGCATGGCTTCTAGTTTTTCGTTCATGGTATCCATCGCTTTTTCGAGTAGCTCTATATCGCTATCGTGCAAATCAGGGATTTTTTTCTTGGTTTGTTCTGGTTCTGAAGCCAAAATAGACCCTATCGTAAATAATCGGTCTTGAATTTCTTTAAGAAGTTCTTTTTTGTTTTGATTTACAACTTGATCTCCCAACAAACCAATATATGAGTTAAGCTCGTCGATAGTTCCATAGGCTTCTATTCTCAGTTCTGATTTCAAAATACGTGTACCTCCTACCAGCGATGTACTTCCTTTATCTCCTGTTTTTGTATAAATCTTCATCTGATAATAAGCTATTTATGAATCGTATTAGCACCCTCCATTAAGTATTCGTAATATGTTTTTTGTGTTGCAGATAGGCTCGCCAATAGTATATTTACTTGATATTGCAAAGCTATATTTTTTTTGAGGATTTTTGCTTATAAAAATCTAAAAAATAATTGTTATAACAACAAATTTTTATTCTGCTTGCTATTTAATCTTGCCAATGAGACAAAATCCCCTTTTATTACTGCGAAAAAATACTTTTTCTTAGACAAAACCTCAGTAGCTTGGCACATCCCTAATTTTTATATCCGAATTAGTTCTTCTCAAAATTAGAAATCCTGACCTTTCTGAAGTAATTTTGCGGTCTGAAAAGGAGGATTAGTCAATGGTCTGGTGTCATTGGTTCAAAAAACATAAAACTGACTAACCTACCCACAACCAAGGAAGCAAGACCGATGTAACAATGAGTATAGAATTATTTTTTTCGAGAACATGGCGATATGCCTCATTATTGGCTTTTGCTGTTATTTTATTGTTTACTTATCGTGGTTTACCAGATTTTACGGCCGTACATTTTGGCGAAACTGGTCGAGGAGATGGATTTTTACCTAAAGACCAAATTTTTTATTTATTTCTGGGTATTAGCTTAGTTGTAAATATTTTACCGATTGCTTTGGCCAAAAATATTGAAAAAATTCCTGATGTATCTTTTTCGTGGATTCCCAACAAAAAATGGTTGAACTACCGCAATCAACTCAATGCAGCCATTATGAACTGGCTTAATTTGCTTCCTGGGGCTATTAATACATTCTTGATTTTGGTACTAAGAGCCATTTTGACATTGAACGACGAGCGTAGCTTTAGTACTGATTATTCTTATTTGCCAGTTGTTGGGCTTGCACTTCTGATTGGTTGGCTATTTTATTTACCTATCAAAATTTTATATACCAACCCCGTTTCAGCAGATTAGCATACAATGGATTACACATCAATCAATCAAATCAAACTTGCAGATTTTACTTACGATTTGCCCGATGAGCGAATTGCTAAGTTTCCCCTTAGCCAAAGGGATCAATCTAAGTTACAGGTTTATCAAAAGGGGAAAATTACACATACGCAGTTTTATCATATTGCCGATTTTTTGCCAGAAAATAGCTTTTTGGTTTTCAACAATACCAAGGTGATTCCCGCAAGAATTCATTTTCAAAAAGCCACAGGAGCTACTATTCAGATATTTTTGTTACACCCTGTTGCTCCAACGCCAGTGATTAATTTGGCTATGGAAGTAAGCACACAGTGTGTTTGGGAATGTATGATTGGGAATAGAAAACGCTGGAAAAAAGGCGATATTTTGACCCAAACCATACAAGTAAACCAACAAGCTGTAGCCGTATCAGCTAGCTTAGTAGATAACGAGCATGAAAATCATGTGCAATTATCGTGGCAGGCTATCAATACTAACGACGAAATACGGTTTGTAGATTTAATACAAGCTTTGGGCGAAATACCACTACCGCCGTACCTTAATAGAGATACACAAGCGTCTGATTATGAGACTTATCAGACTATTTATAGCCAGAAGAAAGGGGCTGTGGCTGCTCCTACAGCGGGGTTACATTTTACCGAAAGTGTGTTGGCTACATTGGCCGCTAAAGGTATTCAGCAGGAGTTTTTGACACTGCATGTGGGTGCAGGAACTTTTCAGCCTATCAAGGTCGAAAATATTGTAGAACACCGTATGCACAACGAACAGATTGTTTTTTCGAGAAAAAATATCGAAAATCTGTTACAAAATATCGGTCATGTTATTCCTGTGGGTACAACTTCTATGCGAGCCCTCGAAAGCTTATATTGGTATGGTGTAAAATTGATTCAAGCAAAAGAAGATATTCCATTTTTTATTGAAAAGTTATTTCCTTACCAACACGATTCTATGGAGTTGCCTACGCTTGAGGCTTCTTTACTGAGTATTTTGGACAATATGAACCAGAAAAATCTTGAGGAAATTACGGGCGAAACTGAAATTTTTATTTTCCCAAGTTATCAATTAAGAGTTTGTAAGGGTATTATCACTAATTATCACCAGCCCGAAAGTACGCTTATTTTATTGATTGCCGCTCTGATTGGTGAAGATTGGAGAAAGGTGTACCAAGAAGCCATGAACAATGACTATCGTTTTTTGAGTTACGGCGATTCATCGTTGTTATTGCCATAAAGAAATAGAGATTGCTCAAAATGGCAATCTCTATTTACATTATTAACCTTTTCTATAAAGCTTATACATAACTCAGCCACCAATAGGCCGAATGATTTCGCTTATACGCCCCGTACCATTGACATAAGGGATATAATCCTACCACTACCACAATCCATATCAAATATACTGCCCACAAGCCAAAACCGTATCCTTGTAAATGAGGTGACATGTATACCCATGTGTTTAGTACCATAGCATCTGCCCCAAAGCCTGTCATGGATGCTGCTATGGCTGCCAGTATATGAATCACATAAACATGTAGAATATAATAAAACATCGAAACTCGCCCATATACCAGTACTTTGTTCCATATTGTATGTGTTACCTTTTCTAAATAAGCCAGTGCCAAGAAGGCTGGCCCTAGCGTTAGTAATAGGTACAACAAAGAAGGTGGATACTTGCTGACATTGACAAATGAAAGAGCTGTCATAATAACCGAGCCTTGTGTTTCCCATAAACGTGTATCGCCATAAAGATTGGTAGCTCGTATGATAACAAACAAAATAATAGTTCCCAAGCCAATTTTCTTTAGGAGGGTTTGTCGTTGCTGAGCTTGGTATTGCTTGGTGTACAACTTTCCTAATACATATCCTAATGCCATTACGCCTACCCAAGGAATAATGGGATAACCTATGAAAATAATATGTTTAGGAATCCAGTCAAATATCCGTTGCTGATGCAATACCGCCCATACAAATGCTAAAAAGCTATTATCATTGATTGTGATAGTATCCAATAAATTATGCCCAAAAATCATCAATAAGGCAATGGCAAGTATCCATTTTATAGGCCAATATACCATTCTCGATAATACAATCATACTAAGCCCAATTGCTCCAATTACCTGAAAGGAAATAATTCCAAATCGGATATTAAAAAACCAGCCAATATTCAAAACTGTAAGCTCCAATACAATTAGTCCAATTCCACGTTTTAACAAATAAGTGGCTAAGGCTTCTATTCCTTTTTTTTGGCCAACCTGATAGGCCGAAGTACCTGCTAAAAGAATAAAAATTGGAGCACAATAATGCGTGATTATCCTTGTAAGAAATAAAGTAGGATAAGTTTTGGCTAAATCTGTTGGGTCAAACAGATACGCATCTGCATGAAAAAAATCACGCACATGGTCGAGCGTCATAATAATAATCACCAAACCTCTTAGTAGGTCGATAGATTCTATTCTTTTGGTTTGTGGTAAACTTTCCATAGGATTTTGCCAGAAATATGAATGCTTTATTGTATTTTTATCAAACAAAAATACAATAGCTTATTTCAAAATATACCTTAATAAAAATGGAATAATTGCTATTTTGCCTTTGATTTAATGTTTATTGGTACAAAATGCCTTTGATTATGGAATTAGATAAATTGTATTGGGATATTTTGGTATTGTTGCAAGAAAATGCCCGCTTATCCTTTGCCGAAATAGGCCGACAAGTGGGCTTATCGTCGCCTGCGGTAGCCGAGAGGGTTCAAAAACTAGAAGAAGCTGGTATTATCAAAAGATTTAGTATCGACCTCGACTGTGAAAAATTAGGATATTCTCTCAAGGCGAGTATCTTGTTCAAGGCTCATTCGGGTAAAATACAGGCATTTTTGAATTATATCAAGCAAATGCCTGAAATATACCAGTGCGACAGAATTACAGGAGAATACTGTTTAGTGATGAAATTGGTAGTAAAGCGACCTAACGACCTAGAAAATATTATTAATCAATTTTCAGAATTTGGAGATTCTACCACTTCTGTAATACTTTCAAGTCCAATTGATTCGAAAGTAATGCACCCATATCCATAAGCTGGAGAGCTTATAATCAGGAAGATAGCTCCTTTGTAAGTATTTGATTTTGTTATATTGTATTTGGGGCATTTTTACCTATAAGCTAATACTGGTATTGATCGCCCCAATCTTGTTGTAATTTCTGTCTTATTTTTTCTTCGGCCAAGTTAGGCTGAGGTTCAAAGAGTTTTTTGTTTTTTACAGCATCGGGCAAAAACTGCTGTTTAACAAAATTACCTTCGTAATCATGCGAATATTTGTAGTTTTTACCATAATCCAACGACTTCATCAATTTGGTTGGAGCATTTCGCAAGTGTAAAGGCACTGGCAAATTACCTGTTTCACGTACCAATGCTTGAGCTTCGCCAATAGCCAAATAAGCAGAGTTACTTTTGGCAGAGGTAGCCAAATAGATTACCGTTTGCGAAAGAATAATTCGGGCTTCGGGCAAACCTACCGCCCTTATCGACTGAAAGCAGGTATTGGCCATTAATAAGGCATTAGGATTAGCCAAGCCAATATCTTCGGCTGCTAGTATAATGAGTCGTCGCCCTATAAATTCAATATCTTCGCCTCCTTCTATCATTCGAGCTAACCAATATACCGCAGCATTTGGGTCTGAGCCGCGAATAGATTTTATAAAAGCCGAAATAATATCGTAGTGCTGCTCGCCATCTTTGTCGTACAAGGCTATATTTTGCTGTAGTTTTTCGACTACCATTTCATTGGTAATCGACAAGGTTTCTCCCTCTTGCTGAAAGTTGGTTACTAGCTCTAAGATATTGTATAATTTACGACCATCGCCTCCCGAAAACTGTAGAATAGCCTCATATTCTTCAAGTATAATATTCCTATTTTTTAAGAATAAATCTTTGTCCAAAGCCTGATTCAACATCAATACTAAGTCATCTTTCTCCAAAGGTTTTAATACATAAACCTGACAGCGAGAAAGTAAGGCCGATATTACTTCAAAAGAAGGATTTTCGGTAGTTGCACCAATTAGTGTAACAATCCCTTGTTCGACAGCACCAAGCAAGGAATCTTGTTGAGATTTAGAAAAACGATGAATTTCATCAATAAACAAAATAGGAGAGGGCGTATCAAAAAACTTTTGTTTTTTAGCCGATTCAATCGTTTCACGAATATCTTTTACACCAGCACTAATTGCCGAAAGTGTATGAAAAGGGCGTTTGAGGGTTTGGGCAATAATACTGGCCAAGGTAGTTTTGCCAACTCCTGGAGGTCCCCATAGAATAAAGGAAGGAATTCGCCCTGATTCAACAGCCCTGCGTAAGACGGCTTTTTCACCAACCAAATGTTGTTGTCCAACATAATCATCGAGCGTCTTTGGACGCATACGTTCTGCTAAGGGTTGCATCTGTGTTTGTTTAGGTTTTCGCAGAAATAAAACACGTAAAAACCCCGAAAATTGTCTGTTTTGACATTTTTTCGGGGTTTAATTTTGTATAAAACTATTGATAATACTGTAAACTAAGCATAGCTATTAAGCATTACTGGCATTACAAGCATCAAAATATCTTCGTTATCTTTGGTTTCGGCAGGAATAATCAAACCAGCACGGTTGGGTGCCGACATTTCAAGGGCAATCATATTTGAACTCAAATTGTTCAGCATTTCGATAAGGAACTTCGCATTGAAGCCTATTTCCATAGCATCGCCATCATAGTCGCATAGTAATCGCTCGTTGGCTTCGTTTGAGTAATCCAAGTCTTCTGCCGATATTACCAAATCATTTGGTAATAATTTCAAACGGATTTGATGAGTAGTTTTGTTAGAATAAATAGAAATACGTTTCAACGAACCTAACAACTCCTGACGATTGATTGTCAATACATTTGGATTGTTTTGTGGAATAGCATTTTCATAGTCAGGAAAACGCTCATCAATCAAACGGCAAATCATTTTGATATTATTGAAGCTAAAAAAAGCATTCGATGCACTGAAGTCGGCTGTAACAGCGGTATTATCAGAAGGCAAAGATGATTTTAATAAATTCAACGCTTTGCGAGGTATAATCATGGTTGACTCCTGCTCCGATTGAATATCGCTTCTTCTATAACGGATTAATCTATGGCCGTCGGTTGCTACAAAGTTGGTATATTGGCCTGAAAGCTGTACATACACCCCTGTCATAGCAGGGCGAAGGTCGTCGTTAGAAACTGCAAAAATAGTATTGGCAATAGCAGCACCTAATACATCTGCTGGAATTTCGACAGAAAGACTTTTAGACACCTGTGGAACACGAGGGAAATCTATCGCATTTTCACCAGAAAGCTTGTATCGTCCATTTTCAGTGATGATTTCTGTACCAAAGGTATCTGTATCAACCTTGAAAGTAATAGGTTGGTCGGGCAATCCTCGTAGGGTATCTAACAACAAACGAGCAGGAACTGCAATAGACCCCGTGTCTGTTGATTCAACTTCTAAAGTGGTAATCATGACTGTTTGCAAGTCCGATGCCGTCACTGTTAGTTGAGATTGTTCTAATTGGAATAAAAAGTTCTCTAAAATTGGCACAATAGGGTTGTTGGTAATAACGCCATTGACCGTAGAGAGCTGTTTTAAAAGGACTGATGAAGATACAACGAATTTCATTAGTGCTGGAATATTTTTGGTTTGGGAATCCTTTTGACATTAAGCGTTAGATGTATCGAGCCGAAAAGGTACTCTTTCAGGTAACGCATAATATTTGGCAACTGCCTAAAAGTGAAGTTTATTTTACTTGTGCAAAAGTACAAATAAGCCTTGAATTATACTCTATTTAAGCAAACTTTCTCTTTCGGAGGTAATTTCGTAAGATTCCCAACGCTACCACAACAACAAGCGGGAGTACCAAATTGATCGTTTGCCAATATTCTCTTTCATTCTGTAAAGCCGACTTGTCTAAAGGGCGTAAAGTTACTTCTTTATTACGGGCTGAAATAACGCCATTATCGTCGAGCAAATAATCAAGAGCATTGAGTACAAAGTCTTTGTTGGCAAAGGTATTGCCCGAATAGCGGTCAAAGCCCAGCGGAAGAGGTGTATTGTTTTTTCTATCAAAATCATTTACAGCAATATCGCCATCGGCACAAACGATAATTTTTGTGGCTTGGCCATTGCTTTTGAATGTAGAGGCTTTGGGGTCGTTGGGTAAAATTCTATTTTTGAATAATGACTCAAATTTTCCTTCTAGTAATACACTTACCATTTGTACTCCCGCTTTGTATTGCTCTGCACGTAGCTCTTTGCTCGCAACATTATAACTCATTACGGCAGGGGCATTGAGCAATTGGGTGTACTGAGAAGTAAGCAAAAGGGGTGTTTTGATAATACCATTAGCCTTTACGGTATCTAACGAGCCTGTATATTTGGTATAAATTGCGTCGAGATTTTTTACAATAGGCGATTTCCCAAAATTATTGATCAATGGAAAATACTGCCAAGGAACAAGCTGTATATTGGACTTATCACCAAAGTTGCCAATGTCCATTGGTATAGCGGCACACATTTGGGCATCTTTGATAAGGTTATGGTTGAAGCGTACCCCATATTTAAACAGCAAGTCGTCGAGGTTGAGATTGAGTGGCGTACAAACATTTCCTTCACGAGCAGCCGAATCTACCTTTACGGCATCCATAAAGAATAGAGCTTTGCCTCCATTCATAATAAACTGGTCTATCTTGTATTTATCATCTTCACTAAAAGCTATATCTGGCTTTAGGACAAACACAGCGTCGAGGCCATCGAGGGTAGGAGAGTTACGTAAATCTACAGGATATAGCTCATAGAATTTTTTTAAAGAACCAATCAAATCGAGTTGATTAACAGCTGGAAGTGTGGTATAGTTAATAAAAAAGCCTATTTTCTTTTTTTCTTGCTGGGTCAATACTTTGATAGCCGATGCTAACTGGTACTCTACCCCTTCATAAGATTGGTTGAGGATTTCTTGTGGCGATGCCATTTTGTTGCCTTTAAGCAATAGCGTAGCTACTTCTCGGTCTTTGTAAGTAATAATAGCCCCTGGCAATACCAACGACTGTACTTTGTTGCCATCCTCATTATTGAAAACATTGGTAGGTGGAATTCCCTTTTTAGCAATTTCTATGATTTTCTGGTTGCGTACCTTTTCATCTTTTATTTCGCTGTTTAGGTCAATAAAAGTATACCTAATATTGTTGCCTCCATAAATTTTAAATTCATCTAATGTTTCCTTTACCGCATTTTCTAACCGTTTGAATCCTGCAGGAATATTTTTGCCAGTAAGATACACTTTGACCGTAACTTCATCGTCGAGATTTTCGAGGAGTGATTGGGTAGCAGGAGCAATAGTATATCGGCCTTCTTGAGTGAGGTCGATTCTAAAAAAATAATAATTAGCGGCATAGTTGATACCGATAATCACCAAAATAACGAGAATAAACGGAATAATTTTGTTCTTCATACTTTCCTAAACGATGGCAAGGCTTTTTTTCTTGCAAAGCTACTAATAAAACAAGAAAAGCACCCCTTTCGAGGTGCTTTTCAGATACATTAAAGCAATAAAATCTTAATAGAATTTAGCTCTGTTGTCAACAACTTTCGCATTTTCCTTGATTGCTTCGTTGATATAGAATGAAGCTCTTTGAGAAGCCATCATTCTTGCAGTGTTTTTGTACATTGTCACATCTGCAATAGCAGGAGCAGGAGTAGCTTTTACTGTTTCCATAATAAATACTCCTTGTTCGCCTTTGAATGGTTTCGACTTTGTACCAACTTTCAAGCCAAAAGCTTTACCTAAAGCAGCAGGGTCGGCACCAGCACTAGCCAAAACACCTTGAGCCAATGTAATATCGTTGGCACTTTCTACCAATGCACCAGCACCATATTTCTGAGCGATTTGTTCTAAGCTACCCGAAATACCATCTAATTTTTTGATAATCTGTTCGGCTTTCAATTCTGCTCTTACACGTGCTGTAAGTTCGTCACGATAGTCATTTACTTTTACTTCATCTTTTGATGTCTTGCCAGTTAAAACAGCTACAATGTATTGGTTTTCATTTTGGAATACATCCGAAACTTCACCTACTTTAGTATCATCGTTGAATGCCCAACGAACAATTTCACGAGCATTTGTCATGTTGTTTACGTTAGTAGCTCCTTCTTGAATGCGGTCAGCACGCAATAACAATACTGATTTATCTTTTTTACTAGCCGCTTCAAATTCCTGAATAGTAGTGTTGTCAGCTGCAAAGTTGTCGGCCTTACGCAACACTTCATCCATAGTAGCTTGGCTTGGAGCAATTGTACGGTTTACAGCAGCCAATTTATAACGTGTATTAGATTTTGCATCTGTTACTTTGATTACGTGAAAACCAAAGTCAGTTTCAACAATACCAGGAAGAACCCCTGTTCCGTTAAAGCCAAATACGGCTTTTTCGAAAGGTTTTACCATTGAGCCATTGTTTTTGAAGAAACCTAAATCACCGCCTTGTTGAGCTGTTCCGTCCATACCATTGATACGAGCCAATGCTTCAAAATTAGCACCACCTTTGATCTGAGCCAAAACACCCTCTGCACGCTTACGAGCAGCTACTTTGGCTGAGTCGCTTTGGTTTTCTGGACGAATCAAGATATGGCTAGCACGTACTGTGTATAATGAATCTTTTTGGATTCCACCGTATTTGTAGATAGAGTAAACGTTACCATCTTTGAAAGGGCCATAAATACCACCAGCATTCATTGTTGATAACTGCCCTTTTACTGCCTCTGGAATTTCAGCAAGCGTCATGTAATAAGGTGTTTTTACATCTGAATTCATCATTGCAAACGCCGAGTCATTTTTAGCAATAGCCAATTCTTTAGCCAAACGCTTGATGTCGTTGTAGAATGATGCTGTATCTTGTTTTGAAGGAATAACAGGGAATGTAACGTACTGTAACGAACGAGTATTTTCGCCTTTGAACAAATCCTTGTGTTTAGCCAAATAGTCTTCCAATTGGCTGTCTGTTACCTTGATAGTCGAGTCGGCAATTGAATAGAATGGAACATACAAGTAGTGTACATCAACCTTAGCTGTTTGAGCATTGTATTCTTTTTGAGCCTCGATATTAGTTGTATAAGTCGACATTCTCAACAAGCTTTCATATTTAGCTCTCAAACGGTCTTGGCTCAACGATTTCTCGAAGTTAGCCCATGCTTGTTGCTGAGCAGCAGGCATTGTTTTTAAGTTTTTCAAAAACTGAATAACAAAGTTTTTCTCAAACTGACCTGTTTGTGGGTTAGTGAATTGCTGACGTACAGAAGGGTGGATATTATCGCCTTGCACCATGTCAACTAATTCGTCTGGAGATACCGATAAGCCTAGGGCTTCATATTCTTTGCCATAAGCTAAGTCCAAGATATATTGGTTCCAAACTTGTTCACGCATCATCGACAACTCTTGTTCGCTAGGGCCACGACCTGTCTGTGCTGAATAAGCTTGCGAAGCTTCTTCTACTTTTTTCTGGAAATCCTGATATTTTATAGATTCTCCTGCGATTTCTCCAACTTCGTCGCTACTCCCACCGAAGAAGCGAGAACGACCTTGGAAAATGTCGCTTCCTAATAGGAATAGAATTAAACTTACGGCAATGGCTGCCGCCGCAATTCCCGATTTTTCTCTGATTTTGGTAATTAATGCCATATTTAGTACTTTAAACGTTATGCGTTAATGGGTTGTTAAACGTTGCTCGTTAGGGCTCAATAATAGAGAACTTTGCCGATGAAACCCCAAACGAGATAGATATTCTGCACAAAAGAAACGCAAAATAATGATAATACTTTGTAATATCAAAATAGCTTCTTATCATCTTGTTGTTTAGAAGCTATGAAATGGTATTTTAATGCTTTATTTTTTGTTAATTTTGTTATTTACTTTTGAAGTACAAAAAGTTATATAAAATATATAATTGACTGATATTCAGGTTTTTGTTATTGTGGAGGTCGTGTTTGATAAGGTTTCAGGCGAATAAACCGATTTTTGTCAGAATTATGAATCTTATAGCTGAAAAATTAATATATAGCTGTTACTTCCTATCTGTTTTTCAGTCTTTTATAATAACCTAAGTGTATTCCTGTGATTTATCTGTATTTACAGAAGTTTATTAGAACTTATTTATAGAATGTTTAAAGTGGTAGAAAGGATCTTGAATCTGCTTTGATGGTGGTTGCTTGATGTTTTATGCTGCGAAGGGTACTAATGCTAAAAATTAAATATACCTTATTGGTAAGGCACTTTGATGGTAAGACTTCAAGTGATGAGGACATCGAGATAAATCGATGGCTAGATGAGAATATTACCAATTTTTTGACTTATAAACGTTTGAAAGGGGTTTGGAAGAAAGCCATTTCGCCAGTATCAGCTCAAGAAATAAAGGAAGAACAACTTGCTTGGAAAGGTATTATTCAAAAAATATTGAAAGAAGATACTTGATATATAAACATGAGTCATTCCGAATATTGAGAACAAACAAGGCGGTCGAAAAACTAATTTCGACCGCCTTGTTTGATTAATAGCACGATGATCTACCTCGTGAATCCCCATAAATACAAACAAGAGGTCTTTATTTTAAATTATTCCAAAATTCAGGATGACTCTTGTTTTGTTTTTAGGCTTTTATTACTTTTTGTAAAGCCTCAAAAAATCTATCACATTCAGTTTGTGCGAGGGCTAGGCTTGGCAACAAACGTAGTGTGTTTTTGCCTGCATATCCACAGAATATATGATGCTCAAAAAGAAGTGCGTCTCTGATTGCATCAACGGGCTGTTCAAATTCAATACCAATCATCAAACCTCGTCCTCTGAGTTCTTTGATACCGTTTATAGATTGAAGGTTGGTCATTAAGTAATCACCTATAGTAGCTGCATTTTCAATCAAGTTTTCGTTTTTCATGACATCCAAAACTGCCACAGCGGCTGCACAAGCCAAATGATTGCCGCCAAAAGTAGTACCCAACATCCCAAATTTGGCTTGAAATTTAGGAGAAATCAGTACTCCACCTATTGGGAAGCCATTACCCATACCCTTGGCTGTAGTAATGAGGTCGGGGTGAATATTGGCAAATTGGTGTGAAAAGAACTTGCCCGAACGCCCATATCCACATTGAACAGAGTCGAGGATAAGTAATGCTCCTGTTTTGTCACAAATTTCACGGGCAGCTTTCAAAAATGCTTCAGATGCTACTTGAATACCCCCAACGCCTTGAATACCTTCTACGATAACAGCACAAGTTTCGTCATTGACATTGTTTTGAAGTGCCTCAACATCGTTGAAGGGTAAAAATGTAACATGGTCTGAATAGTTTACTGGTGCTACAATTGCTTTGTTGTCGGTAACAGCTACCGCACCAGCGGTTCTGCCATGAAAAGCTTTTGTGAAAGCAACTACTTTTTTTCGTCCGTTATAGAACGATGCTGTTTTCAAGGCATTTTCGTTGGCTTCCGCTCCTGAATTACACAAGAAGAGAGCATAGTCTTCATACCCCGATAGTTTGCCTAGCTTATCGGCTAATTCCTCTTGGATAGGAATTTTCACAGAATTAGAATAGAAGCCAATATTGTTGAGCTGATGTGTTAGTTTTTCTACATAATATGGATGCGAATGACCGATAGAAATTACGGCATGGCCACCATATAAATCAAGGTATTCAACCCCGTTTTTATCCCATAAATAGCTTCCTTTAGCTTTTACGGGTTCAATATCGTATAATGGGTAAACATTAAATAGATTCATGATTGAATTATGGCTATTTCCCCGAAGGGATAACGTTCTTTTATTTATTTTTTTTGCCACCACCAATAGTGACTCCTAGTACGAAATAGTCTTCAAGATACCAGATACTTTGTTGAGCATAATCGCCGTCACGGCCTGTTGTGCGAATATCGTTTAGGCGTGCAAAGCCTCCTTTTATATCGTTACGAAGGAAAATTCGCCTCGAAATATCAAATTGAAGTCCTGCTTTTAGGGCCATACCATAGCCTGCTACATTCCAATAATTATTTTTTCCAACAGTGAAAAGGCGTACATCACTTCGGGGAACAATTGCCCCGATACTAGCACCCACCAGCCAATCAAGCCCCTGAACATCATTTTTGGCTTTCCAAATCCTATCGAAACGTTCGATGTCGACACTCGCAAAGTTAAAGCCATCTGTATGTTCAAATGTCAAAAAATCACTTGAGTTTACCTGAATAGGCTTACGGTCAAAAGTACCTACATACGCTGGGTTTACTTGAATAGCAGGGTTTGAAACTTGTGCCGAAATTGTTCCAGAAATGGTACTTTGCTGGTCGTTTACCATCACGTATTTCATGTGGTCCCAACCGATTGAAATAGCCCAGTGGTCGTTGAAGAAATAACCACCCCTAAAGTTAAATTGAGGAATCGAAAACAACGCAGGGTCGTAATATTCTTTTCCAAATGGGGTAGGTGCATCTTTGGCTACAACATCATGAAGGGTAAAGTCATAGCCTTGGCCAACAAATCGAATATCCGACTTGGCGTAAGTTGAGCGGTTGTATCCCCAATAAATAAATCCTTGTCCCTTGCGACTGTAAGGTTTTTTGGCTTGTGAAAATCCTAGGCTAGGCAATAAAATTCCTAATAGGATGATTAACTTTTTCATTATATTATGTTGTTGAGAGTAAATTAGGTTTGTAAGCTATGAAGGCTTCCTAGAAACCAACACTTTTTAGGTTTAATCCAGTTCGTTCTGGTAACCCAAAAATAAGATTCATATTTTGCACGGCTTGTCCCGATGCTCCTTTGGTAAGGTTGTCAATAATACTTGTTATCAACAAATTACCATTGTGCACTTCTAAATGAAGTAACGCTTTGTTGGTATTTACCACCTGCTTTACATCAATAGCCGAGTGGCTTACGGTAGTAAATGGATGGCCAGCATAGTAATTTTGATAAAGGGTTTTGGCTTCTTCTAATGTTCCATCAAATCGGGTATATACATTGGCCATAATACCACGAGTAAAATTGCCACGGTAAGGAATAAAATTGATGGCTTGGTCAAACCCATTTTGGAGTTCATTGACTGTCATCCCGATTTCGGTAAGATGTTGGTGCGTAAAAGCCTTATAAATAGAGATATTATTGTTTCTCCATGAAAAATGACTTGTTGCTGAAAGTGATTGTCCTGCACCCGTAGAACCCGTCACCGCCGAAATATGAATAGCATCTTGAACTAAGCCAGCGGCAGCTAAAGGCAAAAGAGCTAGTTCGATAGAGGTTGCAAAACACCCAGGGTTGGCAATATGATGAGCTGTTTTGATTTTGTCACGTTGTAGTTCTGCCAAACCATATACAAAGCCTTCCGACTGGTCACGATAATCTGTACTAAGGTCGATAATTTTTAGTGCTTTAAAAGCAGGGTTGGCTTCTAAAAATTTTTTCGACTCGCCATGGCCTGAACATAAAAACACAACATCGATATTGGTATGTAAATCGTCAGAAAAAGTTAACTCTGTATCGCCTAGCAAATCGGTATGCGTTGCATAAACAGGTTTTCCGACCTGTGATTTTGAGTTGACATAGGTTATCTCAACATTGGGGTGGTTAATCAAAATTCGTAGTAGTTCGCCTCCTGTATAGCCTGCTCCACCAATAATACCTACTTTAATCATGGTTATAAAAATTAAATGCTGCGATAATTTTCCTTGCATAGCTAACGCCAAACAGAGGATTTACCGCAGCATATTTATCTATTATTAATTAGCTAAATCTGTAACTTTTCTGTGAATCATTGTTTGGTTAGAAACGATTTTTGAGAAACCTCGTACGTCGTCGCCACTCCAAGCGTTGTTCATTTCGCCATAAGAGCCAAATACAGAAGACATCAAATCGTATTTAGATTCAATACCTACAACAAAGTAGCGATATGGGGCTAAGTGGATTTCAACAATACCCGAAACATTGTCTTGAGTATCAGCCAAGAAGGTTTCAAAGTTACGCATTACGGGCTCTAGAAATTGGCCTTCATGCAACATTGTACCGTACATTTCAGCAATGTTTTGTTTCCAGTAAAGCTGTTGTTTGGTCAAGGTATGTTTTTCTAACAAATGGTGAGCCTTGATTATCAACAAAGGAGCGGCAGCTTCAAATCCAACACGCCCTTTAATACCAATAATTGTATCACCTACGTGAATATCCCTACCAACTCCATAAGGAGCAGCAATATCTGTCAATTTTCTGATAGCTGCTACAGGAGAAAGCGTTTCGCCATTGATGCCTACTAATTGACCTTTTTCAAAATGCAACTTCACACTTTCTTCGCCAGTTTTGGTTACTTGCGTTGGCCAAGCTTCTTCTGGCAAATAGCCATTAGAGGTAAGAGTTTCTTTTCCACCAACCGAAGTCCCCCAAAGTCCTTTGTTGATAGAATAAGCAGCTTTGTGCCATTCTCTCACAACGCCTTTACCTTTCAAATAGTCAATTTCAGCCTCACGAGAAAGTTTTAGGTCACGGATAGGCGTGATAATTTCAACATCGGGCGTAAGAATTCTGAAAACTACATCAAATCGTACTTGGTCGTTACCTGCTCCTGTACTACCGTGTGCAATGGCCTTTGCTCCGATTTTGTTGGCATATTCAGCTACAGCAGTTGCTTGGAATACCCGTTCTGCCGAAACCGACAAAGGGTAAGTGTTGTTTTTGAGCACATTACCATAAACCATGTAACGGATACAATCGTTGTAATACTTCTCAACAACGTCTAAAGCTACGTGCGAGGCAACACCCAAACCATAAGCTTTTTGTTCAATGTCTTTTAATTCTTCTTCTGAAAAACCGCCTGTGTCAACCAAGGCCGAATGCACTTCAAAACCACGGTCTTCAGATAAATACTTGACACAGAAAGAGGTATCTAGTCCTCCAGAAAATGCTAATAATACTTTAGGTTTACTCATTGGTTTCATTTGTATGAATCGGCTTACGGTACGGTTCGTCGCAAAAACGATTCAAAACATTTATATTATCAAATAACACTTCAATTAATGCTTGATTATACTGCTTCTCTTTTGAGTTTGCGGTCTTTTAGTCTTTCTCCCATTTTCAAAAACATCTTTTCTTTGATAGACTTCAGGCGTTCAAGTACCTTAACGTCTTTCAAGAAATTCCATTTCTCATGTTCTGTTTCTTGGATGGTAGCCACAGACGCTTCTTCCTGAGCTTTTTTGCCCCACTCAGGGTCAAAAATCATGCCTGTACACAAGCAGTGCTTACGGCCAGTACGGCTCAAAACGTCGTAGTTGACACACGACTGACAGCCTTTCCAGAAAGCATCATCTACAGGAAGTTCGCTGAAAGTGGTAGGCTCGTACCCAAGTTCAGAGTTAATTTTCATGACAGCCAACGAGGTAGTAATACCAATGATTTTGGCGTCAGGATATTTGCTTCTCGACAGCTCAAAGGCCTTGGCTTTTACGGCTTTGGCTACGCCAAATTTTCTCCATTCGGGTTTTACAATCAAACCAGAGTTGGCCACGAATTTGCCGTGTTCCCACGTTTCGATATAACAAAAACCTACAAATTGCCCTTCGGTATCGATAGCAATAATAGCTTTTCCTTCGTTGATTTTATCACGTAAGTACTGAGGTGAACGCTTAGCGATACCTGTACCACGAGCTTTGGCGGATTCTTCCATTTCGAGGCATATAGCCTCTGCCAGATGTAAATGTTCAGCGGATGCGACCTGAACTGAGTATTGATTCATTGAATGATAGCGATAGCGTTAACCTGCTACGGTTCAAGGAGTTGGTTCGAAAAATAATAAGATAAATAAGGATAACCAGACGGCTTACCACATAGGTAGGCAAAAGAAGATATAGGGGTCAAACCCTAAAAAAGAATGGTCGCCTGCGTAAAGACGCAGCGGGTTCAATAATGATATGTAAAAAAATATTTTTCACTGGAATGATATGCTTGTTTTGCTTTGTGAAATTCTCAAGTTTGCTAACAAACTCGATTATTTTTTTATAAATACTTGACGACCTTTTGTATATTGTTGACTCGTAAAATTTAAAATCGTGCAAAGTTTACCAAAACTAAATGTAAGATGCAAGAGTTTTTTTGAATAGTTTGTAGTTTTACTCATAACACGATGCCTTGAAGCGTATAAATCACTACTTTTTTGTATTTATTTGATGATATATGTAAGGATTTGTTTAATTGAATGACATAAAAAGTTTGCCCCTTTTTAGTTTGGATTATTAGCAATTATTAAGTAAAATTGATAGATTATAAGTTTGCTCCTGTTGGTGCTACAAGCTGCCTAATAGGATTTTTATGAAAATATAATACCGATATTATATGAATGAATTGACGGCAAATGACCTTATGTATGGTTATATGAATGGAATTTTTCCTATGGCTGATACAGACGGAACATTGTATTGGTATTCGCCCGACCCTCGTGCTATTATACCAATAGATACTTATAAACCTCCTAAATCCCTCAAACCCATTCTTAATAAGCATCTGTTCGATATAAAAATCAATGCCGATTTTAATGCTGTGATGAGGCACTGTGCTTCGCCTAGAAATGGTGAACCCGAAACCTGGATTTCGGAAGAAATCATACAGGCTTATTGTGAGCTACACAATAAAGGAATGGCCTATTCGGTAGAGGCTTATCGCAACGACCTACTTGTAGGAGGGTTGTATGGTGTAGCTATTGGTGGGGTGTTTTTTGGTGAGTCGATGTTTTATCTTGAACCCAATTCGTCTAAAGTGGCTTTTCATTATTTGATGGAAAATCTCAAGAAACAAGGTTATATACTATTAGATACTCAATTTATCAACGACAATGTTAGGCGATACGGTGCTATCGAAATACCTCGTGCCGAGTATATCAAATTGCTTAAAAAGGGATTAGATATGTCATGCTCTTTTATTGATACGCCTTTTTCGGAATTGTTTTACCAAAAAATAGAATAAATCCTAAGTTTTGGAGCAAATGAAGTTTGAGCAAAATCTACAGCCTATTTCTTTTATCCCTGACTTTCCTGTAAGCTTCTCGGCAGTTTTTGGCAATGTCTATATTTTTTCATGAGGTGATTGTCTATCTTTGCAATAGATTATTCTGAATCTATGACGCTATTACTTTTTGTTTACTGTAATGCTGTCAAGTGGGCTATACAAGCCGTTTTTCTTGTAATAATCGTATCAATTCATGAGAAGATTAATACCAATGTAATGTCAAAACCAATATTAGTTATCAAATTCGGAACGGCTTCTATTACGCATAAAAATGGGGAGTTGAATGAAGCTATTTTACAAGAAATTGCAAGACAGGTAGCTGTGCTACACGAAAATTATCATATCGTATTGGTGTCTTCGGGGGCAGTAGGAGCAGGCAAAAGCTTTATCAAAGAATACAAAGGCACAATTACTGAGCGAAAGGCTGCTGCTGCCATCGGTAATCCTTTGCTTTTGGCCAAATACACTCGCTATTTTGCTGAATATGATATTGCGATTGCCCAAAGTTTGTGCGAACGCCAGCATTTTGCCAATCGTAACCAATTTTTACAACTCAAAGAAACATACCAAGAACTCTGGGACAATGGCATTATTCCTATTGCTAATGAAAATGACGTGGTAAGTAATTTGGAACTGAAATTTTCTGATAATGACGAATTGGCTACTTTGATAGCTACAGGTTTTGGGGCTTCGGCTTTGCTATTGTGTACTTCTGTAGGAGGGCTTTTAGACGATAACAAACAGATTATCCCTTTTATTGAACAAATAGACGAGCGAATTTTGGGTTTTGTCGATACCGATAAATCGGCACTGGGCTTGGGTGGAATGGTTTCTAAACTTAACTACACTCGTTTGGCTACTCGTATGGGTATCAAAGTTGTGATTTTTGGAATGTCGCCTGAAAATGGTATTATTGAGGCAGTAGCTGAAAAAATAGGAACAGTGTTTGCTCCACAAGAGGTAAGTTTGTCGGCTCGACAAAAATGGTTGGGCAGTGGGAGTGTTATTGCTGGCAAAGTAACTGTAGACGACGGTGCTGTTAATGCTTTGAACAAAAGAAAAAGTCTTTTAGCGGTAGGAATCCAAACGGTGTCTGGTGAATTTGAGCGTGGTGAAGTTTTTGAAATTCTCGACGAAGAGCGAAGTGTGATTGGAATAGCTCGTGCTAGAGAGTCATCGGTGGTGATTGCTCAGAATTTGAAAACCCAAAATTTTGAAGTAGCCAATGCCGACGATATTGTGCTTTTATAATATGGAATAGGTCGCAAGTAGTAATTCTTGCGACCTATTTTATGCCATTGCTAGCGGTTAGTTTTCATTAGGTATTCCTCAAAAATAGAATGCTTTTTCAAAGTATATTGCTCGCTGGCATTGGGTTCGTACTGAGTATCCAAAAAGTCCATAATATTAGTACTATTTGGCATAAACGGCGACTCGATTGTGGTGGTGGGTTGGCTTGGTAAAATACCCTGATAAATTCTGTACACCGAAGGAATTGAGCAATAGAGAAAGAAACTCAGCCACAGTATATATTTTTTACTTTTATTATTTTCTCCTCGGAGCTTGTCGAGCTGTGTAACAATTGCTACCCCAAGAGCAAAACTAGCAGGAATAGCCCCTCTAAACAACAAATCATTACAAATGCCCATTCGGTACAAAGCCAACAGGGCTATAGATACCAACGAAATAATAAGAAATGGATTTTGGGCTTTCAATTGGGGTTTGAGTAAACCATACCAAATCAGGAGATTACTCATAATAAATATCAAATAGCCTCGTAGCCAATAAGGGCTGCTATTCCAAATAAATTGATTTACATTCGTTGTATTGTTGATGGTATTGTTGGCTGTAAGGTACAAGGCCACAGGAATAAAAGGAATACCAATGAGTACATATTTCCAGAAATCCTGAAAAAGTTTAACTTGTTGGCGAGTGGCCCACAGCTTGGCTAACATGATAGGCACTAGGCCAATACTAATCAAAGGACTCCATAAAACGGTACTCATGAAAATCAAAGCATCAGCTTTGTAGCTTTTCTGCTCTGACGGTTGCATCAAAAATAATGTGGTAATTCCTGCTGGAATCAGATGTTGAGGAACCCACTGAAAAGACGTAATCATCGGCGACCAGAAGTTGATATTAAAGCCGTTGAGATGCACATTAACATATTTGATACACGTTTCAAAAAAAGGAATATCCAACAAATCTATAGGCAATAGCACCATATTGGCATTATTGAATAATAAAAAAAGAACAACTATGAGCAGAGAGTTTTTGAGGCTTAAAAGCCAAAGAAGAATTAAAAAAACGCCTATCCACGACCAAATAAGAATCAGGTATTTACAATAAGCTAATCCCATTACTTTGCCTAATACCGCTGTGGTAAGGTAATAGCCCCAATAATAACAACAATAAGCCTTTACGTTTTCGTAGTAAACAGGCCATTTGTGAGTCACTAAATCGTAAATTTTAAAGTTATTCGCTCCCCAGTCAATTACTTGAGACCTGTATTCGCCTATACCAAAGCAAAGACATAACCCTAAGGCTATGAGGGCAAGTATTATAAGAGTTTTTGGATTAACCTTGGCAGATTGCTGTGTTGGAATAGCTATCTGTATTTCTTCACGAATAGATTCCCCCCAAAATACATATAGTAAAATAATACCAAAAAATAACCCAAGAGTAGGCTTGAGCCACGTTGCCAAAAAAATAAAGTTGGGAATAAGCAAATAGGTCAAAGAGGCAATTCGGAGGGCTGTAGTATGGCTCTGAATTGCTAACATCAACTGTTTTTTGATATGTATGGTTAACGTCATGTTTTAATAAGGGCTTCAACGAACTAACCCAATCTATGCTTTAGGTGGTTTTGGAGAGAGTAAGAAATAACGAGCTGCCAAAAAAACCTTTTTTGAGCAGTTGCTCCTCTAATTTGACAAGTTGATAAAAAAAGTTATTGAGCCAATTGGCTGGCAAACTTACATCCGACACAATTTTTGTGGGGTCTATCAAGCCTAGTTTGAGTTGAATTTGCTGAGAAAAACGTACTGCCAAAATCAACGGTGACAACAACACACTCCAATATGAAGCCGACCGAATGGCTAAGCTTTGGGGTAAATATTGACTAAAACTACTAACCGTAAAGCGGTGTTTGCCTCCTACAGCAATATCGTGAGTACCATAAAAGGCATCGAACGCATTGTTGTTAGAAACAAAAACACCTTGAGGCTTCAAGAGTTTGCCTATTTCAATTAATGTTTGTCTAATTTGCTGTTTTTCAAGGCAATACAACACATCGTTGCATACTATTACATCAAACTGCTCGTCAGTGAATACGCTCGACACTTGGTCGGCACTTACTTTCTGAACGGATAATTGCCTTTTTTGACAAAAGAAAATAGATGAATCTGAGTAGTCTACACCTTGTATATGGGTGTATCCATTTTTTTGGAGGAACAATAGCAATCCACCTGTACCACAACCAATATCTAAAATTTTGATAGTTTTGTTTTGCCCGTGGTGGTGGTGAATAGCTCCAAGTACTTTTTCATGCAGGATTTTGTACCACCAAAGCCTTTCCTCGACTTCAAACATCATTTTATATTCTTCGTGACTACTATTGAGCATGATTCGTATGTTTTGATTTTATGACAAATTGAGGCAAATTACTTTGTGTTAAATAGCCTTTGGCTACATATTCTCCAATAATACCAAGTCCAATAATCTGTAATCCTCCTAGAGAAGCAATGAGTAAGAAGATAGGCGAAAGACAAAATATGCCTAATAAGGTAAATATACCGCCTAAAAAGCTCAGAAACGAAAGTATAATACCCAGCAAAAGAATTACCCTAACTGGAAGCAATGAATACCCAAAAAGGATAGACATAAACAGGGCTATGAGTTTTTTTGGGGTATAGCTCGACGTACCTTCGGCACGGTGGAGGTGTGTTACCAATACTTTCCCAACGTTTTTGGTGACCCTAAAAATAAGAGCATCAATGTATGGATAAGGCCCTTGATAATGACAAATTTCGTGAACAACCTCTTTTCTGATGAGTTTGAAACTCGATAAGTACAAATCTGCAGGTTTGTCGAATAGTTGAGTTGTCATTTTATTGACAATCCAGCTACCGAAATTTCTGAAAAAATGGTGTTTTTTGTCTTCGTAAAAACTATAAACTACATCAAGGTTTTCGGTTTGAGCTTTATCAAGTAATTTCAAAATTTCGCTTGGAGGATTTTGAAAATCATCGTCGATAATAACAGAATACAAACCCTTGGTATGATTCAAACCACATATTACGGCATTGAATTCACCAAAGTTACGTCTTAGCGATATAAAGGTAATATTAGAGTATTGTAAGGCCAATTGGTTACAAACCTCTTCCGAATTGTCGGGGCTTCCATCATTCACCAAAACGATTTCAAAAGAAATATGAGAAAGCGTTTCGGTTAAATGAGCTACCAGTGTTGCAATCGTTTTGGCACCTTTATACACGGGAATAACAACCGATAATAACATTAAAATTGATTGATTACGTCAATAATATATTCTATTTCTTGTACTGATAATGCCGTATTTAGGGGCAAACTTAACACTTCCTGATGAATCTGCTCGGTAATAGGCAAATGAAGGGTATTCCAATGTTCAAATGCTTTTTGTTGGTGCGGAGCCACAGGGTAATGAATGTCTGTGCCAACACCTTTTTCGGCTAAGTAGGCTTTTAGTTGGTCACGTTGAGCACAACGAACCACAAATAAATGCCAAGCATCATCCTCGATGGTTTGGTGTGGAGGCAACACTATGGCCGAATGCTTAATATTTGATAAATACAATTTGGCCAAATATCTTCTGTAGGCGTTCTCTTCGTCTAACTTTTCAAGTTTGAGATTGAGAAACGCCGCCTGGATTTCGTCGAGTCTACTATTAATTCCTTGTTGGTCAAAGATATACTTTTGACTAGACCCGTAGTTTCTTAATCCTCTAATTTTAGCAGCAATTTCGTCGTTGTTGGTAGTAATAGCACCGCCATCGCCCAAAGCCCCTAGGTTTTTGGAAGGATAGAAGCTAAAACCAGCGGCATCCGACAAACTACCCGCTTTTTTATTTAGATAGCTTGCTCCATGAGCCTGAGCGGCATCCTCAAATATTTTCAGGCCATGTTTGTCGGCAATAGCCCTAATAGGCTGTATGTCGCAACATTTTCCGTATAGATGAGTTAATAAAATAGCCTTAGTATTGGGCGTAATATGTTGCTCTATTGCTTTGGGATTGATAAGGTATGTATCTAAAAGCGGTTCAACAAGTACTGGACGAAGGCCTACATTGGTAATAGCCAAAATGGTGGCAATGTAGGTATTGGCAGGAACTAATATTTCAGCGTGTGGAGGAAAATTATATGCTTTTAAAATCAGGATAAGGGCATCGAGTCCATTTGCTACACCAATACAGTGCTTGACACCACAATAGGCTGCAAATTTTTTTTCAAATAATATAACATCCTCACCTAGTACATACCAACCTGATTCAATTTTTTGGGAAAATACTTCGACAAACTGTTTTTGATAAATGCTATTGGTGGCCTTGAGGTCCAAAAAAGGTATTTTCATACAGAAGTAGATTGTTCATAAGGTTCATAGATATAGTCATCTTTGTCATAAAATTCGTTAGCCAAAACTAGTAAAATTGAATCACTTGAGAATTGATCCATGATATGCCAATCTTCAGGAGCTAAAACCAAACATTTCTGAGGAGAATCCAATAGGAAATTTTCCTGTTTTTGTCCGTTATCACTTAGTACTCTACAGCTACCTGATATACATACTAGAGCTTGCCAAGTTTTTTTATGCCGATGTCCACCTCTTATCGCATTTTCTTTTCCTTGAATATAGAAAACTCTTTTTATGGTTCCTGGTAGAACTTTTTCAAATACAGTTAAATCCCCTGCATCTGAGCTAAATGTATCTAATTGTAGCAATTGACTCATAAGTTATTGAGATAAATTTCAAATGGGCTATTATTATAAAATAAAATATTTGTATGTTGGTTATTTTCTGACAGGGGGTATTCTACCTAATTTAAACGTAATATAATATTTATGGGATTTTTTTTTACAATACCAAGTATATTGGCAAGAATTGTAAAAACGATGATTTTCAAGGAAAGAATTATGGAAATAATATGTAACCTAGATTCAAAAATAAAGGAATATTACAAAGAAAACAATTGCTTTTGGGGACTATTTATTAAGTGGATGCCCTAAATAGATAAAATACAACTGTATGTTTGAGTGGCAAAGTGATAAGTACTTTGTGAAAAACTTATAAATGTTGTACTTTTGTGAAGTAGCTAAAAATAGAAATCCGATTACGTTGAAGCCAACCAAAGGCGGATATGACTTTAATATAAAAATGGTTAATTCACAAAAAAACGCCCGTTTTACGGGCGTTTTTTGTTTTATTATGCAATAACCACTGCAATTCCTTTTTCAACGTCTTGCTCTACGGTTTTGTATTTGACATTTTCTTTAATGCTTCCGTCTTTGTATTGTACCGTAACTCTTTGGTTGCGGTCGGCTATTTTGATTGCCTGACGTGGAGCTACTTTTTCAACGTTTTGACCAGCACTTGGGTCGATATAGTCGTTTTCGCCACCTAAGCCCCCTGCCAAACCGCCAACCAGTGAAGAAATAGCTTCTTCTTTCTGTAATTGTAATTTAGGTTGTGGAGCTGCTTTTACTTGTGGGGCAGGTTGCTCGGCTTGTTGAGCTTCGGGCATATCTGCTTTCATCAAGAAACTAACAGTATCGGTATTGATTCTGCTTAGGAAACGTTCAAATAATTTAACAGCTTCAAATTTGTAAATCAATAGTGGGTCTTTTTGTTCAAAAACAGCATTTTGTACTGATTGCTTCAAATCGTCCATGTCACGGAGGTGTTCTTTCCATTCTTGGTCGATAAGGCTAAGAGCAATGAATTTCTCCATTTCAGCAATTACCTTTTTGCCTTTTGTTTCAATTGTTTCTCTGGCATCGGCAAACAAGCCCGTTACTAAAGTACCATTGGTAATAGGTACTTGAATACCTGAATAGCCTTGCGAAATGGCTTCTTGTGCAAATAAAACTACTTTTTCGGCAAGTTGTTTATTCTTTTCGTGGTAATGCTTCTCGGCAACATCGTACAAGCGAGTTGTGCGTTGTTGTGTATTAAGCTTGGTGAATTCTTCACGTTGGAAAGGTGGCTCGATACCCAAAATATCAATACAACGCAGTTCTACCTCTTCAAAAGAAATATTGTTCTGGATAATTTCCGAGCAAACATCATACATATTGTTGGCAATATCCAATGCTAACCGCTCGCCAAACAAAGCATTTTGGCGACGTTTGTAAATGGCATTACGTTGGTAGTTCATAACGTCGTCATATTCCAACAAACGCTTTCTGATACCAAAGTTATTTTCTTCTACTTTTTTCTGAGCTCTTTCTACCGACGACGTAATCATAGAGTGTTGGATTACTTCTCCTTCTTCCATACCCATACGGTCCATTACTTTGGCAATACGGTCAGAACCAAATTTACGCATAAGGTCGTCGTCGAGCGACAAGAAGAATTGAGATGAACCAACATCCCCCTGACGACCTGCACGACCACGCAACTGGCGGTCGACACGGCGAGATTCGTGACGCTCTGTACCTACAATGGCCAAACCACCCGCTTTTTTAGCTTCTGGCGATAGCTTAATATCTGTACCACGACCGGCCATGTTGGTAGCAATGGTTACTTTGCCCGATTGACCTGCTTCTGCAACGATTTCGGCTTCACGAGCGTGCTGCTTGGCGTTCAATACATTGTGGCTAATTTTGCGAATAGCCAACATTCTACTCAATAACTCAGAGTTTTCGACCGAAGTTGTACCTACAAGTACTGGACGACCAGCATCTACAAGCTCCTGAATTTCTTGAGCTACAGCATTATATTTCTCACGAACTGTTTTGTAAACTTTATCTTCGTGGTCGAGGCGAGAGATTTTTCTATTGGTTGGTATCGTTACTACGTCCAATTTATAGATTGTCCAGAATTCGCCTGCTTCAGTTTCGGCTGTACCCGTCATACCGCAAAGCTTGTGGTACATACGGAAATAGTTTTGAAGCGTAATTGTAGCGTAAGTCTGAGTAGCATCTTCGATATTTACGTTTTCTTTGGCCTCGATAGCTTGGTGTAATCCGTCCGAATATCTACGGCCATCCATAATACGGCCAGTTTGTTCATCTACGATTTTCACTTTGCCTTCGTCGATAATATATTCGGTATCTTTCTCAAACAAAGTGTAAGCCTTCAACAATTGACTTACTGTATGAATACGCTGTGTTTTAGCAGAATAATCACGAATTAGAGCTTCTTTTTTTACTAGACGCTCATGTTCATTGATTGTTTCGTCTTTTTCAATAGCATTCAAATCTACAGAAAGGTCTGGAATTACGAAGAAGTTGGCATCATCAATCATCCGAGCCATAAAATCAAGTCCTTTTTCGGTCATTTCAACTTGATTATTTTTTTCTTCAATCGTAAACATCAACGGAGCATCAGCCTCAGGCATCAATTTTTGGTTTTCAGCCAAATAGATACCCTCTGTTTCTTGCATGATTTGTTTTGTACCTGTTTCGCCCAAAAACTTAATTAATGGACGGCTTTTGGGAAGCCCTCTGTAAGCACGGAATAAAGCCAAACCACCCTCTTTTTTCTTGCCAGCGGCAATAAGTTTTTTGGCTTCTACCAATTGGTCTTGTACAATTCTTTTTTGTTGCTCAACCAAACGGGCTACCAAAGGATTAAAGATTTCAAAGTCTTGTTCGTCACCACGAGCCATTGGGCCACTGATGATTAATGGCGTACGGGCATCATCAATTAACACGGAGTCAACCTCATCGACCATAGCGAAGTGGTGCTTACGTTGAACTTGTTCTTCGGGGCTACGAGCCATGTTGTCACGGAGGTAGTCAAAGCCAAATTCGTTGTTAGTACCATAAGTAATGTCGGCCAAATACGCTTGTCGTCTTTCGTCGGTATTAGGTTCGTGCTTGTCGATACAGTCAACGGTCAATCCATGAAATTCAAATAAAGGAGCGTTCCATTCCGAGTCACGTTTGGCAAGGTAGTCGTTGACCGTAACCAAATGAACACCTTTGCCTGCCAAAGCATTCAAGAAAGAAGGCAGGGTCGAAACCAACGTTTTACCTTCCCCCGTTGCCATTTCGGCAATTTTACCTTGGTGTAAAACAATACCCCCAATCAACTGTACATCGTAGTGAATCATGTTCCACTCGATTTCGTTGCCAGCGGCCGTCCATTTGTTATGCCAGATAGCGGTATCGCCTACAATTTCAACGTTTTTCTTTTTCGCAGCAATAAATTTGTCGTGAACAGTGGCCGTAACCTCTAGTTTTTTGTTTTCGGTGTACCTTCGGGCAGTTTCTTTTACAATAGCAAAAGCTTGTGGAAGGATGTCCATCAAAACAACCTCTAATTCTTTATTACGTTCTAATTCTAGTTTGTCAACTTCATTGAAGATACCTTCTTTGGCATCTACAGACATTTCGGGGTTGGCTTCTATTTCCATTTTAAGGTCAGAAATATCTGCATCAAACTTGGCCAAACGTTCTTGAATAAGGGCTTTTAAATCAGCCGTTTTTTGACGTAATTGATCGTCTGTTAAGCTTGAAAGCTTGGCATATTCTACCTTAACATTTTCTACGATAGGTAATAGTTCCTTAATATCACGTTCTGACTTTGTGCCAAAAAACTTGGTGACTGCTTTGGTTAAGTAATTTATCATTTTGCTCTTTGTCGTTAATCTTTAGAGATTTGATTAATAAATAGGGTTCTTTTTTGATAAGAATAGCATTTAAACTCCCTATTCTACTACGTACAGAAAATTAAATACTTACAAATTTAGTTCATTAGAACCTTTTAAAAACAATTTCGTTATAATTAATATTGTAGCCAAAACAGAATTGGTCGTATCTTTGAAGATTCCCAAAACACTTTTTTTTACATAAGTAACTGAATATCATGGAACAAACACCCCCTCGTCGCCGTCCTCCTCGTCAAAAGCTAAAAATGCCCCTTTTTGGAAATTTGGGCGGTGGAGCAAGTAATTCTTCGTCAAGACCCGAGAAAAGCCCTTTGAGTGGTAAAATTACACCTATCGCTTTTTTAATTGCATTGGTGGCTTATGGGGTTGACTATGTGATGGATAAAAAAAATACGCACCGTACTATTACGGGAGCTAGTGATGTAAAAGAGATGGTTTGGAACGGAAAAGTGACCAAGAAATGGGCCAACGTTATTTCGTCCGACAATATTCATTATTACATTGAAATGACAAAGATGATTAATGATACTACTTACGAGAAAAATACCGTAGATTTAGTAGGTGAAAAAACCGATTTTTGGGATAAAATAGGCCCCAATAATACCTTGGTCAAGAAAGAGGGAGATTTGAACGTAACTGTAAAAAGATTCTTTAAAAAAGATACTGTCCTAACTCTCAAATATTAATCTAAACCCCACAAATAGTAGAATATTTGTGGGGAAGTATAGGTCTGATTATCAGTTGATAATACAGTAGGTAGTATAAATCTAGTGAATTTCTTGATTTTCTAGAGTCTAGTGGCATAAAATTTGTGTAGGTAATTACAAGACCTGAATAAAATATTATAACGCCATGAAAAAAATTATACTACAAAGTATATTGATATTGTTTGTCTCATTATCCGCTTCTTTTTCTCAGTCTTCAAAAAAAAACATAGTCAATGGATTTAAGTTGCAAGGTACTGATGTTGATGTTTATGTTCTTTGTAACCTTACCAATATAAGTTTATCTAATGTTGCTAACTTGTTAGCATCAAATTTGTTTGCGTCAATGTATTTGGTTGAATCGGTGTCTGAAACGCCCAACTGGGTTATAAAAGATACTCCTCTGGCCGAGGTATCTTTGCCTGATGATTTGGAGCTTGAGGAAAACCAAATTAAGCAATTACAAGGACAAAAAGCCCAACAAAAGCCTCTGCTTGTGATGACTCCTTCCCCCAAAACGGTTGTTGTGGCAGCTCCCCAAGCTGAACCTACAGTGGCTACTACAGGAGGAATTTATGATTATGTGGTTAAGGAAGCCGCAGCAGAAGTAACGCTTACAGAGGAAGAAAAAAAGCAATATTATGCTGGTGGAATAAGGGTTTTATCGCTTTTAGAAGAAGCAGCTCTTAGTGATTCGATATTTACTAAACCCGACCAAAGAGCTGTTTTTCATGGTGGAAGCGATGCTTTTAAAAAATATTTAGAAAAAAACGTAAAGGCCTCTAGGAAAGCTCAACTCAAAGAAAAACAGGAACAAGTAATAGTACAGTTTGTTGTCAAGAAAAACGGAAAACCTGAAGCTTTTAAGTTGATGAAAATGGCCGATTACCAGAGTAGTGAAGAGGTACTTAATGCCTTGCAGGATATGCCCAATTGGCTACCAGCTCAATACAAAGGAACAGAGGTTAGCTCGGTGGTAGAGGTAACCGTTCCTGTTATAAAGCGATAGCAAAATAATTTATATAAAATCCTTTCTGATAGATAAGTTTCAGAAAGGATTTTTTGTAGAAACTTATCTAGTCAAAATAAACGGGTTTGCTGGGGTTTTTGTAATAGTCAAACATCATTTCTATTTGATTTTTTACAATCCTATCTTCAGACAGCAGAGGGAGGTTTTCGAGTGTAAAAAATGCAACTTCTGATGTTTCTTGTGTATGTGCGGCCAATGTTCCGCCAACGATTTCACAAAGGATAAACAGCTTATACACATACCATGCTTGAGGAGGGTGCGGATGATTTTTCTTATCAAATACACCCAAAAGTTTTTGAGCTTTTACTTTTAGCCCAGTTTCTTCCCAAGCTTCTTTTTCGGCTACTTCCGAGGGCGAATAACCTACATCGCCCCAACCTCCAGGAAGTGACCATTTGCCATCGACATTTTCTTTTACCAACAGGATTTCTCCATTGTCATTGAAAATTACCGAACGAACATCTACTTTGGGCGTTTGGTATCCGTCACGTTCGCTAGCAAATAAACGTGTGATTTTTTCGATAGGCTCGTCGCTGAGGTTTTGTAGAATTTTGATACTCAAATCCGATAATTCCTGATAGCGTTCAAGGTCGAAGGGTTTATCTTGTGCGTAAAATATGCCTGCCTGAGCAATAGATTGTATTCTTTGAGCAATGGCGAGCCAATCGGTATTTTTCATTGAAAGCAAATTTAGAAGAGTGTGTTGTTAGATTAGTCGGTATATTTTAAGAAAATTAATCAATTCAAGGGTGTCGGCTAAGCCTAGCTTTCGTAACATGTTTTGGCGATGTTTATTCACAGTATTGACACTGATAAACAAATCTTGGGCAATATGCTCGCTGAGCCGGCCTTGCCCTAAAAGTTTGGCAATTTCGAGTTCTCTTTTGGTTAGTAAAGGCAATTTTTGACAAGTACTGAGATTATTATCAATTTCTAATAAAATATCAGTATTTCCTCCAGAAAGAAGTAGGTGTTGCTTTCCGTCTTTCTTGAAATGGGTAATATCCGAGATATAAGCTAACGTATAGATAGCCTGTTTTTCTTCATTGACTTTCAAAATAAGGTTTTCTTGGCATATCCTTGTGGTAGCCCCATTTTTCCGTTCAATTCTATAATCATAAATAGCCCGAAACGACCTTAACTGTTGGTTCTCTAGGGAGAGTAAATAACTGTTGATTTTTTTTGAAATCTCGATAAGTCCTAATTTATCTTGAGGTAAAAATTGATTGACGAAGCCTTCCATTCCAACTTTGTATAGATAGTCGGCAGACCAGCCACATACTTTGTCAACATCGCCTAGAATTAGGGCGTATTGTAAGGTAGTGGTGTCTATGACAGCCATTGCAATACCCTGCATCAATAAAGTATCATGTAAAAGTGGGTTATCTTTTGTCAACGTCTCAAGCATCTTTTTGTCACTGCTCAAATCTTCCGATTTCCATATCTGTTTGAAAACCTTGAAGTCGAAAGTATTCGTAAAGACGTTACTCATAACAATAATCTTAGTGAATGATAACTAATCGAAAAAGCAATAATCTATTTAATCCTCTTGTAACAAATACAAGGCTATTGTTTTGTCATGATAGCCTTGTATTTATGATGAGTGTAATACAATATTAATTTGGTTTTGGAGCTTTATAATTTAAAGGTCTCCATGTATTATTTTTTGAATTAAAATCGGGTAAAACATGGTCTGGGTCGATAGTAACAGACTTTAGTGGTAAGGTTGTTGAGCTTTTGAAAGTCCATGTACCACCTCTTTGCCAAATTTCTACAGGAAGAGTAACTCTTTCCTTTGTTCCACCAACCATTTCTAGGTCTATTGTAGCTGGTAGGGCCATTTTTTCAAGGTTTTCGATAGTAATAATAGCACCATTCTTAGGGTCTTGTTCTATGTACTGAACATCCTTTACGGCTTGGTCAAGCTTCCATGTTTCATAAAACCAACTTCGCCAAAACCAAGAAAGGTCTTCGCCAGCAGCATCTTCGATTGTTTTGAAAAAGTCATAAGGAGTTGGGTGCTTAAAAGCCCAGCGTTTGATATATTCACGGAACGCATAATCAAATCGCTCTTCACCCAAAATTTGCTCACGCAATAATTTTAGTCCAATCGCAGGTTTGTAATAAGCCTCATATCCTAATCCACTAGCCTGAATAACATCTGGAATATTCATTATAGGCTCGGCGGTATCACGGAATAACTGTTTGGCCAATTGGTGCATATCAATTTTATTACTTTTGTATTCGCCATTGTTAAAATTATCGGTCGAATAGAAGTTGATAAAAGTATTAAAACCTTCGTCCATCCAAGCAAATTTTCTTTCATTAGAACCTACAATCATAGGAAACCAGTTATGACCAAACTCATGGTCAGTTACACCCCAAAGGCTTTCGGTACGGCTAGTACTGCCACAAAAAACTATGCCAGGATATTCCATACCACTAATAGAACCCGCTACGTTGGTGGCTACTGGATAGGTATACTCATAGAGCCATTTTGAGTAATACTCTAAACAACCTTTAACATATTCGGTCGAGCGTCCCCAACCTTTTTCTCCACCAGCCTCGGCAGGATAGGCCGACATAGCTAAGGATTTTTTGCCACTTGGTAAATTAATTTTGGCCGCATCTATAACAAATGCTTTTGACGAAGCAAAGGCCACATCACGAGCCATATTACAACGGAATCTCCATGTGATTTTGCCTTCTGTTTTTGGGCGAGAATTACCTTCTGTGATTTCATCTTTACTTCTGATGATGACAGTTTTGTCGCTATTAGAAGCTTGAGCCAAGCGTTTTGACTGCTCGGCTGTCCAGCATTCGTTAGGGTTGATAAGCTCGCCAGAGCCCACAACAATATGCGAAGCTGGCACTGTAACGGCATACTCAAAGTTGCCGTATTCTAAATAAAACTCGCCTGCTCCTAAATATGGCAACACATTCCAGCCTTCAATATCGTCGTAAACGGCCATACGAGGATACCACTGGGCAATCTCGTAAATTGTACCTTGTTGAGCTTCGTGCATACCAACACGATCTGATCCATATTTAGGTATTTTGAAAGCATAGGCTATCTTAATTTTGGCAATACCTGTTTTCTCGTTAACAGGTGTTGTCAGTTTGAGCTGCAAACGAGTATCTGTAACTAAATGCTCAACGGTTTTGCCATCTACCGTTACCGATTTAATTTCATAACCGCCATTGAAACTGGTGTTACCAAATCGTCCGCCTGTAATGTTAGTAGTAGCGGCTCCTCGTGACTGTGTATTAAACTGGTTTTGGTCGAGTTGCAGCCATAGGAAATTAAGCTTGTCGGGCGAATTATTTTTGTAGGTAATTTCTACTTCGCCTTCTATGGTATTTTTTTCATCGTCGAGCGACACATTGATTTTGTAATCTGCTTGGTTTTGCCAATAGTTTGCCCCAGGCGAGCCAGTACCACTACGGGTTGGTGTTGTGAGTGAATAATTGAACAGAGGGTTGAATAGGTCGTACTGACTGTAATTAGATTTTTGTTGGGCCAATAGAGTATCCGACCCTAAGAGTAGGAGCGATGCGGCAAGTAATTTTTTCATTTTGAACGAGTTTATATTTTCAAAAAGTTTTAGTGCCAATAAGACACAAACTAGGTTTTATAGCATGCAAGATATTCAAATATTATGAAAAAGCCTTATTTGAAAAGGCATAATGCTGGCGTGTTGGTATTGGTAGCGAAGTTTTATATTTGTATTTTAAATAGCATAAATTATGACGCAAGCATCAAGAAAAATAAGACCGCAAGAGCGAGAATTGATTGAATACCTTTTGAAACAAATAGGTTTTACAACCGACGATTATCCTATCAATGAGGATGTGGTAGAATATGAAGGAGGCAAAATGGGCAGTATCAGTATGGGCGAAGACCCCAATTTGTACGATGGCGACCTGATTCAGGTGGAGTATATCGATACCGATGAAACACCTGTTGTTATTACCCTTACCAAAGATGTTAATAATAAACTATTGGATTTAGATTTTTGGAAGGTAGATTTTTCAAAACTATTGGTGTATCCTACTCCCGATAAAGTAGTAAGAAATGAAGCTGTGTAATACCCATATCGAATTACAAAGGGGTTGTTTGAATACCAGTAAGTTGAGGAGATTTTAAAAGGAAACTAGAAAATCCTGATTTAGGGTAATTTTAAATAGCTTTTATATCAGTAAATATATTTCGGCTATGATTATATACAGCATTTTCGTTGTAAAACGTTGTATATAATCATAGCCTTTGATTAGTAATTATATTGCCAATGCCTCGAATAAAATCTCTACGGCATGTTGAGCTGTTCGGCCCGTACCGTCGTGAATCTGATGGCGACAGCTTGTGCCTGAGGCTGCTATAATAACCTCTTCGGGCTGCTGACGAATCGTCGGGAATAATACCAATTCGCCTACCTGATTAGATAGCTCGAAATGCTCCTTTTCGTAGCCAAAAGAACCCGCCATGCCACAACAGCCACTCGGAATTAATTGTACCTCATAATTGGCAGGTAATGATAAGGCTTTTTTGGCTGGTACTAAACTCGACAATGATTTTTGTTGGCAGTGTCCATGTAATTTTATCAAACGCTTTTCTTGAGTAAACACATTGCTAGCAATACGTTTGGCATCAATTTCTTTGGCCAAGAATTCCTCCACCATCAAAGTGTTTTTTGCCAATGATTTTGCCGACTCAACCAAGTTGTCATCCACTAAATCAGGATATTCGTCACGGAAAGTCAAAATAGCTGAAGGCTCAATGCCAACCAAAGGCGTTTGTTCGGTAATAATATCTTTTAGCATCGTTACGTTTTTGTTGGCCAAAGCCTTAGCGTCATCTAGCAACCCTTTTGATAACTGCGGACGACCCGACTCTACGTGTTTTGGTATAACTACTTCATAGCCTAATTTTTCTAATAACAATACAGCCTTTTTGCCAATTTCTACATCATTGTAATTAGTAAACTCATCGGCAAATAGATATACTTTTTTGCTGAGACCTGTTGTTTTTGAACGCTTTTTATTCCAGTTTAAAAACGTTTCTTTTGCCAGTAAAGGCATAGTACGTTCGGGGTGAAAGCCAACAAGATTATTAGCGATTTTACGTAGGGCAGGCGTTTCAAACACCAAATTATAAGCCCAAGGTACATAAGAAGCTAGTTGAGAAAGTTTTGAGAAATTCCCGACCAACTTACTTCTAAGGGGTACACCATTTTCTTTGTAGTATTGGTGTAAAAATTCCATTTTTAGTTTGGCAACATCTACGTTCGATGGGCAGTCTGATTTACAACCTTTACAGGCCAAGCACAAATCCATCACTTCTTTGATTTCTTCATGATTAAAGCGGTTGGCTTTGTCTGAATTGGTCAAAAACTCACGTAAAATGTTGGCTCTTGCCCGAGTAGTTTCTTTCTCGTTGCGAGTAGCCATATAAGAAGGACACATAGTACCACCCGATAAATGTGTTTTACGGCAATCGCCCGAACCGTTACATTGTTCGGCATGTTGCAGAATATCTTGGTCGTGAAAACGGAAAGTAGTTTTGAACTCAGGTGTAGTTTGTCCAGGCGTATAGCGTAGGAACGTATCCATAGGAGGTGTATCAACCACCTTATTGGGGTTAAATATATTCTGAGGGTCCCAAGCTTTTTTAAGCTCTTTCATCAATTGATAGTTGTGTTCGCCAACCATCTGTCTAATAAATTCGCCTCGCAAGCGGCCATCGCCATGCTCGCCCGACAACGAACCTTTGTATTTTTTTACCAAAGTAGCAATTTCTTCAGCAATTAAGCGGAATTGTTTATTGCCTTCTACCGTTTTGAGGTTGATAATAGGGCGGAGGTGTAACTCGCCCGACCCTGCGTGAGCATAATGCACACAGTACATATTGTTGGCCGACAAAATTTCGTTGAATTCTCGAATAAATTCAGGTAAGTCATTCACATCAACGGCTGTGTCTTCAATTACTGCCACAGCTTTTTCATCACCGGGGAGGTTGGATAACAAGCCTAGTCCTGCTTTTCTTAAGTCCCATACCTTTTTGGTATCGGCAGCACCATATACTACAGGAAAATGATAGCCCAAGCCAGCTGCACGCATTTCTGCTTCCATTGCTGCGGCAAGTTTTTCAATTTCCGAAATCGCATTACTACGAAGCTCGACCACCAAAATAGCCCCAGGGTCGCCCTGTACAAAGAATCTGTTTTGGCGGTGTTCTGGATTGGCTTTGGTACATTCCAGAATATAGTGATCCATCAATTCAGATGCCGAAGGCTTATATTTCAACGCAATAAGATTAGCTTTCAACGATTCATCTACCGAGTTGAAATGGGCACAAACCAACCCTATTTCTTTAGGAGGCATATCGTTGACATGCAGTTTGATTTCGGTAATAAAGCAAAGCGTACCTTCCGAGCCTGCAATCAACTCACACATATTGAAGGGCTTACCATTGGGTGTAAATGGCTCACAATTGAGCAACATATCCAAGGCATAACCTGTATTTCGTCGTTCGATAGTAGGTTTAGGAAACTCTTCCCTTATTTCATCCTGATTTTTAGGATTCGATAAAATATCATTTGTTTTTAAATAAATCTTGTCGAGAAGCGTAGCTGACCCGTTTTTTTGTTGGGCTGAGCTTACTATATGTTGAAAAGAAGCTAAGTCTGTAGCCTTAAAAACGGTTTCGGAGCCATCAGCCAAAATAGCTTTTATTTCTAAAAGGTGGTCGCGAGTAGAGCCATATACCACAGAGTTTGAGCCACATGAGTTATTGCCTACCATACCGCCAATCATAGCACGGTTGGCTGTTGAAGTTTCAGGCCCAAAGAAGAGGCCATATTTTTTCAGCTCCATATTAAGTACATCACGTACTACTCCTGGTTGTACACGTACCCAATGTTCGTCTTTATTTACTTCTAATATTTGAGTAAAGTTTTTTGAAACATCCACCACAATACCATTCCCAACTACTTGTCCTGCCAAGGATGTTCCAGCAGTACGAGGAATAATGGACGTACCATTTTCGGCGGCAAACGCTATCAGTTTTTTGATATCATCAATTGATTTTGGAATGGCCACAGCAGTAGGCATTTCACGATAGGCCGACGCATCGGTAGCATACAAAGTACGCATTACAGTATCATAATGAAAATCACCTTCTAGTATTGAGGCAAGTTGTGCGAGGAGCTGTTTACTTACTTTTTGACTCATTTTGGATAAGGGATTAATGCACAAATACCCAAGAAAGTATCTATGATTAAGACAAATTGGGACTAATTATGAAAGAGTTTTTGGTTACTGATGACAAATTATAGAAGAAGAAATTGGCGAAAATATGTTTTTGAGTTGATTATAACTTCAATCGCAAGGTCAAATTCTATAGGGTTAAGTATGTTTTGCCAAAGCCAACTAGTTGTATTTGACAAAGATATTTTAAGCCTTAATGGAGTACTTCATTCTATAATTTGGTGGTTCAAAGATACAAATTAAAGAGATAAGTATTTTTAGCAACAGACCGAATATTGTGTAAATGTTCAATAAAAAAGAAAGAGTTTTTCTAAAATAGTGCAAGGGGGGGGATTTCAGGGGTGAAGCATCTTGTTGAAAAGGAAGATAAAGCAAAAGGAAGAGAGATTATACTCATTATAACTAATAAGTTATTATACAAATTATCACCAAAAGGCATAGTATAGCCATGACAGAATACTAATGAAGAATAGTGGTAATTAGGGGTTATTTCTACAGTAGTATGGATATAAACTTTGCATAAGATTGCAAAACATAAGTTTTAATATGGCAATATATTGCATATTGTAAAATTTTGATAAGACTCAAAGAAGCCCAAAGTAAAAGCTTGATTGTAAAACAAAAATGATAAAACAGGACAATATATTTGTGATTTTCAAATTGGACTTTTTTTAGAATCATGTCTCAAATTTTGTGTTTAAGGTAATTAGGGGTATTAATAAATGAATTTATGACTACTCATAGATGTATTTATTTAATCATTTTCTTTATAGGAAAAGTACAACAAGTACTTATTGTTCACGAGAGTCTAAATTTAACATTTTTTAACAAAAACTACCCATACGCAAATTTTTACAAACTTTTGCAAAAGAGTACTACCCTGTGCTAAGTTGAGGAGGTATAGTTTTAGTGCAATTTTAGAGAAAAGTTGCAGGATGTTAGAATAAAATTTTTTCAAAAAAAAATTGAATTATAGAAACTTTCTCGCCTATTTTGTCAAGTGGAATCATAGCAATTTTATACTTTTTGGCAAGAAAGTCCCAAACACTTACAACCGCTAATTCATAAAACGACGAGTGTTTAGTCTTTTTTACTCATATAAAAACTACGATTTCATTTCTCAAATTTCATTAACCATTTTTCCCAATCTTAATATTACCTATGAAAAATCATTTTTACCGATGGTTTGGTCGCCCAACGCGACAAGGTGCAGTATCAAAGGGGCTTTTGAAGTTCGCAATGATAGCTGTAGCAATGCTTGTGTCTGTAGGGGTGTATGCTCAGGACAAAAATGTTACTGGAAAAGTAACTGATAGCGGTGATGGCTCAGGCTTACCGGGTGTAACAGTACAAGTAAAAGGAACAAACAAAGGTACTCAAACTGATGCTACTGGTTCTTACAAAATTGCTGTTCCGGGTGGAAGCACTTTGGTATTTTCGTTTGTAGGCTATGCAAAACAAGAGGTTTCAGTAGGCAATCGTTCTGAAATCAACGTAGGTCTAGCTTCAGAAACTAAGGCATTAGATGAAGTTGTTGTAATTGGTTATGGTACTGTAAAGAAGAAAGATGCTACTGGTGCTGTAAATGCAATTGGTACAAAAGACTTCAACAAAGGTATTGTTTCGTCTCCTGAACAATTGATGCAAGGTCGTGTTCCAGGGGTACAAATTACACAATCAAGTGGTGAACCTGGTGGTGGTATCAACGTGCGTATTCGTGGTACATCTTCAGTATATGGTGGTAATAACCCATTATTTGTTGTAGATGGTGTTCCTTTGAGTGGTGATAATACTTCTGGTGATGGTGATGCAAGTGGTGTTGGTCGTCAAGCAGCAAAAAACCCATTAAGTTTTATGAACCCTGATGATATTGCAAGTATCGACATTTTGAAAGATGCTTCTGCAACAGCTATTTACGGTTCGCGTGGTGCTAATGGTGTTGTTTTGATTACTACTAAAAAAGGAAAAACAGGTAAAGGAACATTAGATTATGGTTATTCTTTAGGTATTAGCAGTATTACAAAGAAATATGACTTGTTGTCTGCTTCTGAATTTGCAGCCGCTAACCCTACTCAAAACCAAAAAGGTTCTACAGACTGGCAAGATCAGATTTTTAGAACAGCGATTACTAACCAACACAATTTAGCTTATGGCGGTGGTGACAACTCTGGTAGTTACCGTTTCTCTTTGGGCTATATGGGCCAAGAAGGTATTATCGAGAAATCTAAGATGACTCGTTACAGTGTAGGTTTTAATGGAAACAAGAAATTTATCAATGACCGTTTAACTATTGGTACAAGTGTAAACTTGGCGAATACTGAAGATGTAGGTGTGCCTATCTCAGAAAACTCAGGTTTTACGGGTGACTTATTGGCAGGGGCTTTGAAATCAAACCCTACAATGTCTGTTTATAAAGCAGATGGTACTTATAACCAACCAGGTATTACAGAACCAAACCCTGTAGCTTTCTTGAACTTATCTAAAGATAATACGAATACCCTTCGTGCATTAGGTAACTTCAATGCTGAACTACAAATTGCAACTGGTTTGAAATTCAAAACTGTAATTGGTTTTGACCGTTCTTTCTCAACAAGAAAATCAGCTTACTCTAAAGATTTGGTGATCGAAGGTGTTAGTGGCTTGGGTCGTGCTTACGTAAGAGATATTCAAGTAAATAACCGTTTGTTTGAAAACTACTTTACTTATGATAAAGATTTCTCTAAAAACTTTACATTCAACGCATTGTTGGGTTATTCATACCAAACATTTGAAAGAGAAGGTAAAAATATCACCGCTACTAACTTCCGTGTAAGCGAATTAGATTTGATGTTGAATAACTTAGCTTCTGCTAATAGCGGTACCAAAGGTTCTTTGATTCAAAACTCATTTGCTGAAAGAGACGAATTACAATCATATTTTGGCCGTGTAAACGTATCAATCAATAGTAAGTATTTGTTGACTGGTACTCTACGTGTCGATGGTTCTTCTAAATTTGGTGGTAACAACAAATATGGTTATTTCCCTTCTTTTGCATTCAAATGGAAATTGTTTGAAGAAGCATTTGTACCAAGAGATGTATTCTCTGATTTAGCTCTTCGTGTAGGTTATGGTATTACTGGTAACCAGTCAATCCCTCACAACTTGTATGATAGAAGAGATAGATATAGCAACTGGAGTATCAACCAAGGCGGTGACAACATTGAAGGTGGTGGTTTGAATGCTGTTGCGTTTAACAACCCTGATTTGAAATGGGAAACTACTTCAGCATTGAACATCGGTTTGGACTTCGCAATCTTGAAAAACAGACTTTCTGGTAATATCGAATTCTACGAAAAACATACAAAAGATTTGTTGTTCCAAGTAGTATCTGCTCAGCCAGCTCCAACACCATTTGTTTGGAAAAACTTAGATACAGATATTCAAAACCGTGGTGTTGAATTAGGTTTGAATGCACAAGTAATTGATGGTGGTGACTTTACTTGGGAGGTGTTGTACAACATGGCATATAACAAAAACTTAGTGAAAAACTTAGTGGGTGTATATGATACAGGTGAAATTAACGGTCAAGGTCTTTCTGGTGCATTTGCTCAACGTATTGCTGAAGGTCAGCCATTGTTTGCATGGTTCTTGCGTCAATTCGGTGGTTATGATAGCAATGGAAACTCTGTTTACCCAGAAGGAGACTTCCAACAATTTATCGGAAAAAGTCCACTTCCTACTGTTACTGCAGGTTTGACAAACAACTTCAAATACAAAGGTTTTGATTTGAGTTTCTTCTTCAACGGTGTATTTGGTAGCTACCTTTACTCTAACACGGCTAACGCATTCTTTACTGCTGGTGCTTTTGCAAACGGTCGTAACGTTGTGAAAAGCGTAATTGGTAACGGTGAAGGCCCATTGAATGCTCCAGACGTATCTACTCGTTTCTTGGAAAAAGGTGACTTCGTTCGTTTGCAAAACTTAACATTAGGTTACAAAATCAAAACAGGAAGTAAAAATATCTCTAATTTAAGAGTATTTGTGACAGGCCAAAACTTGTTAACTTTCACCAACTACAGTGGTCAAGACCCAGAGGTGAACACAAACAAATCTCTTAACGGTATTCCTTCGGCTGGTATTGATTATACTGCTTACCCAAGAGCAAGAACTTGGACAGTAGGTGCTAATATTTCATTCTAATTAATGTTAATCTGAATACTTTAAAACTAATCAGTAAAGTTTCAACTTAATACTTTATTAAACCGATTGAAATAGATAGTAGGTCAATAACATTTAAAAGAAAATTCACAATGAAAAATAAACATTTTCCTAAAGTATTATTTACTAGTATAAGTTTCTTTGCTCTAACTGCTTGTACAGACTTAGTTGTTCCTGAAAAGGATTCTAGCGTACGTGCTTCTTCTGGAGATGCTACTTTTACGCCAGGAAATCCAACAGAACTATTAGCGTCTGCTTATGTTGACTTAGGTACTTATACAGACCAAGCAGGTATATATGCACTAGGAGAGCATACTTCTGCTGAAATGATTCCGCCAACTCGTGGTGTAGACTGGGGCGATAATGGTGTATGGCGTACATTGGATGCCCACACTTGGGATGCTTCTCACACGTATATTAGAGATGCTTGGAACAATTTGAACCAACGTGTATATAAAACCAACGAAATTATTGCGTCGAGCCCATCTGCATCTCAGTTAGCTCAGGCTAAATTTTTACGTGCGTTTAACATGTATCACGTAATGGATTACTTTGGTCAAGTACCATTCAGAGAAGTAACTCAAGGGGTAAATGAATTCCCTAAAATTTTGTCTCGCTCTGAAGCTTTTGATTTTATCGTGAAAGATTTGGAAGAAGCCCTTCCTGGATTAAGCGATTTGAAACCAAATGTAACGCCAGGGGTTGCTTCAAAAGCAGCTGCCAATGCTTTGTTAGCTAAATTGTATTTGAATAAAGCTGTATTCAAGTCATCTACTCCAGCAGGCCCATATACTTTTGATAAGGCCGATATGGATAAAGTGATAGCTTATGCCAATGCAGTTACTGCTTCTGGATATGCTTTAGAGTCTAGCTATTTCAAAAACTTTGCTAATGCAGGCTCTAGCGAGGTGATTTTTGTAAGTAATGAAGGTACTGCTCAAAACCGTTGGTTTATGACACTTCACTACAACCAAAACCCTTCAGGTTGGAATGGTTTTACAACTTTGGCTGATTTCTATGACAAGTTTGAAACTGGTGACCAACGTAAAGGTTCTCCTGCTTTGGGTAATGGAAAAGAATTCTCAGGTATTGGACGTGGTTTCTTGATTGGTACTCAAATTGATGATAGCGGTAAACCAATTGTTGATACAAGAACTCAAAAAGTGCTTTCTTTCACAAGAGATGTACCTTTGGCTGGTGCTGCTACTGATAAAGGTATTCGTGTAATCAAGTATCACCCATCTGATGCTGGTAAATATATCTTAACTCGTTTGGGTGAGGTAGTATTGGCAAAAGCTGAAGCTCTTTTCAGAAGTGGAAACGCTGCTAGTGCTTTGACACTTGTTAATGAACTAAGAACTGCTCGTGGTGCAAAAGCTTTGACATCGTTGACAGAACAAGCTCTTTTTGACGAAATTGGTCGTGAAACATACTGGGAAGGTGGAGCAAGAACTTACGAAATTCGTTTCGGGAAATTCTTGACTGGTACTGGTGCTGAGAAAAAAGATGCTCATTTAGTATTGTTCCCTATTCCTTCTTCGGCAATTGTTTCTAACCCTAACTTGAAACAAAACGCTGGATATTAATAGGTACACTAAATGTAGCTGTTATATTAAACAAGAATGCTCGATTTATCGAGCATTTTTGTTTAATATCCTAATATTTTCAAAAGTCCAATTGTTATGGGTGTTGTTTTGTTACTGAATTTATTCTATTAGAGCACTCTCAAAAATTAGTAATTGTAAAAGATGAAATTAAAATTTATTATAGGTGTACTGGCATTTTTTACAGTATTATCTTGTAGTTCTTCTGACGTAAGTAAAGCTAGAGTTAATAAAATTTTGGAGAAACTTAATGACCATGAGGCAAAAATTGAAGTGCTGATTGATGGTAAGGATTTTTATCCAGAAACAAGCGTGTTTCAAGGTGAACTTACCGTATTTAATTCTTTCTTTCGGGTTAGTTTGTTTGACCAATACAGAAGCAATGTCGTATTAGCCTTTGGCGGAGAGCATTGGTATAAAGAAAAACCTATTGAAAAAACAGTGTTTAAAGACAATCAAATCAATGCGAGTGTAATGATTGGCCGCATAAAAGATGAAAAAAAGAACCTTGGAGAAGGGTATTTAATGACCGAAGGACATATAAAAGTTATTTCCTTGAATAAGGAAAAAGCGGTGATTAGCTTGACAGGTAAAGTAGGATTGTATCAAATGCAAAATGAACCTACCCAATGGAATACCTTGAAGGCGTTGATTGTAATCAAGAAGCCTCTGTTTAAGATGCAAGATGTGAAAGAAACAGATTTATTTTACCAACAATAACTCTGTTGTTATTGATGATGCCATTGTAGAAGTTCCCAAAACCATTTTTATACAAAAGATTTAAACTAATGAAGTATTTAGGTGTATTCATGCTAATACTGCTGTTGTATACTACCAGTTTGGCACAAAAGAACATCGAGATTCAATCTCCCAGTACTCGAATTAAGCTAGGGCTGGCTCTCGCCTCCAATGGCAGTATTACCTACAGGGTAAGTATTAATAATATTACTATTCTCAGGCCATCTTCTTTAGGATTTAAACTGGCTAAACCTGCTGTTCTACTCAATCGCTTTGCTATTACCTCAACTGATTCGACCGAACATCTTGATACGTGGCAACCTGTTTGGGGTGAAACCCACAGTATTACCAATCACTATAAGGAAATAAAGCTCCACTTGAAGGCCGTTCCGTCCAATATCTTACTTGATATTATTTTTCGGGTATTCAACGACGGCGTAGGCTTTCGCTACGAGTTTCCAGAACAAACTAATTTCAAACATTTTATTGTAGCTGATGAGTTAACACAGTTTAATTTGAGTGCCAATAATAAAACTTTCTGGATTCCAGGCGATTACGACACCAATGAGTATCTTTATAATACTACTCTTTTTACTGGAATAAAGGCTCTGGCTGCTGCCAATAAAGAAAAAGATATTGCCGTAAAATCAATCATTGGTGACAATGCCGTACAAACTCCCTTGATGATGAAAACCCCCGAGGGTATTTACTTGAATATCCACGAGGCGGCTTTGGTGAATTATCCTGTAATGCACTTACTTGCTGATACCCCCCAATTAGGGCTTACATCGCACCTTACACCTGATGCCGTTGGCAACAAAGCGTATTTGCAAACACCTGCCAAAACGCCTTGGCGAACATTGGTTATTACTGAAAAAGCTACGGATGTGTTGGCTTCAAAAATGATTTTGAACCTTAACGAACCTTCAAAAATTGAACATACCGACTGGATTAAGCCCCAAAAGTTTATAGGAATGTGGTGGGAAATGCACGTGGGAAAAGCTACTTGGGAAAAAAGTAGTGGCAAACATGGGGCAAATACAGAAAATGTTAAAAAATACATAGATTTTGCCGCCAACAATGGCTTTGATGGCGTATTGGTAGAGGGCTGGAACGAGGGCTGGGAGGATTGGTTTGGCAATTGGAAAGAGGAGGTTTTTGATTTTGTAACACCTTATGCCGATTACAATATAGATGCCCTATTGGCTTATGCCAAAGATAAGGGGGTAAAGCTTATTATGCACCACGAAACCTCTGGTTCGGCAACCAATTACGAACGCCGAATAGACAGGGCTTTCCAATACATGAATGACAAAGGAATTAATACCGTAAAAACAGGTTATGTAGGGAAGATTATCCCAAGGGGCGAGCATCACGATAGCCAATGGATGGTAAATCATTATAATCGTGTGGCCGAAAAAGCGATAGAATATAAAATTATGCTGGAGGCTCACGAGTCTGCACGCCCAACGGGCTTGCACAGAACATATCCTAACTGGCTCGCCAATGAAGCCGCCCGTGGCAATGAATTTAACAATGCTCCTACTTTGGGGCTAACCCCTGAGCATGAAACAATACTACCTTTTACTAGGCTAATGGGTGGCCCAATGGACTATACACCGGGCTTTTTCAGAATGCAACTAAATCAATTTGAGCCTTCTCGCAAAACACGTGTTAGAACTACACTTGCCAAACAATTGGCTTTGTACGTAACCATGTATAGCCCTCTGCAAATGGCGGGCGACTTACCCGAAAACTTTAGCCGCTATCCTGATGCTTTTCAGTTTATCAAAGATGTGCCTGTAGACTGGGACGATACCAAAGTACTAGATGCCGAGCCTGGCGATTATATAGCTATTGCCCGCAAACAAAAAGGAAAAGAAAGCTGGTTTGTAGGAGCAATTACCGACGAAAATGCCCGTGAAATTACCGTCCACTTTGATTTTTTACCAAAAAATCAGCAATATCAAGCAATCATTTATCGAGATGCCGATAACGCCAATTGGGAAAGTAATCCAGAAGCCTATGTTATCCAAAAAGTTGAACTTAACAGTACGTCTGTCTTGGCATTAAAATTGGCCAAAGGTGGAGGTTGTGCTATTAGCATAGTCAAATTGTAGTTTTTCTGTAAGCATTATTTAAAATTATTACCAATGAAAATTTTTCAGAAAATCGCTTTTATTCTTTTCATAAGTATGGCTGTGGCTTGTTCTAAACAAGAAAATGAGCCTGTGTTTGAGCTGATGAAAGAAGAGGAAACGGGTATCGTATTTAATAACAAAATTGAGAATACCGAAGAGTTTAATATTTTCAATTATCGTAACTTTTATAACGGTGGTGGCGTAGCAGTAGGTGACATCAACAACGATGGATTACCCGATATTTTCTTTACGTCCAATATGGGGTCTAACAAACTTTACCTCAATAAAGGCAATTGGAAATATGAAGATATTTCTAAAAAAGCAGGTATAGAAGAAGCCGATAAATGGAATACAGGTGTAGTAATGGTTGATATTAATCATGATGGACTGTTGGATATTTATGTCTGTAATGCGGGCTATCGCAAATTTACTAAACAGCAAAAAAACGCTCTTTTTATCAACAACGGAAACCTGACTTTTACCGAATCTGCTGCTAAGTATGGTTTAGATGAAGGTGGATATACCACACATGCAGCCTTTTTTGATTACGACATGGACGGCGATTTGGATTGTTATATTCTCAACAATAGCTTTATTCCTGTAAATACCCTTAACTATGCTAATAATCGTGATATGCGTGCTGAAGATTGGCCTGTAAAGGATTTCTTGAAGGGGGGAGGCGACAAATTGATGCGAAATGATAATGGTGTTTTCCATGATGTGTCTAAGGAAGCAGGTATTTATAGTAGCTTAATCGGCTTTGGCTTGGGTGTCACTATAGGCGATGCCAACAACGACCATTATCCAGATATTTACGTTTCCAACGATTTTTATGAAAAAGATTATCTGTATATCAACCAAAAAGATGGGACTTTTAAAGAAGAAATAGAACAACGGATGAAGCATATTAGTTTGGCTTCGATGGGTGCCGATATGGCCGATGTCAATAATGATGGTTTCTCTGAAATTATTACAACCGATATGTTGCCAAGAGATGAATACCGCCTCAAAACAACTTCTTCTTTCGATAATCATTATGTGTTTAAATTAAAAAAAGACCGTGGTTTTTATAATCAGTTTCAGCAAAATAGCCTTCAACTCAACAACCAAGATGGTACCTTTAGCGAAATTGGTAATTACGCAGGTGTTGCCGCCAGCGATTGGAGCTGGGGGGCATTGATGTTTGATGCCGATAACGATGGTTACAATGATATTTATGTGTGTAATGGGATTTACCACGATGTAATCGACCAAGATTTTATTGATTTTTTTGCCAATGAGTTGATGCAACGTATGGAGTCTACAGGCGTAAAAGAAAGCTTTAGCAAGATTATTGAAAATATGCCTTCACATCCAATTCCCAACAATTTTTTCCATAATACCCAAACCCTAAAGTTTGAGGAGAAAGCCAAAGCGTTTGGATTTGAAACCCCGTCGTTCTCTAATGGAGCTACGTATGCCGATTTAGACAACGATGGCGACTTAGATTTGGTGGTAAATAATGTCAATATGCCTTGCTTTGTATATCGCAACAACTCAGATAAACTAACCAATAAAAAGCATTATATCAAGGTGAAATTACAGGGTGAGGGGCAAAATACTTTTGCTGTAGGGGCCAAAGTGGATATTTATGCCAACAAAATGGTACAAACTCGTATGGTAGTTCCTTCAAGGGGCTTTCAGTCTAGTACCGAATATCCATTGACATTTGGCTTGGGTAGTATCTCAAAATTAGATTCAATGGTTATTACTTGGCCCAACCTCCGAATCAGTGTCTATAAGAATCCTAAAATAGATTTTACGCATACTGTAGCTATTAAAGATGCCCATAAAATAACGAATTATCCTCCAACACAATCAACCAAAGGGTATTTTGAAGTCCTTGCCAGTCCATTAGAAAAACACGTAGAAGATAGTTACGAAGATTTTTATCAAGAAAAAAACTTACCTGCATTGCTTTCTCGCGAAGGGCCTAAAGCCGCCGTTGGCGATGTGAATGGTGATGGGCTAGAAGATATTTATATCTGTGGTGCCAAATATCAAGGAGGGCGGCTTTATTTGCAAACGGCTTCTGGTTTTCAAAAATCACCTCAGGCTATCTTCAAAACGTTTTCATTTACAGAAGATACTGCCGTTAGCTTTTTCGATGCCGACAACGATGGTGATTTAGATTTGTATGTAGGTAGCGGAGGCAATGAAAATACCAAAGGGTCGAGCGAACTACTAGACCGCCTGTATCTTAACGATGGTAAAGGACAATTTAGCTATGTGTCGAATGCCATTCCTATTAATAGCTACAATACATCTGTGGTATTACCATACGATGTTGATGGCGACGGCGACCTAGATTTATTTGTAGGCAGTAGGAGTGTTCCTATTCAGTATGGTCAAAACCCTCCAAGTTTTATATACGAAAACCAGGGCAATGGTACATTCAAGGATGTAACCTCATCGGTAGCTCCTGATTTGCTCGAATTAGGGATGATTCGTGATGCCTCGTGGAGTGATATCAATGGCGACGGTAAAAAAGATTTGGTGGTTGTTGGCGACTGGATAGCTCCGCAAATATTAATTGCATCAGGAAAGAAATTTCAGAAAGCTACCAGTGGATTAGAGCAATATACAGGTTTTTGGGAAGCTGTAAAGGTTTTGGATATTGACAAAGACGGTGACAATGACTTGGTAATAGGTAATATGGGCGAAAACTTTACCCTAAAAGCTAGTATTGAAGCTCCGCTCAAAATCTGGGTAAAAGATTTTGATAAAAATGGTAGCACCGACAAAATCCTGACCAAGACAGTAGGAGGGAAAGACGTACCTGTTTTCTTAAAAAGAGAAATGGCCGAACAGTTTCCAGCCCTTAAAAAGCAGATACTAAAACATTCAGATTATGCCCAAAAAACTTTACAAGACCTTTTCCCTTCCGATATCTTAGAGGGTAGTCTTATAAAAACAGTAGGTTATTGTAAATCAGTAGTTGCTGTTAACGATGGCAAAGGCAACTTTACTTTGAGCGAGCTACCAGAAGTAACCCAATTGTCGTGTATCAATGCTATTGAAACCACCGATATAAATCACGACGGGCTACCCGACCTTATGCTAGGAGGAAATTATACAGGATTTATTCCACAGCTCGGAATGATAGATGCAAGCCGTGGCAATGTGCTAATCAACAAAGGGAAAGGACATTTTGAAGCCCTAACAAACCAGCAGAGTGGCTTTTTGCTCAATGGCGAAATAAAGCAGATTGTTCCTTTAAAAATGAAAGGTCAGGTCAATTACCTGGCATTGGTCAACAACGATTTTCCGAAGGTGTTTAGGTTGAAAAAATAACGTATTCTAATAGTCAATCAAGCGTGCTATTTCCTGTGAAATATGAATACAACTCATTTTGTCAGAATTGCTATCAGCCTAATCTTGTGTTTCAATGGTATTAATACCTTTGCTCAACAGGTAGGAAATTATGTTAGTTTCATAAAAACTAATACTGAACTAAGGCTTAAAGGAACAACAGGAGATATTTTGATTCAAGTATTGGGTCAAAATATCTTTAAAATACAAATGTTGAAAACCAATCAAATAGTGGTGGATAGTGCTTACACAATTATCCTGAAACCACAGAGATTAGACAATCCTATCAAAGAAACATCAGAAACAATAGAAATACAATTTGAGAAATGTGTTTTACAAGTAGATAAATATCCGCTTCGGGTAGGCTTAAAATCTGGAAATTCGTTTAAAATACAAGAAGATGAAGGCTTTACTCAAACACCCGATTCTGTGTATCTTTCTTTCCGAATAAATCCCAAAGATATATTTCATGGTGCAGGAGCAAGGCCTTTTGGCTTAGACCTTAACAAAAAGGTTTTTGATTTCTACAATACCTACGAGCCAGGTTATTATGAAGAAAACACCAAGGTGGTACAAGGTATCAATATCCCTTTCTTGGTATCGTCGCACCGATATGGGTTATTGGTTGATAGTCAATTGCCAGGCTCTATGCGGATGTACGTAGGTGCATTGGATTCTACAAAGTTAAATATCCAAATTAATAGCAAGGGACATTGGGCATATTACTTGATTAATGGAGATTCCAACGATGAAATTTTGGCAGGATATACATTACTGACTGGACGACAACCTTTACCACCCCGTTGGGCTTTTGGGTATTTACAATCAAAATATGGTTATCGTTCAGAAGAGGAGGCCATCAGTGTGGTATCTAAGTTAAGGGCTCAAGGGTTTCCAATAGATGCCCTCATCCTTGATTTGTATTGGTATGGCAATGAAACCAAAATGGGGAATTTGGATTGGGATTTGTCAAAATGGCCTAATCCTACCAAAATGATGGGCGATTTTTCAAATAAAGGCGTAAAAACTATTCTGATCTCTGACCCTTATGTAACAATTAATTCCTCCAATTTCAAAATAGCAGATTCATTAGGCTATCTAGCAAAAGATATTTTGACCCATAAAACCAGCACCTTTTCTATGTGGAATGGGGTAGTTGGTTTGTTAGATATTTATCAATCCTCTACTCAAAAATGGTTATGGGATAATTACAAACGCCTTATTAATCAAGGTGTAAGCGGTTGGTGGTCGGATAAGGTAGAACCCGAAACACATCCTTTAAATTTACTCCACCCAATAGGTTCTACCTTACAGGTACATAATTTATATCCGTTGATATGGGCTCAAAATATGTCGGAAGGGTATCGCATAGAATACCCTCAAAAAAGGCTTTTTCATCTTATTCGTTCAGCCTATACTGGTGCACAACGATACGGAGTGTTGCCTTGGAGTGGCGACGTAACGCGTTATTGGGCTGGGCTCAATGTCCAAATCCCGATTATGCTACAGTCAGGCATGTCGGGCTTGGCTTATATGCACTCGGATGTGGGGGGCTTTTTTACCGACCCTTCGCAGAAAGATAAAAATGAAGAGCTTGATTTAAGATGGTTACAGATGTCGGTTTTTTCGCCAATGGTTCGTGTACATGGGCTTCGCGAAAATATTGAACCCTACAATTTGTCTGAACCTTTTGGCTCAATTTTTAGAAACTACCTCAATATTCGCTACAAGCTTTTACCCTATATTTATACACTTGCATGGCAAAACACAACAACAGGAAGACCAATTTGTTTGCCAATGGATTATTTTGAGTTTGATAAACCCTTAGGTAATAATAAAGACCAATATTTCTTTGGTGAAAACTTGCTAGTAGCTCCTGTATTATTACATGGAATGCTTGTGCGTAAGGTGGTTTTACCCAAAGGAAAATGGTTTAATTTCTGGACAAATGAACTGCACGATGGTAATAATAATGTATTTAATCAATTGTCATTAGAACACATTCCTGTATATGCCAAAGCTGGAAGTATTATTCCTCTGGCTCAGTCGGCCAAAGTATCTACAGAATACTATACCTCCGATAGTTTATTGCTAAAATACTTTCAAGATATATCAGTGCCAAGTACAACATTTACGATGTATCATGACGATGGAAATAATCCGCAGGCAATAGCTAGCCAGCAGTTTGAGCAATTACAGTTTTCGGGCCAAACTTGGACAGATAGTATTGCTATTCAGTTGAATAGAACTCATACATTTAAAGGTGGGCTATCTACTAGAGCCATGGTTTTAGAAGTAGAAAACCTAACCTCTATTCCCAAATCGGTTAAGATTAACAACCAGAATGTTGCCGTGGTATTGAACGAATCGGCTTTTAACAAAGATTTTTTATCGTACTATAATGTGGCTACCAAGCAGCTCAAAATACGGTATCTGTGGAATTGTAACGAACGAGTTCAGATTAGTATTGAACGCAATGGTTTGGCAATTATCACTGGCATAGATGAAGAACTGGCAGAAAGCAGTTTCTTTAGTGTTCATCCAAATCCTGTTCAGGCTGGTCAAAACATTACCATAACTACTAATATTCCATCTACGGGTAGATACACCCTCGAATTACTCTCTGAACAAGGAACGGTATTGTCGCAAGTAAACATAGGAAAACAGTCTAAAGGTGTTGTATTAAAACAAAACTGGGAAATGCCTGTCGTACGTGGGGTACATATTATTCGATTGATAGAAGAAAATGGAATAGTGGTCAGTAAAAAAATAGTAATTTTTTAAAAAGAGCTAAAAAAAATAGATATGAAGCCTTTATTAAGTCTTTTTTTGCTGTTCTGTATAGGTTTGTTATCTTGTGTAGAAACTTATGATGTCGAAATTAATACTTCAAAAGGGTATTTACTTGTCGATGGAGTCCTCACAGATTTAAACGAACCTCAGGTTATTACCATTAGCCGAACCCTAGAAGATGCCTCTTTTTCTAGTTCAGAATATTCAGCTTCTATTCGTTCTAAAGAAACTACAACACTTCCAGTTACTCAGGCTCAGGTAAAAGTAGTGGTGAATGATAAAGAAACCCTCGAGCTAACTGAAATAGAGCCAGGGTATTATCAGTTGCCCAATGGCTTTAGAGGAAAAGTTGGCAATACATATCAATTAATGTTTTTGACTACCGATGGTAAAAGATATACATCGTCTGTTGAAAAAATGTTGCCTGTACCCACAATCAAGAATATTTATGATGAGTTTAATCCAAAAGGAATTAAAAGTGCTTTCCCTGGAAGCGAGCAGATAGCTTGCAATAATATATATGTTGATTTTGATGATACCGCAAACGAGAAAAACTTTTATAGATGGCGTTGGGTTAACTGGGAAATTCAAACAATTTGTGAAACATGTAGGCAAGGAAAGTATTACCTATACGAAACAGGAAATGGTATAACAGGCGATTGTTATCGAGACCTTACCTTGCTAGGAAATAACCTCTATGATTATAGCTGTGATAATTTATGTTGGGATATTTTTTATAGTTCAGACATCAATATCCAGTCGGATATATATACCGATGGGCAGTCGCAAAAAGGAAAGCTAGCCGCCCAAATACCACTGATACAGTCTAACGCATCGTTAGTAAGTGTTCAACAAATGTCGCTGACTCCTAATGCTTATCGAAACTTAAAGTTATTACAAGACCAATCTGTTAATACAGGAACGTTGGCCGATACGCCTCCTGCACCTATCAAAAGCAACGTCAATAATATCAAAGACGAACAAGAACTTGTATTAGGCTTTTTTACGGTTTCATCGGTGTCTGAGATAAGGTTTAACCTTACTAGAAAAAATACCTCTGGCGGAGCCTACAATAATATTTTTAAAACTATCAACAACCGAGATGCTATTTACGAAGAACCTTCTAATGAACGACCGTATATTCCTTTAGCTATCTGTAAAAAAAGTAGAAAAAGAACACCAAGTATGCCTCAAGGTTGGAAATAATCCCTAAACATTCCCAAAATGAAATTCAAATATTTACTGACTTCAATATGTATATTTTGCTTCACGTCGGTATCTGCACAAAGTGTAGTGGAGGGAATCTTATTGGACTCGTTGACACAATCGCCTTTGCAGGGGGCATCAGTTGTTGTAGATTTTAGCAAACGATTATCAAGTACCACTACCGATGCCAAGGGGCATTTTTATGTATCAGTACCAGAAGGAAGTCATGTCTTGAAAATTAGATATTTAGGTTATTTACCTATATCATTATATATTCCTAAAGGGGGCAATAGTATCGGTCTTGTTTTTAAAATGAAAGCTGTTGCCAACGAAATAGAACAAGTAATTGTAACAACAAAAGGTCTTGATAAAACCGTTCGACAACCCTTGTTGGGAGTAAATCAAATTAGTATTAAGAATTTAGAAAAGCTTCCAGCGGCATTTGGCGAACTAGATTTACTAAGAGGAATACAGATGTTGCCAGGTGTTACAAGTGTTGGCGAGGCATCAAACGGCGTAAATATTAGGGGTGGTACAACTGATCAAAACCTTATATTACTCGACGATACCCCCATTTTTAATCCAACTCACATGTTTGGCTTGTTTTCGGTATTCCCTCCCGATGCTGTATCTAACTTAGATTTATTTAAAGGTAATGTTCCTGGCCGATTTGGCGGGCGAGCAGCCTCTGTAATTGACGTAAAGCTTAAAAATCCTAGTTTAGATAAGCTTCATTTGAAAGGAGGTATCAGTATTGTATCGAATAGAGTAATGGCCGACATTCCTATTGTCAAAGAAAAACTAGGGATATATATTGCAGGACGAGGGGCATTCAATGACTTTATGTTGCCTTTGGCTTCTGAAAAATTCAATGACATTAAAACCAAATTTGGAGAAGGGGTCTCTAAATTATTTTGGCGAATCAATAGCAAAAATACCTTTACAGCTATGGGTTATACAAGTCTTGATTATTTTAAAACAAACTTGTTGCCCAATCTTCCCAATGTGGTAGGAACATCTACGTATTATAATCATCAAACCACCAATGCCATGATGCGTTGGTATCATGTGATTTCATCAAAAATAGATATTCAGACAACAGCGGTTTTTGCACAATATTCTCCTACTATTGCAACTACCGAGTATCAATCAGACAATGCCGTTAAACTAGCGTCAAGCCTTTTACAAAAACAACTCAAATCTAATATCAATTACCAATTAGATAATTTTAAAATAGAAACAGGATTAAGCTTTACGCAATATATTATTAAACCTGGCACACTCAACCCCAACAAAAGTGTGAGTGTACAGTACATTACTACTCCAACCGAATATGCCAATGAAATGGCATGGTATGGCGACACAGAATTAGCCTTGTCGACTAAGCTGGCTCTATCACTTGGTTTACGCTATTCTTATTTTGCCGCTATGGGGCCATCTAATTACCGAAATTACCAAATATCAGAACCCCGTGATGATTTTTCGGTAATAGATACCGTACAAGTGGCATCTGGTAAGGTGATTCAATCTTACGGTGGCTTTGAGCCTCGAATAGGTATTCGATATACCCTCAATGAAAACTCATCTTTGAAATTTGGGTATAATTTAATGCGACAATACTTACAAGTGGTATCCAATACAACAACACCGATACCTACTTCTCGCTGGAAAACAAGCGATAAACATATTAAGCCTCAAATTAGCAACTTGGTTTCGGCAGGATATTATCGCAACCTAAAAGATAATATCTATGAGGTTTCGGTAGAAGGCTATTTCCGATATACTCAAAATATGGTTGATTATAAACCCGGTGCCGACTTTTTACTACAGCAGTATCCCGAAACTCAAATTGTACAAGGCGAAAGCCGAGCTTATGGCCTAGAGCTTATGGTGTCTAAGAAAAAAGGAAAATTAACAGGCTGGGCAAATTATACATATTCTCGTACCGAAAACCGAACCCTCAGTGGCCTCAGTGCTTTAGAGAAAGTAAATAATGGAAATTGGTATGCGGCCAATTATGACCGCCCGCATAGCCTAAATACCTCTATTGATATATTCGTAAATGACCATAACTCGTTTAGTTTTACATTTGTGTATAGTACTGGCCGCCCATATACCGAACCTGTTGGTTTTATCAACTATTTGAACAACTTTTACCCATTTTATGACCAACGAAACAATAAGCGTATTCCCGACTATCATCGCTTAGACTTTGCTTGGAATATCTATAACCCAACCATGAAAAACAAAAAAGTGAAAAGCCATTGGTCATTTACTGCCTACAATTTGTATGCACACAAAAATGTGTATTCTGTGTTTTTTAAAAGCGAGAATGGCGTGAACAAAGCGTATCAGTTGCAAATATTTGCCGCACCAATTGTATCAATCGCATATAACTTTGAGTTTTAGATATATTAACCATTTTTAGTAAAATAATTAATCATGCAAAAAGTTTTTATACAACTATTTATCCTTTGTTTGTTATTCAGTGCTTGTAGTCAGCATAAGGAAGAATATACCTTTGAACTACTAGATTCCCAACAAACAGGTATTGATTTTTCTAATGATTTGATACCTACCAAAGACTTCAATATCTTTCGCTATATGTACTTTTATAATGGAGGAGGTATTGGTGCTGGCGACTTGAATAACGATGGCTGGGTAGATATTGTACTGACCGCCAATATGAAAGACAATAAAATATTCTTGAATAAAGGCCAAATGAAATTTGAGGATATTACTGAAAAGGCTCATTTTAAGGGAGAAAAAGGGTGGTCGAATGGGGTATCAATCGTCGATATTAATCAAGATGGCCTATTAGATATTTATGTAAGCCAAGTCGGTGATTTTGATATGCTCAAGGGGCATAATCTTTTGTTTGTTTGTCAAGAAATTAGCAAAGAAGGTATTCCTGTATATGCTGAAAAGTCTAAAGAGTATGGGTTGGATTTAGTGGGCTTTGGTACACAAGCCGCTTTTATAGATTACGACTTAGATGGCGACTTAGATATGTTTCAGCTAAACCATTCGGTACATCAAAATGGTACATTTGGTTCAAGAGATAAATTTAAAAATACGTTTCACCCACTGGCGGGTGACAGATTTTTTAGAAATGACAATGGCAAATATATCGAAATAACCCAAAATGTTGGTATTATTTCTGATGCTTTGGGGTATGGCTTGGGCGTAGGCATAGGCGATATTAATTTCGATGGATACCCTGATATGTACATAGGAAATGATTTTCATGAAAATGATTATTTATATATCAACCAAAAAAATGGTACATTCAAAGAACAACTAGACCAATCTATTCGGCACACTAGCCAGTTTTCAATGGGTATCGATATTGCCGATATTAATAATGATATTTTTCCCGAAATCATCTCTTTAGATATGCTTCCATTCGACCGTGAAATACTCAAGCGTTCGGAAGGGGAAGATTCATATTCTATCTTTCGGTATAAATTACTTCAAGGATATAATTATCAATTTGCCCGAAACAATCTCCAGCTCAACAATGGCAATGGTACTTTTAGCGAAATTGGGATGTACTCAGGTGTACATGCTACCGATTGGTCGTGGTCGCCTTTATTGGTAGATTTTGATAATGATGGTAGAAAAGATTTGTTTATTTCAAATGGTATTCCTAAAAGAATGAATGATATAGACTATATCAATTTTGTATCATCGGAGGATATTCAGCAAAAACTCGATAACAAGGAGATGGACGAAAAAGATATTTCGTTGGTTGATAAACTTCCCGAAATAAAAATACCGAATAAGTTCTTCAGAAATACACCTACTCTACAGTTTCAAGACCAAGAAACGGCTATCCTCAATAATCAAAACTCTTATTCTAATGGAGCTATATATGCGGATTTGGACAACGATGGCGATTTAGATATTATTACCAACAATATCAATGATAAAGCTTTTGTGTATAGAAACTTGGCTGAAAAATACGCTCCTAATGCCTCGCATTCAAAAATATACCTGAAAGGCTCTGAAAAAAATCTTAATGCTATAGGGGCAAGGGTGTTAGTATTTAAGAAAGAGGAAATGCTATCTTTTGAAAAATTTCCTGTTCGGGCATTTCAGGCAAGTATGGAAATACCACTGTCTATAGGATTAGGTAACAAAGCCGAAATAGATTCTGTATATTTAATTTGGCCTGATAGATCATATCAGAAAATACCTACATCAGGCTTGAAAGATTCTTTGTCGATTACTTACAAAAAAGGACTACCGATATTTGATTTTGAAAGATTTAAAAATAGAAAAAATAATAATGGGTCGTTTCGTGATGTTGCTAATGATTTTAATCTAGCCATTAGTCACGAAGAAAATGACTTTGTAGAATTCGAGCGTGAAGCACTGATACCACACAAAATGTCTTCAGAAGGGCCTGCTTTGGCTGTGGCCGATATTAATCATGATGGCTTGGAGGATATTTTCTTGGGTTCGTCAAAGGAATCTTTACCTCGTTTGTTTCTCCAGAATACCAATGGTAAATTCAGAGAAAGTATACAAACAGCCTTTAAAAAAGATTCGATTTATGAAGAGGTTGACGCTCAATGGGTCGACATCAACAACGATACTCACCTTGATTTGGTGGTGGCCGAAGGTGGAAACGAGTTTTTTGGTAAGTCAGACTACCTGTTTCCAAGAGCTTATCTCAATGACGGAAAGGGTAACCTCACGATCAAAGATGATGCCTTCCCCGATATTAGAATGACAGCTTCGACTATCAAAGCCCTCGACTTTACAGGCGATGCCAAGTTCGATTTGTTTATAGGTGGTAGGGCTGTGCCTTATGGCTATGGCAAAGTGCCAAGCTCGTATTTGCTCAAAAATGACGGAACTGGCAAGTTTAGCGATATAACTTCTACTGTAGCCAAAGATTTGCTGACTATTGGGTTTGTGAAAAATGCAGAATGGGCAGACTTAGACAAGGACGGTGACCAAGATTTGTTACTTTCTTTAGAATGGGATGGTATTTGTATGTTAGAAAATCAAAAAGGGAAGTTTGTGAAAAAAATGCTAACGACCGAAAAGGGATGGTGGAATTTTACTTATACACAAGACTTTGACCTTGATGGCGACCTAGATATTTTGGTGGGAAATCTCGGCCTCAATAGCCGCTTGAAAGCGTCGGACACCGAACCTGTGAAGATGTATGTGAGTGATTTTGATAAAAATGGTACAACCGACCAGCTATTAACCTATTATTTAGGAGGAAAGGAAACCCTTTTTGCCAATAAAATGGAAACCCAAAAACAGTTTCCTTTTATGAAGAAAAAGTTTTTGTTGGCCAAAGATTTCGCCAAAGCCGAAATCGCTGATTTGGTTGGAGGTTCAGAGCTATCTAATGCAACTGTTTTTGAGGCTAATTACTTTTCAAATGCAATACTCATCAACGATGGTAAAGGAAAATTCTCCCTAAAAGCGTTGCCATATCAGGCTCAGTTTACGCCTTATTATGCCGCACAGGTGGTTGATGTCAACAAAGACCAACTTCCTGATGTGCTATTGATGGGTAATTTTTACGATTGCAATGTCCAGATGGGTCGCTATGATGCCAATTATGGTACATTGTTACTCAATAAAGGTAAAGGCAATTGGGAGGTGAAGTCGATAGGAATACCTGTAGACGGACAAGTAAAAAGAATCCGCCCTATTCGTATTAAAGGCAAAACTTACTATTTGGTAGCCCGAAATAACAACAAACTCATGGTGCTAGAGCAGTTACCCTAAAATACCATTACTATCCCCGCAAGTTTTAAAGCTTGCGGGGTTTTGTTTTTAGCGAATAAAAGGTAAAAGAGTGCCAAGAATGTTTTATTTTTGAAGCGTTTAGTCTTATAATTTTTTACTAAATAACAACTACAAAACATAAAGTGTTATAGCTTGTTATTTAGTAAATACGGCATTCAAAATTGGCTATTGGTTGAAGAATTTTATGAAAAAAATACTGTTTTTTGTTGGTGTATTGGCAACACTTGTGGCTTGTTCTACCCAAAATAAAGATACTTTATTTGAAGAACTTCCAGCTTCTTATACTGGCGTTGACTTTACTAATAGAATCTTAGAACGCTCAGATTTTAATATTTTCAATTATCGAAACTTCTATAATGGCGGCGGCGTGGCATTGGGCGACATCAACAACGACGGCCTACCTGATATATTCCTGACTTCTAATTTTGAACAAAATCGCTTGTACCTCAATAAGGGTAATATGCAATTTGAGGATATTACCGATCGTGCTGGTATTACAGGTAAAAAGTTTTGGAGTACGGGTGTTACTATGGCCGATGTCAATGGCGATGGCAAGCTCGATATATATGTTTGTAATTCGGGCAATAAGGATAATCGAGGCAACCAGCTGTATATCAATCAGGGAGTCAAAAATGGAGTGCCTTTTTTTGTAGAACAGGCTCAGCAATATGGCCTTAGTAATGGAGGGTTTACAACTCATGCCGCTTTTTTCGACTACGACCACGATGGCGATTTGGATATGTATTGTCTCAACAATAGCTTTACGCCTATGGATAGGCTAGGTTATGCCAATCTCAGAAATAAGCGTGACGATTTGGGAGGAGATAAGCTTTATCGTAACGACAACAATCATTTTGTAGATGTAAGTGCCGAAGCTGGAATTTATGGGAGCTTGATTGGCTTTGGTTTAGGGGTTACTATTGGCGATGTCAACAACGACAACTGGCCTGATATTTATGTATCTAATGATTTTTATGAACGGGATTATCTCTATATCAATCAACGAAATGGAACATTCAAGGAGGCCATAGAAGAACAGATAGGGCATACGTCTCTGTCGTCTATGGGGTCGGATATTGCCGATATTAATAATGATGGTAATCTGGATATTTTTGTCACCGAGATGTTTCCTGAAAGTGATGAAAGGGTCAAAAAAACAGCGACTTACGAGAGCTATGATTTTTTTGAATTTAAGCTCAAACAAGACTATTATTATCAGTATATGCGAAATATGCTGCATCTTAATAATGGCGATGGTACATTTTCGGAAGTGGCTCAGCAGCTTGGTATTCATGCTACCGACTGGAGCTGGGGCGGGCTGATGTTCGATATGGACAATGATGGCTTAAAAGACCTTTTTGTGGCAAATGGTATCATGAAAGACCTTACCGACCAAGATTATATTGCTTTTTTGGGAGATGAACATACCATGCAACAAATGTTGAGTGGTAAAAAGTTTGACTATCGTGAGTTTGTAGACCGAATGACCTCCACACCTGTACCAAACTATGCCTTCAAAAATTATGGAAATCTTAAATTTGAAAACAAAGCTGTAGATTTTGGCTTGGAAGGGGCCGGATTTTCCAATGGCTCGGCTTATGGCGACTTGGACAACGACGGTGATTTAGATTTGGTGGTCAATAATAACGATTCGCCTGTGTCGATTTATAAAAACAAAACCAACGAAAAAACCAATGCCCACTATCTAAAAGTAAAATTGAGCGGGTTTGCTCATAATCTTTTTGGTATAGGGGCAAAGGTTTGTATTTTTAGTAAAGGCCAACAACAGGTTTTACAACAATTACCCAACCGAGGATTTCAGTCTTCGATGGACTTAACCTTGAATTTTGGCTTGGGGACTACCACTACTATCGACTCGCTGATAGTAATCTGGAGCGATGACCAACGCCAAACGTTGAAAAATGTACTAACCAATCAAACCCTTACTTTAGTACATAGCGATGCCAAAGAAAAGTTTGTCTATAAAGCTCCAAGCACTCAAAATTTGCCTTTTCAAGATATTACCCAACAAGTTAAATTAGACTATAAGCACCAAGAAAATGACTTTGTCGATTATAATCGTGATGGCTTACTAAAGCAGAAATACTCTACACAAGGACCCGCCTTGGCTCTTGGCGATATCAATGGCGACGGCCTAGAAGATATATTTGTTGGGGGGGCATCTACACAACCCAAATGGCTTTATTTACAGCAAAAAAATGGTACATACCAAGGTGTAATGCCTGCTGAATTTCAAAAAAATATAGCTTTGGAGGTGGTTGATGCCTTGTTTTTCGATGCCGACAACGATAATGATTTAGATTTATATTGGGTAACAGGTAGTAACGAATTTGCCAAAGATTCACCTAATTTGACCGATAAGTTGTTTCTCAATGATGGCAAAGGAAACTTTACCGAACAGCTATCCTTGCCGCTTATCAAGGCTAGTGGCTCGTGTGTAAAAGTAGCTGATTTTGATTTGGACGGCGACCTCGACCTATTTATAGGTACACGGTTGATTCCTGAAAATTATGGCCGAACGCCTAGTAGCATTTTGTTACAAAACGATGGAAAAGGTAATTTTAAAAACGTAACTGATTCCATTTTGGCCGAAAATAAGGCTTTAGGCATGGTTACAGATGCCTCTTGGGTAGATTTAGACGGTGATAAATACCCCGAATTGGTTATTGTGGGAGACTGGATGCCTATTACCGTTCTTAAAAATAAACAAGGAAAGGGTTTTCAAAAAATTGATTTAGGCTTAGATAATATCAACGGCTGGTGGAATTGTATACAAGCTGCCGACATCGACGATGATGGCGACACCGATTTTATTATCGGTAATTTGGGGCTAAATCACCATTTCAAAGCAAGTGCTACCGAACCCGCCGAGTTATATGTTAATGATTTTGATAAAAATGGCTCATTAGAACAAATCATGACCTGTTATCGACAAGGTAAAGCTTGTCCAGTAGTATTGAAGGCTGATTTGCAAAAACAATTACCTAATATTAAACAGAAGTTTTTGAAGTTTGCCGATTATGCCACTGCTTCGATGGATGACCTATTTGACAATAGCCAAATGGAAGGAGTTACGATGCAAAAAGTAACCAATACTACCTCGATTTTCTTGATAAATCAAGGTAATGGAAAATTCTCGGTAAAAGAGTTACCTCAAGTGGTACAAATGGCTCCAATAATGAGTATCCAAACCTTAGATTATGACAACGATGGTCATCTGGATATATTACTAACAGGTAATTTCTATGACGTATTGCCAGAGGTAGGTCGTTATGATGCCAACTATGGAATTATTTTGCGAGGAAAAGGAAAAGGACAATACGACGTCTTACCTTCAACAGTATCAGGCTTGATGATAAAAGGACAAGTCCGTAAAGCAAGACTGACGAAGAATAGTTCAGGCAAAAAACGCATTATCATGGCCAAAAACAACGATAACCTACAAGTAATAGGGATCAAATAACAACAAATAAGGCGGTCGAAATTAGTTTTTCGACCGCCTTGTTTGATTAATAGTCAATAAATGTCTAGCATTTGTGTACTTTTTTCCGAATAGGGTGCGAGTTGCACCCTATTCGGAAAAGTACGATGGTCAACCTCATGACTATTTTAAATTATCCCAAAATTCGGGATGACTCATATATTGATAATCAATATTTATTCAAACATCAAATATAACGTAACAGTATGTACATTCAGTTTGCGAATGGCATTAGAATAAGAAAACGGACTGGTTGGAGCAATATACATATTGGTCAAGCCATGCGAAAATCGTAGTTCGGGCGTAAATTTGAAATACTTAAAAAACTGTTCAAAACCTATCCCATATTCCAAAGAAATATCTGCCCCACGTGTATTAAGCCTTGTTGTAGTAGCGGCATTTTTCCTTACATTAGCTTCAAGGCCTAATTTGATACCTGCATCGACAAACATTCTACTATTGCCTCGTCGCTGCGATTTGAATTTTAACAAAATTGGCAATTCTAGCCAAGTAGATTCTCTTAATTCTTCGGGGTAATCTTTGGTAACATTGAAACGATAATTGATTTCGCGTCCATACAAGGCTACATTAAGGCCAGTTTTGAGGTCGAAATAATTACTTAAAGTAAAATTGGCAATACCTCCTACCTGAAAAGCAAAGTTAGAGGGCGATACCACCGTTACCGATGTGTCGGTTGGGCTAGTAAATTTGGGGCTATGGTACAAATTAAAACGTGAACCACCAAACCCAAATAAAAAGCCAAAATGTACCAGCTTTTCGTCATAAAACTCATCGTAAATGCGTTTGTATTTGTAACGCTGAGCCAATGAGTTGCATGTATTTCCCAAAAGCAAAAGACAAACAATAGCAGCAAAAATTACTTTTTGCCTATGTATATTGAGCTGATTCCGAAAGTGAGTGGTATACATTGAGTTTGAGTAAAGCCTGCTTTTCTGAATACGCTCAAAAAGTTTTCTCCATCTGGAAATGCCTGTACCGACTCGGGAAGGTACGTATAGGCCGATGCGTCTTTTGAGACTAGATTACCAACAACAGGCAAAATATACTTGAAATAAAAATTATAAAGTTGTTTGAATGGAAATGATTTTGGCTTAGAAAATTCCAGAACAATACATGTTCCGCCCGATTTCATAACACGGCACATATCGGTCAAGCCTTTTTCTAAGTTTTCAAAATTCCTAACACCAAAACTAACGATAACAGCATCAAAGGTATTGTCTTCAAACAATAATCTTTCCGAATCACCTTTTTGCATTTCGATGATATGCTCAACACCTAATTTTTTAATTTTTTCTTTTCCAAAGCTCAGCATTCCTTCCGAAATATCTACTCCTACGATTTTTTCAGGTTTCAAAGCCAAGGCTTCAATCGCAAAATCGCCAGTACCAGTAGCAATATCTAGTATCGTTTTGGGCTGCGATGCCTTCAATAATTTGATGGCTTTTTTACGCCACAAAATATCAATTCCGCCACTGAGTAAATGATTAAGAAAATCGTATTTTGGAGAAATATTATCAAACATTTGAGCTACTTGCTCTTTTTTACTGGCATCTTGCTCTTTGTATGGAAGTACGGTCATCGTCGAAATGATTTTAATGAAATAAAGTAGCTTGGGGCCTTTACCAAATAGCAACTTTGAATACTGACAAGGGAGTCGCTTGCCCAAAAGCGACTGCAAAGTTACGATTCATCTCCGAGATAACAGCTTGTACAAGAATAATGTTTCACAAGAATCAAACCAGTAATTAGGAATTGGCGTAGATAATGCTAAATTTATTTGGTAGAAAGAAGTTTTCAACTCAATTACACAATCCCAAACAACTTAATCCATGTACTTATGACAACTATTGTGATGTATACTATGGCATTTCTTTATGCTTTTGCAGGTGTTTTTCATTTTTTAAAACCTAGATTTTTTTTGGCTATCATGCCTCCGTTTGTCCCTGCTCATCAGTTGATGGTGGCTCTTAGTGGAGCCGCTGAAATTTTGTTGGCAATAGGACTTCTTTTTCCTCAAACCCGTTCGTTGGCTGCTTGGGGTATAATAGTATTGCTGTTGGCTGTTTTTCCTGCCAATATTTATATGGCTACTTCTGGAAAATTCACTGCTCTGCCACAATGGGCTTTGTATTTGCGTTTGCCTCTACAGTTTGTGCTAATTTGGTGGGCTTATCAATATACACAGGCATAAAAATCTAAAAAAACTGATAAGACCAGCTCACAGAAAAATACTCATCGAGTTTCTAGCGAATGTTCAAAAGCAATCCTGCTTCCGAGTAGCGTGTTAAGGTTTACCCACTTCTTTTATGATAGCCCAAAAGCTATAAAAACAGTGTAGCCGTTTTCTAAAGAGGCTATTTGATTTCGGCAACTTGGTAGAAAAAGTTTCTCCAATTTTATTTTAAAATGGTATGCTTGCATAATAATATTTATTGTATTATTTTTACTTAAAATATGAAAAATAAGTATGGTTTGTAAGTATTCATATAGGCAAACCACCCAACAATAAATAGTAAGATGATGGCACAACAATATTCGCGTCGAAATCTCGACTTTATGCTAAAAGAAGTCCTCCATGTTGGGGAATTGACTAAATATCCTTATTTTCAGGACTATACACCCGATATGTTCGATATGGTGTTAGATACTGTCGAAGAAATAGCCGACAAGATTATGCGTCCTGCCTATGTAGAATCTGACCGCAAACAGCCTGAGTTAGTCAATGGGCAAGTGAAAGTGCATCCGGCGGTAAAAGATTATATTAAAGCAATGGGCGATGCGGGTTTGATTAATGCTTCTTTTGCTTTTGAGCACGGTGGACAACAATTGCCAGTGGTGGTTAATGCTGCCAACGAGTTTATCAGAGGAGCAGCTCATAATTCTTTGGTAATGTTTACAGGGCTAACTGCTGGGTCGGCTCATTTGATATATTCTTTTGGCTCGACAGACCTACAAGAAAAGTTTGCTCATAGAATGGTTTCGGGCGAATGGACAGGCACGATGTGTCTGACCGAACCCCAAGCGGGTAGCTCGCTCTCGGATGTGATTACGACAGCACAGCCTTTGGCTGATGGAAGTTTTACAATTAAAGGTCAAAAGGTGTTTATTTCGGCAGGCGACCACGATATTGCCGATAATATTATCCATTTGGTGTTGGCTCGTATAGAGGGTGCTCCATTGGGTACAAAAGGAATATCGTTGTTTGTTGTACCCAAATTTAGGGCCGACGAAAGCGGTAATTATACTATCGACAACGATGTGATTTCTACAGGTATTTACCACAAAATGGGGCAGAAAGCTACGCCAGCAATGCACCTTACTTTTGGCGATAAAGATAATTCGATAGGTTATTTGGTGGGCGAACCTAACAAGGGGTTAACCTACATGTTTCAAATGATGAACGAAGCCCGTTTGGGTGTAGGTATGGGAGCTACTTATATTGCCTCTGCAGCCTATTATGCTTCTTTGGAATATGCTAAAGAACGACCACAAGGACGACGATTAAACAATAAAAATTTGGAAGAAGGACAAACATTTATCATCAACCACCCCGATGTAAAAAGAATGTTGTTGTTCCAAAAAGCAATTGTAGAGGGGTGTATAGGCCTGTTGTTTGAATGTTATTTCTGGCAAGATATGATTCATGCTCATGGGCATCATTCAGAGGAGGCCAAGCCATATCAGTTATTGCTAGATTTGATGACTACCGTTGCAAAAACTTACCCAGCCGAATATGGTATTAGGTCGGTCAATGAGGGCTTGCAGGTATTTGGCGGATATGGTTATACCGAAGATTTTCCATTAGAGCAAATGGCTCGTGATGTGAGAATTATGTCGATCTATGAAGGAACAACAGGTATTCATTCGCTCAACTTGCTAGGTCGTGGTATTACAAGTAACAACGGTAAAGCTCCACAATTACTATTTGGCGAAATAATGAAAACCATCGAAGCCGCCAAAACCCACGATGAATTGATACCTTATGCCGAAAAACTGGAGAAAGAATTGGGCCGATTACAGAAAGTAACTATCCATTTATTGGGAATAGCATCACAGGGCGACAACGAAGTATTCCTTTCTGATGCTAACTTGTACATGGAATTTTTTGGGACGGTGTCGGTGGCTTGGCAGTGGCTCAAACAGGGTATTGTTGCCAAAGAGGCTTTACTAACACAAAACCCGCTTGGCGATGATTTAGCTTTTTATGAAGCAAAGCTCCATACCATGAAATTTTATTTCCACTATGAATTAGTCAAAACATTAAGTTTATCGGCAAGGCTATTAGACACAGAAGTGCTTACTGCAACTTCCGACTTTCAGCCTGCGATTTAAGATACCATTACACTAAATTAACAAGCTGAATCAAGTAGAAGGACGAGTCACTCAGGTGTTCGTCCTTTTTTTATGAACTGATTTACAGTCGCTCACCAGCCTTAATTGCTATAGGAAGGAAATTTTCGGCAGGAGGAATTGGGCAAGTAAACGTATGATTATAAGTACAATAAGGATGATAGGCCAAATTGAAATCTATAACCAATTGACTACCTTTGATATTTTGGGGGTCTAAATCAAGGTAGCGGCCTGCACCGTAGGTTTCTTTGCCCGAAGTAAGGTCTTTGAAAGGTAAAAACAATAAGCCTTCGGCGTTGATAAACAGCTTTAAAGCATATTTTTTTCCTCCTATTTCAAAAGTAGCATTGCCATAAGGCTCGTACGCCTCGGTTTCGCCTCCTGTCATTTGAATTTCTATTTTTTGTCCACTTTTAAGCTTATCGATTGTTGCTGTGACTCTCCAAGTGGGGTCAATAGCGAAATAAGGAAGTTGCCGAAAAGCATTTTTATTTTCAATGGGCGACTCTTTATCGGTTTTTAGGTATTGGTCTTTATCGTTTCGAATACCCTGAATTTGGGTTTTATAACTTGCTATATCCTCGACCGACTCCGTTTGGGTACTACCACTATTAATAATATTGTAAGCTATCGTAATTATTACAATGATGGCGATGAATCCTATAATCTTTTTCATAAAATACGTTATTTATCCTAAATTCTTTACAAAGATAAGTCATTAGCTTGAAGGCTTGGGTACGAAACCCAAAAATCGTATTACTCATAAAACTTGACGAATATCCTAAAGCCTTATTTGATAACTTTTAACTTTGTGACTTGAATTTTTGTTGAGTAAAAAACAATCAATATTTTAAACAGTCTAACATTATGTTTACAGGAATTATAGAGGCCATCGGCGAAGTAGTAGATATTCAGGCAGAAGGCAGCAATATTACATTCAAATTGACATGTCCATTTACCCAAGAACTCAAAGTAGACCAAAGCTTGGCTCACAATGGTGTTTGCTTAACCGTAGTAGATATTCAAGGCTCTGTGTATGCTGTAACAGCCATCGACGAAACCCTCAAGAAAACCAACCTTGGCCGATTGTCTGTAGGCTCGAAAGTAAACCTAGAGCGTTGTATGCCTGCCAATGGCCGTTTTGATGGACATATTGTACAGGGGCATGTCGACCAAACAGGTATTGTTACTGCTATTACCGAGCAAGATGGTTCGTGGCTATATGATTTTGAATATGAGCCAAACAACCAAAATATTACAGTAGAAAAAGGCTCTATTTGTATTAATGGAACAAGCTTAACCGTTTTTAATTCAGGTACAAATACTTTTAGGGTAGCCATTATTCCTTACACTTACGAGCATACGGTTTTTCATACTTTACAAGTAGGCGATACCGTTAATCTCGAATTTGATATTGTAGGGAAGTATATCCGAAAAATGATGAATCTCTAAAAACACAAATTGGTGGGTATCAGAAGTAATAACCTGTGCCTACCAATTGTTATTCCTAAATACAATATCAAGTATGAAAAAAGCTCAAATGCTATTATTCTTCACTTTGTGGTCTTTACAACGCCTATTGGCTCAACAAGTAATTCCCGAACCTGTTTTTCAACAAAAAGTAGCTGGTGAGTTTGTGTTTTCACCCGATATTAAAATACATATTCCTGCAGGAAACGAAGAAATTGCCAATATCGCTAACTTTTTGTCGGAAAGTATAGCCTTACCTACAGGCTACAAATTGCCAGTATCGACAACGCCCCGAATAGGAAAGCATATCAATTTTAAACTTGAAAAAACCACTTTCAAGGTACTCGGGCAGGAGGAGGGATATTCCCTAGAAATTACCCCTAAGCATATCGACATCAAGGCACATTCTGCCAGTGGAATGTTTTATGCTGTACAAACTTTATTGCAACTTTTGCCCAAGCAAATAGAAGCCAAACAGTACCAAAAACTTACGTGGAAAATACCATGTACAAGCATAACCGATTACCCAAGGTACGCTTGGCGTGGTATTATGCTAGACGTAAGCCGCCATTTTTATCCAAAAGAATATATTAAAAAATTTATCGACCAACTGGCAAAGTACAAATTCAATACTTTTCATTGGCACTTGACCGACGATCAAGGTTGGCGAATAGAAATTAAATCATTCCCAAAACTAACTTCAGTTGGAGCATGGCGTGTACCCCGAATCGGTAACTGGTGGGACAGAGAACTGCCCTTACAAGGAGAAACCCCCAACTATGGAGGCTTTTACACACAGGACGATATTCGGGAAATTGTGGCTTATGCCCAGTCGAGGTATATCCAAATCCTTCCCGAGATAGATGTGCCAGGGCATAGCCTTGCTATGCTAGCGGCGTATCCCGAACTATCGTGTGCAGGAGGCAATAAGTTTCAGGTAAATGGCGGTTGGCGGTTTTATCGTGAAGTAGAAAATTCGCTTTGCCCTTCCAACGAAAAAGTGTACGATTTTCTGGACAAAGTTTTTGGGGAGATTGCAGGGCTTTTTCCGCATCGCTATATTCATGTTGGGGGCGACGAATGTTATAAAGGTTATTGGGAAAAAAGCCCCGAATGTCAGGCATTGATGAAGCGAGAAAACCTAAAGAATACCGATGAGTTACAGAGTTATTTTATAAAAAGAGTAGAGAAAATATTGGCCTCTAAGGGGAAAAAACTCATTGGATGGGACGAAATTTTGGATGGTGGCCTTGCTCCAGATGCCACTGTGATGTCATGGCGAGGAGCAAAAGGAGGTATCGAAGCCGCCAAACAAAACCATGCCGTAGTAATGTCGCCCAATACCCATGCTTATTTAGATTTGTACCAAGGCGACCCTCTGGCCGAGCCTAATACCTATGATATGCTACGCTTGAAAAAGGTGTATAGCTTTGAACCAACACCAAGCGGTGTCAACGAATCATTGATATTGGGTGGGCAAGGCAACCTGTGGACAGAATCTATACCCAATGTTCGTCATTTAGAATACATGATGTATCCACGAGCATGGGCTTTGTCGGAAGTACTGTGGAGTAAGAAAGAAAAACGAAATTGGAATTATTTTGCTACAAAAATGGAAACACACTTTGGCCGAATGGACGAAGCAAAAATCAATTATGCTCGCAGTGTGTACGACCCCGTAATTAGGACAATCAAAGAAGGCAATGCCATAAAAGTAGAAATGCAAACAGAACTAAGTAATTTGGATATCTATTATTCGTTTGATGGTACCAATCCAGACAACTTTTTCCCAAAATACCAAGGCAAAACCCTGGTGATTCCTAAAAATGCAAGTTACCTGAAGGTACAAACCTACCGAGCTGGCAAGCCAATCGGACAACGTATTACTATTCCCGTAAAAACACTACTGGACAGAGTTGGGCGTTTTCAGAATGTCATAGATTAGGGATTTCATAGGGTTTTACGTGAAATGCTAAAAGATGGTGCAAATGAAGCCGATATTATTACATATTTACAAGATAAAAACATTCCTGCTGACGAAATTACGTTAACAAAAGTTGCCGAACAGATTTTACAGACACCACCTGAGCAAGGTTATTTGACTATTTCAAACGCTTTGCAGTGGCGATTACAATACCAACGAATTGTTACATTGGCCGATGGTATTTCTGGAATAGAGAAAATTGTAAGCTATAACAAACCTCAATGATGAAAGTATTTGGAGCGAATATTACCCATCAGGTTTTGGATTACTTAAATGATAGTCTGAGAAATATGGTGTCTGTAGAAGAAGCCAACAGCAAATTATTTCAATCTTTTGGGGTGATACAATTTTTTGATAATGAAGAAGATTTACAGATCCTCAAAGAAAGTATATCAATTTCACAAAGCATCGTTTTAGACCCAGATAGGGCTGAATATGGTGATTTTCAGACCAATATAGAGCTAGCAAATAATATTGCTTTACATCTAACAACAAAAGATATTTCGCCAGAAATTATTATCGAACCAACTTGTGGGAAAGGAAATTTTATAGTTGCTTCTTTGAAATATTTCAACGGTGTTAAAAAGATTTATGGTATTGAAATATACAAACCTTACGTTTGGGAAAGTAAATTTAACATTCTTGATTTCTATCTAAAGAATCCTAACGAAAATAATACAAAACATAACCTCCCCGAGGTTTCAATTATTCATACCAGTATTTTTGACTTTGATTTTAAAAATATTGCCAAAGAAAATAACACAAAAAAGATTTTAATTATCGGAAATCCACCTTGGGTTACAAATGCAAAACTAGGTAGCCTAAACTCATCTAATCTTCCTAAAAAAACAAATTTTAAAAATCATAACGGATTAGATGCAATAACTGGCAAAGGTAATTTTGATATTGCCGAATACATTACATTAATGATGGTTGAAACTTTTCAAAACCAAAATGGCAATATAGCATTGTTGGTAAAAAATGCTGTCATTAAAAATATTGTATTTGACCAAATTAACAATAAATATCATATTTCTGACCTAGAAAAATATTTGATTGATAGCAAAAAAGAGTTTAATGTATCTGTAGAGGCTTCTTTGTTTTATTGTAAGCTCAATTCAAACCCTACGTTTTGGTGTACAGAATTTGATTTTTACAATAATTCGGACGTGAAATCAAATTTTGGTTGGGCAACAGATAAGTTTGTTTCTAATCTTGATAATTATAGTGATTCCATTCAAATTGATGGAAAATGTCCGTTTGAATGGCGACAAGGAATTAAACACGACTGTTCTTCCATCATGGAGTTAGAGCTTGTAAATGGATGTTTTGTGAACGGATTGAAGGAGGAGGTTAGTTTAGAAAGTGATTTGGTATATGGTATTTTAAAAAGTTCGGATTTGAAAAATACCATAATAAATCAAACGAGAAAACATACAATTATAACACAAAAGAAGGTTGGTCAAGAAACGGATTATATCAAATATAACTTTCCGAAAACCTATAAATATTTGAGTGAGCATCAAGATATATTTAATGCGAGGAAGTCGAGTATTTACAACAATAAACCCCCGTTTTCTATTTTTGGTGTTGGTGAGTATTCCTTTAAACCATACAAAGTTGCGATTTCAGGGCTTTATAAAACCTACCATTTTACACTTATTTTACCCCAAAACCAAAAACCAGTAATGCTTGATGATACCTGCTATATGTTGGGTTTTGATAAATTAGAATTTGCGGTTTATTCTCATATACTTTTAAATGCTAAAATAACAACGAAACTGCTGCAATCTATAACTTTTGCAGATGCTAAACGGACATTTACAAAAGATGTTTTAAGGCGAATAGACCTTTTAGCATTAGCTGAAATAATAGATAAATCTGAATTGAAAAAAGAACTAGATTATATAAACCAAACATATAACTTCAATTTGACCTTAGATTATTGGGACGACTTTATGAATGAAATGAAGCCAATAGAACGTATACAAATGGAGTTGTTTGCATAATATTCCAAATGCGGAGCAGATAGACTTAAATTAAACTGAAGGAAGGCTTTTTTGTACTAAACTGCTCCGTATTTGGTAATATTCACAATGATTTGTTTACTTATGTACCCAAGTCGAAAATCAAGTTATGCTTTGGCTTGTATGATTTTCTGAATAATATGAGTTGCATGAACTCTCGAATTTTCTATAAAGAGCGAATGCGTATTCATACCACCACAGATAACGCCTGCTAAATAAACGTTAGGTAAATTTGTTTCTTGAGTATTTTCATCATAAAATGGTTTTCGGATGTCATCATCTGACAATTCAATGCCTATTTTTTGTAAAAATGCCAAGTTGGGTTGATACCCTGTCATGGCAATCACATAGTCGTTTGGAATCGTAACCAAGCCCTCGGGCGTATTAATATCCACTTCGTTTTCCCGAATAGCGGCTACAGTAGCATTAAAATAGCCCTTAATAGAACCTTCTGCAATACGGTTTTCAATATCGGGTTTGGCCCAATATTTTACCCTAGCACCAATACCATCGCCTTTTATTACCATGCTTACATTGGCACCTTTTCGCCATGTTTCCAAGGCTGCATCTACTGCCGAATTATTAGCTCCAACAACCAATACATTTTGCATAGAATAGAAATGAGGTTCTTGATAATAATGGGTTACTTTGGGCAAATCTTCCCCCGGTACGTTCATCAAAAAAGGAATATCATAAAACCCCGTTGCTATAACAATATGACTGGCTTGATAGGTATTTTTAGGAGTTTTTACTTGGTATTGTGTTTCAAAAGGAGTTACGGCTTGTACTTCTTCAAAAAGGTTTATTTTCAAGTTTCTGTGCAAAGCCACACGGCGGTAATACTCCAAAGCTTCTGAACGAGTGGGCTTGGCATTATTAGATACAAACGGAACATCGCCGATTTCTAACCTTTCGGAAGTACTAAAAAAGGTCATATTGGCAGGGTAGTTGTACAACGAATTGACCAAACAGCCTTTTTCAAGAATCAAATAAGTAAAGCCAGCTTGTTGGGCTTCGAGGCCACAAGCCAAGCCAATAGGGCCAGCCCCAATAATAATTAAGTCGTAGTTGTTCATCTTTTATTTTTACTCATGGCAGAGTAATATTTGTTCATCATTTCACGGTCTTTTCTAATTGCCTCAAGATTCATGAAAATAGAATTTTTATTATCGTTAACTCCCTTAATAAGAGCTTGAGGGGCTATATGATTATAATAATCTAAGGCTTTATTTAGTTCCACTTCGGCCTGATTCAGCAAGCTAAAGAGCTGTTCTTTATAAGTAAGTGCAGTTTGCTGTTGCTGGTGGGGTATTTTGTTTTCTCGTATTTTCCGAGAAATAGCGGTATAGTTTTCTAAAATCTGGGTAGATTTCATGGCATAGTGGAAGCCCAAAGTATTATAAGCGTTGTTGTTGTTAGGGTCGTGTTGTAAAATACGCTCTTGGCTGCTGACAACCCTACTGGTAGAATCAAGCTGCTCAAAAGTTAATAGTGTCTTTCCAAGTGGGAATTTACGACTATACCGAAAAGGAGGGCCTTTGATAAATTCTTTTTCGGTAATGATATTATCTGACAGTTGCCAGAGTGGGTCGAATGGATAATGAGTCAGCAAAAACTGCGAAGGTATTGTAAGGTAAAAATCCCAAGTTTTGCGTTGCTGAAATTGGTCATTAATCATAGCTCCAGCACTCCAAGTGAGGTCTATTAAATACCATTTTTGATTAATTTTTACAGCATTCCACGCATGACTTTCTATTCTAAAAGTAGAATCTGCGGGGTTTGAAGAATTGCGAACTTTGCCAAACCCTTCAATAATTTGTGTTTTAAGACCTGCATATTGACATAAATCATAAAAAATATTGGCGTATCCACCACAAATAGCCTTTTTCGACGAAAGTACTACAGCACTCGACTGCGTATTGCCCAAATCTAGGGTTGGCAATCGCTCGTTGAAAGTAGCAAAATCGTAATGAATATTGTCGGTTATCCAATGAAAAATAGCTACCATTTTCAACGAGTCTGTCGGTTGTGTACTTGTCAGTTGTGCTGCGAGTTTTTTTACAGGGTTTTGAGAAAAACATTTAGGCAAAAAAGCGAGTAAAACAATGCTAAGGATGTATTTCATGAATAGTTATTTGATAATTAGTGAATTAATTGGTACATTAAGTCTTTTGTTGGTATTCATGAGGCTATTCCTAACATCCTGATTTTGACCTTTCATAAGAATAAACAGTTTTTTCGTAGAATGTTTACCGAAAACATAGAGTTATTAGTCAACAAGGGCTAATATCCTTTTATTCATTACATATATCAAGCCCCACTAACTATTTGACAGACAATTTATTGCCAAATATGATATAACTAAATTTCCAGCATAGTCATTTAAAAATACCTACGAATAATGAAATTATGGTAATAGCCCTAAAATATCAGTATTTTTGTTTCCTCACATGACCCTTTATTCAATATGAAAGCAATTTATCAGTACGTTTCAATTTTTGCTATCGCAATTTTGTTTACCAGTAAAACTTATGCACAAGATACCCCCAAAGGTATTACCATTTTATCTTATAATCATGTAGGTTTGGCGGTAAAAGACCTTAAAGTAAGCTCTGCTTTTTATCGAGAAATAATAGGGTTAACACCTGTAAGTGTACCCGATAATTTATTGTCTATTCGACGTTGGTTTCAGATAGCACCAGGGCAAGAACTCCATTTGTTATTGGGGCGAAACGAGCCTGTAAGCAACAATGACAAAAATGGGGCTCACTTTTCATTGAGTATTCCGACTAATTCAGCCGATGGAATAGAAGCTTTTTTGAAAAGTAAAGGCATAGCCTATCATCGCCAACAACGTTTTGATGGAGCTTTTCAAATTTATGTAACCGACCCCGACGGCTATGTAATAGAACTAAACGAGCCAAAGAGATAGTAGTTAAGTACAAGAGGTGAAAGATGCGTATGAATTCTTGAAATTATAGTTGACTATTCAATGATGATAAAAATAGAGACTTGAGTTTACAGTTTGGACTCTTACAATATCTAACTCCATATAACCAATAAAGCCTGCCAATGGTATTTGGCAGGCTTTGTTAAATAGGTAGGTTAAATATTGTTATTCGCTTTTTACTGATGATGCTCCCGACACATCGCTTCGCACCGAAGGTGTACCTATGTAACGTACCGACGATGCACCGCTTGCTTCTACATTCAATGATTTCTGGGCGTTTACACGTACACTTGTTGCTCCCGAAACATCTAGGTCGGCGTCTTTTGTACTAAATTCCAAAGCATTGAATTTACTGGCCCCAGAAGCTTCTAATTTCATGATGCCTCCTTTTCCTTTCAAGGTTACATTCGATGCTCCCGAAATATCAAATACAATTTTGTCGGCATTGAGGTTAAGCTCTGAATGTGATGCTCCCGAATAGGTAACTTTTAGGTATTCGAGGTCATTAAAACCCCATACTTTTGAACGAGTTGCTCCCGAAAAATCTAATGCTTTTAAATCTGGAAGAGTAATCGTAAAATGTACTCTTTTGCGGTTTTTTCCCCACGACCAACCGCTATTGTTTTTGTAAGAAGCCACCAAACGCTTTCCTTTGATTTTTACTTCAAGGTCGTTTAGGTCTTCTTCTCTTTCTGCTTCGACACTTACTTTGTACGAATTTCCTTGTGATATATCAACAATAAAGGCACTTGACATTTCGATTTCGTTGAAGCCCGATAAGTTAAAATCTTTTTTGCTTTGAGCAACTGCGAATGTACTGAATAAAATAATAGCACCTAAAGTAAGGGCACTGCGAAGGTAGGTTTGAAGTTTCATGTGTTTCGTATTTAGTTTTGCGTATATGATGCAAGTTTTGATTCATTCGTTGCATCAGATACTGATTTTTATTGAAATTTCTCAAAATATCCTTAATTAGCTCTTGCTGTACCTCAATCTGTAGGTGAATAGGTAATGCCTTTCAAATCGGGAGGCTGGTATGCCACAAGGATTTGTTTTATTGAAGAGAAAAAATATGCCAAATATATAAAATGCTTATAATCTGCAGTTTATATATTTGGCAATAAACGAAGTGTTCGTTTTTATTACAATTTTTGTTCTAAACCGAACACCTATTATTCGTCATTAGCTTTGGTAATGATGCCGTTGTCGGTTAGTGTTTTTTGTACAAGAGCGTCGCCTTTGTAGCGGATTTGAGCTACCTGTTTGGCTTTGGCTTCCAAGTTGTGATTTACTTTTACTTCGGCACGGGCGTTGTCGGTTACTTCTATTTTGGCATTGTCGGCTTCAAGGTCAAAGGCTTCTAAATGAGTTATGCCGAACCCTTTTACTTGAAGCTGGTTGGTGCGTCCCGAAAGTTTTATTTGATTATTGCCACGCATTTCTATAGATAACCTGTCGCCGTCAAAGTCTTTGAGGCTGGTAGTACCCACACCTTCCAAAATAGCAAGGTCGGTTAAGCGTGGTACTGTAATATGGATTTCGAGAACCGACTGGCTATTGTTTTTATTTTTACTACTAATTTTTAATCTGTTATTGACCACCTCAGCTTTAATTTGTTCTACAAACTGCTGTGTTCCTGCAACCTCTACTTTGTAGTTTTCGCCCTGTTTAACTACCAGAGTGGTTACGCCTACCAAGTCGGTTTGAATTGCTTCAAAGTCTTTTAGCGGGAGTTTTTGTACAAATTGTGAAGATGAGAAATCGCTTTCATCATCAAAACTGTCATAATTGTTATCATTAGAGTATTCTATAGGAAACCTATTGAGGCATTCTAGTTCACCATTTTTATTAAACTGCCAAAGCGAGCCTTTGAAAAGGTTTTTGTCTGTGTCGAAATACTTGTTTGGTACTCGGTTTTCGATAAAGTAAGCAAACTGGCGTGTCATACTGAAGGGCTTTTCGAAAGGAATATAAAGCTTCATTTTAACACGTTGGTCACGGAAACGAGCATTTTCGGTAAACTCAAACTTATTGTCGAACAGCAATACCGAATCTTTATTAACCACCGAATAGGTAATGGCTAAGGCATTCTTTTCGGCATCTTTTTTGTCTTTTCCTTTGGCTCTTATTTCTTTTTCTAGTTTAAGCTCTGTGCCTTCGTAGCCAATAAGTTCGAGATTGGTTTCAAAGCGGAAGTTATCATCAATATTTTTGCTATCGAGTAAAGGCGTTTTTTTACCAAAATTATAAGTTATCGTATTTTCGATAGACGATGTACGGGCAAAGTTTTTGGCGTAGCGTACTCCTGTGTACATACTGGCAAACAAACCAACAAAGAAGATTCCAAAAAGACTCTGCCAAATAACTGGCGTAAACAAGCTACGGCGTGTAATCAATGAAATACCTGCCAAACCTACCATAGTAGTAGGAACAATAGCCGCCAAAAAACCACCAATAAACATGATAGGAGAGGCATCTCGTGCAATTAGGCCAACAGGTAGGTCGTCGCCAATAAAAACATGACCGTTTTCTAAAGCTGTAATACCCACAAACAACGAGAAAAATAACACCAATACTGTAGCTAAGGCTGTTAATAGCATGATACTACCTGCACTAAAGCGTATGATTGTGGCAAAAAACGCTGCAATAGGGCCTACTGCTTTTACCAATTGTGATATGAGTCGAAACGGTAGCAACAAAAGTTTGGTGAGAGTATCCTCGGGTTTGTTTTCAGTAGACAAGGTTTTTTTGATATTCGATTCTATATTCTCTAAGGTAATAGGCTCGCCAGTCATCTGCATTTTATCGGTAATGGTTTTTGCTTCGGGGGCTATTATCCACAATATAAGATAGATAACAATGCCCGACCCAAACATGAATATCATTACAACAAAGATAAATCGTAACATTCCGAGGTCGAAACCCGTGTACGATGCTAGCCCACTAACCACACCACCGAGGACCTTTTGGTCGGGGTTACGGTAGAATTTCTTGATAGTATCGTCGTCTTCAATGTTGAAATTAGAAGGGAAAGCAATCCATGATGCTATGTATAGCACAAAAATTACCCCGCTCAATGGTGATTGTGTAACTGGCGAAAGGCCTATAAATAGCACCAAAAAGATAAGACGAACCCAAAGGGCATCTATGCCTAGATAATGAGCAAATCCTGCACAAACACCTCCCAAAAGTTTTCTTTTGGTATCTCTGAATAGCTTTTTGGGGCCATAAGGTGCTTGTTGTGAACCATTGTTTGATGATTTTTCACTTTGAGGGTTTTCAGAATAAGTGCTACTTGAGCCTTTTTCGGTATTGCTTTCTTCTGCCAAAAGGTCTTCTTCTTCTTGAATGGCTTCAAAATCAGAAACTGTTCCCATCGATGCAATCAACTCCTCTACGTCGTCGAGGGTAATGGCTTGGGTATTTTCCTTTTTTTGTTTGTCCCAAAATTTTTCGGCTATACGAGCCTCAATATCATGGATAATTTCTTTTGAGCCCTCATAAGAAGCAAAATGCAACTGAATAGCTTTGAGGTAATTCCCTAGTTTTTCGTAACCATCTTCTTCTATATAGAAAATGATACCTGCTATATTGATAGAAATAGTCTTTTTCATTGGAGTGATATTTTTATTGCTTAGCCAAGGTTAACACGCTGTGTCAAGCTTATAAGCAAGGTTTAAGGTTTACTTTTGGTATTATTCGTTGGCTGTATCGGTTGTGTTTGGGCTTGAGTCATCTTGTTCTTTATGATGATAAAACGAATCGTGAATTACTTGCCCTACCGATGCCTGAAGCTGTATCCAAGTGCTTTCTAGCTGCTCTAAGAATAGCTTGCCGTTGTCGGTTAATACATAGTATTTGCGTGGTGGCCCCGACGATGATTCTACCCATTTGTAATCTAAAAGACCTGAGTTTTTCAGACGAGTCAATAAAGGGTAAAGAGTACCTTCTACCACCATAATTTTGGCCGAAGTGAGTTCTTCAAGCATATCCGAGGCATATACCTCGCCTCTTGATATGATATGCAAAATGCAGAACTCCAAAATCCCTTTCCGCATTTGCACTTTTGCGTTTTCTAAATCCATAACATTGTATTTTATAGGAAAGCGATATACAGTATGCCCAATACATTAATCCCTTGGGCTTAATGTGCATGCTTTTGTTTTATTGCTTCATTAATTATTGATTCAAAGATATAAAAAGGTACTATGCGATGCAAGGTACTATAGGAAAAATATTTTCAATATTGGATAAAAGGCAAAAAAAAAGACATTTTTGGCAAAATGAATCTAGTAAGTGCTAGCAAGTGGCCAAAACTAATGCGTTTTGAAAGTGTATAAATAAGTTGATTTACTGGAGGTTATAGCACCAAGGTTTTGTTTGAATCGGAAAAGGCCTTCGTTGATTTGTCCTTGGGTCGACGAAATCCCCAAATCCAATATTTCATAGCCCTGTTCTTGGGCATATACATAAAGGGTTTCTATCAACATAATACTTGGGCTAAAAGGCAGGTAGTTGGCATGGTCGGCAGGGAGAAAATAATAAAGGATGTTGTTTTGTTGAACAACAATTAGGGTACAGGTAGCAATAAGCTGTTGCTTGTCATATACGACACATTGCTTGAACTCGGCTGAAAATTGTTGATGAAGCTGGATGAAATCGTTGAGCGTTAAACTAATTGGATAGTTTTTGCGAATACGTGCTGCTATAATAAACTGATAAATGGCCTCATAATTAAAAGGTTTTTTGAGCAACTGGGCTGTAATACCTGCTTGTCGGCATTTGTTCAAACGGCGTTTGGCCGAAGTGTGTAATTGTGTATAGAAAGGCTTTTCGGTAACTGCAAGGTGCTGATTGTGGTCGGTGTAACAGACCTGAAATCCTAATTCTATCAATATTTGATGTAGAATATTGCTATTAGCCTGATAGCAGGTGGGGCATTGTATGAGCTTTAGCGAAGAGCACCCTAAGGTAGATAAGTACTGAAGAATTTCCCTGACAAATTGTTGAATCTCGATAGCAGTAATCTGCCCACTAAGCTCAAAACCGCCAAAGCTTGCCCTGAGTGGGCTAACAGCCTGTGCGTGGGTTACCCAAATATGAATGGAGGCAAGGGCAATTTCCTGAGAATTATCTAGCCAATAAAACGAATAGGGCGACTCCGACGATTGACTTGGCCAGTGTTTGGGCTGATTGAATAAAAAACAATCAACGTCAATACCAAAGTTGGGTTGAGTATAAGGATATACTATTTTTAACATAGCAACAAGGTGTAGTATTGGTGGTTTATCGAAAGGCGTATTTATGCAAAATTTCTTTGAGCTGTACTGGCGTAAAAGGTTTACTTAAATAATCAACCATACCACACTCTAGGGCTTTGTCTCGTTGAGCTTTTAAGGCACTAGCAGTAAGGGCAATAATGGGCGTATTGTTATTTGGATTTTGGGTATTAATAATTTTGATAGTAGCCTCGTAGCCATCTAAAATAGGCATCTGAATATCCATCAAAATCAAATCATACTTTTTTTCTTGTGCTTTCTGAAAGGCTTCTAGCCCATCAAAAGCCACATCAAGATTCACTTGCCATTTTTCCAGCAAGGTACAAGCATATTTACGGTTAAGCTCATTATCTTCTACCAATAGTACGTTGAGCCCCTCAATGACAGGAACAATATCATCGGTTTTGGGAGGTGCAAAAGCTTGTAAGGCATTTGGTGTTATATTTTGAGGGTTCTTGACTTTTTTCAAAGGCAAGGTAAAAAACACTTTTGTTCCTTTACCTTCGGTACTTTCTACCCAAATTTTACCTTGTAAAAACTCTATAATCTGTTTACAAATCGACAATCCTAAGCCTGTACCAGGAGCTTTGATTTTATTTTTGTCGTGTAGTTGAGTAAATTTATTGAATACTAAGTCTACTTTGTCGGCAGGAATACCAATACCCGTATCAAAAACCTGAAATTCAAAAATTGTATCTTCTGCTGTATTTTCAAGCATTTTGGCTTTTAGGCCAATTTTGCCTTTTTCGGTAAACTTATCGGCATTGCCCAAAAGGTTAAATAATACCTGATAAATAAGGGTTTCGTCGGCATGATAATACTGCTCCATTCGCATATCTATCATAAAATCAACCTCCAAGCCTTTTGATACAACCTTCATTTGGAAGGTTTGCTGAATGGTTTTGAGCAAGCCACGAAGGTCAAAATCTTTGGGCTGGGCAGTAATTTTGCCAGCATCCATTTTAGCAATATCGAGGAGGTCGGTAATAAGATTGAGCAAAAATTGAGACGAGTTTTTGAGAATATCAAAATACTCTAACTGTTGGGCATCGGGCTTGGTATCGTACAATAAGTGCGTAATACCAATAATAGCATTGAGTGGCGTTCTGATTTCGTGACTCATATTGGCCAAAAACTGCTTTTCGGCATTACGAGCTTCCTCTATGGCCTGTTCGGCTAGTTTACGGTGAGTAATATCTCGAATAATATCGCGCGAGCCCTTATAAACGCCATTCTCGACAATGGCGGTAGCGTTTATTTCTAAATATCGGACAGCCCCGTCGCCTCTGATTACCCGCCCTACATAGTTTTGATAAAAGCCATCTGTTAGTAGTTTTCTAAGATAGATATTAGATTTTTCTCGGTCGTCGGGATGTACTAGCATACCCAAATCGAAGTGATTCATTTCGTCACGAGAAATACCTAGTATATCTAAAAAAGTATCGTTAGCGTCTTTGATTTGTCCTGTTTCTGAAATAATTCCTACCCCGTCATTTACGTTCATGAAAAGGTCTTGATAACGTTGTTTCGATTCTAGCAATTGTTGTTTGTATTCTGTAAACCTAAATAAAAGAGCTTTGGTTTGATAGCTTAAGCTTTGGGCACTAGTGTCATCGACAATATCTACCGCTACATCCATTTCTTTACAAAGCACTTCAATTACCTCTTTTTGACTTCTAATAGCCCTTCTAAGCTGTGAGTTTTGCTCTTGAGCCATCGTAATAAGGTGACGATGTTGGGTAAATTGCTGAAGTTGCCACTGATGAATCTGGCTACCAGTCACAAAGAGAAATGCACTGAGAGCTACAAGAACCAGTATGGTGTCGGGCAAAATTTGGTCTGAAGAAAGTATCAAATAATAACCCAGAAAAAACAGAATAATACAAAATAAATTATAAAAGAATCGCTCTAGGGTATTTAGCAAAAAAGATAGGTTGAAATACGAAACCGCTAAGGCCAAAACCAGTAGTTCGGCACCATAAAGCTTGGCAATAATAGCTCCTAGGTATTGAATAAAAGTAAGACCTGCTACCGATAGAATTATCCAGCGTTTGAGTATACCTTTTTCGTTGGATTGCTCAAGCCGAGCAATCGAAATATTACGGATTTTGCCCAGAACATAAAAAATACCTATTTCAAAACTAATCATAACACCCAAATAGGTGTCCCACCAAAAGGGGGTTAGAATATCTTTGAGTACCCAAAAATCACCAATACTTAGCACAGGAAGAGCCACAAGGCTCAGTTTTAGGGCAAGCTGAATCGCTTTTGACTGAAACGCTAACCGCTCGGTCTCAAATTCACGGAAGTGAGACTGAGGTAAGGGGGTTGAAAACCAATTTTTGATTGTTTTTAGAGGCACTGGGTTAGTATTTTGAGGTTTAAGCAAGGAATTTCCGAATAAAAATAATTGCTATTCGATTTTAAAAATCAAGGTTAATATAAGTAATATTTATTTTTTAGATAAAGCTTTTTTGATTTTGTCTCTGTTAAATCAAAAAAATCTTTTATTTTTTGTAAAAAAAGAAATACGGGCTACAATTTAAGTACTATCCCGTTCAAAAGCAAACAAGTGAAACTCCTATTAAAATGAAAAAAAGAAACTTTACCCTATTAAGTATCGTACTGATATTTACGATAAAAATGTATGCTCAGATTGTACCCAATAAGTGGATTTACGAGCAAAAAAAGTACTGGAAAATTCAGATTGCCAGCAAAGGTGTATATCGGATTTCTTTTGAGGAAATGCAAAAGAAAGGGCTTGGATTACAGCTTAATCCTGCTTATTTTCAGATGTTTAGAAGAGGTGAGGAGGTTGCATTACTCATAGAAAACAACAACGATACCTTATTTAATAGGGGTGATTCCTTTTCGTTTTTTGCTCTTCCCAATGATGGTAAGGAAGATACTCTTTTGTACCAAAAAAACAGTCATCAGCCTCAAATCGACTACAGTTTATTTACTGATACTGCTGCTTATTTTCTGGTTTATTCTCCTGAAGTACTTCATCCTAAACGTATTGTTTCGGCATCTATTGTACCTAATCTTGCTAAGATTCAGGAGGTACATTGGGATATACATCGACAAGTTTTTACCGATAATTATTTTGTAGGACTCACCGAAAAGGGGACATTCCCCAATGAAGAAATCTATGATAGCCATTATGTAGAAGGTGAAGGCTGGATGAGTCCAACGTATGGGGGTACAACACCACTGACCTATAATTTGCCTTTTACCAATGCCCAAACAGGTCAGTTGCATTTCTCCATTGGCTTGGTTGGGCAGGTGCTTGGCAAACAATGGGTTATTGTCAGTAATACATGGAATGACGAACGGGATTCTATTTTGTTGGAAGATGCTCGTCCTGTTGTATTTAACAAGACTATCGCATTCAAGGCCGATAATCCTAATCCTGTTTTTGCATTTACAATCCAAGGAACAAATACCACCAGTCGGTATGCCATTAGTACAATAGCGTGGAGGTATCCACAAAAGTTGGTATTGAACGAAAAAGAAAAATATTTGAACTGGCCTGAAAATAATAGCCTACAGCAGGTTTTGCTCGAATCCGCTAGCTCCAACTGGCAGTATTGGGATGTGTCGTATCAAAATCGGCCAGAGCTATTGACTACTTCTAGGCTATTTGCCAATCAGATTGTTTTAACAACCAATGCTACCCAAATTTATGCTTTTGAAACGCCTAAAAGCGTATTATCTATCAAGCCTGTAACTTTTGCTAGTATAGAAAAAGGGGCTGATTATTTGATAATTACAGATAGTAGCCTTCTCCAAAAATCTAATGCTATTGCCGACTACGCTCACTATAGAGCTTCAACAGCAGGGGGGCAATTCAAGTCTAAAATCCTTACGACCGAACAGCTCTATGACCTTTTTAGTTTTGGCGATAAATCTATCATAGCTCTACAACGCTATTTGGCATGGATGAAAATACCTTCCCAAAAGCAGTATGTATTTTTAATTGGCTCGTCGGTATATCCTCACAAAGCCCGAAAATCAGCGGCAATGTATGCCCTCGACCTTGTTCCAAACGTGGGCTGGCCAAGTTCTGACACCCCTTTGGTTATGGATTCGGTGGGCATAATGGGTATGGCGATAGGCCGTTTGGCAGTAACCAATACACAAGAAATAGAACAGTATTTGGCTAAAGTAAAAGAGTATGAAAATGTAGAAAGCTTGGGTTTGTGGCGAAAACGTTTTTTGCACCTGAGTGGTGGTAGGTATTTGTCGGAACAAAAACTATTTAAACAAAATCTGGATGAAATACAGCAAATAGCCCAATTAGCACAACATGGGTTGTATTTTTCTACGATAGCCAAAAAAACCGATGACCCCGTAGAGTTTATCAATACCGCTCAGCATGTTAATCAAGGGTTGGCTATGATAACCCTATTTGGACACTCGGCCATAGGCCAAGCCGACTTGGATATTGGCTATGCAAGCAACTCGGCATTGGGTTACAAAAACCAAGGGAAATATCCATTTGTACTGGTTAATGGCTGTGATGCGGGCGATTTGTTTTCGGGCAAAATAGCACTGGGAACAGATTGGATAACAACCCCAAACAAAGGGGCTATTTTGTTTTTGGCACATACACATACGGCTTATCCAGCCTATCTGCAAGGCTTTTCAAAGATGTTTTATACTCACCTCTTTCAAGACTCGTTGGGCTTAGCAATAGGCGATATTCATGCCAAAACGCTTGAATCGTTACATTTAAAAACGCTAAACAATGCTTATTGGCAAAGTACTTTACAGCAGTTTACCTTACAAGGCGACCCCGCTATTAGTTTGACGAAGTTTTGGCAAAAACCTGATTTGGCTTTTGCCGAGCATGGTATCGAAATAACAGAAGAGCCAGATTCTTTGAAAATCACTTTGATTGTCAATAATTATGGCAAAGCTCCCAAAACTCGTTGGGCTATTGCTGTTCGTTGTGCTGATGATAGCAAAACGCTTACTACTTATCGTTTTGAGCAACATATAGTACCTTTTTATAGCGATACCATTATCCTAAAAATTCCTAAGGGTATAACCCTTGCCCATCATAGCCTAAAAATGACGGTAGATTTGGACATCGATAACCAGCTAGATGAATGGCAGGAAAACAATAATACAGCCTTTTATGAATGGACATTTCGGTCGCCAGTGGTAAGTATTTTTTCACCCGAAAATTTTGGTATAGTCAATCATACAAAAGTACTTTTCAAGGGCTTTGTTGCACCTATTATAACCGATGGCATTAGCTTACAAATAGATACACTTATTAGCTATAATTCACCTTTTTGGCAGCAACAACGTTTGCTTGCCAAAGGTTATTTTGAGCAGGCGGTTACATTGTTGCCACAAGATTCGTTGACCTATTATTGGCAAATAGTAGATACACAACAAAAGGTATTGGCAAGTGGCTCGTTTACTTATTTGTCTGGTACAAAAGAGGGTTGGATGCACAATACTTTTGAGCAACTTCAGTACACTAATACCGACAAAAATGTTGTATTGCAAGATAGAAAATGGCAACAAAAACCGCTGAAACTTACTTTGAGTATGCGGATAAGTGGAGCTGATGTTTTACAGGATAATTATGTTACATCACTGGTAGTCAATGAACTACAGTATTTGGGTAATGGGTTGTGTTATCCTTGGAATAGTGTCAATGCTATCGCTTTTGATATTTCGCTACGACCCTATTCGGTGATACCAACGCTAAGTTGTGGCAATTCGCCTTACTGTATCAATAATTTGCATGAAAGCTTGTTGGTCAACCAAAACCCCATGATAGTGTATCTGAATGCCATCAAACAAAAGGAATGGGTTTTGTTGTTTAGTAGAGGCCGAGTCGATACCCAAAGCTGGTCGAGCGAAGTCTGGCAGGCGTTACAAGCTTTTGGGATTTCAATCACCCAACTAAAAGTCTTAAAATCGGGCTGTCCATTTGTGATTTTAGCACAAAAAGGAGGAATGGTAGCTTTTGAAAAATATGGTACTAGAACTACCGACAACTTACTTGTTGATAATTTTACCATAGAACAGGTTGCTTCTACATGTATGATTAAAAGCCCGTGGATAGGTTCGGCTAGGCAGTGGTATTTCCTGAAAAATCAGATAGAGTATGATTCGACACAAGCCACTTGGACAGTAGAAATCTGGGGCAAAACCGCAGAAGGCAATAGCCAAAAATTACAAGAATACCCCCGTGCCTCAGTCATAGATTTAACCTCGATACAGGCTAGTCGTTATCCTTTTTTACAGATTTGTTGGAAAGTAACCACTTTTGCTACAGCCAAGGTTATTCCTCAACTGCAAAAATGGGCGGTTTATTATCAGCCTTTGCCCGAAGGCATCTTATTAGAAAATAGGTCTCGAAAGGTGTTTCAAGAGCTTGAGCCACTGCATTGGCAAATGCAGTTCAAGAATATCAGCCAACAACCTTTTCAAGACTCGATTAGCGTAAAAATCGTTTTGCAAAACACACTGGGAGTACCCTTAAAAACCCAATATAAATTGCTAAAAAGTGTATTGCCCAACGATTCGGCTTGGGTAAATGTACTGATAGACAATGACTTGCCTTCGGGATATTATTGGGTAAGTATTGTAGCCAATCCTTATAGCCAACCCGAGCAGGATTATTCCAACAATACAGCCACTTTTGCTTTTGAGATACAACCCGACCAAACACCACCTGTACTTTCGGTAAAAATCAACGAAAGAATAGTGACTAATTACGAACCAATACTTGCACACCCACAAGTCGATATTTTGCTGGAGGACGAAAACCCCTTTCGGCCACTACCTCGGCAAGCCATACTTTTTGAAGAAAAACATTGTCGTTCTTGCTCATGGATACCGCTGCAACTTGGCGATTCGGTACAAACCCGTTTTTCTCGGTTTCCCAATCTGTTACATTGGCGATATTCCCCCCAAAGTTGGGTGAAAGATACCATCTGGATTCGGGTACAAGGTACAGATGCCCAGCAAAATCGGGCAGGAGTAGAGCCTTATCAAATAGCTATTTTGATAAAAAATGACACCAATACCATCAAAGTAAATGTTTGGCCCAATCTGTTACAGGCGTATAGTCGGTTCATTATTAGTGATATAACCGAAAAAAATACAGAAGGATTGATTCAAATTTGGGATATAACAGGGGTTTTACAAACCGAATGGCCGATTGTTTTGAATAGAGGGCTCAACGAAATAATTTGGGATGGCAAAGACCGAACTGGTAATCTTTTGTTAAATGGTATGTATTTTTACAAAGTAATTCTGCAAAATAAAGACACCATCTGGGCGTTGAGGAATAAGTCCGTTTTTGCAGGCAAAATTTTCATTTTCAGATAAATGCCATTAATCTTATGATGTTAACCGTTGATATTTATAGTAAAAATACTTGGTGGAAAATCGCCTTTTTAGCTTTCTGTGTGATTCTAGGGGCTTTTTCTTTGTATTTTACCGACAGAATTGTTTCAAAATTGGAAGAACGGGAAAAGCAACAAATACAGCTCTATGCCGAGTCGTTTAAGTTTATGATGACCAACGAGCTGGATAAAGATGTAAATTTCTTTTTTGAGAAAATCAAAAAGGCTAATGAAAATACTACTATTCCTGTGATTTTGAAGGACGGAGCGGGGTATTTGACGGCTTCAGAAAGTATTCAGATTCCTGAAGGACTAAACTCTAAAGAGCAACAGGCCTTTTTACAAGAAAAACTCAATGAAATTCTAAAAGATGATAATCCGCCCTTTGTACTCGACATGGATTTTCACAAAGAATATGTGTATTATGGCAATTCAAGGCTATTGAATATGCTTCGCTATTATCCTGTTTTTCAGTTGATTGTCGTGCTTATTTTTGGTTTGGCGGCCTACCTGTTTTTCGATGCCTCGCGGCGTGCAGAACAAAATAGGGTGTGGGTGGGGCTTGCCAAAGAAACAGCTCACCAGTTGGGTACACCGCTGTCGTCGTTAACGGCTTGGGTAGAGTATTTTAAATCCGACCCTAGTTATGACCCCGAAATTGTACGAGAACTAGAAAAAGACGTAGAACGCTTGGATGTTATTACTACCCGCTTTTCTAATATTGGTTCTGTTCCAGTTCTCAAAGAAGAAAATATTGCCGAAACAGTAGAGGTATTTATGAGTTATTTGAAACGACGAATTTCGTCGAAAGTTTCACTGACTATCGAAAATAGATTAGAGGCTTTTCCCAAGGCATCTATTAATAAATATTTGTTTGAATGGGTAATCGAGAATATTTGTAAAAATGCCGTGGATGCCATGAATGGGGTTGGAGCTTTGAAGATTACAATGGAAAATATCAAGCATAATCAAATAGCAATTGATATTACCGACACAGGCAAAGGTATCAGTAAACAAAATCTGAGCAAAGTATTTAGTGCGGGCTTTAGTACCAAAAAACGAGGTTGGGGGCTAGGGCTTACTTTGGCCAAAAGGATTATCGAAAATTATCATAATGGTAAGTTATTTGTAAAGCATTCAGAAGTCGGAAAAGGAACAACTTTTAGAATAGTAATAGATGGTGTTGTATAAAAAATGTGGCTTTTATATGCTTGAATATCAATTGCGTAGTTGTGTGTCCGCTTACTCATTCATGTAATAAATTGCTGATTGAAAAGTAGCGGCACTGTTGGATAATAGCTAAAAATACTTATCTTTGACACAAATGCCTGTAGGAACTGGAATAATTGACGGACTCTATCTATTATTCCAGTTCCTGTTTTTTTGATAAAAATCTTATGCTTCTGTAGTTACTTTAATCTTGATAGACAAAATAGGTTTTATTTTATGACTATGTCATAAACATAAGATTATATGGTTTTATTGGCAGGATTACATCAATAGTCATTTATTTTCTTCATTAGTAAAATATTCTTTCTTCGAAAAGAGTGACATCTATCTATTTTATAAAGTCGTATAATATTGTACGTTAAAAATTAAACCTGTTGTATGATGAAAAAAGTATCCTCATTATTAGTGAGTATTATGCTTTCGAGTGGCGTTCTTTATGCTCAAGACACAAAGCCTTATGTAGGTAATGCTATTAGTATTCAAGCTGGAACGTATGGCTTTGGGCTTGGAGTGGCTCATCAGCTAAAATCTGGGCTCAATGTACGACTGACGGCCGATTATCTGAATGTCAAAACTTTTGTAAAACCACCTATTAAGGTGAATTTGGGCGATGGGGCTTCTGATTTGAATATCAATCCTGATGTTACGTCCTTATTGTTTAGTGCCAAGTTTGACTGGCATCCTTTTCGCCAAAAGATTTTCAAGCTTGTAGCAGGGGCATCGTATGGGTCGGGTGATTTTTTGGTTGACGTTGAGCCTACTCAAAAAACAGGGCGGTTTAAATTAACCAAGGATGTTGAACTCGATGCCGAAGAATTTGGTACAGCCAAGTTGATCGTAACAGGTAACAATATCAGACCCTACTTAGGACTTGGTTTTGGCCGAGCTATTCCCAAAAAGCGATTAGGTTTTGGCGTAGATTTAGGTGTTTACTATTCGGGTTCGCCCAAGTTGGCGGTTGCAAGAACAGGGCTTATAGAGTCTATCTTGACCGACCAAAATATTGCCGATATTGAGCGAAATGTAAAAGGGTATGCCTTTATGCCCAACTTAACTTTTAGCCTTACTTACAAAATTGGTCAATAAGCTTAACACTTATCAATCATCCATTAAACATTTATCTTATGAAAAAGTATATATATACAATCCTTACTGTAACAGCGATTATGTTCTGGTATGCTTGTACTTCTCCACTAGAGGGTATTACCCTAAAACTGCCCGTTGCCCTGGCCAACTCCAATGTAATTGTGGAATTTAAGCCCGATAATAAAGATGCAGGTACACTTCCCAAAGATTTGAAAATTACAATAGCAGGCATTGATTCGGCCAAAGTTGTTAATAGTGTAGGAGGCAAAACCTTTAGCGTAAAGCAAAATATACTAACTCTGGCAGCCAAACCTACCGAAACGCCAAGTGCTAGCTCGCCCATAAAATTCAAGGTGATTGCTGAAGCTGAAGGGTATTTAAGAAGTATTACGTCTGTCGAAATTACCAGTACTACCGACCAAGTCGTCACTGTAGCGTTAACCAAAATATCAGCTCCTCCAGTGGGGGTTACTGTTGCACAGCAGCCTGCTACAGTAGCAAGTTCGGGAACTACCAGTGCGGCTATTGCCGTAACAACCCCATCAACTAATGGTGTTGCCGAAAAAGCATCTATCAATATTCCGAGTGGAACAACCATGTCGGATGAGAATGGAAAGCCTGTTGGTGGCAATATCAATATTGTGATTACAAAAGCCGATGCTACCCAAACACCCGTAGCAGTTAGCTTGGCCAATGTTGATAAGGTTTTGGACAAAAATAACCAACCTATTCCTTCATTCAATATTATACCAATTGTAGGAATGAATATAGAGATGTCGAACGAACAAAACCAGAAAGTGAAGAAGTTTTCGGGTCAGATAGATGTTCAGACAGAATTACCTGCTGGAGCAAAAGACCCTTCGACGGGTAAAATCCTTCAAGAAGGTGATTTGATAGCCATTGGCTCGTATGACGAAGATACAAGGATATTCAAATACGAAGGCTCGGTAAAATTGGTAAAAAACGCTGCAGGAAAACTAGAAGCCAAAGGTACTATTAATCACTTAACTTCTGTGTTTTTTGCCTCGTTTGGGAGTATAACGGTATCGGGCAACACTAATTCGGCCGAAGATTTGGCCAAAGCCCAAGCGGCTTTTGGGGCTACTATTACCAGCGAACAAATAGCTAGTATTCCGAGTTATTTTATATCGTTTGGCGGAGCTGTTGCCCAATATGGTAACGACCGATTCGAGGTGATTATCAATGATGGTATCCTGACTTTTGCTACTACCGACCGTGTCAATAACAAGGTAGTAACGCCCAATACAATTACAAAAATTGAGGTTAGAGATATTAATGGCAGTTCGATTATTTCGGTGAGAAATCCTTTTTCTCTTACTAATAGTGTAACACTCGACCTTCCTGTACCTAGTAATGTAATAGAACTAAGAGCTAACCTGAAATGTAAAAAGGCAGGTGAAAGCTCGAATGCCGATAATATTCACATGTATGCACGAGTAGCGGGTTTGTCGGGCGACTATTTTTATATTGGAAAAGCCATCAGAAATACAGAAGGTTTAATTACGGCAAGTTCTACGCTTTTGAGAAGAGGAGGTACTTACGATTTTAAATTTGATGTAGGTGGTACACTCTTTTATTATGATAACCAAACCGTAACCAATGGTAGTGTTCATTCGATTGATAGCACTATGCCCGATATTTTGTGTAAGTAATAGTTTATCTGTAGAATAGAAAAACATGAGTCATCCCAAATTTAGTGGATGAGTGATTATGTTTGAAGATGCTTTTCACCAGTAGAGATGTAATACTGTGCGGCTAAAGATGAATCATTTAACAAGTAAAAGGCGTTCGAAAAACTAATTTCGAACGCCTTTTGCTTGAATAGCCCCTAATTTTCTATCATTTGAGCGATTGATAAGCCTCTTCAATAAATTCGGGATGACTCATGTTTTCGGTAAGAATAATTCAATTATATATTTTTATGGAGAATGTCACTAATCTTTTACAAACTCACCATTGGCTTTTAATTCGATTTCGTCGCTCACAACAGCAGTAGGTGTTTTGCCAAGTTCAAAATCTGAACGTTTGATATTACCCACAACTTTGAATCCTGCTAATTTTTTATTGCTTCTCGGATTTACACCTGTACCATTTAGGGTGGCATCTAAGGTAATAGGTTTGGTTATACCGTGCAAAGTGAGGTCGCCATTGATTTTAAATTTCTTGGCATCAACTTTCTGAACAGAAGTACTTTTGAAAGTAATAGTAGGAAATTTGGCTGCATCAAAAAAATCGGGGCTTTTTAAATGATTATCTCTCATATCGTTGTCGGTATTGATACTGCTAACATCGGCGGTAAGCTCAAATACTGCATCCGAGAAATCATCTTTTGAAGAAGTAATAGTAGCATCTACTTTTTTGAATGAACCCTCTACATCCGATAATAACATGTGAACAACACTAAATGATACTTTCGAGTGAGATTTGTCGAGCGACCACTTTTGGGCAAAAGTGCTCATAGATACCAATAGGACAAGCGAAAGAATGGTGATTTTTTTCATGGTAATGATAGTTTAACGGGTTAAAAAGAAATCAATATGACCATTGGCAAAATACCAATAGCAGGTAACTTAGAAAATGCTAGCGTGTTGTATTGTTTCATGAAATACTTGAAATAATACAAAAAGTAAAATAAAAGGATAGTTTTTCTACGAAATGATATTGATGAAGTTAGAAAGAAAAGGCTTGTCTCGAAAAGGACAAGCCTTTCTAAATTATTATCCAAAAAACACAATTATATTGTGTGTCCTAGATAACGGGAATATTTTGACCAACGCCACGATTCCCCTAAGGTATATTGTTACAAAAGTAGTTTCAATACTACAGAGGCTTGGCTCTGAGGTTTTATTTGGGTCTTCCACCGCCAGCAGGTGTAGCTTGTTGTGTGCCGCTGTCTCCTCCGCCATCACCTTTTACGTCGTCGTTATTTACAGAACGGGTTTTCTTTGGAGCGGCAAAGCTCATTTTACCTATTTTATAACTAAACGTTACTTTTATGCTCGAATTGTATATTTTGTTTTGACTTGTTTGTTGGAATTGTGCTGTATTCAGGTTTGTTTCCATCAAGAAGCCATTGGTAAGGAAGTTTTCGGCAGCAAGACCAATACTTCCTTTTTTGTTGTTCAGATCTTTCTTTACACCTAAAGAATACATTTGAAACCCTGTTTGAGTTCCCTGTAATTGCACTTGTTTTCCTCTAAAGAAGCCAAATCCTTGAACTCCCCAGCCACTTCCTAGCTGAATCTGTGTCATTAATCGCCCACTTACTACCAATCCTGAGTTGTTGGTGGTGTAAGATAAGCCATTAATATCTTGTGCCTGTCCTTCTAAGTAGGTATGTACCAAGTCGATGCCGCCATTTAATGTCCATTTTGATGTAAGAAATACATTGGCAAAAATATTAGCACCATAATTTTGTTGTTTTCCGATATTTTGGAAAGTCGTTACCAATGCTCCCGATAGCGTATCCGATACAACTCTAATCTGTGAAATAGCATTATCGGTTTGGCGAGCAAAAGCCGATATATTCAAATACGTTTTTTTGATATTTGTACTCAATCCTAATTCAAAATTATCGGTTAATTCTGGGCTTAGGTTCGGATTACCCACTCTGATGTCTTGTGGGTTGGCTGTATTAAAGTTGGGGTTAAGCTGTTGAAGGCCAGGTCTTTGAATACGACGGTTATAAGCGGCTTTCAGTGTAGTAAGCTCACCAAGGCTTTTCGATACATTGATGCTTGGAACAAGATTGCTGTAATCTGGAATCGAAATGGTGTTTTCTAACGAATTAGCTTTTATACTGGTGTATTCGTAACGAGTACCTAATTTGAAGGTGTATTTGTTGGCGGTTGTCAATGTGTACGATACATATCCCGCAGCTACATTTTGGCTATAATTTAATAACCCCGATGGGCGATTGGCATCGTTCGAGAATATTTCCGAATTACCCGCTGCTGTTAAGTACTGAAAATTGCTATTTACCTGTCTGAAAATACCCTTTCCACCAAACTCTAGCAATTGATTTTTGGTAATAGGCGTTTGGTAGTCGGTCTGGATAGTAAATTCTTTGTTGGTATTTAAGTTAAGGTTTTTTTGACGGCTCAAAATATCGCTAGCTGTTCCCAACAAATCTGATGTAAAGTTGTTGGTCAAATTGTTTTGGCTGTATTGTGTCGAAATCGACCATTCTTGTTGTGGCTTGAAAGTACGCACATAATCAATATTAAAGTCCATCGAGTTCGATAAATCTTTTGATACTACATCACGATTGGCAAGGCTTTGTAAAACATCGTCTTTGAATAAACTCGTAATCTGGGTTTGGTCGCGGGTGAGGTTTCTTACGCCAAATCGGGCACTTGCCGATAACGATTGGTTTTTGGCAATATCATAATCAAAACCAAGGGTGTATTGTCCAAACAAGCCATTGTCAAAAGCATCGGTAGTTTGGTTAGTTTTGATTGAAGCACCATTCTGAATAGTCGACTGAGTAAGCGTACCCGACGATGGATTATAGAAAGCACGACCAAAACCACTCAAACTAAAGCCCATTTTGCCTTTTCTGTAATTACCATTGAGGCCTAAGTTTGAGGCACGATTACCCGCCCCCGAATCAACATTCAATGTTAAGCCTTCAAGCGTAGTTTTTTTGGTAATAATATTGATAATCCCGCCCGAACCTTCAGCATCGTATTTGGCCGATGGCGACGTAATTACCTCTACAGTTTTGATCATATCGGCAGGAATCTGTTTGAGGGCATCAGCTACGCTACTTGCAACAATAGTTGATGGCTTGTTGTTGATTAATACCCTGATATTAGAGCTACCCCTCAACGAAACGTTACCGTCCAAATCGACTGTAAGCATTGGTACTTTTTTCAAAACATCCGAGGCATCGCCACCTTTCGAGGTAAGGTCTTTTTCAGCATTAAAAACCAAACGGTCTACTTTTTCTTCAATCAACGATTTTTCGCCAGTTACAGTAACTTCTGCCAACATTTTTGTACTTGATGAGAGTTTCACTACACCCAAGTCGAGGTCGTCGCCTTTTTTCAAGGTAATGTTGTCAATCGTTTTGTTGCTAAAACCCACAAACGAAATTTGAATTTTGTAGTTGCCAGCCGCTAGCCCTTTCATCACAAACTTACCTTTTTCGTCGGCTACAGTACCATCTACAATTTTGTTGGTGGCTTTGTTGAAAAGAGCAATATTGGCAAACTCGACCGCCTGTGTAGCAGCAGAGTCGATTACATAACCTGTAATTTTGGCATTGCCTTTGGCTACAGGAGCCGCAAGTACAGCCGACGCTTCTGTTTTTTGTGGAGGTCGACTTTGCCCAGCAGGTATTTGAGCTTGTACCAAATGAGTACTTCCTAAAAGGGCCAGTATTGTGATGAAATGTTTCATATCTTGAAAATGTTTTATTGCGACTTTCATTGCTGCTATTGAATTTGATGCAACAAAACAATAACAATTTTCTGAGCTTTATTTTAGTATTATACCTTTCAGTGTATTGACTCGACAATTCGGCCAAATACTCGATTAAGCGGAATTATGGATAAAATGAGGGGAATTATCGTATATTATGGAGATTTGGTAGAATATAAAGCCCTTATGTGGCTATTATTGAATGAATAAATTAACTTTCCTTTGTTTTCTAATTTACCCCACCAAATTATTCAAGCTATAATGAGTACACAGTCATATATTCAACGCCACAGGATTTTGTTTATACATCTATCGTTTTGGTGTGTTTACTTTTCCTTCTTTTATTATCAATTTACTTTTCCAAAACATGGCCAAGAACCCAACTGGGCTACTGCTTTTTTCGATGTCTTTTTTCAAGTATCGTGTATGGCTACTATAGCTTACAGCAATTATTTTTATTATTTACCCCGCTTTTTACAACATAAAAAACTGTTTCAATACTTGGCAGGTTTGGCTGTGCCGTTTACTGTGGTAGTGGTGGTTTTGGTACATGGCAAAAGGTGGATTGTCGATGGCTATACTTATAAGGCTTTTTATCTGTATTCCGACCGATTCACTGTGAGCTGTGTGCTGAGTACTTTGTTTATTGTAGTTTTTGTGGGCTTGCTCAAATTTGTGGAAGATTGGTTTGAGTTAGAAGCTAAAAAGAAAGAACTCGAAAACGAAACGCTTATGGCCGAGCTGCGTTTTTTGAAGGCTCAAATCAATCCTCATTTTTTGTTTAATACGCTCAATAATTTATACTATTTGGCCTTTACCAACTCGCCCAATACTACCGAAGTAATAGCCAAGCTGTCGCAAATGATGCGGTATATGATTTATGATTCTAACCACAACAAAGTACCCTTGACCAAGGAAATAGAATATATGGAAAACTATATATCTTTGGAAGAACTACGCCTCAACAACGAAATACCTATTCATTTTGAGGTAGTTGGCGAACTCAACGGTATTTCGATTGTTCCTCTTATTCTGATTACTTTTCTAGAAAATGCTTTCAAGCATGGCGTAAGTAATAATGCCAAAGAATCGTATATTAAAATAAAGGTAGAAGTTCAGCATCAGGAATGTTGGTACTCGGTTGAGAATAGTAAAATTCCTAAAAATACCAATAACGAAGAGAAGTCGGGTATTGGATTACAAAATGTAAAACGTCGTTTGGAACTGAGCTATCCTAATCAATATGATTTGAAAATTGAAGATTCAGAGAAGAAATATTGTGTTAACTTAAAACTAAATCTGTCATGAAAATAACGTGTTTGATAGTAGAAGACGAACCTTTGGCACGGAACTTACTGATAGAATATGTCAAAAAAGTACCTTATTTAGAGCTACTCAGGGCGTGTTCCAATCCTTTGGATGCTATTGAGTTTTTGAGGGCAAATCCTGTGGATGTATTGTTTTTGGATGTACAAATGCCCGAAATTACAGGTATTACATTACTGAAAATTTTACAGAAAAAACCGCTTGTGATTCTTACAACGGCCTATTCGGAATATGCTTTGGAGGGCTACGAACTCGATGTTATGGACTATCTACTAAAGCCTATTACTTTTGAACGATTTTTGAAAGCTGTCGAAAAAGCAAGTCAACGCTTGGGTGGAGGCCCCCCCCCCGCCACTCAGCCTGTTGAGCGGATTATTCATGAAAAAATACAAATTGCAGACAACTCTCCTGCATATATTTTTGTAAAAGATGGTACAAAATTGGTCAAAATACGCCTCAATGACATACTATATGTTGAAGGCTTGAAAGACTATGTGTCTATTCATACGCCATATCAGAAAATCGTAACACTTCAACGTTTGAAATCGTTGGAAGACCAACTGCCCGAAAATCAGTTTGTTAGAATTCATAATTCCTATATTGTTTCGCTAGAGGCTATCGACTCTATTCACAAAGAAAAGGTACAAATAGGGCAGGCATATTTGCCTATTAGCGATACTTACAGGCGGTCGTTTCGGGAGTTTATTGAGCGAAACCACATTGGTGGCGATGTCTAAAAGATAGGGTTTTTAGGCAAATATTGGCCTTTCGTATCTTGCTATTCAGATTGCTTCTGTATTTTTTGTATCTTTGTAAAATGCAATTACAAGAAAACATTCAAACGATTATTTCTAATTTGGGTATTGCCGAACTCAATCAGATTCAGCAAGATGCCTTCAAAACGATTCAAAAAGAAGCTGATACTTTGCTTTTGGCCCCAACGGGTTCGGGCAAAACTTTGGCTTTTTTGCTGCCTATATTTACCAAGCTAAAAACAGACGAAAAAAGGGTTCAGTGCCTAATATTGACTCCCTCACGTGAACTAGCGATTCAGATTGAACAAGTCTGGAAAAAAATGTCGACAGGCTTTAAAGTAAATGTATGTTATGGTGGCCACAATGTGGCAGTTGAGGTACAAAACTTTAGCGAACCACCAGCGTTGTTGGTAGGTACTCCTGGCCGTATTGCCGACCATATTACCCGCCGTTCATTTGATTTGTCGGGTATTCAAACTTTAGTTTTGGATGAATTTGACAAATCTTTGGCTTTGGGTTTTCATGACCAAATGTCGTTTATTTATCAGCACCTTCGCACGCTCAAAACCAAAGTGTTGGTATCGGCTACTGCTAAAATCAAAATTCCAGAATTTACAGGTATTAGCAATCCTTGGGTATTGAATTTTACCAAAGACATAGAAGAAGAACCCCGCTTACAACTTCGTAAGGTGATTTCGGAATCAAAAGATAAAATCGACTGCCTTTTTAATTTAATATGTAATTTGGGGGCAGCACCTACGATTATATTTTGTAATCACCGCGATGCTACCGAGCGTACTAGCGAACTGCTGTGGGAAATGGGTGTAGAAAATGCTTTTTTTCATGGAGGAATGGACCAGCTTGCTCGTGAAAAAACTTTAATACAGTTTCGTAATGGAAGTACCAACTTTTTGGTGGCATCTGATTTGGCGGCTCGTGGATTAGATATTCCTGCTGTAAAAAATGTAATACATTACCACCTTCCTCTCAAAAATGAAGATTTTGTGCATAGAAACGGCCGTACTGCCCGAATGAATGCCGAAGGAAGTGCTTATATTGTTTTGCATAGAAATGAACATTTACCTATTTATTTGAATGAATCGCCTGAAGAGTTTGTCTTGACCGAAGACCTTTCGGCACCTAAAATGTCGGATTGGACTACTTTATATATTAGTGGTGGCAAAAAAGATAAACTAAGCAAAGGTGATATTGTGGGCTTTTTGGCCAAAAAAGGGGAATTGGGAAAAGACGACATCGGTTTAATCGAAATTATGGATTTTATGTCGTTTGTGTCGGTGAAGAAAGACAAGCTTAAAGCATTATTATCGTTGATTCAAGCTGAAAAAATGAAAGGTAAAAAATACAAAATTGAAGAAACGGCTCTGAATGGCTAGAGGCTATTTTTTAGGGTGGGCTTATCATCAAACATGAGTCATCCCGAACTTTGGATTTATCCAAGTGTATATCAAAAAAGCGATCAAAAATTGTTTTTCGATCGCTTTTTTGATATTATTTTTAGACACAAAATATTACGTCTCTATTGCTGCAGGGTAGATATAAAAAATAATCACTATTCTCTAAATTTGGGATAACTCATGTTTGGTGATAACGCTGATACCAATTTTTTATCGAAGGCCAACTTGTGCTTTTTTAGCATCTACAACAGTTTGGCTAAAACTAACGGCCGATGTACCAAACCACCCTGCTGCTTTTTTGGTAGAATTAGGGTTGATATTGACTACATTGGTAGGGATATTGGCCGCTGGACGCGAGAACAACCCTCCATTGTTAATTTCACTTCTGGCTTGATTCCAGAAATTGTAATGGCCTTCGGTAATAGAACGAAGCTCGACTTTGATGGTGTCTTTTTCTAAATAAAGCTCTGGCGAAATAGAGCCACGTACTGGTAACGAAAATACAATGCCGTCGGCAGCACCATTACTTTTCTGAATAGCAGCATCGTAGGCAATAGACACCGTATTGCTGAGCTCAAGAGCTTTCCCATTCTTGTAAGGAATAATACGATAGCAATCGCCAATACCCGTAAAATCGCGGGCATAAAATTGGGCATCGTATCCTTCTTTGGGTTTATTTTTATCGTCATCACGTTGGTTAAAACGGGCTTCGTCAAACTGATATGCAATAGAATCAATCACAGGTACACGTTTTAATTCAGAAATGGCTTGATACGTTTCGCCATTGGCCACAATTTTTAAGGTATAGGTTTTACCAACCACCCCAATTGCAGGAATATTGGCCGAAGGTTTCCATACATACTTTCCGTTGTTTTGTAAATCCTTAAATTCAAAAACCTTGCCTTCGTTGTCGGTTATGGTAACTGTAGCTCCCAAAATTGGCAGAACGGGTTTGCTACTGAAATAGTCTTGCGATTGTGTAAGGGTAATTACCTGATTTTCGGGTACAGTAGTTACGCTACCATCTACAATCAGAAGGCTTTCGCTGTTGATAATACCCTCCAAATTAATTACATCTTCACAGCTTGTTAAGGAAAGTGTTGAAAGGGCAAACAAAATGCTTAAAATCTGCTTTTTCATATTCTTATATCTTTATAATTACTAAGAGTGTAAATTCAGTTTAAAATCCAACTTCTACAATTGCTTGAAAATCAATTGATTATTTTTTTTTGAATCACTCTTGTTTAAGTATTTTAAAATTTAAAATTGTAAGTAACCGATGGTACAAACGACCCAATGATAGATAATTTAACAGCTTCAGATTTTGTTGGGTCATTTTCGTTTGGACGAGTATAAATCGAGAATGGGTTGCGGCGGTTGTAAAGGTTGTATACCGAGAATACCCACTCAGATTCGCCTTTGCCAAAGAGTGCTTTTTTGTTCTTTTTGGTTGCCGAAATATCTAAACGGTGATATGCAGGAACTCTAAAATTGCCTCTTGTGCCCGACGGAATATAAGGATAAACCCTACCCTCAATAACCATTTGTTGCGATGGCAATGTATAAGGTACACCTGTTACATAAGCAAAGTTAGCTCCAAACGACCATTTCTTGTTTAATTCATATTGCGTAACCACATTGAGCGTATGGGTACGGTCGTAACGATTATAATACCATTCATTATTGTTTAGCAATTCGATTTTGCGTTCAGAGCGTTGTAAGGTATAACTAATCCAGCCCGTAAAAGCTCCTTTATTTTTCTTGACAAAAAGCTCAAGACCATACGCACGGCCTTTGCCAAAAATCAAATCTTTTTCAAATAAAGGATTCAAGAATAGGTTAGCACCGTCGGCATAATCAATTTGGTTCTGCATTTCTTTATAAAATACCTCGGCCGACGCTTCGTAGGTATTGTTGGCCAAGTTTTGGAAATATCCCAAAGCCACTTGGTCAGAAATTTGTGGTTTGATATTGTTGGTACTCGATGTCCATACGTCCAAAGGCGTAGAGGCTGCCGTATTTGACATCAAGTGGATATACTGCGAAAGACGGTTGTAACTTGCCTTGATAGAACTAGCCTCGCCAGTAGTAATATTGGCCGAAAAACGAGGTTCAAAATTTTGATAGCTACTAATGGTTTTGCCTTTGGTATTAGGAATCAAATTGAGTGTGTAGCCCGACTGGTTGTCGGCCGAAATACCCACAAATTGTCTTTCATAATAATAATCTTCTTGGCTTGAATAATCATATTTCGAGAATCTCAAACCATATTGGAGCGATAGCTTTGGAGAAACCTTCCATTCGTTGCCAATATAGGCCGAGTATTCAATACCATTTTTACGTTCTTGGCCAAAAGAGCGAACCTCGCCCTGCGAAGAAGCCGTTGCTGCACCTGGCTTGAAATTATAAGAAAGTACTTGTCCGCCAAAGGTTAAAGTATTGTTAGGCGAAATATAATAAGTAAAATCAGGCTTGAAACTATAGTTGGTAATATTTGACGACCATTTGAAAGCATTGTTAGGACGTTTGTTTTTCAAATCTGAGTCCAAAGCATAGTCATAATTACTATAGAAGGCAGTGGTATTTAAGAATAGCTTATCACTAAATACATGATTCCAGCGTGCCGAAAGGGTGCTATTACCCCAGTTAAAGCCAAACTCTTGGCCAAATACGTCACGACCAAAATAACCAGACAAAAAAACTGTATTTTTTTGATTGATATTATAGTTTACTTTGGCGGTTAGGTCATAAAAATTGAAAGACGCATCGGCACTATTGCCTGTCAAAAAGGGTTTGGCCAGAATATCGATATACGAACGACGAGCCGCCACAATAAACGACGCTTTATCTTTTACAATAGGGGCTTCAATCGACAAACGACTAAAAATAGCTCCAATACCGCCATTTACTTCCAGTTTTTTGGCATTTCCTTCCTTCATTCTAACATCCAAAATAGAAGAAGCACGACCGCCATATTGGGCTGGTATACCTCCTTTAATGAGTTTTACGTCTTTTACGGCATCGGGGTTAAATACCGAGAAAAAACCAAATAAGTGCGAAGAGTTGTACACAGGGGCATCGTCCAATAAAATAAGGTTTTGGTCAACACCACCACCACGAACATTGAAGCCAGAAGCCCCTTCGCCGACCGTTGTAACACCTGGCAAAAACTGAATAGCCCGTACCAAATCTACTTCGCCCAATAAGGCTGGTATTTTTTTGATAGTTTTCATTTCCACCTTATTTACCGACATCTCGGTCGACTTTACGTTGTCGTCGTCACGTTTGGCTGTTACTACTACTTCGTCTAGCTCTTGTCCATCTTCCTGAAGTTCTATATTGAGTGTTAAACTTTGCTCATTAAGCTTGATGTCTTTGAGGCTTTTGCGATAGCCAACCGAGGTTACTACCAAGGTATAATTGCCCTTGGGCAAGGTAAGCGAATAGAATCCATAAGTATTGGTTGTAGAACCAGTCATGAGTTCCTTTACAAAAACAGAAGCTCCAATAAGCCCTTCGCCATTCTTTGCGTCTTTGATATACCCGCTTACAGTAAGCTTTTGTGCTTGCAGACTTATAGGAAATAAGAAAAGTGCAACAAGTAAATGTTTAATATACGTTTTCATTTTGGAATAATGGAATAAGTAAAATGATTTTAATGATATAACTTGATAATAGGGGGTTAGGTTTGAAAAGTACAAATTTAGCCTAGTCAATCGGGATACCCTACTCAAATTTGTTGAACGGTGTTTAGTAATTGACAAACGAAAAATACAATCCCCCTACGGGTCTTACCAATGATTTGTAAAATTCATGATGTCTTAATGTGATTCGTGAAATATCTGTATTTAGGCTTAATATGAATTGTGTTGTAGGTAATATATTGCTTCTTTTTGAATTTTCTACTCTTTGAGAAATCAAGTTCAGAACTATAATACCTGAAAAGAAAACTTTTTTTGAAAATCATGATTTTTCCCTCTGAAAAAAGAAGCGTTTAAATACGATTTAGAGGGTTTTATCGAAGATTTATCGAAAACTGTAAATTATTTTTAATAAATCGGAAATATAATGCCGAATTAAAATTTGTAATTCAAAATAAAGAATTATATTTGCATAAAAATAAGTAATATATTTCCCAAAAATATGAACTTTGAACAACTAGGGCATATCATCCGAGAAAGAAGAAACGAACTTTCTTACAGTCAAGAGATACTCAGTGATAAAAGTGATGTTGCAATCAAAACAATTCACTCTATCGAACTTGGCAAAGCCAATCCTTCTCTCAAAACCTTATCGAAGGTGTTAGGGGTATTAGGGTTAGAACTCATTGTAGTGAGCAAGAAGGAATAATATTACTTGCTTTTTCAAACAGTATTCAAACAAATAGTATATAACCAAGATTGTGTGCCCTTTAGGACACATATTTTCAAACAACTATGGAACAAGCCATTAGCTACGAACGTATCCCAACACGAATCTATTCAAATTCAGATGAAGCATCTCGTTCTGTTGCTCAAGAGATTGCTTCAATTATTCGCCAAAAGGCCAACGAAGATAAACCTGCTGTATTAGGTCTTGCAACGGGGTCTTCTCCTAAAAAGGTGTATGCCGAACTTATCAGAATGCACCGTGAAGAAGGTTTGAGTTTCCAAAATGTGGTAACTTATAACCTCGACGAGTATTATCCGATGGAACCCGATGCGGTACAAAGTTATGTACGCTTCATGCGTGAGCAACTTTTCGACCACGTTGATATTCCTTCGGGCAATTGGCATGTACCAGACGGAACGCTTCCTTTAGAAAAAGTAGCTGATTTTTGTCGTACTTACGAAGAACAAATCGAAAAGTACGGTGGTTTAGATTTCCAATTGTTGGGTATTGGTAGAAATGGCCACATTGGGTTTAACGAACCGGGTTCGTTGGTTAACTCAAAAACTCGTTTGATGACCCTCGACCTTACTACTCGTATCGATGCTGCTGCTGATTTTGGTGGTTTGGCAAAAGTATCGAAAAAGGCCATTACCATGGGTATCAACAAAATCATGGAAGCCAAACGAGTTGTATTGCTAGCTTGGGGCGAGCACAAAGCGGCCAATGTTGCTAGAGCGGTCGAAGGTTCGGTGTCGGCCGATGTTCCTGCGTCTTACTTGCAATTGCACAACAATGCCGCTTTTGTAATTGATACTTCTGCTGCAGCCGACTTAACTCGTATTAGTACGCCTTGGCTTGTTGATGCAGTCAATTGGGATAGACCAATGGTGAAAAAAGCTGTCACACATTTGGCTTTGCAAGTGAAAAAACCTGTATTGAAGTTGACCAATGCCGACTACAACGAAAATGGTTTGTCCGACCTTCTAGCTTTGTATGGTCAGGCTTATGATATTAATATTGAAGTATTTAATTATTTACAACATACTATTACAGGTTGGCCAGGTGGTAAACCAAACGCCGACGATTCTAACCGTCCTGAGCGTGCTTATCCAGCCAAAAAACGTGTAATAATCTTTAGCCCACACCCAGACGACGATATTATTTCGATGGGTGGTACTTTCCAACGTCTTGTAGACCAAGGGCACGATGTACATGTGGCTTACCAAACTTCGGGTAATATTGCTGTAGCCGATGACGAGGCATTGCGTTTTGCAGAATTTGTGGTAGATTTCAACGAGAAATTTGAGGCCAATAATCCAAAAGCCAACAGAATTTATCGTGAAGCCGTAAAATTCTTGAAAAACAAAAAAGATTCGGAAGTAGATACAGCCGAAGTACGTTATATCAAAGGTTTGATTCGTAGAGGTGAAGCCAAAAACACTTGTCGTTATGTAGGGCTTCCAAAAGAAAATGTACATTTCTTGGATATGCCTTTCTACGAAACGGGCATGGTACAGAAAAACCCTATCGGTGAAGCAGATATTTTGGTAGTAATGGATTTGATTGAAGAAATTAAACCTCACCAAATTTATGCTGCAGGTGACCTAGCCGACCCACATGGCACGCACAAAGTATGTTTGGATGCTATCATGGAAGCTGTAACTCGCTTGAAACACCGTGAGTATATGAATAGCTGTTGGGTATGGTTGTACAAAGGTGCTTGGCAAGAGTGGGACATCGACCAAATCGAAATGGCTGTGCCTATGTCTCCAGACCAAGTGTTGAAAAAACGTTATGGTATATTCAAGCACCAATCACAAAAAGATGGTGTGCCATTCCAAGGAACAGACTCGCGTGAATTCTGGCAAAGAGCTGAAGATAGAAATAGCAATACCGCCGACCTTTATAACCAGTTGGGTTTGGCCGAGTACGAGGCTATGGAAGCTTTTGTTCGCTGGAGATTCTAGTTGAAATAATATCAAAAGGAATTGATTATAGTGTTTGATTATCAGGCTATTAGCCTGATGTGGGTTAGCCGTTAGACGTTGTCTGGCGGCTACTTTGTTTTATGCCAATAATTGGCTAATAACGAGCCAGTTATATTCATAATAGGCCCAAATAAAGCAGGTGCTAAGCCTACTGTAGCTACTTTGCCCATTTGTAGGGCTATCCCCGAAGCTAATCCGCCATTTTGTAAGCCTACCTCAATAGCCACTGTTCTACAATCTTGCTCTGGTAATCCCGCAAGTTTTGCTCCGCCATAACCAAGCAAGTATCCCGATAGATTGTGTAATAAAGTACACAAAATTAGGGCAAAACCGATACTTAAAAGGCTATCTCGTCCAGTGGCTGTAATAATACTAATAATGATAATGATACCCGCCATCGACACCAAAGGCATTATGCGATGAAGAATATGAATATATTTCCTGAAAATCCAGTTGATTAGCAAACCTAAAAAAATAGGAAGTAATATCATCTTGGCAACGTCTAGCATCATGGTACTTACCGAAACCTCAATGAATTGGCCAGCTAATAGCTTCATCAATAAAGGGGTTAGAATAGGTGCTACAAGGGTAGCAATAGACGTAATCGTGATAGATAAGGCTACATTGGCTTTGGCAATATAGGCCATAACGTTTGAAGCCAAACCACTTGGCGAACAGCCTATCAGTATTACTCCTGCGGCAACTTCGGCAGGAAAGCAAAACACATGAACAAGGGCAAATCCTACTAAGGGCATAATACTAAACTGACATACCAAACCCACCAAAACTGCTTTGGGCATTTTGAGTACGCCCCTAAAGTCTTCGAGCGACATCGTTGTACCCATTCCAAACATAATCACCTGAATAAGAGGTACAATCAGTTTTTTGAGAGGAAACCCATTTATTGAAAGAAAAAAAGAAGGAAATATCAGTGCTAAACCTGCCGAAATAAGAATAAAAAGGGTAAATAAATAATTTTTTAGCGTTTGTTTCATGATAAAAGCTAGTTTCTGATAAGAAATATACAAAAAAAGCTTGTAATATAAATAAAACTCAACGAAAACAAACATATTCAAAACTCAATCAAGCAGATAAGTAAAAATGCTAAAAAGGAGTATTAAAGAACTAGTGCGAAGTGCTAAGGTTTAGCCATAGGCTATCAGGAGAATACTTTAAAAAGAAGGCTTAATTTAATCTTACAAGAACAACCAATAAAATCAACAATCACGAGCCAACTCACTTACCTATCACCCCTTTAGCAATTAAATAAGGAATAATAAGCCATAACAGCCCCTTTATCAAGAAGAAAAAGAAGCCAGCCCATCCTAATTTTTTGAGCCAAACAGCAAATGATTTTTTGGGTTTTTCAGAAGAATTCATAGAATAAAAAAGGCAAGCTGTTTCCTTAAAACGGCTGAAACCAGTAGAATGTTCCTTGTTTAAGTAAAAATTGCAAAAAAGAGGTTCGACTAAATACTCCAATGCTATTATATTGCTGTGCAAAATAGTAATTTCAAAGGTAAAGTTGCCAAATTTGGCATAAATTTGGCAATATATTTTACAAAAGTACATGTAAAACGCAACCCCCTAATGGCAAAGTCAAAACCCTCTAATCAAACGTCAAAACCACATCAACCTATTGTTGATGTAAGCCAAAAAAAGCAAGAAATCACGCCCTTTTTTGAAAAACTGTCCGATCCCAAGGCCTTATTTATGCTTTGGGCTTGTGTATTGCTGATTTGTTTGGCTATTTTCAAAGATTATATTTTTCACAAAAAATACTACCTCTTTCTCGATTTAGGGGCAGATTCTATCAATATTATCTATACCAACCTAATGTACTATGCCGAATATTTCCGTACCGAAGGCTTTCCTGCATGGTCATTCAAGGCTGGTTTAGGGCAAAATATCAACCCTTTTTGGCTCGACCCTATTGCTAGTATCTTGTTATTATTTGGTAAAGAAAATATAGCAGGCGGATTGGTATTTGTGGTGATAACGGAGATTTTTTTAGCAGCCACTTTCTTTTTCTTGTTTTTAAGAACCTTGCTTGTCAATCGTTTTTCGGCTATTGTTGGAGCTATCAGCTATTCATTCTGTGGTTATTTAGTAGTTTGTAGTACATGGGACTTAAACAAATACCCTACCGAAGTATATCAGGCTGCTTTTTTATTATTTGCCTTAGAGTATTTTCTTAGCAAAGGGCGTTGGTATTACTTACCATTGGCTATTGCCCTAGTTAGTATTCACCAGCCATTCTATTTGTATTTATATGGTGTTTTGATATTGGTTTATACCTTAGTCCGAAGCCTCGAAAAGAGTAGTGAGGTATTGCCGATGGTATTACAATTGGGTAAAATTGCTATTTTAGGAGTGATAGGAGTGGGTTTAGCATCATTTATTTTACCAATCAATATTTTACAAATCATAGAAAGTCCGCGTGTAGCAGGTGGCGTATCGTATTTTGATACACTATCGTCGGTTTCGGCATTCGATATGTCCGATGGTATTCAGATGGGGTCGGCTTGTTTGCGTTTTTTCTCAAACGACCTACTAGGTACAGGCTCGGACTACAGAGGTTGGCAAAACTATGTTGAAGCACCCTTGTTTTATTGTGGCTTATTAACACTGGTGGCTGTTCCGCAAGCATTTGCGTTGGCCTCACGCCGTCAAGTAATGCTATATGGTGTACTAGCATTTCTGTGTTTTTTGATTGTTGTATTTCCTTATTTCAGATATGCTTTTTGGCTATTTTCGGGCGATTATTACCGTACAGCAGGTTTTTTTGTAACCATTTTATTATTGTTTTTGGGCTATCGTGCCGTTTCTATTATTACTCAAGAGTCCAGAATCAATTTGGTAGTACTAGGGGCTACTCTGGTGGTGCTGTTATTTCTATTATTTGGCCCTTATGATATTCCCAAAGAAAATATCAATGTTCGTTTACGTACAGCAATTGCTTTTTTTGTGATTTTGCAAAGCTTGATTTTGTGGGCATTGAGTCGAGTATCTATCAAAAATATAGCTCAGGTAGGAGCTGTTATTTTGATAGTGATTGAGGTGATATTCTTGGAAGGAACAGCCGTAAACAAACGTAATGCCGCTTCGGTAAGTGAATATGCCGAAAAAAGTTCGTTGTTTGAAGACAACACCAACATAGCCGTAGCCAAGCTACAAGAGCAAGACAAATCTTTTTATAGAATTGATAAAGATTATGCTTCGAGTCCAGCCATATTTGCAGGCTTAAACGATGGAAAACTACAAGATTATTATGGTACAACGTGTTATTCGTCGTTTAATCAGGTCAATTATGTTCGCTTTTTGTTGGGGATGGGACTTATCAAAAAAGGAGATGAGTTTGCTACTCGTTGGGTAAATGGGCTAGGGGGCAATACCTTACTCGAAAGTATATGTGGGGTCAAATATGTATTGGTAAAAAATGCGTTGGATCTGCGATCGCAAGGCTTTACGGCTGTTGATACCGTGGGCGATATAAAGATTTTTAGTAATAATAATGTTTTGCCATTGGGTTTTACCTACAATCAGTACATTGATGAAAAGGAATTTACCAGCCTCCCTCTTTTCCCTCGTCAGAAGGCCCTTTTACATGCTTGTGTACTAAGTGCCGAAAGGGGTAAAAAGCTTGGTTTGAAGCCTTATAGCCAGATAGATACCACAGGAATATTAAATGGCGAAGAATATAATACCAGTATTGCTGCTCGCAAAGCCGACGCTTTTCAGATAACCTCTTTTAAGCAAAATGATATTCAAGGCGAAATCACGGCTAAACAAAGCCAATTACTATATTTTAGTATTCCTTTTGATCAAGGTTGGCAAGCTACTGTAGACAATAAGCCAGTTGATTTAGAGCAAGTTAGCTTTGGGTTTATGGGTTTGTCATTACCACAGGGTAGGCATAAGGTAGTCTTGCATTATACCGTTCCATATCTGAAAATAGGTATAATCGTTTCGTTATCTACATTGCTGGTATATTTAGTTTTGTTGGGACTATTTAGGAAAAAGAGTTTTTAGTTATTTATTTTGCCAAAACAAGCCCGTAGGTATTGCACTTACGGGCTTGTTTTTGTGTCAATATCTCTAAAAAAGGGTAAAATATCATGTTTTGATACTTTTATCCAAAAAACAATTATTCTATGAAGTCTATTTTATCTATTTGTGCAGGGCTGGTTTCGTTGGCCACATTTGCCCAGCAAGTCCCCAAACCTATCTTGCCCGATGTGTATGCCGACCCGCATATTGCTGTTTTCAACAAAACATACTATATCTACCCAACCACCGACGGTTTTGAAGGTTGGGGTTCTGACAAATTTACCTGTTGGTCGTCAAAGGATTTGGTTACATGGAAAAACGAAGGTGTTATACTTGACCTAAAGAAAGACCTTACTTGGGCAAAAGAAAGAGCATGGGCTCCAGCTATTGCTGAAAAAAACGGTAAATATTACTACTATTATTCGGCCGATACTAATATTGGTGTGGCCGTATGCGATAAGCCCACTGGGCCCTTCAAAGACCCTCTTGGTAAGCCATTGATAGCCAAAGGGCAATACCAAGCTCAGAGTATCGATCCAATGGTATTGGTTGATGACGATGGTCAAGCATATCTGTATTTTGGTCAGGGCCGATGTTATATTGTCAAACTAAATGCTGATATGATTTCTTTTGACCCTAACAATGTCATTTCTTATAAACCTGAAGGCTATAATGAGGGTTCATTTGCGTTTAAAAGAAAGGGGAAATATTATTTGATGTGGTCGGAATACGATACTCGTGACCCTCGCTATTCGGTAGCTTATGGTGTATCTGATTCACCAATGGGGCCGTTTGTGAAAGGTGATAAAAATCCAGTCTTGAAAGGCTCTGGCGAAGTAAAAGGAGCAGGGCATCATTCGGTTGTAAAAGTGCCTAATAAAGACGAATGGTATATTGTATATCACCGTTTCAAAATACCCGATGGTAATGGCTATAATCGTGAAACATGTATTTCGTCGATGTATTTTGATAAAGATGGTAATATTTTACCTGTAGATGTTTTTGAGGTAGTTAAAGGGAGGAAATGAAAATAATGAAATAATGAAGAAATGAAAATAATGAAATAATGAAGGAAATGAAAATAATGAAAAGAATGAAGTTTTGGGAAATCCTTCATTTCTTCATCCCTTCATTGTTTTCATCCCTTCACTTCTTCATTATTTTCACTCCTTATATTTACTAGCTTAATAAAGCAATTGTAGCTTTTTCTACTTTTTCAAAACCAAATTTATCTACAACCTGAGCCATCATTTGTTTGATTTCGGTATTACATAAATTACCTATACTTCCTTCGTGGGTATGTTGTAAGTTACGATTAGGCGAATAACTTCCCGAATTGATTTCGTTGCCAATAATTTTATAGGCTTCACGGAATGGAACACCTTGAAGTACTAATTCGTTGACACGTTCTACCGAAAATAATAAATCATATTTAGGGTCATCCAAAATACCTTCTTTTACTTCTATACCTGACAACATAAAGTGTGTCATGTCGAGACAAAGGAGTATTTCATCGAAAGCAGGCATCAAAATTTCTTTCAAAATCTGCATTTCTCGGTGGTATCCAGATGGTAAGTTGCTCATTACAAGCATAATGTCGTTGGGGAGTCCTTTGAGTTTATTGGTTTTTCCACGCAATAATTCTGCTACATCTGGATTTTTTTTGTGTGGCATAATCGAGCTACCTGTCGTCATTTCGTCTGGTAATTTGATAAAGCCAAAATTTTGCGAGTTATATAAGCAAATATCCATGGCCAAGCGAGATAACGTAGACGCAATTTGGGCAATGGCAGTAACGGCAAATAATTCGGTTTTACCACGCGACATTTGAGCGTATACCACATTGTAATGCAGGTTGTCGAAGCCCAACAGCTCGGTAGTCATGGTACGGTTTAGTGGAAACGACGAACCATAGCCAGCACCTGAGCCTAGTGGGTTTTTGTTGGCCAACCGATATGCTGTTTGTAGCATTTCCATGTCATCGACTAAGCCTTCGGCATAAGCCCCAAACCAAAGCCCAAAACTAGAAGGCATGGCAATTTGTAAGTGCGTGTAGCCTGGCAATAGTACATCTTTAAACTTGTCGCTAAGTTCTGTCAATAGCTCAAATAAATGACTGGTCGATTCGGCCAATTCTTGGAGTTTTGAGCGGGTAAAAAGTTTTAGGTCAACCAACACTTGATCGTTGCGAGAACGCCCTGAGTGGATTTTTTTACCAGCTTCGCCCAATTTACGAGTAAGCATAAGTTCTACTTGTGAGTGAACATCTTCAATGCCATCTTCAATCACAAAATGACCCTGCTGAATACCTTTATAGATATTTTTTAGCTCGGCCTGTACTTGCTCAAGTTCGGTTTGTTCTAATAAGCCAATACTTGCCAACATTTTGGTATGAGCCAAAGAACCTAACACATCGAACTCGGCCAACAGAAGGTCAAATTCGGGGTCACGGCCTACGGTAAATTTCTCGATTTTCTCGTTAACAGAAGTATTATCTTTTTGCCAGAGTTTGCTCATGGGAGTAAATTTTTGCTTGTAGGTATTAGCCTAAATAATGGTTTTGTTCAACATTTTAATGTACAGATCTATGCCCTCTTCGATTTCGCTTAGGTAAATAAACTCGTCGGCTGTATGCGAGCGTTCGGAGTGGCCAGGGCCTAATTTAAGCGATTGGCAGTCTAGTACAGCTTGGTCGGAAGTTGTGGGCGAGCCATAAGTTGTGCGTCCTAAAGCCAAGCCTGCTTGTACGATTGGGTGCTCGTGGGCTATTGCCGAAGGCTTTAACCGAACAGAGCGAGGAGTGGCCTCCGAACCAATGTTTTCACGAATCGTTTGTAATACTTCCTCTAATGTATACTGCTCAGTTACACGGCAGTCGATAGTAAAGGTACAGCTATCGGGTACAACGTTGTGTTGCTTGCCAGCATTAATTACTGTTACCGACATTTTGATAGGGCCAAGTACTGGCGAAATTTTGGGGAACTGATAATTTTTGATCCACTCTATGTCCTTGAGGGCTTTATAGATAGCATTGTCGCCTTCTTCTCGGGCGGCGTGTCCTGCTTTTCCATGAGCTACACAGTCTACTACCATCAAGCCTTTTTCAGCTACAGCAAGGTGCATTTGGGTAGGTTCGCCTACAATGGCAAATTCTATTTCGGGTAAATCATTTTCCTTGAGGAGCAATTCCAAGCCATTGACTCCCGATATTTCTTCTTCGGCCGAAGCCACAAATAAAACATTATATTTGAGGTCGGTACGATGATAATAGTAGCAAAACGTAGCCAATAAGCTTACCAAACACCCTCCAGCGTCGTTGCTTCCCAAACCGTACAGAATTCCGTCTTTTACTAATGGTGTAAAGGGGTCGAGTGTCCATTTGGGATTAGGCTTTACTGTATCATGATGAGAGTTTAGTAAAACCGTTGGAAGTTCGGGGTTGAAATACTGGTTTCTAGCCCAGATATTATTTATTTTTCTACGAAAAGGAATATTTCGTTCTCTAAAAAACTCTTCTAGGATATTTCCTGTGTTGTTTTCTTCTTTGCTAAATGATTGTGTAGCAATCAGTTGCTTCAAAAGCCCAATAGCATCTTGGGTAAGTTGTTGTTGTAGGGTCATCGTATATTCGACCGTTTTGTGAGTAATACAATTGGGAAACGCTCTAACCAATCAATATATTTGACGAGGATTGTTTTTGGAGAAATCAATACTAATAATACCTAAACTATTTATCAAATTTTTGGCTGAATCGTTGACAAAGTTCTTCAATATCTTGTTGCCTTGCTATTTGTTGAATCCATTCGTTCGGTATTTGTTCAAATCCATAATACAAACCAGCGATAGCCCCCGTAACGCTACCAATGGTGTCGGTATCGTCGCCTAGGTTGATTCCTTTCAGAACAGCATCTTTAAAGTTATCGGTTATCAAAAATGCCCAAAGCGAGGCTTCTAATGTATGTAAGATATAACCCGAAGAAAAAATTTCGCTCTCATCAGTTTTTGAAATATCATCAAATAAAATGCGGCTGTATAGTTCTAATTCGGCATGTTTGGTTTGAATAGACAACAAATAATCACGAACTGTATTTTGAGTAGTGCTGTATGCCTGAAATTTTTCTTGTTTTTGTAACAAATTCAAGAGGTATTCAATCGCAAAAAAACAACCAATAATTGTACGGGTATGTCCATGTGTAATCCCCGAAACCGCCTTGATAATTTTGAAGCGTTCGTCGATTGGTTTATTTTGAACGTAAAATGCCAAAGGTAAAATACGCATCAAAGAGCCATTGCCATTAGAATATTCGTCGCACTCGCCCGAATTTAAGGGCGAAACATCCTTCAGAAGTCGATCTATGGCATTACGTGTAGCAATACCTACGTCGAACATAGCCCCATGTGCAGTCCAGTAACCTTTGTCGTACCAGTCACAAATACGAGCACTTAGCTGGTTTAGGTCAAAACCCTCGATAAGTTGCTCTACCAAACAGAGAGATAAGGAGGTATCATCCGACCACGTACCTGCTGGCTGGTGATGTGTACCATAAGCACGCATACCTACTACGGGATTGGTTTTAAGATGTTTTCGGCTCATAAATTCAACTGGTACACCAAGTGCATCACCAGTTGCTATGCCAAAAATTAATCCTTTACTTTTCATGTGTATTTGATTTTAACGAATAGCGTTTTTTGTGCCTAATTATCGAGTAATACTGAATATGGGTTGATTTTAGCTCAATTTTATTGGGGCGGTACTATCTGAAAAGGCTAATAATAATGATTAATGCTATATCAAATTTAGTATTTATAAGCTTATTCGTAGCTCAATTTTGTACCAGCATTCCCTATATTCACGGCCTCGATTACCTCTTTGGCATGGCATATTGTTACTTGAGCTACACCCTGGGCAAGAGCCTTAAATGCGTTGTCCAATTTTGGAATCATACCTTTATTGATAGCCCCACTAGCCTTATAAGAGGCATATTCGGCAGGTTTTAATGCTGGAATCACAGAGTCGTCGTCATCGGGATTGGCGAGTACCCCTTTTTTCTCAAAACAATACACCAAGTTTACTTCAAACAACGAAGCCATGGCTGTGGCCACTGCCTGAGCTTGTGTATCGGCATTGGTATTGAGCATATTTCCCTCACGGTCGAAAGTAAGTGGTGCAAAAACTGGCGTAAGCCCTTGGGCTAGCATTCCAGCAATTTGTTGTGTATCTACCTTTTCGATATCGCCTACAAAGCCATAATCAATGTCTTTGACAGGGCGTTTTTGTGAAAGAATTACACCTCCATCGGCACCTGTTAAGCCAATGGCATTGGTATTGAATTTTTGTAACTGTGCTACCAATGACTTGTTTACCAAGCCACCATACACCATTGTTACTACATCGAGCATAGCTTGGTCGGTAATACGTCGGCCTTCTACCATGACGGTTTCGATGCCAAGCTTTTCGGCAATCTGTGTAGCGATTTTTCCACCACCATGCACCAAAATCTTAGGAGATGGGATTTGGGCAAAGTCTGCTAAAAATTGTGTACAAAATGATTGATTATCAATAACATTTCCCCCAATTTTAACAACTGTTAGTTTCATAGTAATATAAAATTGAAGGCTAACTATTTAGAAAAACAGTTAGCCTTGTGGAGTATCTTAGAATAAATATGGGCTTTCTGCACGAATCACATTTAGCAGAATTTGTTTGAGTACCACCTGTGCCGACCACACTCGGTTGCCAGCTTGTTGTACTACTACCGAGTTGGGCGAATCCAAAACAGCATCTTCTACCACAATATTACGTCTTACCGGCAAACAGTGCATAAACTTAGCATTGTTGGTCAGCTTCATTTTGTCCATAGTTACCATCCATGAAGGGTCTTGGCTAAGGATTTGGCCATATTCTGTGTATGACGACCAGTTTTTGGCATAAATAAAGTCAGCACCTTCAAAAGCTTCTTCTTGGTTGTAAGTTACTTTGGCATTGCCCACAAACTCGGGGGCAAGCTCGTAGCCTTTGGGGTGTGTAATCACAAAATCCACATCGGCAGCGTTCATCCATTCTGCAAACGAGTTGGGTACGGCCTGTGGTAAAGCTTTTACGTGAGGTGCCCAAGTAAGTACAACCTTTGGGCGAGGTTTGGTTTTTAATTCCTCAATTGTAATTAAATCGGCCAAAGACTGAAGTGGGTGACGCGTCGACGACTCCAAGCTTACTACAGGTTTGCCAGTATATTTTACAAATTGGTTCAAAACAGTTTCGGCATAATCTTCCTCACGGTTGGTGAGGGTAGGGAAGCTACGGATACCAACAATATCACAATATTGACCAATAACAGGGGCAGCCTCTTTGATGTGTTCGGCCTTGTTGCCATTCATGATTGCACCATCCTCAAACTCTAAGCCCCAGCTGTCTTGTCCAACATTCATTACCATCAATTCGAGTCCAAGATTTTGGGCAGCCCTTTGTGTACTCAATCGTGTTCGTAAACTTGAGTTGAAGAACAATAACCCCATTGTCCTATTTCTTCCTAGATGCTTATCAGCATAAGGTGTTTTCTTATATAACAAGGCTTCCTTAACAAGGGCCTGAACATCAATAGCATCTTTAACCGAAAGAAAGTTTTTCATTTTCTAAATTATGTGATAGCGGTTCGTTGCAAATTTTAATGAAAGATTGATTTAAACTACCCTTCGCCCGCTGGCTGTAAGGGTTGAAACTACAAAGTTATTCCTAATTGTTAAAATCACTATACGATTTTTGTAAAAGAATCATAATCTCAAGAAGCTTTTGTGTTGATTTATGGACAATCGCCATAATTTATAGTTTAGTATAGGCTATTGGGGCAATGAATCGAAACCTATTTTTGAGAATGGTATATAAAAAATTTGGCGAACTCTACTAGAGCTCGCCAAGATTGTATCACTAACACACCAAAATATAGTTTTGCTAATTAGAACGATTAAAATACTATTTCACAAAACCTATTTCTACTATGAAAACTAGAATTAATACGCAGGTACAATTCCGAAGTCACAGTATTCTGTAATATTTTGTATTAATTACCATTTGTTAATTTTCCTTATGCAAATAGTGGAGAAAATACGGCCTATTACACATTTAAGATACCTACGGAATAAAAGTTTTTTTGGATTGTAAAAACTGAGATTTTTATTAAAAACTCTATAAAGCAAATACTAGGAGGTTAAAAACAACCAGAAGAGGGTGGGGGTAGTCACTTTTAGCGAATAGACAAATGCCAGTGTTTTACTTTTAATAATTCTATATGTTGGACTTCGTCGATTAGGCCAAATGTTGAAAAACCACATTTTTTAAGAACTTGTTGTGACGCAATATTATCGAGGGGTGTATCGGCCAAAATAGTTTTTAGGTTAATGTCGGTCGATGCCCAATCAATCAGGCATTGAAGAGCCTCAGACGCAAATCCCTGTTGGCGAAAGGGCATATCTATACAATAACCTACCATAGTAGCTCCGTGCTTGTCGGGTAGTCCCGACAAGCCGATACCTCCAATAGAAAGGTTTTTTTCGACCAGTACAATTTCCCAGTTGGTATACCAAAAGAAATCAACAAGGTATTCGTCGGTCATCGGAATCCAATAGTTAGCCAAGGCTTCTTGTGTTTCGGTCTGAAAAAAATCTTCAATTTGCCAGTTTGAGGGATTAAGCCCTAGCTTAGCCTCCATGGCATTGCGGCCTTGCTGGTGCCATATCTGTAAGAGGTAATTGTCGAGAGGAATAAGTTTGAGACGTTCAGAAGATATATCTATCATTGCTTGAATTTAGTTATAAAAATGGGCGGAAGAATAGAGCAGCGTTGTTGTACAGACGCCCGCTGTGGTGTTAAAATGTACTAAAAAATATAACAAAGATACAGATACTTTTGAAAATTTTGGGCAGCATTGGTAGTGGTAATAGTATGATTCAGGGTGTGAGGGCTTCTCTTAATGTTAGGTTGTAGAACCTTGCATTGTTTTTGTGTCAATTTTATTGTTCAAACAAATACCGTTTGAACAATACCTTGCAAAAGCAGATAGGAACGCTAAAAATTAGTTGCTAATTTGCCTTTTAGTCCAAAGTTTAAACAAATTTTGAGTACAAAAAAAGTCTATCTGTTATTCATATCTTCTAATTCTTGTTATTCACCGACGAAATGTTTGGTTTGGTCGAAAATTGGAAAATTCTCACATCAAACCTTGCAACATTTGTGTTCATAAGTAGTCATTTGGCTGATTTGGAGGCTTTTTCCACTCATCTTAGAAACAAACCATTTGTACTTTTTATATTATTAAAAATAAAATTTATCTGGAATTTTACGTCCAAGTTGAACTAACTCGTTCAGAAAGTTTTCCAAGAAAATCATCATGAAAAAATTTTTATTATTATCAGCATTAAGCTTAGTAGGATTTAACCTTTGGGCTCAATTTCCAGGAGTACCGGGTATGGGAGGTGGACAAAATCGTCAGCAGCAAGCTATTCCGGGTACAGCACAGGCCGCACCAAAAGGCTCTGCAAAAATTGTAGGTTATGTAATAGATTCGGCAGCTACCAAGGCTGTTGAGTTTGCAAGTGTGGCACTTATCAATAAAACTACCAACAAGCCAGTTGATGGTACCGTAGCCGATGAAAAGGGTAAGTTTACATTGGCGAAAGTTGCTACAGGAGAATATATCGTTTCGGTATCATTTTTGGGCTATCAGTCAAAAAAAATGACAGTAAATATTGTCAACAAAAACGATGAAATAGATTTGGGTGTGATTCGCCTTTCGCAAAGTACACAGTTGTTACAAGAGGTAACAGTAGAAGGTCAGAAAGCTGTAATTGAAGATAAAGTAGACCGTTTGGTGTACAATGCCGAGCGTGATGCTACATCACGTGGAGGCGATGCGTCGGATGTACTAAGAAAAGTACCTATGCTTTCGGTAGACTTAGATGGTAACGTGTCGTTACGTGGTAGTTCAAACGTAAGAGTATTGATTAACAACAAGCCTTCTACAATTGTGGCTACGAGTGTTGCCGATGCCTTGAAGCAGATTCCTGCCGATATGATTAAAACTGTAGAGGTGATTACTTCGCCATCGGCCAAATACGATGCAGAGGGGTCGTCGGGTATTATCAATATCATTACCAAAAAGAATACTTTGCAAGGCTTAACCCTTAACTTGGATTCAAGTGTAGGTATTCGTGGAGGTAACTTGTCGTTGAATGGTAATTATCGCAAGAAAAACATGGGCTTCTCGTTGGGAGGTTTTGGTCGTGCCAACTACAATATCAATGGTACTTTTGAAAACCAACAAATTACAACAGCCAATAATATACAAACTATCAACAAACAGTTTGCCGATACTCGTAGCAATGGTATGTTTGGCAGTTACCAATTAGGATGGGACTGGGATATTAACAAACACAACTCGGTAACAGCTTCGGTACGTTATGGGGTTCGTAATCAACGTAACTACCAAGATGGGCTGTTGAACGAACGTTTTTCTGGAACAACGTTGTTGAGCCAAAATTTAAGAGATGTAGATGTGAAAGATTTGTCGGGGACAATCGATGCTAATATTGATTATACTCATACTTTCAAAAAACCTCAGCAAGAGTTTAGTTTATTGACACAGTTTAGCCGTAATAACCGTACAAACGACTTTATTAACAATAACTTGAATATAAGTGATTTGTCGATTTTGAGCCGTTTGAAAAACAATAACGATAGCTATAACCAAGAAGTAACTGTACAGGCCGATTACCAAACACCTTTATCAAAAACACAATTGGTTGAGATTGGAGCAAAAGGTATTTTTCGTACTGTCAATAGTGATTATAAGTACTTTTCGGCACAAGGTGCTACAGGTGAATACACCGAGTTGAATAATAGCTTGGCTTCGTCAAACGTATTTAGCTATAACCAAAACATTGTAGCGGGGTATTTATCATATACAGCCACTTTGAGCAAAAAATATACGTTGAAAGTAGGCGGCCGTTATGAACATACCGATATTAATGCCAACTTCAAAACAGGCGAAACTAGCTTGTCGATTCCTTCGTATGGTGTTTTGGTACCAAGTTTGAATATCTCAAGAAAACTGAAAGGTGCAAGTACGCTCAAGTTTGCTTATAACCGTCGTATTCAACGCCCTTCTATTCAGTTTTTGAACCCGAACGTAAATGCGTCGAACCCTTTGAGTATTTCTAGCGGTAATCCCAACTTGAGTCCTGAATATACCAACAACTATGAGTTGACATTGAATACTACTGTTAAAAGTACATTCTTGACAGTAGCAACATTTGTAAGAAATACAACAGGTAGTATTGAAAGTGTAAGAGATGTAAAAGGTGATACAATTCGTACCAACTTCCAAAATATTGGTAATCAAGATGCGTATGGTATGAATGCTTTTGCCAACGTAAGCTTATCGAATAAATTGATGATCGGCTTAGGCGGTGATGTGTATTATGCCAAACTGAACAACAACGTAGCAAATCCATTGTACAATGCTTCAAACTCTGGATGGGTAGCCAACTACCGTATTTTTGGTAGCTATAACCTTGGTAATAACTGGGGTGTTCAAGCATTCGGTTTTTATCGTTCTACTCAGGTGCAGCTACAAGGTTTCCAAGGAGGATTTGGTATTTATAGTTTGAGCTTGAAGAAGGATTTCAAAGATAAAAAAGGAAGTATTGGCTTTGGTGCTGAAAACTTCTTTACACCAAATGGTTTCAAAATTAACAATGAAATCAACTCGCCAATTATTGCTCAGAACAGTACAACTACCTTACGTAACATGAACTTTAAAGTTAACTTTAGTTACAGAATTGGTAAAATGTCATTCGATGCTCCAAGTAAAAGAAAGAAATCGGTTAATAACGATGACTTGAAAGAAGGTGGCGAAGGCGGCGGTGGCGGTCAGCAACAAGGCGGAGCAACTCCTGCAGCAGGTGGAGGCCGTCCAAGATAATCAGAGTATAAATTGATGTTAGTAATAAGTAAAATCCCCCAGTCTTTCGGCTGAGGGATTTTTATTGTTAGTAGCCCTCTAATCTCTATGAAAGTTCTATTGTCCTATTAGTTTTATTCGTCAGTTACAAAAGTTGAAATGGCTAGCTAGAATACCGAATCCTATTTTCCAATTTTTGCCGAAATACTCATATAATAAAACCCGCCGACACTTGGCCCTGCTAAGAAATTATAATAGTACTGATTGGTAATATTGGTGCCACCTAGTTTTATCAATATATTTTGTAGAGGCAGTAAATAACTTACCTGAGTATCGAGCGAAGTATATGCGGGTACAGTGCCAGTTGCCAATGATGATTGCCAAACAAAAGCATCTTGCCATTTTAGGTTTATACTAAAGCCTAGCCGTTCGGTGAGCTTTCGGTTAGCAATACCAACATTAAGTATCCATTGAGGGGTATTGAATGCCTCTTCGAGGCCGTCGTTGGTATCTTTTCGGTCGAGGTTTGCCAACGAAACATTGCTATTGAACACAAATTGTTGGAAGAAACGATAACGAACACCCCAACTTGCTCCGTAATTATAAACCTTACTTTTTGAATTGGTCCACAAGCGATAGCGGTCTTGTTGGGTTCTATCATTCAAGTAATAGGCTAATGAATCTGGATTTTTTAATGAGGCTTTCGGAATAGACACTTCAACTTGTGCCATAAAGTTTTGGTAGGCATTGTAGTAAAAATCTATGTCTATCAATAGCTTTTTGTCAAACCAATTGCCTTTATAGCCCAATTCAAAGCTATTCACTTGCTCAGGTTTAATATAGGAATAATCATTTTTTACTAATAGCTTTTTGTTTTGCTCGATAGCCTGATTGGTACTAATGCCTTGGGTATTTACATCATTGGTTACAGCTGCCTGAAAGGCATCTATGGAGGTTTTGAAATAGGAGTTTTCAAAAATACCTTGCGACATACTAGGCAAGCCTCCAACTCGTTTTACGCCACCACTATTTACATTGGAAAATGCCTCAAATAAACTAGGGAAACGATACCCATTTTGGTAAGAAATACGAATGCTATGCTCGTTAGTAGGCGAGTACACGACTGCTACTCGTGGATTCCATCGCCAATTAAAATACTGGTTTTTATCGGCTCTTATAGTAGCGTTGATTTGAATTTTTTCGTTGAGCAGTGCTTTTTCCAACTGTACAAAAGCACCATATTTGTAATAATTCAAGTTCTTGCCTGCTTCGGTCGGATTAATGAAGTAGTTGCCATCTGGATATACTTCGTAGTTGCGAAAATCAAAACCTGAAAGTACCGAAAGCCCCCAGTTATCATTCAAAGACTTTATCCAATTTTGGGTCATATTCCATTGCCCTTCGGTGTGGTACATCCACGATTTTACCCGAAGTGCCGCCCCAGTATCCCAGTTGTTGATATCTCCTAGTTTTTTGATTAAAGCATCAAATTCGGCAGTATGAGGCTGAGGTCGGCCTGCATCGGCTTGGGTTCTGGCCATAGCCAAAGCCTCCTGAATATTTTTACCAGTACCGATACTTTGGTTAAACTGTGTTGTAAAATCCTTGAACCACTGGTCGTCTGATTTGAAGGTTCTATCGATATTTTCGGCCATAGAACGGATATTATAAGACTCGCCCGTATTCTCTTGGGTTGTATATGCCTTTATAATTAGCGAAGGACTTTTGAATGTGAGGCTATGCTGACTAATTTGGTAATTATTGAGACGAAAGCGGTTGGTTCGTTGGTATAGATTGTCCAAACCTCCGATTCGATATGAATATTGAATTTCGGTATTGCTACTTGGGCGATATGCCAACGTAAAGTCTGCTTTGATATTCTGTAAACTAAAGTCGGCAAGGTCTTTTTCATAATATCCTGTACGAGCTACCGAATAACGTTTGCCTCCTAAGGTAATGGTTTTTCGGTTTGACGACTCGTTGCCGTACGAGTTGATAGCATCGTAAGCGGGATTGTCTTGTCCTGTTAGGCCCAGCGAAACATTTCCATTGGGGTTGAGGTTTTGCTGATTATCCGAAATCCAGTCGTAGCCTGTCAAGTACGAAAAGTTGGCCTTAAATGCCCATTTATTTTGCCATGCCTTTGCCCAACGGATACTACTTTCGCTAAACAAATGTGCCGATGTGTTGGCATCTGATAGATGATTGACACCTGTTTTTTGCTGAATTTCTAATCCTTGAAAATCAAATGGACTTTTTGATAGAATATTGACCATGCCATTCAACGAATTCATCCCATAAAGAGCCGAGGCTGTACCTGGAATTAACTCGGCTCGGTCAATATCCAAATCGGAAGGAGTAAGGGCACTTCCAATAGGGGCACCAATATGAGGTGCTTGGTTGTCGATACCATCTACCAATTGTACAAAACGAACATTGGTAGGATTGGCAAAACCACGGGTATTGTACACTTTGAACCCCAAGCTAGAAGTAAGCAACTGTACTCCTTTGATATGCTCAATGGCATCGAAATAACTTGGCGCAGGCGACTGCTTGATGGCTTTTGCGTCTAATAGCTCAATACTTACTGGCGACTTCATGATATTGAGAGGCAGGCGAGAAGCCGTAATTACTACCTCCGACAGTACCGTAATCGTATCTTTTTGGGTGTGCTGTACTTGTGCCATAACTGTAATAGATAGCGTGAACAGACCCAATGAGAGTAAAGGTTTTTTCATAAATCAATGCGATATATTTTGAGGAATATAGCGAATACCAAAAAAAATTAAAGCTCAACGACTTGTATCTCCGATAACCATTTTACATGTCTAGCACCCGTAATTTTATCGGTAGCAGAAATAAGCAAGAAAGGGCCATCTTTGGCAATAGGTCTATTATCGATTTCAAAAAGTACCAATACTTGTTCGCCAGTAGGGTTATTGAATAATTCATGATAACTAAAGGCAGTTGTATAATTGTCGGTAGCCTTAACAAGAACTATCAATTTGCCCTTTTCTTTAGGGTTATTTACCTTTATTTGAGCTTTGTCCAAAATGTTTGTCAACAAAACGCCTTGATAGGTTTTAAATTCTTTCCGAATATCGCCTGATGTACTTATCACTTTAAAATTTTTACCCGAAACGACTGGTAATGTTTTTAGGTCATCAAGTGTCAGTGTAAGTTCGTGTTCAACTTTTCCTGCAATATGGATTGTTGTAGTATTTTGGCCAAAAGTGGTGAATGTTCCCCAAAAGAACATCAGCATGAGTATATATTTAGCTTTCATAAAAAGAATAATTACACTAAATGAGCAATGTGCCTGAAAGGAGCAGTTATGTGAAAATGAGTTTTAGGCAAGCAATACCAAGACCAAGTGCCAGCAAATAACGCAAGGTTGGAATATTGAATCGATGACTTCCGAAATAAGCACCAATAGCCCCCCCTACAATGGTTGCCAACACGGCAAAAATCAAATCTTCACCAAGTACCAATGTGCCTTTTGAAACGGCTCCAATAAGGCCAGATACAGAGTTGACAAAAATAAATAGAGCCGATACGGCAGCCGTTTCTTTGATTTTGGCCCAACGCATTAATAACATAATAGGACTTAGTATAATACCGCCACCAATGCCAATCATACCCGAAATAAGCCCAATTGCACTACCTGTACCAAGGGCTGCCCAAAGAGGAATAGGGCGATTAGGCTCATCGTTTCTTTCAAATTGAAATAGCATACGAGCTATCGAAATCAGAATACACATCGCTAATATTTTTTTATAAATGCTGTCGGGAAGTACAAACGTTGCCCCTAAAAAAGACATCGGAATACTGGCCAAAGCAAAAGGCCAAAATAGCTTTAGCTTGAAATAGCCAGCCCGATAAAAACCTATAAATGAAAATAAGGATACCGCCAAGTTCATGACCAACGCCGAAGATTTCATCAATACAGGGGCTACTCCTAACAAGGCCATTACGGCCAAATAGCCACTAGCACCACCGTGTCCTACCGAGGCATAAAGAAATGCTACCGCCGCCAATAAGATAAGCATTAAGACTAATGAGGAAGAAATCATAATCAATAAGATTCGTTATTTTTGTAAAAATATAACGAAACGCTGTGTTTGAGAAAAAATAACGCTATTTTTTCTCAAATAAGATAATCCAAAGACCAATACGGAGGAATACAAACGTTACTATAGCACAATATTGTACAGATTTGTTTTTCTGAATCAACCCCTCTTAGTAGGTTAATGCTTGGAGATTGTGGCTTTCTTCTGCCAAAAAGTCTTTGAAGCGTAATTGTAGGTTTTTATAAGCTTCAATAGCCTTGAGGCCATTTTCGGTGACGAGTGCTCCGCCTCCTTTTTTGCCCCCAACTTGGGTGATTACAAAAGGCTTCGACGACTGAGTATTCATCGAATTGATTAGCTCCCAAGCTCTTTTATAAGACATATTCATGGCTTTGGCTGCTTGCGAAATAGAACCATGCTCAATAATCAACTCCATCAACTGAATCCGTCCTTTGCCTAAAAAACGTTCAGAACCATCTTTTTTCTCTATCCAAATAGCTCCAACAACTGCGTATTCTTGAGCGTTTACTAAAACCGAATCTTTCATATTTTACCAAAATTGAGCAATAAAAAAATAAAGTTATGCCAGAATTTCTAATTTATAGATACTTCTCTACAAAATCAGCTTTTTCACTATTGACTCCTTTCTCTTTTTAGGGGCTATCCTGTATCTGTCCTGATATAATTGTATTTTATGTAGGTAAAGTATGGTTTATATTTTGTTTTGTCAAAACAAGTTGCCATTTTTACATAAAAATTACCTACCAGTACCTACCAGTTGTAATAATGATTCAGTTATTTGATATAGATAGCCAAAGCAAAGAACCCATATACCGTCAATTGATAAATTCGGTAAATAATGCCATTTATGACAAACACATCAGCCTAGGCGACCAAATGCCGTCGGTTAATGAAATTGCCAATCATTTTTCGTTATCTCGCGATTCGGTATTTAAGGCTTTCAACGAGCTACGTGCTACAGGAGTATTGGCTTCAGTGCCGGGCAAGGGCTATTTTGTAAGTAGTGTCGAAAATACCGATAAACTAAAAATATGTTTGCTGTTTGACCAACTCAATCAATTCAAGGAACATATCTATACCGCTTTTAAAGAAACTATATGCGAGGCAGGCACAATTGATATTTACTTTCATCATTTCAACCCCAAAGTCCTAGAAACTCTTTTGCGTGAAAATGTAGGTAATTATAATGCTTTTGTGGTGATGCCTATTATCGACGAAAAAACGAAGGATATTCTAGCGTTGATTCCGCCCAAAAGGCTTTATATTCTTGATTTGGGCTTAGAGGAATTTGGACATGAATACCCATCTGTATGTCAGAATTTTGCCAAAAGCACCTACCAAAGCTTGATAGAAGCTTGGGATTTAATAGCCAAATACCGAAAAATGGTATTGGTAATTCCCGACAAAATTCGGTTTATACAGGGTATCGAGCAGCAAGCAGCTCGCTTTTGTCAAGAAAAAGGACTTGATTTTGTGATTACAGACCAAGTAATAGGGCAGCCCCTGACACCCGAAACAGTGTATTTGCTGGTAGAAGACGATATGATGGTAGAAGTAGTAGAAATGGCCCATGAACAAAACCTTACTATAGGTAAACAAATAGGGATTTTGTCGTATAACGAAACCTCTTTCAAACGAGTAATAGCAGGAGGTATTACCACTATCTCTACCGATTTTGCTTATATGGGGCGGAGTATTGCCGAAATGATTTTGAAAAAAGAAGTAAAACACCTCGAAAACCCATTTACATTAATCAGAAGAGCCTCTCTTTGAATAAATTAGCCCAATTATCTAACGAAAATAAACCTAAAAACAATGAATCTTACCAAAATACTCGCTTCAACGGTTGTGCTTACTGTGGCAGGATACGGTATCTATCTGCTCAGAAATGGCGACCAAGTTGACTATAGCACCGAGGTAAAACCCATTCTTAATAAACGCTGTATTTCGTGTCATGGTGGTGTAAAAAAACAAGGAGGTTTTAGCGTATTGTTTAAGGAAGAAGCCTTGGCTGTTACGGAGTCGGGCAAGCCGTCTATTATTCCGGGTGACCCCGACCATTCTGAGTTTATTACCAGGCTTACCAGTAAAGACCCCGAAGAGCGTATGCCTTACAAAGAGGAGGCTATGCCCCAAGAAGAGATAGAAATCCTAAGAAAATGGGTAAAACAAGGAGCTAATTGGGGCGAGCATTGGGCTTTTAGCCAGCCTCAAAGGCCCGACGTACCGGGCAAAAGTATGTTTGCTAGTGTTTTTAATTGGTTTTCTTCGTCGGCATGGGAAAAAAATGATATAGATTATTTTGTGTCCGACCGTTTAGAAAAAGAAAGTATCAACCATGCCAATCAGGCCGAAAAGGCTACGTTACTTCGTAGAGTTTGCTTAGACCTGACGGGCTTACCACCTACAAGCCAGCAATTAAACGAATTTTTAGCTGATAACTCGGCCAATGCTTATGAGAAAATGGTGGATAAATTACTCGCTTCTCCTCGATATGGCGAACGCTGGGCGGGTATGTGGCTCGATTTGGCACGGTTTTCAGATACCAAAGGCTATGAAAAAGACGAAAAACGCAATATCTGGAAATACCGTGATTATGTGATTGAGGCTTTCAACAAAGATTTACCTTATAATCAGTTTATTAAAGAACAGCTAGCTGGCGACTTGTTGCCTAACCCTACCGACGAGCAGTTGATTGCTACGGCTTTTCACCGCAACACCATGAATAACGACGAGGGAGGAACCGACGACGAAGAGTTTAGAAATGCAGCACTGGTAGATAGGGTAAATACCACATGGGAGGTACTTCAGGGTACAACATTTGCCTGCGTACAATGCCATTCGCACCCTTACGACCCTATTCGCCATGAAGAATATTACCAATACATGGCCTTCTTCAATAATACTCGCGACGAAGATGTACCCGATGACTCGCCTTTTTTAAGGCAGTTTAAGCCTGAAGAAAAAGCCCAGTATGAACAATTGAAAAACTGGATTAAAACCAATGTTTCGGCCGAATCGGCTCATAAGTTTGGCGATTTGGTGAGGTTTCTCGAACCCAAAGTTCACCCTCATTGGGGCGACCAATTTATCAATGGCTCACTGGCCGATAACAAATATTTAGGAATTAGAAATGGCGGTTCGGTACGTTTTAAAGAACTGCCTTTACAAAATAAAACACAACTCCTGATTGCTTATGGCAATAAAACAGGCAGTGCCACCACTCTGGAAGTACACAGAGGTGCTGTAAATGGCCCTATCGTAACGACAATTAGGCTAGATACTACACAAAAAGGTGGCTGGACAAACTCTTGGGATTATAAAATCGTGCCGTTACCAGCAGGTTTACCTGCCAAAGAAGATTGGTTTTTGACCTTTAAAAACCCCAAAGTAAAACCCGACCAAAGTACTTGTATTGTTGGGTATTTTATATTCATGGAGGATTTTCCAGGAAAAGGAAAAGCAGGATATGCCGAAAATCAAGCTCGATTTATTAGCTTGTTGCGTGCCGAACCCGAAAATACAACGCCTATTTTGCTAGAAAATCCTACAGAATATTATCGTAAAACACATTTGTGGGAGCGTGGTAATTGGACAGCCAAAACTACCGAAGTGCATCCTGCTATTCCTGCTATTTTTGGAAAACTACCCGACAATGCCCCCAAGAATCGTTTGAGCTTGGCTACTTGGATGGGTAGCAATCAAAATCCATTAACGGCTCGTGTGGCTGTAAACCGCTTTTGGGAACAGCTATTTGGAACAGGTTTGGTAGAAACTCAGGAAGATTTTGGCACGCAAGGATTTACTCCTTCTTATCCCGAACTAATGGACTATCTGTCGGTGAAATTTATGGATGATTTTGATTGGCAACCCAAAAAACTCCTCAAATATATAGTGATGTCGGCTACTTATCAGCAAGATTCTAGGGTAACTCCAGATTTACGAGAAAAAGACCCTATGAATCGCTTATTAGCCCGCGGGCCAAGAGTACGCCTTTCGGCCGAGCAAGTGCGTGACCAAGCGTTGCTGGTGAGTGGTTTGCTGAGTGATAAACTATTTGGCCCAAGTGTAATGCCTTATCAGCCCGAAGGGTTATGGGCCAATCCTTATAGCGGACTGAGCTGGAAAATAAGTAACTACGAAGACCAGCACCGTCGAGCTTTATACACTTTTTGGCGAAGAACTAGCCCGTATCCATCTATGATTACCTTCGATGGAGCTAGCCGAGAGGTTTGTTTGGCAAGGCGAATCCGTACCAATACACCTTTACAGGCTTTGGTTACAATGAACGACCCCGTGTATGTAGAATGTGCTATTAACTTGGCCAAAAAAATGGAGGTATCAGGTAATCAGATAGATACAAAAATAGAAGATGGCTATCGATTGGCATTGTCCAAAGAAATATCGCCTGATAAAAAGGCTATTTTACTAAAACTCTATCAAACAGCATTAGCAAATTATCGCAAGTCACCAAACGATGCTAATAAGCTACTAAATGTATGTCCCGACGACAGAATCAAGCCCCACGATTCGCCACAACTAGCGGCAATGACAATGGTGGCTAGCACGATTCTTAATTTGGACGAATTTATTACAAAAGAATAAGCTCTATTTTAACCTTAAACAATAAAATAGCCATGAAAATATTACAAGAACTTCAGAATGAAGCCTTACAATATGAAACACGTCGTCATTTTCTCAAGCAGTGTACAACAGGATTGGGAATGATGGCTTTAGGTTCATTTTTACAAAGTTGTGGTTTAGGTGGTTCAGAAACAGCCACTAATGAGCAGGTAGGTAACCCACTTTTTCCTAAAATACCTCAGTTTCCAGCCCGAGCCAAGTCGATTATTTATATTCACATGGCGGGTTCGCCCTCGCAGTTGGAGCTGTTTGATTATAAGCCCGAATTACAAAAAATGAATGGACAAAAGTGTCCGCAGTCTTTTTTGGAAGGGAAAAAATTTGCCTTTATTCGTGGTGTACCCAGTATGCTAGGCCCACAGGCCAATTTCAAGCAAAATGGGCAGTCGGGAGCATGGATTTCAGATAATTTACCTCATCTTCAGCAGGTTTCCGACGAGCTTACGTTCTTAAAAGCCATGTACACCGATCAGTTTAACCATGCGCCCGCTCAGTTGCTAATGCACACAGGTTCTGCCCGATTGGGTCGTCCTAGTATTGGCTCGTGGGTAACGTACGGTTTGGGTTCAGAAAACCAAAATTTGCCTGGTTTTGTAGTCTTGGCTTCAGGTGGCAATAACCCCGACGCAGGAAAATCTGTTTGGGGAAGTGGGTTTTTACCTTCGGTATATCAAGGGGTGCAGTGTCGAAACCAAGGCGATCCTGTTTTATATATTTCAGACCCTGAGGGTATTAATCGAAACTTGCGGAAAAGTGCTATTGACGCTATCAATGATATTAATAAAAAACAATACGAGGAGTTTCAAGACCCCGAAACCTTGGCTCGAATTTCGCAGTACGAAATGGCTTTTCGGATGCAAATGACAGTACCCGAAGTTATGAATATCAATACCGAACCCGAATATATTCATAAAATGTATGGTACAGAGCCTGGCAAAGCGTCGTTTGCCAATAACTGCTTGTTGGCTAGAAAATTGGTAGAAAATGGCGTTCGATTTGTACAATTGTTTGACTGGGGATGGGACAATCATGGAGGACAAGCCGAAAACTCGGTGATTCAGGGTTTGCAAAACAAATGCCGTGAAACCGACCAGCCTGTTGCAGCTTTGTTACAAGACCTACAACAGCGAGGGCTACTCGACGAAACGTTGGTAGTTTGGGGAGGCGAATTTGGTAGAACACCCATGTCTGAAAACCGAGAAGGGAAAGAAACACCCTTTAAAGGTCGTGACCACCACACCGAAGCCTTTACTGTTTGGATGGCAGGCGGAGGCATGAAAAAAGGCTTCTCGCTGGGCGAAACAGACCCTATTGGTTATACAGGAATCAAAGACCGAACATCGGTGTATGACCTTCAAGCTACTATTTTGCATGCTTTAGGATTTAATCATGAAAAATTCACCTATCCGTTCCAAGGAAGAGATTTTAGATTGACCGATGTACATGGAAAGGTGATAAATCAGGTATTTGCTTAATCTATTCGGCAATCTTTTACTTGAAAAAGTTTAATAAAAAAGAGGATAAGTATAATTTGAGCAAACTACCTTTTATTAGTTGAAAGTATCTCAACAATTAAAATCAACTGTAATATGAAAAAAGTAAGTGTACTATCTGTACTGTTAACTTTACTATTGGTAGTCAATTTGTTTGCTCAAACTTATACGCCTACAGCCGATAACCTCAAGGCTCGTGAGGAGTTTGACCAAGCGCGTTTTGGTATGTTTATTCACTGGGGGGCATCGAGTGTCTTGGGCGATGGCGAATGGGTCATGAACAACAAAAATATCAAAGTTGTTGATTACCATAAATTACAAAGAGCCTTCAACCCCGTCGATTTTGATGCTAAAACATGGGTAAGTATTGCCAAAAATGCAGGAATGAAATACATTACCCTTATTACAAGGCATCACGATGGCTTTAGCAATTTTCATACAAAATACTCTGATTGGGGCATTGCCAATACACCCTTCAAAAGAGACATTGTAAAAGAAATTGCAGATGAATGTCATCGTCAAGGTATCAAAATTTGCCTTTATTATTCGCTCCTTGACTGGTATCGCAACGATTATCCTTACGAAACAGGCAAAACAGGAAAAGGAACTGGACGTACCCAAAAAAGTGATTATGCTAGCTATTTGCAGTTTATGAAAAACCAATTGACAGAATTGTTGACCAACTATGGCGAGATTTCTACGATTTGGTTTGATGGCCACTGGGATCAACTCGACAACGACCATGATAAAACCTTACAATCAAAAATTGACTGGAAATATGATGAAATATATGGATTGATTCACAAACTACAACCTCGCTGTTTGATTGGTAATAATCACCATTTGTTGCCATTGCCAGGAGAAGATTTCCAAATGTTTGAAAGAGATTTGCCAGGGGAAAATAAATCGGGATTGAGCGGACAAGAAATAGGTCGTTTGCCATTAGAAGCCTGTGAAACCCTCAACGGTGCTTGGGGATTTAATATTAAAGATAACAATTATAAATCACCCAAAGAGTTGGTCGACTATTTGGTAAGAGCCGCAGGTTATGGGTCTAATTTCTTGTTGAATGTTGGGCCAATGCCCAATGGCGAAATTCAACCCGAATTTGTTGAGCGTCTAGCCAAAGTAGGTGACTTTATGAAGGTATACGGCGAAACTATCTATGGTACAAAAGGAGGTTTTGTTCGTCCGCAAGAGTGGGGGGCAGTTACCGAAAAAGGAAATAAAGTATATGTTCACTTACTCAACCAAAAAGAAGATAAATTTTTATTGAAAGTACCTTTTGCTATCAAATCAGCCAAATACTTTAAAGGTGGCACTGCCGTAAAGTTTCAAAAACTAGACAACGGTTTTTATGTGTTTGATATAAATTCAGCCCAACGTGATAGTTTAGACACGGTAATTGAATTAGAAAAATAGTGTTTTTCAGAGCGTAAATACAGCTAGATACTTTACGCTCTGCTTTTACTATACCCAAATCTGAAAAACTAATAACTATGAATAATCAATTGAACCGAAGAGAATTTATGAAAAATACAGGTGTTTTGGCTGGTGCAGGCATGATAAGAGGCACCTCTAAGCCTGTAATGCCCAAAGTGGGCGAAGTGATTATTGGGCACAACTCGCATCGCTACAAGGTAGTGGCAGGATGGGGTATACTAGACGCTGGCAAAAATCCCGTAAACGACTGTCATGAAATGGTCGAAGATGCCAAGGGGCGTTTGATTATGTGTACCAACGAAACCAAAAACAATATCGTGATTTATGACAAATCGGGTAAGCTATTAGACACTTGGGGCACTACTTACCCAGGAGCACATGGCCTTACTATTTTTAATGAAGGGGGCGAGCAGTTTTTACTGATATGCGACAATGCTCGACATCAGGTAATCAAAACAGATTTGAAAGGAAAAGTGATTTTCAAAATTGAATATCCCAAAGAAACGGGTGTTTACGATGCTCCTAACCAGTTTGTTCCAACCGAAACGGCCGTCAATCCTAAAAATGGCGATATTTATGTAGCCGATGGATATGGCTCACAATATATTATTCAGTACGATGCCAAAGGACGCTATATTAGGCATTTTGGAGGTGCTTCTAATGAATACACCGACGATAAATTTAATTGCTGTCATGGGGTTTTGGTAGATACCCGTGACAAGGCAAATCCAACCTTGCTTATTACCGACCGCATGAATAACTGTTGGAAACGGTTTACGCTCGATGGAAAATTCTTGACGGTATATCATTTGCCCGGTACTTATATCTGTAGGCCAGTATTGCATGGCGACTATGTATTTGGGGCAGCATTTAGAAGTGGCGATAGCTCGTGGAATAATTCGGGATATATACAGGTACTAGATAAAAACATGAAGGTGGTGTCTACGCCTGGTGGGTCAGTGCCTACGTATAAAGATGGCGTTTTGCAACGTCAACACAAAGATGACCCCCATAATGTATTTATGCACCCCCATGACGTATATGTAGATTCCGACGAAAATATCTATATTCCTCAATGGAATTCTCAAAAAACATATCCCATCAAGCTTGAAAGATTAGCATAATAGTATTTACTTATTTTCAAATTGTAATTAGCATATCAATGATTGTATTACAAACCACTGCCCCGTCCGACTGGGCAATGTTTTTTGGTCATTTTCATCCAGTAGTTGTGCATTTGCCTATTGGTATATTAATGATAGCCGCTATTTTAGAATACCTATCACGCCGTAAAGGGCTTGAGGCTCTTCAACCAGCCATTATACCGATTCTACTTTGGGGAACGGCCTTTGCTATTATTTCGTGTATTTTTGGTTGGTTATTATCGCTATCAGGCGAATACGATGAAAATACCCTCTTTTTACATCAGTGGATGGGTATAGGTGTAGCCTTAACGGCCTTGGCGGCTTGGTATATCAAAAAGCATTGGATGAGCGACCACACCATGCAAAAAACCTATTATCCTGTTTTAGCTCTTATTGTTATTCTTCTTACTGGTACAGGACATTTAGGAGGCAATATGACACATGGCGAAGACTACCTCTACGCATACACCCCTGAGCCATTTAGAAGCTTGGCGGGTTTGCCACCACGAAAAAACGCTGGCCCCAAGAAAATTGAGAATATCAACGAGGCTTTGGTGTACCAAGATGTAGTAGCCCCTATTATGGAACAAAAATGCTGGTCATGCCATAATGCCAATAAAATAAAGGGTGGTTTGCGTATGGATAAAGAAGATTTGTTGATGAAAGGTGGCGAACACGGTGCTATTATCAAAGCAGGAAATCCTACAGAAAGCGAGTTGCTCAAACGCCTCTTGTTACCCGCCGAAGATGAACATCACATGCCTCCAAAAGGAAAAACACCTCTTACCGAGCAGGAAATCGCTTTGGTACATTGGTGGATTCAAAATGGTGGAGGTTTTGATAAAAAGGTTGCACAAGTAAAATCGGATGAGAAAATAAAACCTATTTTGGCTGCTTTGGCTGGTGGTGGGCTGTCTGAAGAAAATACCGCAAGTGGCGAAAGTATCTCGGCTGTTTTTCAAGAAAAAGTAGCAAAGCCAGACCAAAATATCATTAAAAAACTCAACGAGTTGGATGTATTGGTAATGCCTGTTGCCAAAGACCAAAATTTCCTAGAAGTTAATTTTGTGAATGCCAAAAATTTCAACTTTGCCCAAATAAATCTACTATCAGACTTAACTGAGCAGGTTATCTGGCTAAAATTGAGCCGAACACAAGTGACAGATAAGGAGATGACCGAAATAGCTAAAATGAAAAACTTGGTTCGTCTTAATTTAGAATATACCCAAGTATCGGATGTTGGTATTGAAAAACTCCAAAATATGAAATATTTGGAATATATCAATTTGGTAAATACCCCTATTACGGATGCAGGATTGAAAAAACTAACGACTCTGAAAGGTTTAAAACGTATTTACTGTTGGCAAACCAAAGTAACACAGGCAGGCATTGACGCTCTTAAAAAAGCCTTGCCTCAAGTAGAGGTCGATAACGGCTGGAAAGAAACTCCTGTAGCTGAAAATAAGCTGACGAAATAGCAGTGAAGTGTTTTATTTATGCTTATTCTATTGGCACAAAAACCATGGGGCTACTAATAGAATAAGCATTATTATTAAAACATATTCGGGCAAACGTGATTGAGTAACAAATACCCATCTACCTATTCACAGAATTATGGAAAGGCTATTGATATTCAAATATTTAATGGCTAAATTACTCGTTGTAATCAACGAAAGGTCTATACTTAATTAGTGAATCAATATGCAAGAAGTGTTTTTACACCATGTTTGGCGATTTCAGAAATTTGCCTCTCTTCAGCTTTTTACCAGTAACCACGAATCTATCCAAGTCCTGAAAGTAGGAACATACAATACCCATGCAGGGGCAGACTTCCAAGATGCTCATATTATTATTGGCGATGTAGAATGGGTTGGCAGTGTCGAAATACACCTCAAAGCCTCAGACTGGGAACAGCACGCTCATCAGCACGATACGGCGTACCAAAATGTGATTTTACATTTTGTTTGGGACAACGACCGCCTTATTCTGAGAAAAGACGGAACACCGATTCCTACGTTGGTTGGCAAAGATATTATTGCTCAAGGGTTATGGCACAAATACCAACAGCTTTTCCAAAGCTCGCATTCAATGCCATGTGTCGAAAGTTTTGGGCAGGTAGAACGCATCAAAAAATTGATGATGCTCGACAAAGCCTTGATGAATCGATTAGAACGAAAAGCCCAAGATATACTGCAATTATTGTCCGAAAAGAAACTCGACTGGGAAGAAGTGGCGTATTTGTCGTTGGCCAAAAACTTTGGTTTCCATGTCAATGCCGAGCCATTTATGCGTTTGGCAAAATACTTACCTATTAAAATTATCCAAAAACACCGAAATAGCCTTTTCCAAATAGAGGCTCTTATTTTTGGAATAGCAGGCTTTTTAGAAGAAGAGCCTATTGATGAATATCAAAAAAAACTAAAAAGTGAATTTAAGTTTTTAGCCCAAAAATATCAATTAGAACAGGGCGTTATCAAGCAACACGAATGGAAGTTTATGCGAATGCGACCTGCCAATTTTCCAACGGTTCGGCTGGCTCAGTTTGCTACCTTATTATATCACAATATCAACCTGTTTTCTTTATTTATTCATTTTGAAGAAAAGAAAACCCTTATCCATCTCCTAAAAATCGAACAATCTGGTTATTGGCGAACACACTATGTTTTTGGAAAAACAGCCACTACGCAAGTACCTACACTGGGGCTTAGCTCTATCGAAAATATGCTTATCAATACCATTGTGCCTTTGATGGCCAGTTATGCAACTTATCGAAAAGAGGCTGATTTTATGGATAAAGCCATAACGCTTTTGGAAAGTATGAGTGCTGAAACAAATACTATCATAACCCATTGGCAGCGTATAGGTTTACCAATACAAACAGCCTTCGATTCGCAAGGGGCCATAGAATGGTACAATAATTATTGCTCTGCCCAAAAGTGTTTGGAATGTCACGTTGGCTTGGCTATTTTAAAGGAATAGCTATGTCAAATCTGAGAAGATTTGTACACAACGTTTCGGATAAGGCTATCGAGCTGTTCGGCACTTTCACGAATCATCATGACGAAGTTATGGGCATTTTCAGAAATACCTTCTCGTTCAAGCAACATCACCAAACCTAAAATATTGGTAAGTGGGTGCCGAATAATATGCGACTGCGTAAAAGATATTTCTTTGAGCTTCCTATTTTGCTCTAAAATAATTTGTTCTTTTTCCTTGATAGCAGAAATATCCTGAATAATAGATACGATATAGCTATTGCCTGATTTATCGTAAAAAATTCGTCTGTGTAAAAGAACCGAAATGGTGTGTCCATCTTTATGAAGACATCTTTTTTCAAATGGACCAAAAACACCTTTCTTTTTTAGTGTTTCTAAATGCTCTTCTATGGTTGCTATTTCGTTTTGAGGTGTTAAAACTCGGTAGTTCAATTGAAGAATTTCATCGTTTGAGTATCCTATTATGTTAGCGAATGCTTGATTAACCTCAAAAAACTGCCCATCCATGGTATTTAGTGCAATACCAACTGGCGACAATTCAAAGATATTACTATACTTTTCTTGATTTTCGAGCAGCATTTTTGAAATAACATTAGTCTTTATCGCTAGCTCTTCGGTATGCGTAATATCATGACCAATACAAAGGATTTCAGAAGGGTTGCCTGTTTCGTCTAATTGTAATGAAAACTCCCATTGGGTCGAAATAAATTTTTTATTCAAATAAGGTTTTCTCAGAACCACAGGGATTGGCTTAGTAGGCTGCTCAAAGCATTTTTCAACGGCATCTCGGCATTTTTGATGGTCTTCTATGCACACCGTGTCGAGGCTTGGAATACCTACTAAAGGATGACCAAGATAACCGAATTTCGCCTGGAATGCACTTGATGCAAAAGTGATGATACCTTCTAAATTGATGGTAACAACATAAACAAACTGAGAGTCGAGCAAACTCTGAGGAATATTGGGCATATAATTTTTAGTAAGGATATGAAAAGAGTAAATAGATATTTGTCAGCTTGGCCAAATCCTACGGGTTAGTAAATAAATATCTGATAGTTGGTAAGATATATTTTTATATTGGCGGTATTTTACTAATAATAAATGGATTATTAATTACTTTATGATGGTATTGTGAATCTAGCTAAAGCTATATTTTGCTCAAAAAAGCATCAATTTAACCAAAACTACTCAGCTTATAAATAATGCTATTCAGTAGTTAGCGAATCATTGAAAAGCTTCAGTATTGGCCTTATTCTACATTTGTAAAGAGGCATAACGTCATTTTAACCAATATCTACTGCTAACTAAGATTCGTTGATTTCAAATTGTTTAGGGATTTTCAGTTCTTTGGCATAAAATGCAGAGGCATATTGATGTAGGTAGGTAAGAAGAGTATTGAGGTCTTCGTAAAAATCAAATTGGATGTCGGGGTGTAGCTTAACTACCTTTTTGAGGAGTATTTCGGTTCGTTTAGCAACATAGAGAGCCAACGAATCGGACTTAGATGTGTATTTTTCGATCCATTTAAGCTGTTTTTCAAAACATTCTTTGAGTAGTTTTAGGGGCAACTCTACCTCGCCATATTTATCTTTGGTGATTTTGAAGTGTTTGGTGATCTGAGCATTAATTTCTCGCATATCCATCATCAAATAGCCTGATGAATAGGCACTTAAACTATAAAGACGGTCGATATTTTTTCGTATTTCTTCTCTTCTCGACTCAGTGGTTGATTGTGCTTCTAGTAATTCAAATTCTAATCGTTGTATTAGGATGTCGTCTTTGGCAACAAGGCGAAGTAATAATTTGTCTTTTTCTTTTTGAGACATTTCAAGGATAGCTCCCTGTAAGGCTTTTTCAATTTTGGCCATGCTACTGGTTATGCTTTTAAGATATAATTGGATGATTAGATATATATTGAAACCTATATTTGTAACAAAGTTACAGATATACTTGTTTTAAATATATGGAATGGATTGATAAAAATAAGGGTATCTTAATAGCGATAGGAGTTATTTCGCTTTGGGGAAGCAGTTTATGGTATTTATTAAACAGCACAGTGTCGTTTTCAGACCCTTGGCTATATGTATTTATACTATTACAAACACACTTGTATACAGGCGTTTTTATTACGGCACACGATTCAATTCATGGGGTTGTTGCTCCTCAATATCCTAAGCTCAATTATTTTGTAGGCTGGCTTTGTGCCACATTATTTGCTTTTAATAATTTTAAAAAGCTGAGTCAAAAACACCATTTACACCATCGTCATGTAGTATCCGACGACGACCCTGACTATTTTAATGGAAATTTCTTTCGTTGGTATCTCAAATTTGCCCTAGAATATGTAACCATTTGGCAAATTGTACTCATGGCCGTTACTTATAATGTATTGAAATTGGTGTTTCCGATGTGGAATCTGATTCTATTTTGGGAAATACCCGCTATTTTGAGTACGCTTCAATTATTTTATTTTGGTACTTATTTACCTCATCGTGGCGAGCATCCTACCGACGACAAATTCAAATCTCGTAGTCAAAAGCTAAATCACTGGGCAGCTTTTTTGAGTTGCTATTTCTTTGGATATCACCACGAACATCACGCATATCCCTATTTGCCTTGGTGGAAACTCGCCAAAGCAAAAGAACAAACTGAGCATATTGGTAAAAGTACAGGTTTTTGAAGGATATGTATCTGATTGTCAGGTGGTTGATTAGTAGGGTGGCTTTGTACGAAGACAGAGGAGGAGAGATGCTAGGGTGGAAACCTTAGAAACACTGATACTGTGTGATGATTTACAATCGAGACCTCTTGTTATTGGGATTTAAGAAGTAGATCCTTTTGTGTTTTTCTGAATAGGGTACGACTTAAGTCACACCCTATTCAGAAAATACACAAAAGATAGGCTTTTATTGACTATTAATCAAAAAATTCGGGATGACTCATATTAATATTGAAACTTTTGTGATGATGCTATTAAAGGCTAAGCAATTATAATTTACTTAGTTCTTTCTATGGTAAACTGCACCAAACCAGCCAACGACTGGCGATAAGGAGAGTTGGGGAAGCTGTCTAAAATAGCCAAAGCCTCTTTCACGATATTCTGCATCACCTCAGTAGCATATTGCAAGCCTCCCGATTTTTTAACAAAATCAATTACTTCAGCTACTTTTTTAGGGTTTTCCGACTCATTTTTAATCATATTGATAATCTTCCGTTTGGTATTCCAGCCAGCCTGATTAAGGGCATAAATCAGCGGAAGCGTCATTTTTTTCTCTTTGATGTCTATTCCCAAAGGTTTGCCGATTTCGGCATCACCGTAGTCAAATAAATCATCTTTTATTTGAAATGCTATTCCTACTTTTTCGCCAAAAAGACGAGCTTTTTCTACGGTTTCGGCATCGGCTCCAGCCGACGACACACCCGTGGCACAACAAGCCGCAATAAGAGTAGCAGTTTTTTGACGAATTATTTCAAAATATACATCTTCGGTAATATCGAGCCTACGAGCTTTTTCGATTTGTAATAACTCTCCTTCCGACATCTCACGCACGGCTGTAGATACAATTTTGAGCTGTTCAAAATCACCGTGGTCGATAGACAGTAATAGTCCTTTCGATAACAAATAATCGCCAACCAATACTGCAATTTTATTTTTCCAGAGGGCATTTACCGAAAAGAAACCTCGGCGATAATTAGAGTCATCAACAACGTCGTCGTGGACAAGAGTAGCAGTATGAAGGAGTTCGATAAGGGCAGCTCCACGATACGTTTTTTCCGTAATTTCGCCATAAACACCTGCCGAAAGAAAGACAAACATAGGCCGTAATTGCTTACCTTTTCGCTGGACAATATAATTCATAATAGTGTCCAGTAGCATTACTTTGGTTTTCATGAATTGCCGAAACTTTCCCTCAAAGGCCTCCATCTCAGCGGATATTGGAGCTTGTATTTCTTTAATTGATAGAGACATTGTATATAATTGCTTCGTGCCGATTATTTTCTTTGAGAATGCTTAAAAACAAAACCTTGTTTTGTGCATAAAAATCCGAAGTCTAAGCACCTTTCTAAATTTGAACGCAAATTACTTTATTTAAAGAAAAAACAGGTAACTTACTCTAACTTTATAACACAAAAAACATATTTTAGTTTGAGCTATAAGTAAAGAGTTCAGGAATTGACAACATACAAAACTAATCTCGGAGTAAATGAGTAGAATATTGGTGCTGGCAGGTGGGTCTGTAAAGGGGGCTTACCAAACAGGTGTTATCAGGAGTATTTTTGAGGCTGGGTTTCGTCCTGATGCTATTTATGGGATTTCGGCAGGAAGCATGAATGCCTCGTATTTAGTCGATAATTTTGGGCGACAGTTTTTAGAAACAGGCGTGATTGATTTTGTACAAACATCTTTAGATTTATGCGACTTTTGGCGTAACAATATCATTAACCCCGAATCGTTGGCTTTGCGGCGTGGTACTTACGAGCTTGGTTTGAGTGCTATTCGCCGCAATTTTGAAGGATTATTGGACACCACACCACTACGAGAAATCTTGGTCAACAACATTTTTATGCGAAACCTCAATTCTAGTCCGATAGGGCTAAAGGTTGGGGCTGTCGATATTATCAATGGCAATATTGTATATGCCGACCCATCTTACGAGCATTTTTTAGACTATGTAATGGCATCATCGGCTATTCCGATTTTGATGCCTGTAGTGAATATTGGTGAGCATAAAAAAATGGCTTTTCTGGATGGCGGTATGCGAGACGTAGCTCCTGTAAAGCGGGCTATTCAAGACGGTGCCGACGAAATTATTTGTGTGGCCTGCCACACCCGCAATATTGATGGAGGGTATTTTCCTTATGGTAATTTGCTAGCTTTGGTCGACAGAGTAATGGATATTGCTGTAAATGAATGTCTTAATGCCGACTTGGACTGGGCCGAATTCAGAAATGAATGCTTGCCCGACGATGGGTCTGAAGCTGTAACGGGTATTTTGAAAGGACAAAAAAGAATTAAGTTAAAAATTATCCGTCCGCATCAGCCACTCAATATAGATATTCAATCGTTTGATAAGGACGATATAGAGCGATTAATATTATTGGGGTATCAGCAGGGGCGAGACGAAATGAGGCATTACTAAGGGGCAGAGTTCACTTATTGAGAAATTTTACATTAGCTGACAAATAAACCTGCCAGCTAATGCGAAAATAACTTCATTATTAAACCGACATAATATCTTTTTCTTTATCGGCAAAAATACTGTCAACTTTTACGATATAGCTATCGGTAAGTTTCTGGACGCGTTCTTCGCCAGCTTTTACGGCATCTTCTGAAACACCATCATTTTTCAATTTTCTGATAGAATCATTAGCTTCTTGGCGTACCTTTCTTACGTTTACTTTTGCTACTTCAATTTCAGCTTTAGCTTTTTTTACTAATTCCTTTCTACGCTCTTCGGTAGTAGGAGGAATATTCAACCGAATTACCTCGCCGTCGTTCATTGGTGCAAGCCCAATATTTGAATTACGGATGGCTTTTTCAACCTCAGGAATCATTTTTCTTTCAAAAGGTTTTACCACAATGGTACGAGCTTCAGGAACGGTAATAGAAGCAGCACCTGTTAGCGGAGTCATCATTCCATAATAATCAACCTGAATACCATCTAACATTGCTGGAGTAGCCTTGCCTGCACGTATTTTAGATAACTCGATGGTTAGGTGCTTCAGTGCCCCATCCATAGTTTCTTTAGCAGCATCGATATAAAATTCTATTTCTTCCATTTGTGTAATGAGTGAGTTTTGAATTCAAAATATGGGTATGTGAAGTCAAAAAAAATCGGATAGCAACAAAGAGGTAAAAACGTCTTTGTGCAATCCGAAATTCACATTTCCTTGATTAACTAATCAGGGTTCCTACGTCTTCACCTTGTACAATCTGCGAAAGATTACCGGGCTTGTTCATATCGAATACGATAATAGGAACTTTATTTTCTTGACAAAGTGTGAAGGCTGTGGCATCCATAATTTTCAAGCCTTTGTTCAATGCTTCGCTGAAAGATAAAGTTGAATAACGTGTTGCTGTTGGGTCTTTTTCTGGGTCGGCGGTATAAACACCGTCTACGCGTGTTCCTTTCAGTACTACGTCTGCTTCAATTTCGATAGCTCTTAGGGCAGCAGCCGAATCGGTTGTAAAATAAGGGTTACCAGTACCAGCACTCAAAATAATAATACGACCTTTTTCGAGGTGTCTGATAGCACGACGACGAATCATTGGCTCGCATACTGCCTCGATTTTGATAGCTGTCATAAGGCGAGTAAACATACCATGTTTTTCGAGCGAAGCCTGAATAGCCATACCGTTAATTACAGTAGCTAGCATACCCATGTAATCGCCTTGAACACGGTCGATACCAACCTTTGCGGCACTTGCTCCACGAAAAATGTTACCACCTCCGATAACAATGGCAACTTCAATGCCTAAATCGTGGATTTTTTTAATTTCTTGGGCGTACTGCTCCAAAATAGAAGGTTCGAGCACTTCGCCATCAGAACTGAGGGCTTCACCTGAGAGTTTAAGAAGAATTCTTTTGTACTTGGGTTTGTCCATGAGAATTTTTTTTTTCGGTCGCAAAGATAAAGAAAGTTTTTTAGTTTGGAATATTTACCTGTTTTGAAGTTTTACAAAATAGGATAATTTCCTGCCAACACTATGCTTAAAAACTAACTTAGGAGATGGTATATCCACAAAAATAGCCCAATAAATAAAAATTTAGTTGGGCTAGTTAATATTTAGCTATGGATATTATTAAACGGTCATTTTTGGGTTATTCCAAGTATAGTCACTTACCAGAAAAGTATTATTCAAATTCAATCATCACTTGGTTTTTGTCAACATTCTCTTTGGCATTTACCTTGATAGCTTTCACTTTGGCATCGCCTTGGGCTTTAAGAACGTTCTCCATTTTCATGGCTTCCAGAATCAATAAGGTATCACCTTTTTTGATAATATCTCCTACCGAAACCTTGATGTCTACTACCAAGCCTGGCATTGGTGCTTTTAGGTCATTTACTTTTTTGGCTGTTGCGTTACCCATGCCCAGTTGGTCAAGCAAAATATCGAATCGGTCTTTTACCGCTATCGAATATACATTATTATTGATTTTGATTAAAAATGCTTTCGATTGGTAATCGGCCTCTAATACTTCGGCATTGTACGAGCGATTGTTGTAAAGAATATGAAATTGTCCGTTGCTGGCCACTGCAATATCCCAATTGAAATTTTGGCCATTGATAGTGGTTTCCGACGAAGCTTGTTGAATATCGAAAGTTTTATTATTGACACTGGCTTTTAACATGGCTGCTTGTATTTTGTTTTGTTATGAACTTTTATTGACCAAATATACACCAACTAAAATAATTGACATACCTAAATAATGCTCAATAAGTATAGCTTCGCCATCTAATACTCCCCAAATGATGGCTACAATCGGAATTAGGTAAGTAACCGAGCTGGCTAGTACTGCTGAAGTAAGCTGAATAAGCTTGTTGAACAACACCATAGCAATAGCCGAACCCATTACGCCCAACAGTACAGCATACGATAAGGCTTCTAAAGCATCGGGCTTTTGGAGTTTATTGATAAATTCACCTGAAAACAGTACCACACCAGCTATAGGGCCTACTGTCATAAAAATACAACTTGTAATTAGAAACGAGTCGATGCTAAGGTTGGTAAGATATTTTTTGGTGAGATTGAGGTTGATCCCATAACACACCGTAGCCAATACCACCACTAGGGCGTATGCATTGAGGCTAAAGCCGTTTTTCCCAGCCAAAACAAGTAATAATGCTCCAATAAAGCCTAAGAAAATACCAATGGCTTGTCGTTGTGAGATTTTATTATGAAAAAACAATGCTCCTATAATTAGCGTAAATAGGGGAGTCGTAGAATTTAAGGCCCCCGAAATACCACTGGCCAGCTTTGAACCTGCCAATGAGAATAAAAATGCAGGGAATAAATTACCCAAACAACCCACTAGCAAAAAATGAAACCATTTTTGAAATGGTATTTTTTGGAGATTATACAAGAAGAATGGTAAGAAAAAACAAAAAGCCGAGAAGATACGCAAAGAACCTACTTCTGAAGGACTAAATACCATTAAACTCTTTTTGACTAAGATAAAAGAGCTTCCCCAGATGAGTGCTAATAGCCCAAGTAATAGCCAAGCAATAAGTGGTTTTGATGGAGTGATACTTTTGGGGGTTGCAGCGGTAGAGTGTTTTGTCATTATAATGAAGTTGAAAAGCTAAAAGAACGAATATATACTTTTTTAACACACCGATGTAGCCTAAAGTTCAGTATACGTTACTAATAAAAGAGGAGGCAAAGGAATAGATAGAAACCTCTTTATAAAGATGTTTTGAAAAACAACAGAGAACCTACAAAGGTATATCTCTAAAATTTGGGGCATCGAGTATTTCTATGTTTGGGGCTAAACAATTTTGTGCCAGAACCTATACAACTTGTCATACCAAATTGTACAAAAGCACTGTTATTGTGTGAGGAAGAGCTAGACCCGATTTCTGCATGAATACCAAAACAGGGGTGAAGCATAATCCGCATACCAACCAATGCTCCAAGAGCGAGTTGGGCATTTCCCTGAAAAGAATCTATTCCCATAAAGCCAGCAAGATAAGGGTCGATATTACCAGATGAAATATTATTGATAGTGCCAAAATGCTGATAACCCCTTACCGAAAAATGATTATAATTGCTAAATTCTGTAACAAAACGACTGAAGTGAATACCTAGTCCATAGAATTCGCTTTGAGGAAGGCGTTTTTCTAGGCTTATACTCGTAGACTTTGGGTGGGAGTCTAGTACACGAAAAGCTTTTTCTCTGCTGAGGTCTCTGCCCGACGAAAAACTAAGGTATATGGGCTTGAGTCCTTGGGCATACGTCAACAAGGGCATACTCATAAATACAAGAAATATGATAATTCCTGCTTTCACTACAACTACTTAGTTTAGGACAATCTTTTTGTGCTATTGCTACAACATTTTACAAAAACACAAAAGGCAACATTATTGTTGTACAATAACCTTGCCTTTTATAGTATGTAGGATAATTTTTTGAAGAAAATCCTATAAAATAAAAAATAACACTTATGCAAAAGAGGGTTCAGCTTGTAGATAAAACTGATGAACATCTGCTAAAATTTCAAGAATATCATCGTAGCTCGACGACGTAACCAAACGCATCCTAAATTCTTTAAAATGTGGTATTCCTTTGAAATAATTGGCATAATGACGACGCATCTCTACAATACCAACATGATTCCCTTTCCATTGAATACTAAAGTCAAGGTGTTTTTTACAAACATCTATTCTATCCTGAATTGTTGGTGCTGCCAAATGTTCGCCAGTTTGGAGGAAATGTTTGATTTCGTTGAAAATCCACGGATAGCCGATAGATGCCCTACCAATCATGATACCATCAACACCATAGCGATTTTTATATTCTAAGGCCTTTTGTGGAGAATCAATATCGCCATTGCCAAAAATAGGTATTTTGATACGAGGATTATTTTTTATTTTAGCAATTAAAGTCCAGTCGGCTTCGCCTTTATACATTTGTACACGGGTACGTCCATGAACCGTTAAAGCCTCAATACCAATATCTTGAAGGCGTTCGGCTACTTCTTCAATATTTTTGGTAGACTCGTCCCAGCCCAAGCGTGTTTTTACTGTAACAGGCAAGTGCGTCGATTCTACGACGGCTTTGGTCATGGCTACCATTTTAGGAATATCCTGCAACAACGCTGCTCCCGCACCTTTGCAGGCTACTTGTTTTACGGGGCAGCCATAGTTGATATCAATCAAATCTGGATTGGCTTTGGTGGCAATTTCGCCACAGGCTCGCATGGTTTCAATATCTGACCCAAAAAGTTGAATACCAATAGGGCGTTCATATTCAAAAATATCAAGTTTTTGAATAGATTTGGCCGCATCACGAATGAGTCCTTCCGACGAAATAAACTCGGTGTACATCAAATCAGCACCGTTGGCTTTGCATACGGCACGAAACGGAGGGTCTGAAACGTCCTCCATAGGAGCTAATAAAAGAGGAAAGTCTCCTAATTCTATATTTTTTATCTTTACCATAATATATTCTCAATGAATGCGGTAGGCTTAGTATTATTTTCCTACAACAAACAATCAGTTAGAATCATCAAACTCACGATTTTTGCTGTAAATTTACAACCAATATGGCACAATTTGATACATTTTCGAGACAAACTGAAAAACCGCTATTTGCTAAGTTTTTGATATTGCTGGGTTTAACCCTCGTTTTTTTGGCAATAGGGTCGTCTATTGGCTTGGTGGTTTTTACTTCAATGACAGGAATTCCGATTGATAAGTTCCCCGAATTTCAAAGTAATCCTACCCAAAATCCTAATGCTTGGTATGGTATGATGGTGCTACAAATGCTAGCAACGCCTTTACCTTTTATTGGGGCTGCTCTATTTTATTGGAAATATGTCGAGAAAAGTAATATTCAGTCGTTACAAATAAAAGGTTTTGCTAGCGATGCCTTGTTGGCGGTAATACTATTGGTTATAGGCTTTATGCCTTTCGATAGTTTGTTTATAGAATGGAACAAAAATATTCACTTGCCCGAAGCCCTGCACGGAATAGAAACTTGGATGCAAAAAAGTGAAGAAGCTGCCAAAGAGTTAACCTTGTTTTTAACTAAATTCAATTCTTTGTCACAATTTATCGTAGCTATTTTGGTAGTAGCTGTGGCGGCGGCTATTAGCGAAGAGTTGCTGTTTAGGGGTGTTTTGCAGAATATTATTTTAAAAAAATGGAATAACCCTCATTTAGCTGTCTGGATTGCCGCTTTTGCATTTAGCTTTATTCATTTTCAATTTTATGGCTTTGTTCCTCGTATGTTGTTGGGGGCTATTTTTGGGTATTTATATATTTGGAGCAACAACCTTGGTGTAGCTATGTTTGCTCATTTTGTGAATAATGGTTTTACGTTATTAATGGCGTATCTTCACCAAATAGGCATTGTCGAAACCGATATTGTTGAAACCGAATCTGTACCTTGGAGCGGGATATTAATTTCGTTTGTATTAAGTTTGTTTTTGTTAAGATGGTTTTATTTGCGTCGAAATACTTGAGTTAATGATAGGATATGAATGATTGGAAAAAAATTTATGAGTCGGATAATCCTTTTAAAACGGATTTGGCCAAGGCTTATTTAGTAGACGAACACCAAATCGAGGCGATAGTAGTAAACAAAAGGGATAGCTCTTATTTGATGGGACTTTGCGAACTTTATGTACCCGCCACAATGGCAACACTGGCCAAGTTTCTGCTCGAAAACGAAGGAGGATTTAAACAATTATGAGGTACACAGGCTCTTTTGCATAGAAATATATGTGAAAGTATTTTGTTAATGTTTAGCGATTTGTGCTTGGTGGTATTGGGTTGTTTTTGCAAACCTCATAATCATAAATAGAACAATAGGTAATTAATAATTATAAACCAGAATGAAGGAAAAATTACAAGGGATGTCTAACCTGCAACAGCGGGTAATTGCGGCGGTGGTAGCTATACCATTTCTATTATTTTGTATTATTTATAGTGATTGGACATTTTATGGCCTCTTTGCACTTATTTCTGTGTTGGCACAATTAGAGTTTTATAAATTGTTGGGGCTAGATGGCAACGAGCCTTTAACCTATTATGGTACATTTTGTGGATTTGTGTTGGTAACAGTTACGTTTTTGATTGAAAAAGGAATTGTTCCTTACGAAGATTATTATGTGTTGTCGCCTTTAATGGCTTTGATATTTTTTATCAAACTTTATAAAGCCGACGACGAAAAACCTTTCAAAAATATTGCTTATACTTTTTTAGGGGTGATTTATGTGGCTTTGCCTTTTGCCTTGATTATTATTTTGGCATTTTTAACACCCGATTATCGTTTTAGCTGGCAACGTCCTTTGGGCTGTTTGTTTTTGTTGTGGGCTAGCGACACAGGGGCGTATTTTGCAGGAACAAAATTTGGGAAAACGAAGCTATTTGAACGAGTTTCTCCAAAAAAATCGTGGGAGGGTAGCGTTGGTGGCTTTTTGGCAGCTATGGGGGTAGCCTCTATTTTAGCTCATTATTTCAACGACCTACAGGATTGGCAGTGGTATATTTGTGGAGCTATTATTGTAGTAGCTGGTACGTATGGCGACTTGGTGGAGTCGTTGTTCAAGAGGAGTATCAAAATAAAAGACTCAGCGTCGACTATTCCTGGGCATGGGGGCTTTCTCGACCGTTTTGATGGCCTTTTGTTGTCTGTACCATTTATTATTACGTTTTTAAAACTTTTTTAAGATAGAATTGTATATATTAGAAAAGTTAAAAACTGTTAAACCTCACATATATTCGAGTGTCCAAATCATTAAAATGTATAAGTTTGCATATTCAATTCGTTGAATCAAAATAATAAATACTTAAAGATGCCGCTAACACTCAGATATTTTGCTTTATTTTTCACCCTTGCAGGTCTGTTTTCTTTTCAATCATTTGGACAAGGGCAGGACAAAAGCGTGATTTTTTCAGGAAGGGTAGTTGCCGAGCGTAACTCTGAGTTCCTTCCGAGTGCTTATGTCTTCAACCCTCATTCGGGAAGAGGTACTTTGACCGATAACTTCGGTAATTTCTCGATATATGTATATCCAGGCGATAGCATCATGTTTTCGTATGTGGGTTACAAAAAGAAATTTTACCTTATTCCTAGAGATGTAGAACAAACTCATCAGGCTTTTGTACGCATGGCCGAAGAGTCGAGGGTATTGGCAGAGGTGAAGGTTTTTCCTTATAATACTGAGGAGGCTTTTAAAAAGGCTTTTCTGGAAATGAAGCTAGATAATGAAGCGGGTAGAAATGCTTTGGCCAAAAACCTAGAGCAGTCCAAACTGAATATATTGTCGTTGCAGGCAGGCTTGAGTGGAGCTGGTAACTTCCGTAATTTCTCAGACCAAATGACCTACAATATGGCCAATAGAGGCTTCTATCAGAGTCCATTGATGGCCTTTACAAATCCTTTTGCATGGGCTCAGTTTATTCAGTCTATCAAAAGAGGAGATTTGAAAAGAGATGATTACAAAAAGGCATTTGAGGACGCTCCGAGCGAAGGCGTAAGCCGACAAAAAATATTGAAAGAAATAAAAAGTGGTGGTAGTAGCCAATAGATACAAGAGGTTGTCAAGAAAATGACAGCCTCTTTTTTTTGACTAGCCATAAAAAATACTAAGTAGTCTATGGGGAGTGATTTTTCAAACGATAAATAAACCAATAAATCAAAGGAATAAAAGAAAGTGAAATAAATAAGCCTAGGCACATACCACCAATAACAGAAAGAGCTAAGGGTTTTTGAAGTTCGGCTCCGAGTCCAGATGAGAATAGTACTGGCAATAACCCCAAAATAGTAGTTAAAAAGGTCATTAACTGTGATTTCAACCTACGTTTTCCCGATAGTTTGATCGCATCAATCAACGACATGCTGTCTTTTGAACGGTTCATGGTATCTATTTTCAGGATAGAATCATTATCCAAAATCCCAATTAGCACTATCATGCCAATAGCCGACATAATATTGATACTATTTCCTGCCAAAAACAATAAAACCATTGCTCCTGTGAGGCCAAAGGCTATGGTTAGCATTACGATTAAGGGCTGTACCAAAGACTCAAATTGAGCCGCAAGAATGAAATATAGTAATGCTATTGCTACCAAAATAATAATTCCCAATTCTTTTACAAAACCTATATTTCGGAAATATCCTCCCGTAAAACTTACACTTAAATGAGGGTTTTTTATAATCGTTTTTTGAATATCGTTTTGGGCTTTTGGTATTTGTGGGCTGGCCAAATAAAAATCAAAAGGGATAAAGTCTCCATTTTTTCCAGAAAAGAAAGACTTGTAATCTTGCTGTTTAGTAACATGGATGAGCTCTTTTAGCGGTAAGATTTGTCCTTTATTGCTGAGTACTGTAGCGTTTTGGAGTAGGGTATCGAACGGCTGAGCAGTACTGCCCAATAAAATGGGAATATACTTCTGTTCGGCTTGTAGATTGCCTAGGTTGTTTTCGTTGAAAATAGTTTTCAATACCTCTACAATTCGCTCGTAGTCAACATTATAATATAATATTTTTTCGCTTAAAATCTGAATATAAATCCTACTTTGTTGGGCTGGTAAAGACGTGGTAAACCCTTGCTGATGTAGCCGATGAGATACTTCTGTTATTGTTTGAATATCAGGTACTTCTGCTTTGTTGTTGCTTACAATACGGGCTTGAAGTGGAGCATCGGAGGTATTGAATAGGGCTTCAAAAACATTTTTTGCTGCCCCAAAAGAGGTAAGTGCATTGGGATATTGGGTTTTTAGAAGGTCTTTTATTTGTTGTTTGGTTTGTTCAAATTCTTGGTTGGTTTTTACCTTAATACTCAACAACGACTCGTTGAAGTTTTGTTGTAATTCTCGATTTAGTAAAAATTGCTGTTGCCCAACAAAGGCACTAATCATCAGATTGTTGTGGGGGTTGGGGGCAAGTTGACTAATAATTTGATTGACTCTACGGTTGTTCTCTTCTATGGTAATAGCCTCGTTCCAATCAATTTTAGCTTCTAATTCTGTTCTACTAATAATGGGCATTCCACGTTTTTCAAGGTTTTTGAAAACAGGAATAGCAATAATTATCAGGAAGATAAAAAATGCCAACATCAGTATCTTTTGCCTAAATACCAAACCTAATAGGCTATCATATACCCGTTCGGATTGACGCATAAGCCATGTGATTTTTTTGGGTACAAAACCTTTCAACCGCTCTTCTTTTAGATAAAACAACCGATACAAAACGGGAATCAGTGTATAAGAACATAATAAGGAAATACCTAGAGATAGTGAAACGGCAATGGCTTGGTCAAAAAATAATGCTCCAGCAATACCACTGATAAAAATGAGAGGTAGAAATACTGCAGAGTTGGTAAGGATAGAAGTAAACAAAGGTATGATTACTTCTTGTGTTCCGTCAATACAGGCTTTGTCGAGCGGATGTCCTTCTTCACGGTATTGTTCAATATTCTCGATAACAATAATGGCAGAATCTATGATTTCTCCGATACCTAATACCAAGCCCGCCAACGAAACGATATTGATAGAAATATGAAATAAGTAAAAACAAAGAAATGTAATAACCAATGAAACAGGAATAACAATACCAATAAGAATAGGTGTTTTGAGGTCGTTCATAAAGAAAAATATCATCACGAATGTACATAAACCCCCAAATAAGATATTGCCAATGAGGTTATTAATCGACAAATCCAGTAATTCTGTTTGGTCTTGGGTAATACTAAATTCTAATTGAGGGTAATCTTCTTTAAAATGGTTTATTTGTGTATTCAGCTCTTTTTTGAGCTTGAGTAGTTGGGTATCAGATTGTTTAATAATAGAAAGGCAGATTGCTCTTTTACCATTGAATGTGTAGAGTCCTCGGAGTTTTTGTTCTTGAATACTAACCTTGGCAAGGTCTTTCAACTGCAAAACCCTTTCACCTTCCTTTTGAATACCTCCAATTTTGAGGTAAATATTTTCTATATCGGTTTGTGTTTTGAGGGTTGAAGCAAAGCGAATATTATATTGATACTGACCATCTTTGACTAATAAATTTCCTAATTCAATATTGTTTTTTTGTAAAGCCTGTGTCAATATTTGTTCGGTAATACCAAGGCTTTGGAGTTTAGGGCGGTCGGGAATAATGATTACTTCGGGCTTTGAAAGCCCTGTCATATCTACCAACGCCACTTCTTTCATTTGTTCAATTCTTCTGCGAAGTACATTCTCACAAAATTCGGAAAGAGGTAGAGCCGAGCCATTTTGTTGCCCTTTTTCTGTAACATTGAGGTTGAAAACAGGAATATCACCAGCACCTGCTTTGATTACTTTGGGCCGTTCTATTTCACGGGGTAATTGCCCCATGATTCCATCTATTTTCTCATTCGTTTCAATATAGGCTAGGTTGATATTAGTACCAAAATCAAAGCGAAGTTTGATAACCGCCAAACCGTCTTGGGTTTCGGCTTCGAGATCTGAAAGATGATTTACTTGTTGTAATTGGTTTCTGAGGGGTTTTATGAGGTTTTTTTGTAGCTCACGTGCAGAAGCATTTGGATAACTTACTTGTACCGTAATTTCAGGAATAGCAATATCTGGCAGTAACGAAACTGGAATTTGATTAAAAGTAACTAACCCCAATGCCATCAATGCAATGGTAGTAATCAGTACAGCTATAGGGCGATGTAATAGGAAACGAACCATTTTTTGAATGAAGTAATGAAAAATGAAAGTAATGAAGTAATGAAAAATGAAAAGAATGAAGGAATGAAATAAGTGACAAAATGGTTTTCTGTTTTTCTTCTACTTCTTCATCTTTTTACCTCTTCTATTTTTTCTTTTCCTTCATTCCTTCCATTTCTTCTTTCTTTTCATTTCTAAGATTTTCTTTAGTTGTTTTCAAAATAGACTGAATAATTCTGATAATTTCTTGGCAATCATTGAGTAGAGAATTGGCTAAAGGTGGTTTAATGTATCCAGTTTCTTCCAAAAGTCGTATCCAGTATTTAGTTTCTTTAGCCTCCTTATAGCTTATTTGGCATTTAGCGATGAAGTCAGCTTTTGATTGGCCACCATCGGCTTCTTCGATATTTGCTCCTATGCTCATACCACTTTTTATTATCTGTCTTGACAAAATAAATTCTTTCTTTTCATTCGTCAAAAACTGTCCTAATTTCATGATCCTAACAGCAAATCGAAAACTCTTTTCAGCAATTACATTTTCCTTCATAAGATTACAATTTTACTACTCATTCTTTCATTCCCTCATTTCTTCACTTCTTCATTCCTTCATCTATAATAACCTTTGCATCATGTCCCAAATTCAAATTACCCTCAATAATCACTTTTTGTCCAGCCTTTAAACCCTCCGAAATAGACACTTCCTGACTATTTTCATGAGCAACTGTTACATAATTCCATTTGGCAAGACCATTTTCATAGACAAAAACCACTTTTTTCCCCGACCGTTCTACTACAGCTTCTTTGGGAATAACGATTTGCGGTGGCAGGTTTTTCTCAATAATCACTTGGGCATTCATACCGTCCAATAAATATTGGTCAGGATTTTGAATTCTAACTTTGATAAAAACCAAACCTTGCTCATTGACGACGGGGTTAATCTCAGCTACCTTACCCATGTAATTCCTTTCAGAATAGGCCAATGGCTTTACATTAGCCATTTGTCCTAAGCTAACAACACTCAATTCAGATTCTAGCACTGATACTTCTACAACCATACCTTCACGGCTGAGAATAGTACAAAAAGGCTCGTTGGTAGGTGAGGGGTTATGGGCTTTGGTTTTGAGATTGGCAATTACGCCAGTATATGGAGCTTTCAGATAGGTATTTTCTAGCTTCAATTGGGCATCTTTTACACTCGTAAGGGCTTTGGTAAAACCACTTTTGGCTTTGATGTTTTCCATAATACGATTAGATACCGATGTAGTATCACGGTCTTTACCACCAAACTCTAATAATAGTTTGTTCAATTCAACCTTTGTGTCCTGTAAATGGTCTTGGGCTTGTTGTAGGGCAATACGTTGTTGTTCGTTGTCCAAAATTGCCAAGATTTGCCCTTCTTTTACAGAAGCACTATTCGTGACCATGATTTTCGCAATAATCCCTGTTGTTTTAAAATTGATTTTTGCCTGAGTAAGAGCCGTCACCTTACCTGTAGCCATTATTTGTAAGGGAAAAGATTTACGTTGGCTTTCTGCCAATTTAACAGTTACAACATTTTCGGTAATAGGAGAAACGCTTGCTTTTGCTTCATCTTCCTTTTGTTGTTGGCTATGGCTGGGTTGGCATGCTGTTAGCGTAAATAGTAGATAAATTATGGGTATTATTTTATTCATAGGAGTAAAGATGGCAAAACTATTGGTTGGAGTAATAGAGATAAATATACAGATATTTTTTTATTGGCATTCTAAAATACCTTGATAAAGTAAAAACCGAATTTTGGCTAGGATATTGGTTTTGAGCTCGTTCAAAGTAATCGTTTGGTTGAATAGATAAATTTCCTGTGCTACATTTTCAAGAATTTCTTGAATCGTTAGTGTATAGCTCTCAATTTGTTGCAAAGTATCAATAATCATAATTGTAAAAGTGTCTGATAATTGCTCTTTTACGGTCATAGATACAGGATACCCAAATAAAACAACTTGAAAATAGGAAGGCTCTTGCCCTAAATTTAAGGTATAATCAATGTCACTATCTTGTCCTGTAAATTCATTAATTTCTGCCCATTTCCATTCACTTTCAATGAAGGTAACGTACTCTCCGAAAGTTACAGAACTCAATAAAATTTCTTTATCCGTTTTTGACAATCTCTCATTGACTTTCAAAGATTGGCGTTTTCTATACTGTACATAATCATCGACACAAGGTAAACCTTGAATAAAGTGGTATTTTTCTAATTCGTATTGGAAAGCATCTCTCAGAATGGTATTCTGAGGATTCTCTGGATATATGTTGATTTGTTCGGTTAAGGACTCAAGAGAATTTTGTAAATTGAGGTTTAGTCCTATTTGTTGACTTATCAAATTGGTTCTATAAAAGAATACCTCTAATGTTTGTGCTTTATTTTCAATAAACATCGAGACTTTTGTTGCCTCCAACTCATTGGAGACATTCACTACTCTTTCGTATAATTCAGGGCTTTCAATGTAGAGCCTTTGAGCCATTTTTTCGCAAATAGTTTGATTTTTCTTGTAATTCATTACATGGATATAATCACAAAAATTAGGTAAATCCCAAAAACGGTCTAATTGGTAGTTGTGTGGGTATCCTATTTGTTGGCTCATTTGATAACAAATCGAGATTTGTGATGTATCTGCTAATTTTTTAAACCAAAATTGTTCCAAAAAAATATTAAAACAAAACGGGTCTAAGTGATTCAAATAGTCTTTGTTTTTTTCTAAAAATAATGTTACATCTAGGTAAAGTCGTTTGAAAAAATCAGTATCAGAACCACCCATAATACCCGCATTAACGGCTGCTATCTTTTCTTGGTTATCTTGTTTGAGATAATTGGGAACTTGAATGCAAGTATTCATTACTTCCTTAACCCCCTGTAAATAATAAGGATGATTGTATTCATAATTTTGAGCAACGAGTTGAGCATTTAAAAACTCCTTATCAAAAGGCTTGAAAAGATAAGCATCACCGTCTATATGTATGAAAGGTTCATCTTGTATAGTATATGAGTACAATTTACGCAATACCCATAATGAAGGCAGTAAAGGGTTAAAGTTTTCTTGAGCCAAAGAAATAGAAGAATAAGGCAACTGTAACTTATCAATCAGAATCTCTTTTCCTAAGTTATTAGTAATCAATTCAATATTGGGATAATATTTTTGAATTGAAACGGCACTTAGTGCCCAACTCATAAAATGGAATTTAGAGGAAAACCAACCTGCATCTAATTTTGTGAGGTTGTTGACCCAGCAGGTTTGTAGTATTTTCATGAGATTATTTTTTAATAAAATTATCAACGTAATTGAAAACACTATCAGCATTTGAAAATGTAACCTCTTTAATATCAACTATTTTATTTTCTCGACATAAATAAATTTTAGGATGTCCAATACCGATTAATTTTTTGTGAACACCAATTCTTATTGAATCAAAAATAAGATTTGGACTTGTTAATATTTTTTTGGTAAAAAAGATATTAAGTTTCTTTTTAGACTCGCCACTTATGATAAAGGACATATTCGGATTTTCGCTATTTTTCTCAATAAATTTTATTGTGAAATCTAAACACGCTCCGCAGCCATCCAATTCTGTTATTAAATATAATTTCTTTTTTAACACAGGGGAATTAGTGTAATGGTAGTTTAAGGATTCCAACCCTGTTTGTATCACTTCAAAGTTATCAGTTTGCACACTACAATTTTCAGTACCACAAAAGAAAATTAATAATATAACATAATTATTAATTTTCTTGAATAGTGAATAGCGTAAAATATGAATGTTCGTCATCTTTTTTATAGTGTTTAATGTAAATACCTTTTTCGGTTACAAACAGATTGCTGGATTGGTAGTTTTCATCGAGCTTGGTTTCCCCTACTTTTTCAAAATTTTCGTTTAGAATAATAACAGAATAGATAAACCATACTTTATCATCATATTCACTTTTTTTGTTTTTGTTTGGTGTTCCTGCAAACCTTAAATACATTTTGCGGTATTTGTCATAGTAGATGCTTGAGTAATGAGGTTGAGATGTTACATAGTTAAACTCGTCGTTTACATCGTGCTGAACAGCCTTACTTTTTTTATACCATGGTATTTCGCCAAAAAAACAACTATTAGCCTGATATGATTTTGTGTTTTTTGTGTTCATATCTACTTCATAAATCGATTCATCTACATTGTATGATATTACACATTTGCCTTTTTCTGTATTATAAGTCTGGCTTAATTCGGTTTGGATGCCAGTCAAAGCATATCCTTCATCGTACGTTTTTAGCCACTTTTCGGGCAATGTTGTCAAAAAATCAGCTTTACCACTTAACATATTCAATACCAAAGACGCATTTGCTTTGTTATAATACCTTCTGAGGGTAGGGTCGTCGAATGGGCTTGCTCCTGCGTAAAGGAAGTTATCTTTAACCATCATCTGATTAGCATCATTTCCATAGCTTATCAAGCCATTACCGAGCCTCTCTTTTCCTGTATCATTGAACAGGTACGAGTACTTTCGTTGTAGTTTTCCATTGGCATTAATAAGAGATACTGAATATTGAAAAGTAGCAAGAACAAAAATAGAATCGGGCGATTTTACAAAAAAGTTGCTCGCGATACCGACACCATTGGGGCCTTCTTTTTCAAGTTTTATTCTTTTTATCAAATCTCCCTTGATAGAATATAGGTCAATAGAGTTGTTTAGTTTATTTAAAGCGTAAATGGATTCTTCTTTTTTGTCGGTGACAAAGTAGAATATTTTACAATCATTAGGAGAACTTAGAGAATCATGTTTAATCACTATAGAATTGTCATGAGCTACTAGAGAGTAGGTATCAATACAGGTTTTTTTTTCATTATTACAGCTACTTTCCCAAAGTAGGATAAGTACAAAAAGTAGATAGTAGGATTTCTTAAACATTTTATATACCGTTAATTTTATAAAAAGCGTGATAATTAGTATAGATATTATTTACATTAAGTTATGATTGAACAAAAAGATAGTTTCTAATTAATTTTCGATTTAAGAAAACTATGATTGAAGTTGAGGATTTAATAGCTGGTCTCAACTATTAAACCCTCAATTTCAATCATAGTTTCCCCAAAATAAGTAATAAGTAAACTACATTCAGTTTATAACAATACTATAGGACTTATTAATTTTTAATTTGTTGAGGGGAACAATATTTTTTGAATATTCGCTAACTACAACTACTTTTTTGTGAGCAATTACTTATAGATGAGGGCGTACATTGATAATTATTCCAACTACCATCTTTATAACATTTAGATAAAATATATCCGCCACCACCACCAGTTGCTTGCACCTCATTAAAAATGCTATCTATACCAACAGTCCCAGCTGTCAATGATGCCATTAATAGAGCCTTTTTGGCAAATTTTTTGTTAATTTTCATTTTCTTAAATAGTTTAAACAATAGAACATCGTTGCTACCCTCCAATACAATTATCTGCGTCCAGTGTATTAAATTCGGCGTTTTTGAATAACGTTTTTCATGATTCAAATTTTTGTATTAAAATCCACAAAATCAAGGCTGTTGATTGGACTTAATTGGACATTATTGGACTTAATAGGACACGATTTAGTCGCCATGATATTTTTGGATTATCAAAGATGCTAATTTGGGTTTTAGTAGTGAACGAGGAGTAATCGCAATGCCTTGAGTTTTGATAAATCGTGTAAGGGTTTTGGTACTAATACCAAGCGATGCAGCAACTTGCTGGCGAGTCATGGGTTTTAATTGTGTAGGAGTTGTCATGTTTAAAAAGGCTAAGAATGGGCAAATTGACAAGGCTAATATTTGAAAATTTAATGCAATTTTGGAAAAAAGAAATAGAGCTTTATCTCCCCAACTACTTTATTTATTGAACTAATAGACAAATCAATCCGCCAGCTAACAGCAGTTTGTTGTCTTAATTATATCAAATATAATTTATTTAATAAATTTTATCAAAAATATGCAAAATAAATCTTATGCTATTCTTATTATTTTTGTTGTTCTCACTATAGTTGGCATTGCACTTATTCCCAAATTATCTATTCAGCTCAATCCTTCTAAAAACTCGGGGAGTCTAACTGTATCTTATTTTTGGGGCAATGTTTCGCCAGAAGTACTTGAACACCAGGTTTCTGCAAAGCTGGAGGGAGCATTTAGTACATTACAAGGAATTAAAAAGTTGAGTTCAGTGTCGGGTTATGGCAATGGATACATTACTATCGAAATGGATAAATCGGCTAATCTTGACCAATTGCGTTTTGAAGTTGCAACACTCATAAGACAACTGTACCCTCAACTCCCCAAAGAGGTAAGCTATCCCGTTATTAGCCTCAATTCGCCCGACCAAGAAATGCAACAAAAACCCTTGATTTCTTTACAGCTTAATGGACAAGCACGTTTGAGTGATTTGAAGGTATATGCCGAAGAGCAGTTGAAACCTCAATTGGCCCAAATCGAAGGAATCTACACTGTAAATGTCTATGGTGGAAATCGTCAAGAATGGGTTTTGATGTATGATAGAAAGCAATTGGAGAGTTTGCAAATAACTGAAAATGAAATTGTTAAGGCTATATCTGTACAATATCAACAAAGTAGCATAGGCTTGGCTCGTGATGTTCAGGGCCAACAAATGAATGTTATATTAAGTCCAAAATCGCAGGATATTTTCACCAAAAAATCAGCCGAAGAAGTTAGGGAAGATTTAGGGAAAATAGCCTTGCCTTTAAGAGAAAAAGGCGATTTGCAGAGAATAATTCACCTTTCAGATATATTGAAAGTAAAGCGTAGCGAACAGCCTATCGAAGAGTTTTATAGAATAAATGGTAGAAATGCCGTTACACTGGTTATACAAGCCGACATAGGGGCCAACCAACTGGCTTTGTCCAAGGCTATTCGATTAAAATTAGCAGAAATTTCAAAAACACTTCCGCCAACCTACCAAACCAATATTGAATATGATGCAACTGAATATATCAAAGAAAACTTAGATAAAATCTGGGTACAGTCGGGCTTGGCTATCTTGATTTTATTGGCTTTTGTGTGGCTTTCTACCCGTAGCTGGCGATATACCATAGTGATTTTATGGAGTTTAGTGATTAATTTGGCTTTATCGTTTATTGTCTTTTATTTCCTCAAAATCGAAATACATCTGTATTCTCTGGCTGCTATTACAACGTCTTTGGGTATTTTGATTGATAATACAATTGTTATGATTGACCATTATCGCCGATACAGAAACCTAAGTGTTTTTATGGCCTTATTGGGTGCTACCTTAACTACTATTGCTGGGTTGACAATTATTTGGTTTTTGCCCGAAGAGGCTAAATTAGACTTGTTAGACTTTGCCATAGTGATGATGGTGGTATTGGGAATATCCTTGGTGATTGCCTTATTTTTTGTTCCAGCATTGATAGAAAGAATAGGTTTTTTTGCTGAAAATCAGCGGATTATGAATGGTGCTAGTCGGCGGAGAATTGTTGGGGGTAGTCGAGTGTATACAAGGGTGGTACTTTTTCTTATGCGTTTTCGCAGAACATCCTTTGTGTTGATATTGCTTGCCTTTGGCTTGCCTGTATTTATGTTGCCCAATAAGATAGACGACTCAAAGCCTTGGGCAAGGTATTATAATGCTAGCTTAGGAAATGAATATTACCAAGAGAATATCCAACCAACGATTAATAAGGTATTGGGAGGGAGTTTGCGGTTGTTTGTGAACTATGTTTACGAAAAATCTTATTATACAAAGAATGAACGTACATGTCTATATGTCAATGCTGGATTGCCCAATCAGGCTACTATCGAACAAATGAATGATTTGTATTTACGAATAGAAAGTTATTTAGGCCAATTTAAGGAAATAGACCGATTTATTACTCGGATTTATAATGGACAGAGTGGAAGTATGGCTATTTATTTTAAACCAGAATATGAAAGTAGTTCGTTTCCTTATGTCCTAAAAAATAAAATGATTGTACTTTCAACCGAAATGAGCGGTATCCATTGGGATATTTATGGCGTAGGGCAAGGGTTTAGTCAGCATTTGGACGAAAATAGTACGCCTACTTTTAATGTAATGATGCACGGGTATAATTATAATGAATTGGAACGCCAAGCCAATATATTGAAGAAGCACTTGGAAATACATCCTAGAATTCAGGAGGTAAATATCAATAGGAATATGGATTTTTGGAATAATAAAAGCCTATACGAATATGTATTAGAAACCGACCCCAAGTATTTAGCCCTGTACGGACGAACCAATGCCGAAGTGTACGATTACTTACAACGTCAAAATGTACGCTCACGCCCAGATATTTATCAATTTATGTATGGCGAATACGAACAGGTTAAAGTTGTGCCAGACGATAGTAAAAACTTTGACGTGTGGTCATTAATGAATCAGTCGGTAAAAATGGATAGTACTACTGTAAAACTGGCTAATTTTGCCAAGTCTACCAAGCAAAAAATCAGTTCTGAAATTCATAAAGAGAATCAGGAATATCTTAGAATGGTAAGTTTTGAGTATTTTGGGAGTCAAAATTTTGGAGATAAATTTTTAGATAAAACCTTAGCTGATTTCAAAACAGTACTTCCGTTGGGTTATACCGCCAAAAAAATAGGCTATGATTGGTACAGCTATGAGGCCAAAAAGCAATATTGGTTGATAGGCTTGGTCATAGTGCTAATTTATATCATTTGTGCCATTATTTTTGAGTCGTTGTTACAGCCTTTGGCATTAATCATGCTAATACCAATTTCGTTTATTGGTGTTTTTCTAACATTTTATTGGTTCGACTTTAACTTTGACCAAGGGGGCTATGCTTCTTTTATCTTACTGAGTGGCAATGTAGTGTGTGCCGCTATTTTTATTATTGCAGAGTTCAATAATTTACGAAAGTTATACCCTTCTACAAAGCCGTTTAAGTTGTATATCAAAGCCTATAATCACAAAATTATTCCTATTTTCCTTACGGTACTTTCAACGGTAGTAGGCTTAATTCCATTTTTGATTTATGGACAAAATGAAGTTTTTTGGTTTGCTCTTGGCATAGGCACAATAGGAGGGTTAATGATGTCATTAATAGGGATTATTTTGTATTTGCCTTTGTTCTTAAAAATAGATAAATAAGTGTTGAGCCTACTTCTAATATTTAGGAGTAAAGCTAGGTTGTTTCAACAACAATTTCGGAAATAGTATTTTTAGGATTCCAAATGTAACCCTGTACTATTCTCCAAACGTATTATTAATAAAACTTCACTTCAATGCGTCGGTTAAGTTTTCGATTTTCTTCCGATGTATTTTCTACAAACGGACGACTCTCTCCGTACCCTTCTGCTTTGATTTTGAGGGGATTAATTCCTTTACTAACAAGGTAATCCATGACCGATTTAGCTCTTTTTTGAGATAATATCAAATTGTCAGAATCCTTTCCTACGTCGTCGGTATGGCCTGATATTTCTAGCATCAATTGCGAATTGGCCTTGAGTAACGTTACCAGTTTATCGAGTTCTAGGGTCGATTCGGGTTTTAACTCCCATTTACCAACCTCAAAGAAAATATTGTTTAGAACCTCCTTGGCATTTTTTTGAATTGGTTCGAGGGCAATATCCAACACCTTGTCGAGGGCAGTGCGATTCATAAAGTCAAAATTAAGACTTTTAAAAAAATAACCATTTCTACTAACAAAAATGGCATATTGCCCTTCAGTATTGAGTACTGTGGTGTATTCGCCGGTTTGGTTGTCGGATGCAAACTTACCTACAATACTTTTTTGATTTAATGAAACTAGTTCAATATCAGCTTGTAGCTTTTGGTTGGTTTTGGCATCATAAACAATACCTTTCAAAAACGTAGATTTTTGGATTTTTTCTTGAAGTGCAGTAGGCAAAGTAAGCTCTACAATTTTGGCTTTTTTGTAACGTTCGCCCAAATCTTGTTCAAGTGAATAATATCCTTTTTGTCCATCGGCGGTAATATACAACGCCACTTGGTCGTCTTGTGTATTGATGGGGTATCCTAGATTTTCGGGTTGTTTCCAGTTATTTCCCTGGCGTTGAGCCATAAACAAGTCGAGGCCACCCATGCCCGTATGTCCTTCCGAAGCAAAAAACAGAGTAGTGCCATTGGCATGAATAAAGGGCGACAGTTCGTCGTCGGGGGTATTAATAACATTACCAAGGTTGGTTGCTTTTTGCCAATTACCTACCGAATCCTGTATGCTAACCCATATATCACGTTTGCCAATACTACCACGTCGGTCTGAAACAAAATAAAGGGTATGGCCATCGGCCGATAACGAAGGTTGCGATTCCCATTCGCTGCTATTGATAGCAGCCCCCATATTGATAGGTTTACCCCAATTATCGCCTTCTTTGTGGCTAATAAATAAGTCGCAACTGCCTAGCCCTCGTCGGCCATCGCATGAGGTAAATACCAAGGTTCGGCCATCGGCCGAGATACTAGCCGTACCTTCGTTTTGGGGTGAATTAATATTTTCAGAAATACTTTTAGGCGACGACCATTGGTTGTTTTTCCACTGAGAAACATAGAGATTTTCGTCGTGGTCGTTGTGGTCTTGTGCTGTAAAAACGAGCGTTTCACGGTCGGCTGTAAGTACAGGAAAATACTGTGAGTCGAAGCGGTTTACTTCGTTGGGTAATACAACAGGATTAAAATTAAGAGGATTTTGAACTGCATGAAGGGCAAACTGCGTATTGTTCAATGCCTTTAGTGCTTTTTGTTTGGCCAATAAATTATTGGCAGGAAGGCGAGCTATTAGCTTTTCGAGGTATACAAGGGCCTTTTCATAATCGCCTTTTCGTTGATACAACGAGCTAATACTTTGTAAGGTATTTACCGACACCGTGGTGGAGTCGTTAGCATTAAAGCTTTTTTCGTAATTGAGCAAAGCATTGCCAAATTGCCTGTTTTGTTCGTACAGGCGACCTAGTTGGTAATAGGCTTCGGCAAAAAGGCGGTCGCGTTCAATAGCCTCTTCAAATTGCCCAAAAGCCTCGTCGATATTGCGTTGTTGTAGGGCTGTAATACCCTTTTCATAAGCATTAATCGCCTTTTTGTTGGTGGTAGAAAGTGTAACCTGTCCAGATACAGTAAAAAAAACAAAGGACAATAAACTTGTTAAAGTACAATTTACTAGGTTTCTAATCAATGTGTTCATAGGACAGGCTCTTGAATATTTTTGGATACGGATTAAGGAATATCCATAAATTTATGAACTTGCAACGAAATTCGCCACTTTGGATTTTGCTTAATATAATCAATAATTTGTGGAAGCATGCTATTCATTTTACTCCATTCGGGTTGTAAATAAAGCATACACGTGGGCGACATTTTTTCTGCGAAGCTTTCGGCCCACTCAAAGTCGCTTTGGTTATAAATAATAACCTTTAATTCATGGGCTTTAGTATAAATATCAGGATTAGGAGCTTTAAATTTTTTGGGAGAAAAACAAATCCAATCCCAATGCCCCGTTACTTGCTCGCATACGCCCGAAGTTTCGATATTGGTTTGAATACCCGCGGCATGCAAGGCATCGGTTAGGGCATCCAAATGGTGCATCAGTGGCTCGCCTCCAGTTACTACGGCTAATTTGCCGGGGTGTTGGGCCGCCTGCTCTACAATTTCCTGAATACTGTATTTGGGATGGGCATTAATATCCCATGATTCTTTTACGTCGCACCAGTGGCAGCCAACGTCGCAGCCCCCAAGGCGAATAAAATAAGCTGATTTTCCCTGATAAAAACCTTCCCCTTGAAGCGTATAAAAAGCCTCCATCACAGGAAGTGAAACACTCGTTGGTATATCTTCTAAATGAGTAGTAAGCATGGTAAATGGTGAATTTTGGTAGTAGTTGTCAAGTAAATAAGCGTTCAAATCGTAAATTAGTTCGCTAGGTTTACTGCTAAAATCATAAGGGATAGCTAGTTGTTATTCTAGTAAATCGCCTAAAATAGCCAAATAAATACCGTATTTATTGGCTTCGATGTCTAAATAATGGTGGTAATTACCTTTCAAGTAATTTTTTACAACAGGAATAATCCTTTTAAGTCGATTGCTCGGAAGCTCGGCTCGTAAGTTATAATGGTTGTATGCCCTAATAAGAGGTGCCAGCTGCTCGGGAGTATAGCTGAAATGAGCATTGATATAATCCAAAATACTTTTATAATAGGCCGATTTTTCCCGAAACGGAGCTGTTTTTTCTGACTGAGGTCTAGTAAGTCTATCTTTCAACGTAATTTTTTTAGGAGGTAACTGTGCTCTTGTTCCTACCTGTTGTAAAGGATGCTGGCGATACCATACCAAATTTTCATTGATAAAATCAATAGAATTAGTAATAGAGGCAACAAGGGCTATCCATGCGTCATGAATAAATTTATTGCTAATATGTGCTGGAAAGGGCAAAACTTGAGAAACAAATACTTTTCTGATAGCCAAGGCACAACCTGTAACCCTATTGCCTTCCAAAAGAATATCGAACGATGCCCCAGCACGCCACTGTTCTTGCTGTTGTTGTCTAAAACGGACTTTTTCCCAAAGGTTATCATTGAGGCTATTGAGGTGTTCATCTACCAATAAAGCATTCGAGAAAAGTACCATTGTTTGGGGATTCTCTTGGAGGTAGTTTGTCATTACTTCGAGCTTGTTGCTGGGCCAAAAATCGTCTTGGTCGCACAAAAAAATCAGGTCGCCTTCACACAAAGTAATTGCTTTTTCAAAATTTTTGATAGTACCTAATGCAGGGCTATTCACATAAACTTTGATTGGAAATGGTGCCTCAAATGCGTTGATAATCTCAAGAGTACTATCGGGCGAGCTATCGTCGCAAATAATGATTTCAGAGGGTTGTAAGCTTTGATTTCGGATACTTTCAAGTTGCTCTTGTATATATTTAGAACCTTTATAGGTGCATAAGGCAATGGAAATGTGTGGAGTATTCATACTACAAAACAAATATGGGAAAAGTGTTTATTAAATGTGGTTCATTGTGGTTCATTGTGGAGAATTTAGGGGAAGCCTTTTCTGTTTGATATATGTAGGAAAAGGCTTCATCGTATTTTGTCTTGTTGAGATACTACTACTATATCTAAAGTGATAGTGACTTCATTATCACAAATTTATATATAACCAAGCATTTTATAACTACAACCTCTTATTTAACTTGATTGATTTCATTGAAAAGTCCAATAAATGTAGCTTTTTGTGATTTTTGAGGGTCTTGAATATTACTTGTATCATAATACTCTTTTATAAACGATTCAGCTCCCGACCAAATTGTTTGCATCATACCAAGATACCGTTCTTTCATTTCGGGGTTGGCGTATTGCCTAAATTTTCGCATATCCTGTGTTTGTAGAATAGCGTTTTGCGGTACTCGCCAAGGACAAGTAATTACACTAAAACCTTTGCTGGCAAAATACACCGCTGTTTGCTCAGGACGTTCGTAGTGCCAGTCGCATATAATAATGTCTTTATAGAGCATATCAATGGCTCTGTGAGTGTTGTTGTAGCTGGCTTCCCATTCGCCAATACCCGTAGTTTTTCCGTCGATAAGCCTGTCGCCCCAAATCCAGAGTTTCCGATTTTTGAGAGCTAAATGATTTCTAATCAAATTTACTTCCCCTGCAAAAAGCTCTGCTTTGTCTCGGCCACTACAGCGAGGGCATTTGCTATCGCCAAGATAAAACACCTCGTCCATACCTGCATGAAAAGCTTTGGCTTGAAAAACATCGCATATTTCATCCACCAAATCCCAAACAATAGCGTGGAGGTCGGGGTGTAAAGGGCAGTAGCTTTTGCAATACAAGCCGTCTGGGTTGGGCCAAACGTATTTTTCGGGCATTTGTACATGAGGTGTTTCATCAAACTGCGGATATACTTTTAGCAAGTTTTCGGTAGTGCTGGCCCATGACTGATGACCGAGTAGATTGATTTGAGGAATTAGTTCGATTTGGTTGTCTTGACAAACGGCTACCAATTTCTTGACTTCTTTTTTGGAAAGAGCTTGAGGGTTGCGTAGCTCGGGGTGGCTCTCAAATTGGTAATTGTAATCAACCCGAAGTATCAGGCGGTTGACATGCCGAGGGGCAAGCTCGGTTTTAATGAATTTGATAAAATTGTCTAATTGACTAGACTGCGGAGCCGCAATACAGAAACCACGTATGGGCAGAAGGCTGTCGGAAGTAGTTTGCGAAAAGATTGCCGAACTATTTTGAAGAAAGAACGCAACCCATAGAATCATTAGTTTTTTCATGATAGAAATTGGGATAAAGTCATCAGTCGATAGAATGACTCTACAAGTTGCTGAATTCTTTTTTGTAATTCAAGAGCTGATTAACAAAAATACGGGTAGATCAGGCTACAATTCAATACTATAATTACACTAAGACAATTTAGGTTTTGGCTTAGCTGTTTTTTTGAAATTGTTTTTTTTCGGCTTATTCGCTGGCGACATAGGCAAATGCTTTTGGGGCAATTTGGTATTTTTGATAGCCGTTATCATCGACGCTTTTTGGATTTCCAACTCTGAAAGCTGATAAGGATGCTTTTCGTCTACAGGAATTTTTAGGTCAATCAGCTTTTGAATATCTCTCAAAAACTCTTGTTCTTCGGCATCACAAAACGAAAATGCAATACCCGCTGCCCCAGCACGGCCAGTTCGTCCAATACGGTGAACGTAGGTTTCTGGAATATTCGGTAAATCGTAGTTGACCACATAAGCGAGATTATCGACATCGATACCCCTCGCTGCAATATCAGTAGCTACCAAAATCCGAGTACTACCATCCTTAAAGTTGTTTAAGGCTCTTTGACGAGCATTCTGTGACTTGTTGCCGTGAATAGCCTCGGTAGTAATTCCCACCTTGCTAAGGTCTTTTACGATACGGTCGGCACCGTGCTTGGTACGAGTAAAAACCAAAGCCGAACGGATATTTGTATCTTTTAAAATATGAATCAAAAGAGCTTTTTTGTCATTTTTGGCAACATAAAAAAGCGATTGATTGATAGTTTGGGCTGTCGAAGAAATAGGCGTTACTTCTACTTTTTCGGGGTTGTCGAGAATTCCCCCCGCCAAATTAAGAATCGAAGGAGGCATCGTAGCCGAGAAAAACAACGATTGCCTTTTGGTAGGTAATTTGGTAATAATTTTCTTGACATCGTTCACAAAACCCATGTCGAGCATACGGTCGGCTTCGTCGAGTACCAATATTTTGACATACTGTAAACTAACATATTGCTGGCTCATCAAATCCAGTAGTCGACCAGGCGTAGCCACCAAAATATCGACACCTCGTTGGAGGGCATCGGTTTGTGATTTTTGAGGAACACCTCCAAAAATCACAAGATGGCGAAGGTGAGTATATTTACCATAAGCGGCCAAGCTTTCATCAATTTGAATTGCTAATTCGCGGGTGGGCGTTAAGATAAGTGCTTTAATAGCATTATTTTTACGCTCTTTCTGAGCATCTTCAGTAAGTATTTGTAAGAGAGGTATTGAAAATGCGGCTGTTTTGCCTGTTCCTGTTTGAGCACATCCCAACAAATCTTTTCTTTGTAGAATAATAGGAATGGCTTGTTCTTGAATGGGGGTAGGTTGTGAATACCCCTCGTTTTTGAGTGCCTTTAAAATTGGCTCAATAATGCTTAATTCGTCAAATATCATTAGTTCATTTTTTGTGAAAAACCCAGACAGGGCTTTCTTCAGGCTACAAAGGTACGATTTAGTTTTAGTATCTTGACTAAATTATTGATACACAGCCCCGATATTCAATGATATATCAATTATTTAACAGAATTGAGCTTGCTAGGGATATAATTTTGTGTATTATTGGCTTTCTTACGATAGCCCCTAAATGCTTTTATAAACCCGTTGATAGATTCTCTAAAAACGATACAAATGCTCATGATTAATAAGGTTGTCTGAAGTAAGATTAGTATAATATCCATTTGTCTGTTTGTGATTTATAATTTATTTGACAAATGATAGGGGCAAAGTGTTGCTTGTTGGGCTAAAAAAAACACTTTATTCGCTATTTTGTGAAGATATGTTGTAAATTAGTGAAATCAACTTCCTAAGTAATCCTCTCAATTATATATGCTTTTCTTCGCTAAAAGTGAAACTACAGCTATGCCCTTTAGAGATTTTTTGAAAGGGATTTCTATATTCAAAATACTTTTGGAATATTAACAATATTTATATATTTTGTATAAGTAACTGTGTGATGAACAACGAAAATTGTTATAAAAACTGATAATATCCGTGATTTTTGTATTTGGCAAGATTTTTGTCAGAGTAGATTTGTAAAACGAAACATAGTGTATATGTTGAAAAAAGTATCTGTTATTTTGCTCCTCTTGCTGCTAGGAGGCTGCAACTTAGAAAATCGCCTTGAATACCCCGATTTGACAATACGTCCTAATTGGGTAGTAAAAGATTTTGAAGCAAGGATTACGTCGGAGTTTGTTAACATTGGAAATGCCTCTATCAATACTTACGGGCATTGTTGGAATACCAAAGGTGAGCCTACAACCCGCGATTCGCTTGTGAGCTATATGGGGCAGCCGCCTCTTGAAGTATATTCTTCTACGATGACAAACCTAATGCCTTCAACAACCTATTATGTGAGGGGATTTGCTAAAATAGGCTTAAAAACCTTCTACTCTAATCAAATTACATTTACTACACTAAAAAAACAATTAGCTGAAATTACAACGGGTACAATTGCCGAAGAAGGTATAGGTACACTCACTATTCAGGGAAATATCAATGCCGCAGGGGCATCGCCTATTATAGAGTATGGGCATTGTTGGGCTTTGAGTACCCCAACGATTGCAAGTCAGCGTACTATTAATACTGGAAATGGAAAATTGGGGAGTTTTTCGAGTTTGATGAAAAACTTAAACACCAATACTAAATATATTATTAGGGCTTATGCCAAAAATACCGAAGGTGTGGCCTATGGCGAAGAAGTAACTTATATTACATCGTGTAAGCTAGCCCCTTCGGTAGTATCGGGCTTAATAGAGAACATTGGTACAAACAATGCTATTGCCAATGGCCTAATCTCTACTTTGGGCTGCTCGGAGGTGACAGAATATGGGCACTGTTGGTCAAAATCGCCTAATCCGACGGTTCAGAATAGCCGAACGATTTTTAAACAAGGCTCGGTAGGCTCGTTTAGTAGTGCTGTTACAGGTTTAGAAACCAAAACAGCCTATTATATTAGGGCATACGCCATTAATAGCCAAGGCATAAGCTACGGCAATCAGGTATCTATTATTACACTTTAATGAGAATTCAAATTAGGCAAATATTCATTATTATCGGAATTATCTTGGTGGGTATGATTCTGGGAATATTTGTAGCCAAAGCTCAAATAGCAGGAGCTGCCACGCTTATTGTTTTGCCATTTGTAATAGCCTATTTGATTGCTATTTTCAAATTTCCTGCATTGGGCTTGTACTCTGTTTTGTTTTGCTGTTTTTTTCTCAATGGGCTAGGGCGGTATGTCAATGCGGGGCCATTGGGTTTGCTGATAGATATTTTTCTGATATTGACATTACTGGCTGAATTTTTTAAAAGCTTTGATAGTGGCCCTTGGCCCGACATGAAACGCAATCCTATTCTGATAGCTATTTATGTGTGGGGAGCGTATTGCTTAATGGAGTTTTTTAACCCCGAAGCCAAAAGTAAAGAAGCTTGGTTTTATGCCATGCGTGCCGTAATTCTGTACCTAGTACTGATTGTGATGCTGGGGATTATTTTGATGCGAACCGAAAAGCACCTCGACCGAGTATTACGAATTTGGACATTGTTTTCGGTAGTAGCTACGTTGTGGGGGGCAAGGCAACTTTTTGTAGGGCTCGACCGCTACGAACAGGCTTGGATGGACTCAGGTAATGCCATTACTCATATCCTTTTTGGCAAATTAAGGGTATTTTCATTCTACTCCGATGCAGGGCAATTTGGGGCTGCTATGGGGCATATAGGTCTTATTTGTATCCTTTTGGCTATTGCCAAATTGCCTACACCCAAACGCATTTTTTATATTGTCTGTGGCTTATTCTGCCTTTGGGGAATGGCCATTTCAGGTACACGAGGAGCATTGTTTGTGGTAATGGCGGGTTTTATGTGCTATTTGGGTATGTCCAAAAACTATAAAATGCTGGTAGTAGGAGGTATGATAGCCGTCTCGTTTTTTGTGATGCTGAAATATACCAAAATTGGGCAAAGCAATTATCAAATTAATAGAATGCGTACTGGGCTAGACCCCAACGATCCTTCGTTGCAGTTGCGCTTAATTAATCAGGCCAAATTAAGAGGATATTTGGCATCAAGACCCATCGGAGGAGGCATTGGATCGGCGGGTTTTTGGGGTATTCGTTTTTCGCCTGGAACATTTTTGGCTGTTACGGCTTTAGATAGTTGGTATGTCAAAATCTGGGCTGAATGTGGGGTTGTTGGGCTTTATGTGCATCTCGGAATGCTACTCACATTCATGATTTACTTTGGACTAAGGCTTTGGTATATTCCGCCTTGCTTGCTCCGCGACAAAATGGTGGCCTTGTATAGTGGTATGTTTGGCATTTTAGTAGCCTGTTATGGCAATCAGCTTTTAGGACAATTACCAACGAATGTTGTGGTTTATTTAAGTATATCATTTTTGTACGTCTTTACTAAAGAAGAATATTATGGAAAAAAAATTGACACTCCTCATTATTGATGATGAACCTAGTACAAGAATTGTTTTAGAACACTTTTTGAAAAAAGATTTTAGTGTAATTGTCAAAAACGATGGGATGGAAGGCTTATCATTGCTAGAAGAAGGTACTGATATTGACTTTATTATTGCCGATTTGAATATGCCTAATCTTAATGGAAAAGAGTTTTTGAAAATCTTGAGAGCCAGTAATTTATTTGGTGATATTCCAATTATTATTCTTTCAGGTACCGACGAAAGTAAAGAAAGAATCGATTGCCTAAATTCTGGGGCAGATGATTTTATGTTAAAACCTTTTAACCCCATGGAGGTACAGGCAAAAATCAGGGCAATATTACGTCGTATTAGTAAATAATACCCCGAAAAATCACCATACCAACTAAAATTATATTTTAAGATGACAAACTATGAATATGCCCCCCCACAAAAAAAAATATTCTTTGTCGAGAATGATACCAATATTGTTGTTAGTTTTCTCAAAAAATTTGGTCAAGAATTACAAGTAAAAGTTATTGATACAAGCGACGAAGCACTAGAGTTACTAAAAACGAGCTATGCTCCTGATGCTGTAATTATTAGCAAATATGCAGGTGGACTAAAGTTTTTAGAGCAGGTTCGAAGCAATGCCTGGACCAAAGCCCTCCCTGTTATTATTACGTCGCAAGAGGTAAGTTCGGGCTTAGTCAAAGAAGTGATTGCCAAAAAAGGGGACGACGTTTTTCCAAGTGATTTTAGTTCGGGTGATTTATTGATACGGCTCGACTATTTCATCAAACGTCGTCACTATGTAGCCATGCAACAAACCAAGTCTAATAGCCTCGACGTAAAAATCCCTTGGTGGAAGCGTACTTTCGATGTGCTTTCGACAGGAGCAGCCATTTTGTTGCTTTCGCCCTTGTTGATCATTGTTGCTATTCTGATAAAACTAGATTCTAAAGGCCCAATTGTTTATAAATCAAAACGGGTAGGGGCAGGCTACAAAATTTTTGACCTCTATAAGTTTAGAACAATGCGTACCGATGCCGACCAATTGATTAAAAACATGGAGTCGCTGAATATGTATGCCAAAGAAAATAAGGCTACTCAAAGTAACAAATCAGGGTATTGCGACGATTGTAAACTAGCTGGTACTGACTGCCAGCAGTCGATGTATCTGGACGGAAAAGTGGTTTGTGAAAAACAATACCTTGCCGAAAAAAATAGTAAGGTAGCTTTTATGAAATTTCAAAATGACCCAAGAATTACACGATTGGGCAAGTTTTTGAGAAATACCAGTATCGATGAACTCCCACAGCTTTTTAATATCTTCGCAGGCGATATTTCATTGGTTGGCAATAGACCCTTGCCTCTTTACGAAGCCGAAAAACTTACTACCGACGACTATATCTATCGTTTTGCTGGCCCGGGTGGCCTAACAGGTCTTTGGCAGGTAACAAAGCGTGGAAAAGGTAAAAAAGATATGACCGAAGAAGAAAGAATTCAATTGGACATTGAGTATGCCAAAAACTTTTCGTTTAAAATGGATTTAATGATAATCCTAAAAACATTTCCAGCATTGTTACAGTCTGAAAATGTTTGATTACTTTACCCATAATGAAAAAATTGATTAATATACGCCGCCTTAAAGCTAGTATTTTGATGCTAGTAGTAGGCCCTAAGTCTGACAAGCCTATCCCAAAATTAGCTCGTAATATACCTTTTTTAATACTGGTAGTAGGGGTATTTGGGCTCAATAATTCACTGGCTCAAAATACGACGGTGGCAGATACCGATTTTAAGTTGCCTCCTTTAGAAGCAATTATTTTGATGGCCGAGGAGCATTCGCCTTTGTTGAAACAGCAAGACGAACAAATCAAAAGGGCTGACCAACAATTGGCTGTTCAGAAAAAACAATGGATGACTGGCCTAAGCCTGAGTGGTAATTATTCGGCTGGTAATCAATCCTTGCTGGTACAGCAGGCCACAGGCGAACTAGAAGCGTTTAGTAATTTCAATAATGGTTATCGTTTGGCTGTTGGAGCGATCTTTTCTATTAATTCGCTACTAACACAAGGAAGTATTACTAAGATTGCCAAGCATGATAAAAAGGCCGCTATCGAAGCCCGAAATATATCGCTCGACGAACTAAAAGCTAATGTTATCGCAAAATATTATGCAGTAATTGCCTCGCAAGAGGTCTTGAAAATTAGTATTGACGTAAAAACTGCTAGCCAAGTCAATAAAAAAATGGCTGAAAAAGAATTTTCAGAAGGACAAATATCGGTTGCCGATATGGCAAAAGTAATTGAGGCTACGGCTGGTGCGGCACTTTCGTATGAAAATGCCAAACAAAACTTTTATATGAATGTCCGTTTGTTGGAAGTGTTGATTGGAAAAAGACTACTATAAGAATATGAGTTTAATTCGCTTTGTTAGGTTGATAATTGAGTTTAAGTGGTTGGTGATTTTATTACCAATGACCTTGGCTATTACGGTGTATCGACTAACTAAAAATGAACTTCGAGAGTACACTGGCAACTCGTTGTTATACACGGGGCTAGCCTCTGGGTATAATATTGAGTCGGGTGGCTCAACCAAAATAGACAACGTAACCGTTAATAATGCTTTCGACAATTTGTTCAATACAATGAAGTCGAAAAGTGCCATGGAAGAAGTGGGTCTACGACTTTTGGCAACGCATGTTATGCTCCAAAAGCCCGATTCGTTAGTAGCTAATTCCTATACTTTTGGCAAACTTCATGAGGTACTTTCCAATGAAGAAATAGCCCAACTGGCAAGCTCATCTTTCGATAGCACCCTCAAAAATATCTATAAAGATATAGAACGCCCTCAAAGCAAAATTGCCAATGTACTAATGGCTGCCGAAAAAGGTATTTATTCGAGTGCTGGTATTTTGGGCAAATTTGGGGTTAATCGCCAAAACAATAGCGATATGGTGGTGATTTCGTATGCTGCCAACGACCCTGCCGTTGTTAAAAATACCCTAGAGATTATTACCCAAGTTGTTATTCAAAAATATAAAGATATTAAGATTAATGAAACGGGTAGTGTTGTAGCTTATTTTGAAGACCAACTTCAGAAAGTGGCTGCTCGCCTGAAAGCTTCGGAAGATAACCTTACCAATTTTTCGAGTAGAAACAGAATTATTAACTATTACGAACAAACCAAAATCGTTGCCGTAAAAGAAGGAGACTTAGAAGAGCGTATACAGGCGTTGATTTCTGAAATAGAGTCGAATAGAGCTGTTTTGAGAGACCTCGACGTAAAATTGGGTATCAAAGAAGACTTGGTCATGAAAAGTAAAAAGTTTTCGGCTATTCGTGATTCTATCAATTTGTATACAACTCGCCTTACACTCATGGAGTTTGAGAGCAAACCTCGTGAGCAAGATATTAAGCATGTAAAAGACCGTTTGGCTGCCTTGGAGGATAAGCTCAAGACAAGTATGCTAGAATACTACGAATTGGCTAATTCTAAGAATGGTATTCCTGCCAAAATGTATTTTAGCGAATGGATAAATGCTATTGTTAGTATCGACAAAAGCCAGGCTCGTTTGCTCATTATGAAAGATGTAAAACGAGAATACGACATCAAATACGATAGATTTGCTCCACTGGGGTCTACTATTAGTAGGTTTGAACGTGAAATTGGCGTTATTGAAAAAGAATATTTGACTATTTTGGGAAGCTTGAATTTGAGTAAAATTAGGGAGCAAAACCTCATGATGTCTACCAATTTGAGGGTAATTGACCCTGCTAAATTTCCGTCTAAGCCTGAGCCGTCTAAGCGTGTTACGCTCATTATTGCGGCATTTATGGCAGGCTTGGTATTGGCATTAGGCTTTATTGTGGCCAAAGAATACTTGGACAATTCCTTGAAAAATCCTACTCGTGCCGAACAAGAAATTGGTGTTCCTTTTGTAGGAGCTTTGCCTCTTGTCGACCCTCAAAAGCATAATATTCTTTTTAATGTAATAGAAACATACACGCTCAACCAGTGTATTTCTCGTATCAAAAAACTGAGTAGCCTACAAGGCCCTACGCCACAGTTGGTAATATTATGCAGTACTCGAAAAGGCGAAGGGAAAAGCTATTTTATTAGTAAACTATGTGCTCGTATCAACGAAGGGGGGTCAAAGGCTGTTTGGTTAAACCCTCACAACTTTGAGGAAGAAGATTTTGCTTTTGCTTATGCTCTCAAAGCGAGTTTTGCTAGTATTACTTCATGGAAAGACCTCGACGTTCATCAAGATTTTGAAGATTGCGAATATATTTTCTTTGAATTACCACCACTTATTAGTCATCCTATTCCTGTGAATTTGGTTCGTAAAGCCGCATTTACATTGCTTCTGGCCGACTCTACAAGGGTATGGGATATTGCCGATAAGTATATGTTCCAAACGTATTTGGAAAGCACCGCCAATCCTGTAGGTATGCTTCTCAATAAGGTAAAACATGATTACTTGGAAGGTATTATAGGCGAAATCCCTAAAGTACGCTCGTGGTTTAGAAGAACCTTCAAAAACCTCCTCGTTAAGCGAAGCGAAAGCCGTAATACCAGCATTAAGCTCAAATACGAAATGCTGAAAAAAGAAGAGGAAAGTGCATGGTTCAATGAAAATGGATTAAGCGATTTTGTCGAAACTAAGGTTGAAACGCCTGTCGTAAGTCGTGCTAGCAACGAAAATACTGGCAAAGGATTAGGATATTATAGGGTTCGACAAAAGCAACGCCTCAAATTAGTCAAAGCTGTAGCTGGTGTAATCAGTGCCGTATTTATAGTGGTGTGTTCGTTATATCTTTTCTGGAAATCAACGCCCGAATCTCAATTTGAGAAGTTTACCGACTTCTTGGTAGGCAATCAGGCCGATTCTTTGGCAAAAATACAAAGCTCAAAACTTGTAGAGCCATTGACTCCAACAGAAATTATATCGCCAGAAAAACTGGATACTATTCCTGCCGAAATTTTGCACGACTCAGTAAAATCGTTGCGACAAAAGGTGGCTCCTGCTCAAACGCCTGCTAGTCCAGCTATTCAGCCAAAGCCTCAACCAAAAGCTACACAGCCCAAAGCTGTGGCTTCTCAAGTGGTTGTTAAGCTTGTAAACACGACTAAACCTGCCGAACCTCAGCAGGCTACAACTTATAGTAGTTTAGAAAATAAAAAATATCGACTCATTGGCGGGATGTTCAAAAGCCGAGATAATGCTAATACACAAGTACAAAAATTGAAAACATTAGGCTATAATGCCGAAATCAGTATTTTGAGCAAGCCGACAGGTATATTTTATAAGGTTGTTGTGGGTAGTTACGATGATAAAAACGAAGCCAATACCAAAGCCCAAGAAATAGAACAGAAGGCAAATCTGAGTGTTGTTGTACTTCAAAAATAAGCTCTGAGATATGGAATTTGATATTGTTTGTGTAGCATTTCCTGCTTGGGAAGGCAATTATGTAAAAAGTACAATCCAACTCATGTCGGAACTGGCCACCAAGCGACGGGTTTTGTATGTCGATTATCAATATACTTGGAAAGATGTATTACAAGCTGTGTTCAAAAACCCGTTTAATATTCCTATAAAACGGATTTTAGGCTTGCAAAAACGTATCAGAACAATCGAGCTTTACAATGGTGCTACCATCTATGTGTTGTCGACACCGCCAGTTGTTCCTATTAATTTTATCAAGAATACGTGGCTGTTCAGTAAAATGCTAAGATTTAATGCCTTGGGGCAACAAAAAAGTATTAAAAAGGCATTGAAAGCATTGCAGTTTAACCGATTCGTCGTGGTAAATGCCTTTAACCCAGCTTATGGATTAGGTCTTTTTGATTTTTTTGTACCACATCGGCAGGTGTATTATTGTTATGACGAAATAGGAGCGAGTGTCTGGGCCAAAGACCACGGAGTAAGGTTAGAAAACCAATATATGACCCAAGTAGATGCTATCGTAGTGTCGTCGGAAGGGCTAAAAAATGCTAAAAAGGTAGTTGGAAAGCCTATTTTTACAGTAAAAAACGGGGTTACTTTTGACTTATTTTATCGGGCATTTGTTCCTGTATCTCAGAAAAAAACACCTAAAATTATTGGGTATATTGGTACGCTCGACCAACGAATAGACTATAGTATTTTTGAAAAATTAGCACAACAATACTCCGAAGCTATTATCATGATTGTTGGGCGGGTTTTGGACGATATGCCCGAAGTAAAAGAAAAAACAGATCCATTGAGGCAATATCCTAATATCCAATTTGAAGGAACAAAGCCTCCTGAGTTATTGATGGAATACCTAAAAATCTTTCATATAGGAATCATTCCATTTCTAAAAACAGAGCAGACAGCAGCGATTTATCCTATGAAAATCAATGAATATTTGGCGGCTGGCCTTGGTGTTGTGGCAACAGATTTTGCTCCACTTACAGAATTTGAGTCGGTAATAGCCATAGCCCACAATACCGAAACATTTGTAGAAAAAGTAGGCTTACTACTAAATACCGATGCCGATACCAACCAACCAGCTCGGATTGCTATGGCAAAATCGAATGATTGGTCGCAAAGAGGAGTACAATTAGATACAATTTTGGATAAAGTTGTATCGACAAACCCAGAATCGTAGCTCAATGGATTTACAACCGCTCGTATCAATTATAGCTGTCAATTATAATCAGCCACAAGTAACACGTGAGTTTCTGGATTCGGTAAAAGACATTACCTATCCCAATTACGAAATCTTTGTGGTAGATAACGGCAGCCCTCAGCAAGGTATTCAGGCATTGATACCTGACTATCCTTGGGTCAAATTTATTATTAGCCCCCAAAACTTGGGTTTTGCAGGAGGCAATAATCTTGCTATTAAAGAGGCCAAAGGTGCGTATATTTTGTTGCTCAACAACGACACCGAAGTACCCGTAGGCTTTTTAGAACCCTTGGTAAATGCCATGCAGCAAAACCCTAAGATAGGAATGGCAAGTCCTAAAATTAAGTACTTTTTTGAGGATAATATGATTCAGTATGCTGGCTCGCCCGAAATCAACGTATTTACAGGTCGTGGTGAAGCTTTTGGCAAAAAACAAAAAGACCTTGGGCAGTTTGACAAAAGTACCCAAACAGCCTATATTCATGGAGCTGCAGTTTTGGTTTCGAGAAAAGTACTTGATAAAACAGGGCTGATGGACGATTCTTATTTTTTGTACTATGAAGAATTGGACTGGTGCAAAAGGTGTCGCAACGATGGCTTTGAGGTGTGGTATATTGCCGAATCGATGGTGTTGCACAAAGAGTCGGTTTCGACAGGCAAGAATAGCCCACTCAAAATGTACTATATGACTCGCAATAGACTAAAGTTTATGAAGCAAAATTTTACACTTTTACAATGGCTTATTAGTTTTAGCTTTTTTGTATTTGTGGCCATACCCAAGAACCTACTTGTTTTTGTGAAGAATAAACAATACGAATTTATCAAGCCATTTTTGAAGGGTTTTTGGTGGAATATTTACCACTAGTACTTGTACCAACTTTTAATTGAACATATACTTTAACACTATATAATGATGGGAATTATATTGAATATCGCTGTAATTGTGCTACTCTTGCTAGGCGTATTTACGATTTATTTGTTAGTTTTTGCCATTGCAGGAAGGCTGAAAAATACTAAAACAACTACCCGAAAGCCCGAAAAAATGCGTCGTTTTGCGGTATTTTTACCTTCTTACAAAGAAGATAAAGTAATTCTGGAATCGGCAAGAACGGCGTTGATTCAGGATTATCCAGCGGCATTATACGATGTTATTGTAATTGCCGACTCGCTCAAGCCCGAAACCGTTGCCAAACTTCGAGAACTTCCCATCAATACTATCGAGGTAACATTTGATGTATCTACCAAGGCTAAAGCCTTGAATTATGCTATTGGTCAGATTGCCAACAATTACGACGTTGCTCTTATCCTAGATGCCGATAACATTATGGCTTCTGATTTTATCACTAAAATAAATGCCACATTCGATCTTGGGTATCAGGTGGTACAAGGGCATCGTACAGCCAAAAATACCAATTCTCCTACAGCTATCTTAGATGCTATTAGCGAAGAAATAAATAATCATATTTTGAGGAAAGGGCATCGTGCCTTAGGGCTTTCATCGGCCTTGATTGGCTCAGGAATGGCCTTTGAGTATCAATTGTTTCGCAATGTGATGCTCGAAATCCATGCTATTGGTGGATTTGATAAAGAATTAGAAATGCGTTTGCTCAAACAGGGCGTAACGTTTGATTATATCGACGATGCCATTGTGTATGACGAAAAAGTACAAAATGCAGAGGTTTTTGAAAAGCAGCGTACTCGCTGGATTGCCGCACAGTTTAAGTATCTCAAGCAGAATTTTGCATCGGGGATTATCTATTTGTTCAAAGGCAATATTGACTATGCCAACAAGGTATTTCAGGCATTGTTGCCGCCACGCATTATTTTGTTGGGTATGCTGATGTTCTTTTCGTTTGTTTCGCTCTTTTCTGGCGACAAAGCCTTTATGCAATTGGCCATAGGACAGCTATTTTTGCTGATATTTACTTTCTATATATCAACGCCCGATTTTTTGAAAAAGCTTATTACATGGAAAGAAATTAGCCTTTTACCTTCGTTATTTTTCCGTTTTATCAGAGCTATCTTAAAAATGGGTGAAGCTAAGAAAAAGTTTTTGCATACCCCTCACGACTCGTAGCATGATGTGATAAACCTTTGGTAATATTAAAAGAGACTACCTATGTGTGTGGATTCATCAGGTAGCCAAGTGAATTTTGAAGAGGCTTATAATTTGCTCAAATGATAGAAAAGTAGGGGCTATTCATACAAAAGGCGTTCGGAAAACTAATTTCGAACGCCTTTTGTATGTTAAATGTCAGAATGACACATCTTTAGTTGCAAAGCATTGCGTCTCTACTCGTGAAAATTATATTCAAAAATAATCACTCATTCACTCAATTTGAGATGACCCATGTTATGGATTTACGAAAAGAGTATTACCCGTCGGCTCTTTTTACTTTTTCCCAAATACCTGAAGTAAGGCCATTTTTGTACCTAAAATACCCTTTGATAGCACACCAATTCATAAATGAAAAATAAAAAGGTACAAATAATAATTTTACCCTAATTTGCCTATCTTCAAGCTGAAAGCCCAACAATGCCATGATATAAAAAATGGTCTGGGCAATTAGCAAAGCTATATAAAAGTAATTGGGTAATAACGTAACCGAGCTGTCCCACGGAAGAACTATCAAAAAATTGAATAAGTAAATAAGAGGTAAACAAAACGGAGCTACAGCCCATCGCATAGCCCGATGCGATACGTACTGAAAAGATAGCCAACCATATTTAAAAACATTAAGAAGCATCTGTAAGCGATTAATAGCCTGAAAACCGCCCGCAGCAATCCTGATTTTGCGTTTCATTTCGTCTTTGATAGAGAAAGAAGGGCGTTCTATAGCATAAGCTTCTGGCTCATAAATTACACGGTATCCGTCGGCCGCAATTCGGAGCGAAATCACAAAGTCATCGAGTAGGGTATCCTTTTCTACTTGCTGAAACAGGGGTGTTCTTACCGCAAAAAGTTCGCCAGCAGCACCTACAACACTGTACAATTCGGTATCTAATTTTTTCAGAAAAGACTCATATTTCCAGTATAAACCTTCGCCAGCACCAGCGGCTGCCTCGCTATCATTTAGCTGAATACGTTTTTCGCCAGCTACAGCTCCTACCTTTTCATCCTTAAAGTGCCTTACAATATTCTTAATAGCTAATTTGTTTAGCGTAGTATTGGCATCGGTAAAAATCACGATAGGCGTTGTAATAGTAGGTACAGCCATATTCATGGCCTCAATTTTGCCTCGGCGTTCGGTGCCGCCAATAAGGTGAACGTTGGGATATTGCTTTTTTATAGATTCTATATATTCGGTAGTTCCATCGGTAGAGCCTTCTGTAACAAAAAGGAATTCTATTTTTTTGGCAGGATAATCAAGACTCAGCGAATTGAAAAGTTTACTTTCTACACACGAAATTTCGTTGTAGGCAGGTACTACCAAGGTTACGCTGGGCAGATACGAGGGGTCGTTCATGATAGGAAAAGTTTTTCCAAGAACTTTTCTGATTTTGACAAGTCCCCATGCTATTATACCATATCCTAGATAGGTATACAATACCAAGAAAATAGAAACACCAAGGAATAGTTCCAGTAAGTTTTTCATATTCAGATGTTTAGTGATGTGCTTTTGTGTGATTAAGTCAATTTTTTTATACAGGAAGGTTATTGTAAAACATATATCAAACACCAAGCCATAAATAGATATTATGGGCAAAAAAAAGTCAGATAAATAATTAGGCAAGTTGTATAATTAAGTAATAGTGCAAAATGAAGTTGAAATTTTAAAAATAATTAATGGTCTGGTAATGAGTTGTTTATTGTAAAAAAAAACACTATTCATGATGCCATATTCCTACTTAGAAGCTGCTTGGTATTTTGGGTATGGGTTAGTCCAAGTAGTAGTGTGTTAGCTATAATTGTAATCGTTTGTTTTAGCCAAGAAATGTTTCTATTTGGGGTAATATAAATTGTATTTCCGTATCAATCAATTCATAAAGCGAGGCTATTTTGGAAGGCTCAGGGGTTAATTTTAGGGTAGTTTCTAGCTCTTGAATAGGGTCATGAAAATCTTGTAGACCAACCATCGTAAACGAGGGTTTGATACGATGTACCAGCTCGCCTGCTTTTTTGTAGTTATTTTGCTGTAGAAGCTCAGCCACACTTCTCCAAGTAGGAATACTGTCGGTAAGAAAAATAGTCATCATCACCGTGATGATTTCTTGGTCGTCGGCATAAACCTCTGAGAGATATTGCTTATTGATTTGACGGTTGAATACAAACATATTGCGATGTGGTCAAGTTTTGAACTAATAATAGCTAGTTAGTATTATTGTCAAATATAGTAAAAAACTTAAAAGCTTAATAGTAAAAACAGTATTTACTTTCATGAATACGTTTATTTATTTTTATGTAAGTGTAGAAAAATAACCAATAAAAGCAATAGGTCTTCCATAAAAGAAAAAGCGGCTCAATACTGAGCCGCTTTGGTAATAATACTGAAAAAACTTATTTTGACTGAGCCTCTACCACAGCAATTGCTACCATGTTGACAATTTCTCGTACCGACGACCCCAACTGTAATACATGGACAGGCTTGCGAAGACCTAACAAAATTGGGCCGATATATTCGATATCGCCTGTTTCTTTAAGCAAGTTGTAAGAAATGTTAGCCGCCGAAAGATTCGGAAAAATCAACACGTTAGCTCCTTCTTCGGCAAGCTTCGAGAATGGATAGTTTTCACGTACCAAATCGGTATCAAAAGCTAAGTGAGCTTGCATTTCACCTTCTACAATCATTTCGGGGTGTTTCTTCTGCAAAATAGCCGTAGCTTCTCGCATTTTTACGGCATCGTCGCCATCGGCAGTACCAAAGTTTGAGTACGTTAGCATAGCAATCCTTGGCTTGAGGTTGAATTGCTCAACGGCTTTGGCTGTCAATTCGGTAATCTCAACAATATCCTCTACACTAGGGTTGAAGTTTACAGTGGTATCCGAGAAGAAAATAGGGCCTTTCTTTGAAAGCAATATATACATACCCGATACTTTCTTTACACCTTCGTCTCTACCAATTACTTGTAATGCTGGCCTAATAGCATCTGGGTAGTTACGTGTCAAACCCGAAATTACGCAGTCGGCATCGCCAGTTTCTACCATCATCGCCGCAAAGTAATTGCGAACTTGCATTTGCTTATGAGCTTCGTATTGGTTGTAGCCACGGCGTTTGCGTTTTTCAAAGAAAATATCTCCGTACTTCTTCAATTGTTCGGCATTTTGTGGGTCACGAGTATCAATGATTTTTACATCGCACAAATCCAAATTGTTTTCACCAATAATACGCTTGATTTTGTTGACATCTCCCAACAAAATTGGCTGACAAATACCTTCATCTCTTGATTGTTGAACAGCCTTTAATACTTTTAGATTTTCGGCATCGGCAAAAACCACTCGTTTAGGAGCTCGCTTGGCACGATTAATAATATATCGCATCAATTGGTTGTCGAGTCCAAGGCGTTTGGCTAGCTCTTGTTCGTAGGCTTCCCAGTTTTCGATAGGCTTTTGGGCAATTCCCGACTCCATAGCCGCACGAGCTACCGCCGGGGCAACCGTTGTAATAAGGCGAGGGTCTACAGGTTTTGGAATAATATAAGTACGGCCAAACGAAAGGTTTTTTTCGTTATAAGCCAAGTTTACAATATCAGGAACAGGCTTTTTGGCTAATTCGGCCAAGGCTTTGGCTGCTGCCATTTTCATGTTTTCGTCAATCTCGGTAGCACGTACGTCTAAGGCACCTCTAAAAATATAAGGGAAACCCAATACGTTATTGACCTGATTCGGGTAGTCTGAACGTCCTGTCGCCATAATAATATCTGGACGAGCCGCTACAGCATCTTCATACGAAATTTCGGGGGTAGGGTTGGCCATTGCAAATACAATGGCATCGCTGGCCATAGACTTAATCATGTCTTGCGAAACAATATTGCCTACCGAAAGCCCCAAAAATACATCTGCATTGTGCATGGCATCGGCCAAAGTAGCAATACCGTCACGGTCGGTAGCAAACGGAGCTACGTATTTGTTGAGGTCGGTACGTTTTTTATGAATAAGGCCATCTTTATCGAACATGAGCATATTTTCAATTTTTGCTCCTAACAAAAGATACAATTTGGCACAAGAAAGTGCGGCTGCACCTGCTCCCGAAATCACAAATTGACATTCGTCGATTTTTTTGTTGACCAATTCCAAGGCATTCAAAAGAGCTGCTCCCGAAATTATGGCCGTTCCGTGTTGGTCGTCGTGCATAATCGGAATATTGAGCTCTTTTCTCAAACGCTCTTCAATCTCAAAACACTCTGGCGATTTAATATCTTCAAGGTTGACACCACCAAAAGTTGGCTCTAATATCTTGACAGTCTTGATTAAATCTTCAGGGTCTTGTGTATTTAGTTCAATATCAAAAACATCAATATCTGCAAATATTTTGAATAGTACCCCTTTTCCTTCCATAACGGGCTTACTAGCTTCGGCACCAATATTGCCCAAGCCCAAAACTGCCGTACCATTTGAAATAACTGCTACCAAGTTGCCTTTGGCAGTGTATTTATACACGTTTTCGACATTGGCGGCAATTTCGAGACAAGGCTCGGCAACGCCTGGAGAATACGCCAACGATAAATCTCTTTGTGAAGCTGTTTCTTTGGTAGGTACTACAGCAATTTTGCCGGGTCTGCCTTTGGAGTGATAATCAAGGGCATCTTGTTTTCTAATTGATATTTGTTTCATGTTAATTGGGTGACTGTCCCACGGGGATTCTATGTTAAAGTTCTGTTCAGGCATGAAGGCACAACGCATAAAATCCTCGCGTCATACGCCGATTATGTTTGTTTTAGATGAATTGAGTAGGGCGAAGTTAGTAGATTGATTCTGAAAAGTCTATAAAAATATCCTAAGTAAGCAAATCTTGATAGGTGCGTATTGAACAGTGGAAATTTTATTTTTTCTAAAAAAATGCAATAAATCGTATAAAACAAGCCCGTAAATCAGTATAAAACTTTGTAAAATGCTTAAATAGCCTAATGAATGATGTTTTTTGACCCAAAAATAAATTTATACAAAAGGGATAAAATTCTGTAAAATATTACCTAAGATTACCCCTTTAAGGCAAAAAAAGCTCTTTGTCAATAACTATACTTATTAGCAAAGCCTTAGGCCTAAGCTTCGTTAAAGGCCCTAAGCATTTTCTGGTGGTCAAATTCTTGTTCATTATTGGCCAAAAATATAGTAGCCACTCCATTGCCAATACAGTTGGTAATAGCCCTAGCTTCTGACATGAACCTATCCACTCCCAAAAGTAAAGCTAGCCCTTCGACAGGTATTACCCTAATAGCCGTGAGGGTCGATGCCAGTACAATAAATCCACTTCCTGTAACGCCTGCAGCTCCTTTCGACGTAACCATCAAAATACCAATAATCGTAAAAATCTGCTCGATAGTAAGATGTATATTAAATACCTGTGCCAAAAATATAGTAGCCATCGACAAATAAATGGTAGTGCCATCGAGGTTGAACGAATAGCCTGCTGGCACAACCAAGCCCACTACCGACTGCGAGCAGCCCATGCGTTCGAGTTTTTGCATAAGCGAGGGCAAAGCTGCCTCCGACGACGACGTTCCTAAAACAATCAATAATTCTTCTTTGATATATTTCAGAAAGCCCCACAGGCTTATTTTGTAATACCTCAAGACTAGCGAAAGTATGCCAAAAATAAATATTGCCATTGTAATATATACAGTTCCCATAAGCTTGGCTAGGGGCAAAAGCGTTTTTAAACCATATTTGGCAATAGTAAAAGCCATGCCTCCGAAAGCTCCGATAGGGGCTAGTTTCATAACAAAATGTAGCCCAGTAAAAATAATCCCCGACGCTTTTTTGAAAAGACTAATAATTTGCTCTTTGCCACTGTACGAATTGAGCAAAGAGCCTAGCACAATTGCTAGTACCAAAATTTGTAAGGTAATATTGTCCAGAAAAAATTTAAGCCAACTAAATTCGGTTGCACCTTTGGTATATTTTGAAATATCGCCACCCTTGATGGCATCGGTAACTACGCCATGACCTGGTTGAATCACATTGGCAACCACAATTCCAATAATAAGTGCAACCGTTGTAATGATTTCAAAGTATAGCAAAGCCTTGCCACCAAGTTTTCCTACCTTTTTCAAGTCGCCCATACTAACAATCCCTAATGTAATAGTTAAAAAGATAATAGGGTTGATAAATTGTTTGACAACACTAATAAAAATACCACTCAAAAACTCACTAAGGGTGTTACCAATACTTACTTCGTTGCCCAGCAACTTGAATTTGATGGCTTCGGGCATAAACTGATATAAGGCCAACGTTGGGGCAAAATGCCCTAATAAAATACCAAGGGTAATAGCTGTTAGTACCCAGAAAGTAAGATTTGTAAATAGTTTTTTCATAAAATAGTGAAACTGAGTGTTTAGGTTTGTGGCAAGAGTAAAGCTTAGTCGTTGTCACCTGTTTTGTAAACTAGAAAAATATATGAGTTATTGGCAACAAAGCTCTTCAAAAATGCGTCTTTATCAGTAAGTAAACCATACAAAATTAAAGAAGGTTGTTTTTTATTATTTGAAAAAGTACTGAAATAAAGCGAAAAACCCAAAGAATAGACACAAAGCGTTTCTGAAAAAAGTGTAAATATTTTAAGAAGGAATAGGTACTATTATAAAAGAATTTGGCGTTTTGGTATTATTCTGCAATTTTTGTAAATATATTTTTGTTTACGATTTAGACCTATTTATTGAAGTGGGCTTTGCTGGATACCTCCACTTTGAGCAATAAGTCAACGACCCAACAAACAGGTCTAGCTATATCGAAATTTAGAATCCAGTCAATTTTTTAAAATTACAATGGCAGAACATATTAAGTGCCTTATTATAGGCTCAGGACCCGCAGGCTATACCGCTGCAATTTACGCTTCACGTGCTGGTTTAGCACCTGTAATGTATCAAGGAAGCCAGCCTGGCGGACAGTTAACAATCACTAATGATGTAGAAAATTTTCCGGGTTATCCAGAAGGAATTCAAGGCCCAGAAATGATGCAAGATTTGGAAAAACAAGCTCGTAGATTTGGTACAGATGTGCGTTATGGCTTGGCTACTTCAGTAGATTTTGCGACTTCACCTAAAAAAGTAACTATCGACGGAGCTACCGAAATTACAGCCGATTCTGTAATTATTGCTACTGGTGCTTCGGCAAAATGGTTGGGCTTGGAGTCTGAGCAAAAATACAATGGCTTGGGCGTATCGGCTTGTGCTGTATGTGATGGTTTCTTTTTCCGTAACCAAGAAGTGGCCATTGTAGGTGGTGGCGATACTGCCGCCGAAGAGGCTACATATTTGGCCAATCTTTGTGCAAAAGTACACATGATTGTTCGTCGCGATGAATTACGTGCATCGTTGATTATGCAAAAAAGGGTAAAAAATAACCCTAAAATCGAAATCCACTGGCTTTCAGAAACAGAAGAGATTTTGGGCGATGGCAATGGTGTAACGGGGGTTAGAATCAAAAATGTGAATACAGGCGAAAGCAAAGAGTTGCCAGTAACAGGTTTCTTTGTAGCGATTGGTCACAAGCCTAATACAGATATATTCAAAGGGTTTTTGGATATGGACGAAGCGGGCTATATTCAAACAGTGAAAGGGTCAACCAATACTAATATTGAAGGTGTGTTTGCTTGTGGCGATGCCCAAGACAATATTTATCGTCAGGCTGTAACCGCCGCAGGTACAGGCTGTATGGCAGCTTTAGATGCCGAACGTTGGTTGGCAGCCAATGAATTACACTAGTTATGATTATAAAGGACAATATATTGAACCAAAATAGATACTTTTGGTTGGGTATGTTGTCCTATATACTTCGGAATAACTATAAATACAATCCAATGAGCATACGAAGTAATTTTCTTACACTACTATTTACGTTTACCGCCTTATTGGCTTTGGCTCAAGAAAAAGGGAGTTTTAAAAATAATCCCAAAATCAAGGTCAAAGACAATACGGGTTTGTACAAGGAAAAAGAAAAAAAGCAGGATGAGTTGTTAGATGAACTGCCTAAGCTTCAATTTAGAAATGAATTTGAAGTTGTAGATAAGCAGGCTACAACATCGGCTGCTGCTGAAAAATTTGAGCCTGTTCGTGCTATCAACCCTTCCGTTAGTAGCTTCGACACTACCTCTGTCGATGAGCGTGAGCCTCTGGTAATAGAGATAGAGGAGGAAATGAAGCCTTCAGGAAGCGATGATTTTGTAACAGTAGCCTCTTATTTCTCTGTGTGGGACACCAACAATATCGACCCTTATGGTATTGATGCCAAAGGGTTTGACGATGTTGTGGATTTGGAGTTGTTCAACAAAGAACAAGGACGCTATTGGGGGGCTCCAACCAACGCACCTAAACTAACATCGCAGTTTGGCCCTCGATGGGGGCGTTTGCATGCTGGGGTAGATATTGATTTGGAAACGGGCGACCCTGTTTACGCAGCTTTTGATGGTATTGTACGTGTTTCGGGTTATGATGGCGGCGGCTATGGTAATTTCTTGGTGGTGCGTCATTACAATGGCTTAGAAACCCTTTATGGCCACCTTTCTCGTAAAGGATACGAATCTGGTATGTATGTAAAAGCAGGTGATGAAATTGGAAAAGGAGGGAATACTGGTAGAAGTACAGGTTCGCATTTGCACTTTGAAACTCGCTACGAGGGTAATCCATTCAATCCTACTTATGTGTTTAATTTTGCAGGTGAGGGTACACAGCCTGTTTCTGAACATTTATTAGTTTCGGCTAGAGTTTTCGATACTTATGGCTTGGCATTGGGTAATGAATATGGCGATGCTGGTAACAAAATTGCTACTCGCCGTACTGCATGGACGGTGGCTCGCTCGGGCGATACCCTGCACTCTATTGCCAATCGTGCAGGTATTTCGGTAGAGCGTCTTGCCAAAATGAACGGAATGAGGTTGTCGTCGAATTTGAGAGTAGGAAGACGTTTGAGAATACATTAAGAAAGGTTGTTTAGGCAAATATCTTGAGCATCCATAAAATAATAGTACATACAATAGGGTTATAGTTATAAGCTATAACCCTTTTTTTATGTTTTTGTGTTGAATGTTATAGCTCAAATTTCCGAGCGTATGAAGAATTTAGTGCTATTTTTAGTAGTTGTATTATCAGTAAAAAGTGTTGCTGCTCAAGAAAGTGGGCGGTACAACAAGAAGACACCTATTCCTAAAAGGACAATTAGTACCCCGCCGCAGTCAAAGAAAAATGATGATTTTTTGCCTCCTTTACGAATCAAGAACGATTTTGAGAATGTTCGGCAAGAAACGCTTCCCGAAACTACTCATGGCCACTTTGAGCCTCGCCGTGAACTAAACCCAACGATTAGTGCATTTGATACTACCTCGGTAGATGAGGGCGAGCTTCGCCCTGTTGAAGTAATAGAGTCGGTTAAAATTAATGGTGCCGACGATGTGGCTATGGTGGCTACGTACTATTCTATTTGGTCGTCAAAAAATATCGACCCTTATGGGATTAATATAAAAAATTTTGAAGGAGTCGTTGATATAGAACTTTATAACGAAAGCCTTGGCTATCGCTGGGCTTCGCCACTGAATGCTCCCAAAATTACATCTAATTTTGGCCCCAGATGGCGGAGGTTACATGCAGGGGTAGATTTGGATCTAGACACTGGCGACCCTGTTCATACAACCTTCGACGGAATTGTGCGAGTTTCGGGGTATGATGGGCGAGGGTATGGCAAATACTTGGTGGTTCGTCATTACAATGGTATCGAAACAGTATATGGTCACCTTTCTGCCAAAAACTACGAATCTGGAAATTTTGTCAAAGCTGGTGATGTTATCGGAAAAGGCGGAAGTACAGGGCATAGTACGGGCTCTCATTTGCATTACGAAACCCGATATGAAGGAAAAGCATTTAACCCAACCTACGTATTTAATTTTGCTGGAAAAGATACCAAGCCTGTTGACCAACATGTACTTATCTCGGCTAGGGTTTTTGATACTTACGGCGAAATTTTGCCCAACGAGTTTAATGAAAACGTAGAAAATGAAGAGGAAATAACTACAACTACATGGGTAACTATTCGGGCAGGGGATACCCTTGGCTCAATTGCCAATTTGGCTAATATTTCGATACAGCAACTTGCAAAAATGAATGGGATTAGTACATCTACTCGACTCAAAGTAGGAAGAAGACTAAGAATTAACTAATTTTGAAAACAAAATTGATTGAGACCATTAGTTTTCTGTAAATACGTAAAGTTAAGGAATGAAATTAGATATTTTGGTAATGGCTGCACATCCCGATGATGCAGAATTAAGCTGTTCAGGAACAATTTGTTCGCATATAGCACAAGGCAAAAAAGTCGGCATTGTAGATTTTACAAGAGGCGAATTAGGAACAAGAGGAACGCCTGAAATTCGGTTGGCGGAGTCGGAAGCGGCTACCAAAATATTGGGTATTCATGCTCGTGAAAACTTGGGCTTTAGAGATGGTTTTTTTGTAAACGACGAAGCTCATTTAATGAAGCTTATTGCGACGATTCGTCGCTATAAACCAGAAATTGTTCTGGCAAATGCTATTTTTGACCGTCATCCCGACCATATCAAGGGTGGAGAGTTGGCCGTAGATGCTTGCTTTAAGGCTGGCCTACGAATGATTGAAACTTTTGAGGAGGATGGCTCGCCTCAGCAAGCTTGGCGACCTAAAAATGTGTACCATTATATTCAAGACCGCTACGTTCAACCTGATTTTATTGTAGATATTACGCCTTATTGGGAGCAAAAAGAAGCTTCTATACGTGCGTTTAGAAGTCAGTTTTATGACCCTAAGTCTACAGAGCCTAATTCATACTTATCGTCGCCTGAGTTTCTGAAATTTATCGAAGCTCGTAATCGAGAAATGGGACATGCTATTGGTGTTACTTTTGGAGAAGGATATACCAGCTATAAGCGAATCGGAGTGACAGATTTACATAGCTTATTATAAATAACATGAGTCATCCTGAATTTAGTGAATTGTGATTCTGAAATTTAATATGAAAACAAAAGTTATCCCGAATATTTAGAACAAACAAGGCGTTCGAAATTAGTTTTTCGAACGCCTTGTTTGTTAAATATCAGGATGACACATCTTTAGCCGCAAAGCTAAATTCAGGACGATTCATATTTTGCTATTAGGGGCAAAACTACTGCAATCCAGCAATTTCTACAATTTCCTCAACACTCTCTTCGTAATTAATACCACCTACCTTGAAGCCAAACAGATTAAAGAAGTCTGTTTTATAACCTTCTAGGTCGCCAATCGCAGGTAATGATTCGGTTGTAGCTTCTTCCCAAAGTACTGCTACTTTTGCCTGAACATCTTCACGCATTTCCCAATCGTCTATTCTTACACGACCCTTATCGTCGGTAGGAATACCTGATGTGCTATAAAGTCTATCTTGGAACAAACGTTGGATTTGCTCAATACAACCTTCGTGAATTCCCTCTTCTTTCATAACTTTATAAAGCAATGAAATATACAAAGGAATTACAGGAATAGCCGAACTAGCCTGAGTAACCAGAGCCTTGTTGACCGAAACATAAGCTTTTCCACCAATATCTGCAAGCTTGTCAGAAATCGTAAAGGCAGTAGCCTCTAAGTGGTCTTTAGCACGCCCGATAGTTCCTTTTCTATATACCGCTTCGGTAAGAGCTGGGCCAATATACGAATAAGCAACAGTAAGAGCATTTGGTGCCAAAAGGTTAGCTTCTTTCAAGCCGTCCATCCACATAACCCAATCTTCGCCACCCATTACTTTTACTGTATTTTCAATATCCTGCTCGGTACAAGGGTCAATTGAAATTTCGGTTACGTTGCCTGTGTGGAAATCAACAGTTTTGTTTTTGAAAGGAGCTCCGATAGGTTTCAAAACCGAGCGGTGAGTAATACCAGTAGTAGGGTCGGTTCTTACTGGCGAAGCCAAGCTATATATTACCAAGTCGATTTGCCCTAGATCTTCTTTGATTAAAGCAAACGTTTTTTCTTTTACTTCGTTAGAAAAGGCATCGCCATTGATACTTTTTGCATACAAACCAGCTTCATGGGCTTGTTTTTCAAAAGCAGCGGTATTATACCAGCCTGGTGAAGCTGTTTTGCCTGGAGCTGCTGGTTTTTCAAAGAAAATACCAATCGTTGAGGCATCAGAACCAAATGCACTGGTAATTCTTGAAGCCAAGCCAAAACCTGTAGACGCACCAATTACCAATACTCTTTTAGGCCCGTCGATTTTGCCTTTAGCTTTGATATAGTTGATTTGATTAATTACATTTTGTTCACAACCTTTTGGATGTGCTGTAAGGCAGATAAATCCGCGCATTCTTGGTTCAATAATCATTACAAATATTGTTTTTGTGATTTATGCAAAGGGGTGAAATATTACAGCGGTAGCAATATTTCAGTATTTTCGTTCGATAAAAGTACAAAAGTTGCGTGTAGCACACAAGTTTTACTAAATTTTCGATAGGATTTACTACGATAAAATAGGTAGGTTTATCAAATAAAACGCTAGCCGATTAGCAATATCAACTAGCGTTAAAGTTTTTCATGAAGTTTTGGTATCGTGAGGAGGAAGAGGCTTTAAATAACTAAATAACCTTTTGAATTCTTTGACGATTCGGTTTTTGACCATGTCAAAAAAGCTTCCATCTTTGTCTAGGGTACGTGTGCCCGTCCATACTCGTATTTTACTGCTTTTTACCTGAACCACCTTCCCAAATTGCATGAGGTCGAAGGTTAAGCGGCCGTCTTCGCCACGTACATGACGCATTACATAGCCAACCTTTAGGGCATCGGCTGTTTTGTAGCCCATGGTCATGCCCAAGGTATTGAGATAGGGCCTTTTTAATTGCCTTAGCTCGGCAATAATATCCTTCATTTTTTCATAAATAGCCAATTTCCAACGAGGTGTTGTTTCATTGGCAATAAACGAATAACGGCCATATACGCAAGCTACGTCGTTGGGGCGTAGTGCTTCAATCATTTTATCAATCCATAGTGGTGGGTAAATACAGTCGGCATCGGCCGAAAGAATATATTTACCTTTGGCTTGTTCTAAGCCCATTTGGCGTGCAGGGCCACAACCTTGGATAGGTTGATTACAGCTTCTAATCAGGAGTTTGTCCAAAACCTCTTGCGTACGGTCGGTCGAATTGTTATTGACTACCAGTATTTCAAAAGGGATTTTGGTAACGGTATCGGCCAATGAGCCAATCGTAGGAAGCATATTTACTTCTTCGTTCCACGCTGCAATGACAATACTTACTTCTGGGTTGTCTGACTGGGTAAGTTTGGCTAATTTTTGATTAATTTGGGCATATACATGCTCAGGGATGTCATCGACCCGCTGGTAAGGATAATCATATTGACTAATCCATGCTGGATTCTTAAAAAAGCTCATGAGTCTTTTTGGTTAGTATAAGAGCAATTTAAGTACAAAATAGGATAAATACAAGTGAAGATTAGGCAGTATTTTGACAGAAAATTGGTGATAAAGGGTTTGGCTTGTTTTAGCTTTTGGGCTTGACAGCAAGCACATAAATCTTGAACTATCTTGTTGGTACTTTATACAACAGACACGGTATCGCTGAGGGAAAAATACATTGTGGTATATCGTGTCTGTTGATAATAGATTTGTATATCAGTGTTTTGGTAGCTGTATGTTAAGGAGATAGACGCTCAATTTTCCACTGATTATTTTCAGTAAGCGTATAAGCTATTCTATCATGAAGGCGAGATGGTCTCCCTTGCCAAAACTCGATGTAATGAGGTACGAGTCGATAACCTCCCCAATGCGGAGGACGAGGTACATCTTTGCCTTCAAATTTGGCCACAATACTTTTTTCTCGTTCCTCAAGTACCTCTCGGTTGTCGATAACCATACTTTGATTTGATACCCATGCCCCAATCTGGCTACCACGAGGCCGCACACTGAAATATTCGTCCGAATCTTGTTCGCTTACTTTTTCGATAAGCCCTTCTATTCTTACCTGACGCTCTAGCTCACCCCAAAAAAAGGTAATACAAGCGTGTGGGTTTTCGGCCAATTCTGTTCCTTTTCTACTTAAATAGTTGGTATAAAAAGTAAATCCTGTGCTATCTAATGATTTTAAAAGTACAATTCTTGAAGAAGGTTTACCTTCGTTAGACACCGTCGAAACGTGCATAGCATTAGGTTCAAGGATTTGACTATCAACAGCTTGTTCAAACCATTTTTGGAACTCTTGAATAGGAGATGGCAGTACGTCGCTAACGTCTAAGCTACCTTTTGTATAATTTTCTCGCAAGGCTGCAAGATCAACTTTATTCATAACGATAATTGTTTAGAAAAGCATTTATAATGTTATAATACCAATTTTAGCGATTTGTTCAGGAAAAATACTCCAAGAATATTTTATGAAACGTTAAGCAAAATTTGGCGTAATACGCTATAATAAAATACAGTAATCAGAAAACCGTCAGTCCTATAACTATTGAATTGGCTGTCAGGTTTTAATCAACTGTATCATTAAATCGTTGAAGAGGCTTTATAAGTTACCTTACGTTGCTAGCCGCAATATTACAGCCTTCTCTACTAAAACACAACCGATACAAGATGATTTTGGGTAGTTATAGAAATGATTTTGCACACCGAAATACAAAAGGCCCGATGTTCTGACTTGAACACCGAGCCTTGATTGTCATTAATTGTGGATAATAATATAAGCAGACATAGTTACACCAGCTATGGGGTATTCCTACTTATAACGCACCTGTTTTGATTTCTTCTACTACCGATGGGTCGAGTAGGGTAGAGGTATCGCCTAAGTTAGCAGTTTCGCCTTCGGCTACTTTTCTCAAAATACGACGCATAATTTTTCCTGAACGAGTTTTGGGTAATCCACTCACAAACTGAATTTTGTCAGGCTTGGCAATTGGCCCAATGATACGGGTAACAGTTGCCAATATATCTTTACGAGTTAGGTCTGCATCGTTGATATGCTTTTCGCAAATAACATACGCATAGATACCTTGGCCTTTGATGTCGTGAGGATACCCAACAACCGCCGATTCAACCACGCCAAGGTGCATATTGATAGCATTTTCTACTTCGGCAGTACCGATACGGTGTCCCGAAACATTGATTACATCATCTACACGCCCCGTGATTCTGTAATAGCCATCTTCGTCTCTTAAACAGCCATCGCCTGTAAAATAAAGATTTTTGTAAGTAGAGAAATAAGTTTGACGACAACGCTCGTGGTCGCCATAGGTAGTTCTGATAATAGAAGGCCAAGGGAATTTGATACATAAGTTACCCGAAACGCCATTTCCTTCGATTTCGTTGCCTTGCTCGTCGACCAACACTGGCTGAACCCCAGGAAGCGGAAGAGTTGCATAAGCTGGTTTGGTTTTGGTAACATTGGCAATAGGCGAAATCAAAATACCACCTGTTTCGGTTTGCCACCAAGTATCTACAATTGGGCATTTACCTTTCCCAATTTTTTCGTTGTACCAGTGCCAAGCTTCTTCGTTGATAGGTTCGCCTACCGAGCCTAAAACTTTCAACGAGCTTAAATCTTTACCTTCTAAATACTGATCGCCATAAGACATCAACGAGCGGATGGCCGTTGGGGCAGTATAAAGAATATCTACTTTATGTTTATCTACAATATCCCAGAAACGACCCGCATCAGGATACGTCGGAACGCCCTCAAACAACAAGGTAGTAGCTCCACAAGCCAATGGGCCATAAACAATATAAGAGTGCCCAGTAATCCAACCAATATCGGCCGTACAGAAATGTACTTGTCCTGGCTCGTACTGAAATACATTGGCAAACGAATAGGCCGAATACACCATATACCCTCCGCAGGTATGTACTACACCTTTGGGCTTGCCTGTCGAGCCTGAAGTATAAAGGATAAACAGCATGTCTTCAGAGTCCATTTCTTCGGCAGGGCAGTCGGCAGACACCAATTTTACTTCATCTTCCCACCAGCAGTCACGGCCTTTGAGCATCGAAACGGGTGTACGAGTACGAGTCGATACAATAACACGTTGTACCGAAGGGCATTGGATAAGGGCATCGTCTACGGTGGCTTTCAACGGAATTTCTTTGTTGCCACGGAAAGCCCCATCAGAAGTTACAACGATATTACATTCGGCATCGTTGATACGGTCGGCAATAGATTGAGCCGAAAATCCTCCAAATACTACAGAGTGGATAGCCCCAATTCTGGCACAAGCCAAAACAGCAATAGCTAGCTCAGGAATCATTGGCATATAAATACAAATGCGGTCACCTTTTTTTGCACCGTTTTTTTTCAAAACATTGGCAAAACGACAAACTTGCTCGTGCAATACCTTATAAGTAATGGTATGAGCGGCTTCGTCGGGGTTGTTAGATTCCCAAATAATAGCAGGTTGGTCACCTTTAGTAGCCAGATGGCGGTCTAGGCAGTTTTCGGTGATGTTCAACTTTCCACCTTTAAACCAATTCACTTTAGGGTCGGTAAAATTCCATTCTAAGGTTTTTCTCCAAGGTTTTCTCCAATAAAAGTTTTGAGCAATTTCGCCCCAAAAACCTTCTGGGTCTTCAACACTGTACTGATATTTCTCCTGATAGTCTTCGAATGATTTAATTTTTAAGTCCATTGCGTGATTATGTTTTTGGCCTGTCGGTTGTTTCTTTTTTCAGCTTGCCTTATTATTATGCTAAAAGGTTCTGTTTACATAGTCAAAATGACAGGAATGTAAAGAAGGTACGAATTGTTAAATTTTATACTGTAAAAATACAAGATGATTCTTTCTGGATTGTTATACTTTGTAGGGTTTTATGCTAATTTAATATATATTTTATTGCTAAAATTCTATATGTTGAAGATAGAATACAAAAAAAAGCGTCGACTTGTACTTTTTGAAGATAAATTAAAGGAAATTGTACTTTTTGTTGAAGTATGTTGCGTTTTGATTTTTCGGATATAAAATCATGATTGAGGGTAAAAAATAAAAGTCAGCATTTCTTATAGAAATACTGACTTTTATTTTGGTACGAAATATATTACTGATTAGTGTCCTCCACCAATTTCTATTTCACTGCTTGATACAACATTGACAAGCCAAATGGCTGCTCCAATAATAGCCGCCGCAATAATGATTCTGAGTATCCAGTTTGGTTTTTTTTCGGTTTCTGTGCTCATAGTGTTATGATAGTTTTGTTTTGAAATAAGTTTTGATATGAATCGGTATGCTTTAAAGTATTAATTACGATTGGGCATACACGGTGAATTTAGTTTTTCACATTGGCAAAAGCCTCACCAATTTTTCGTTCTTCTAATCTTGCAGCAATTTCGGTCAAAATAGCAGGGTCGTCGATTGTAGAAGGTACGCTAAAGTTTTCGCCATCGGCAATTTGTCGTATGATTTTTCTCAAAATCTTCCCTGAACGAGTTTTGGGTAATCTTTTTACCAAAATAGTATTTCTATAAAAAGCTACAGCACCAATTTGCTCACGAATTTGTGCAATGGTTTGTTGCTCTAAAGTAGCTTCGTCGATAGTCTGTCCATCTTTTAGGACAGCAAAGCCGACGGGTCTTTGTCCACGGAGTTCGTCGCCGATACCCACAACAGCACATTCGGCCACGGCAGGGTTCGATGCGATGATCTCTTCCATAGCTCCAGTAGAAAGGCGGTGTCCAGCTACATTGATAACGTCGTCGATACGCCCCATAATAAATACATAGCCATCTTGGTCGATATAGCCTCCGTCGCCAGTAAGGTAATACCCTTCAAAGGTATTTAGGTACGAAGTTTTAAAACGTTCGTCGTCGTTCCAGAGTGTTGGTAAGCAACCTGGGGGCATTGGCAATTTAATACAAACATAACCGTCTTGATTGGGGCCAAGTTCGTCGCCAGCTTCGTTGAGGATTTTTAGTTCAAATCCACAGATAGGCTTAGTAGCAGAGCCAGCTTTCACAGGAAAAGCCTCGATGCCTACCATACCCCATCCTGTTTCGGTTTGCCACCAGTGGTCAAGTACAGGAAGTTGAGATATTTCCTGAAGCCATTCCAAAGTAGGGGGGTCGCAGCGTTCGCCTGCCAAATAAATAGCTTTTAGCGAGCTAATATCGTATTGTTTTAGGAGTGCAGCATGAGGGTCTTCTTTTTTGATAGCCCTAAAAGCTGTTGGGGCTGTAAAAAAACATTTTACTTGGTGTTCTTCTATTACTCGCCAGAAAGTACCTGCATCGGGTGTTTTGATAGGTTTTCCTTCAAATAAAATAGTAGTGCAGCCATAAATAAGAGGAGCGTAAATAATATACGAATGTCCTACTACCCAGCCTACATCGGAGGCTGCCCAGTACACATCGCCAGGCTCAACATTGTAGATATTTCGCATAGAAAAGTGCATCGCAACAGCATGGCCGCCATTGTCACGAACAATCCCTTTGGGCTTGCCTGTAGTACCAGAAGTGTATAATATATACAGTGGGTCGGTGGCATCTACTATTTCGCAAGGAGCTTCTGGCGAGTTTTGTACTAATGTTTCATAGTCGATGTCTCTTGGCTCGATAAGCGAAGCTTGACTTTGTGGTCTTTGGAATATTACACAGTGAGCAGGCTTGTGCTCGGAGGCATCAATGGCATCGTCCAAGAGGGGTTTATAAGCAATAACCTTTTCAAACTCGATACCACACGATGCCGAAATAATAACTTTTGGTTTAGCATCATCGATTCTGACAGCCAATTCGTGTGGAGCAAACCCACCAAATACTACCGAGTGAATAGCACCAAGCCTAGCACAAGCAAGCATGGCCATTGCAGCCTGAGGAATCATTGGCATATAAATCACAACGGTGTCGCCTTTGCCAACGCCTAAGGCTTTGAGGCCCCCAGCTAATTTAGCTACTTCTTTGGTTAATTCACTATAGCTATACTTTTTTACACTTTTGGTAGCAGGGGAGTCATAAATAAGGGCTATTTGGTTGCCACGACCATTTGCTACGTGGTAATCTAAGGCCAAATAGGCCGTGTTCATCTTGCCACCCTTAAACCATCTGTAGAAACCCTTTTCGTCGATAGATAGGGTTTGACATGGTGCTTCGAACCACGAAATGTTAGTAGCCTGTTCTGCCCAAAAAGCCTCGGGGTTATCGATGCTGAATTGGTATTTTTCTGCGTAAGACATTGATTATAAGCTTATAATATTGTTTTGTTATAATATTGAATATAGACTTTGAAGCGTATTTATTATAAAAAAAAACACCTAAATGCTCAACATAAATGTTGGTTTTTGAGCATTTATTTCCTCGTAAGTCTATCTGGAAAATAATGATATTTTTGTATCTACTAAATTAAGACTTACCTATAAAAAACGCTGAAAAAATTAGCTAAACTTAGCTAGTCGCAATCCCTAGAGCCAAAGCGTTCACTTTTGATACCAATGTTCTGGTAGAGAATGGCTTAGGTACGTATAGGTCGGCACCCAAGGCATAACCTTTTTCCATGTCAGATTCCTTATTTTTGGCACTCAAGAATACTATTTTGATATGACTCAGCTTGAGTGTTCCTTTTACAAAATGACACACCTCATAACCATCAACATTGGGCATCATGATGTCTAATAATATAATTGATGGAATTTCACGTTCAATGATGTCAAGAGCTTCCTCTCCATCGCGAGCAATAAATACCTGATATCCTTCTTTTTTCATCAGGAATTCAAGCGACATCAAAATGCCTGGCTCGTCGTCAACTACTAATACTTTTAATTGTTCTTTCATCTTGAAATAGTGCTTGCTTGGTAGCGTGTACCAATAAATTATTCTAAAAAACAGGGAGCATAAAGGTAAATTTTGAGCCGTGTCCTACTTCGCTTTCTACCCAAATTTGTCCTTGATGCAATTCAACTATTTTTTTGGAAATAGCCAACCCTAGGCCACTTCCTTTAGGTTTTTTGATAGTTTGGTCTTCTGCTTGGAAAAATTTATCAAATATTAGTCGCTGAAACTCTTTGGCAATGCCCGCTCCGTTGTCTTGAATACTTGTATAAATAGCTCCTTCTACATAGTGTGTGGCAATTTGAATTTCGCCTCGGTCTGCTTCGCAGTATTTAATGGCATTTGATATTAAATTTACAACAACTTGGATTAATTTATCTCTATCGGCTTCAAATTTTGGTGCAAATCTGTCTGGAATAAATACAATCTTAATGCCTTTTTCCTTGGCTTGCTGATAAAGGGTTTCAATACTGTCTTTGATAATATCTTGAATATCTACTTTCTCTTTGGTAATTTTTGTCGTCCCGACTCATATTTTTCAAGGTCAAGTACCTGATTAATCAAGCGGCTCAGGCGGTCAGATTCTTTTACAACTGTGCCTAAAAAGTGTTCTCTTTCTTCTTGATCCATATCAGGATTATCGTACACAATTTCAGACAAAGCCCTAATAGATGTAAGAGGTGTTCTGATTTCGTGGGCTACCGTCGACAAGAAATCGTCTTTGAGTTTATCGGTTCTTTTCAGTATTTCATTGGCTTCTTTTAGCTCGGAGGTAGCTTTTTCTAGCTCAATGGATTTGCGTCGAAGTTCTTTGTTATTGACCATCAGTTCTTGTGAGGCACGTAAAATATTGATTACTTCATCCATCGAAATGTTTTCCTCTTTAGAAATCGATGCCACCATGATTCTTGCCGAAGCCGTGCCAACTACCCCTGCTAGCAGTTTTTCGGAATAAGTAACCAATTTAGGGTCGGCTTTTTTATTTTCAAGATTGAGGTTGTGTTTTTGGGCAAAAAGCCGAAGCACTCGGTCGGTTCTTTTTTCACCAAAGAAATTTAGTAATAAGGTTCTAATATCATGCAAATAGGCCGTTCCACGCCAAATAGTGGTATTATCGCTAAATTTAGAATGACTGAATATATCGACAAACGTTACAGCCTGATTAAGCTCGATAGAGGTTGCTTTGGTAAGCATCGAAAAAGTAAGATAACATCCTAAATTGAAAAATATACTCCAGAATAGACCATGCGAAATGGTATCCATACCTTCTAAACCAAACAAAGCAAAAGGTTTTAGTGCCGAAAACCCCCATAAACCTTTATCTAAAATCGACTGAGGAAAAATACCCGCTCCAATAAGCGAAGGTAAAACGAGCGTATAAAACCAAATAAATGTACCCAAAACAATACCAATGATAGCCCCTTTTTTGGTGCCTTCTTTCCAATATAGCCCTCCAATAATAGCAGGTGTAAATTGAGCAACAGCCGCAAACGACACCATTCCTATAGATACCAACGAGAAATATTGGGCAATAGCCTTGGCATAGGTATAGGCCAACAACAAAATAATGATAATACTGACACGCCTAATATTGTTGACCAATTGGCTCAAATTGTTGCCATACTTACTAATTACCGATGGAAAAGCCAGCAAAACGGGCATTACCAAGCTATTAGACACCATAATACTAAGGGCTATGGTTTCTACAATAATCATACTGGTGGCAGCCGAAAAACCACCTATATATGTTAGCAGAGCTAGAAACTTTTTATCGAATTTGAGTGGTATTGCCAACAAATAGTTGTCGGGATTGACATTGTTATGAGGAAAAATCAATGCTCCACCAAAAGCAATAGGCAATACAAATATGTTGATAACCAACAAATACAATGGAAAAAGCCACATGGCTTTGTTCAAATGTTTTTCATTGACATTTTCTACAACAGCAACCTGAAACTGACGAGGCAAAAACATAATGGCACTCATCGATAATGCTATATGCCAAAACCAGGTAGAGTATTCGCCCGAGGATTCGGTCATCAACAATTGTTGTTTGATACTTGGAATAGCCGATGCTCTGTTAAAAATATCGCCGAAGCCATTGAATACACCGTAGGTTACAAAAATGCCAACTACCAAAAAAGCCAATGCCTTGATAATAGACTCTGCCGCAATAGCCGCAACCATTCCTTCGTGGCGTTCGGTGGAGTCTATTTTGCGAGTACCAAAAATGATGGTAAAAATGCCGAGGCCAATAGCAATATAAAAAGTAAGGTCGTCCAGAAAAATATGCTGAACCTTGGGATCGCTAGTACCTGTTAGTATTCTAAAACTACTCGAAATAGCTTTTAGTTGAATCGCAATATAAGGTAATGTACCCATGAGGCACACCAAGGTAACAATAATACCAAGGGTTACATTTTTGCCGTATCTCGACGAAATAAAATCAGCTATCGACGTGATTCTGTATACTTTACATATTCTGATAATTTTGCGTACTACTATCCACCACAGGGGCATCATGAGGGTAGGGCCAATATATACCGATAGGTATTCGATACCATGACTTACTGCCCTGCCCACCGACCCGTAGAATGTCCAAGCGGTACAGTAAATCGCCAAAGATAAAGCGTATATGTAGGGGTTGGTAACCAAACTTTTGCCTCTTTCCGAGCGTTTTTCGGCCCAGTAAGCAACCCCAAATAAAAATGCCAGGTACAGCAAGGACGCTAAAACTAAGATTACGCTATTCATCGGGTTGGGAGTTATCTTGGTTTTTATTTACCTCTCTGACATTGATGTATATCACCACAATAAGGATAATCCAAAGAGAAAAAACATAGAAAAAAAGTAAAGGAATACCTGCTACCTGTGTTTCCAGATTGAAGATTGAAATAATCGGGAAATTGAATAATAGCAAAAACAGGCAACTCACAACAATTAATTTTTGCTCTTTTAGGGTTTCTTTCATGTTTTTAGGAAATAGGTATTGGCTTTTGGCTAAATACCTTGGTCATTAAAATTTGGCCTATCGACAGATACACTATGACATCGGCAAAATAATAACAAATAATATTTATTTAATAAAAAATAGGCAATTACTTAGCTAAGTTGGTAGAGTTTTTGTTTTACCGCTATTTTACCCTCATAAACTAAGAATGTATGCCAAGAGCCCGACTGAACTTCATTGACATACATTGCTCAACTTTTCTATCCCTAAAAACTATAATTGTTTTTTACTTCCCCTCTAAAGCTAGAGGTGACTATTTGTCTTCACTGAATTCTCCTTGTAAAGCATATTTACCAAAAATAAGTAGCCCACCCGTAATAATTGGTGTAAGGATAAACATGATGATAATACCAAAAACTAAGTCATCTTGTTTGCCAGAAGCTAGCTTTGGCAACCCTAGTTCTGAAATACCAAACCATGCGGCCGCAACGCCCAAAAGAATCCATACTATACCGAGTATTTTTTTTATTCCGTCCATTGTTGTATGATGTTTTTTAAATGATTAATCAGATGAAAAGCTAGCTGTTTGAACTGAAAATTAGATAGAGGATTCAAACAGCTCAACTCTACTATTCAACGCCTCCCTTTTTTTCTTTGATATAAAGCAAGCCAATTACAAAACATACTGCAGCTAATCAACATTGGGTATTTTAGGCCTTCCAAGTAAGGTTGTGCATATACGGCTGCTTTGCCTGCTTTTTCGGCTACTTCGTTGGCATCTTTGGCTTTTGATACCAAATAGGTAGCAATTGCTGGCATCAATCCTCCAAATACACCGTTACCAATGTGATATGGCAATGACATAGACGTATAGCGAATCTTCACTGGGAACATCTCTACCAAGAAGGCAGCTATTGGGCCATAAGCCATTGTTACAAATATCAACTGAATAAATACCATCCAAATCAATGTCCATTTGTCTCCTTCATTCACTTTTACTGTTTTGGTAACTTCAGCTTTAGGAGCTTCTTTCGATTTGTCGGCCAAGACTGTCAATTTCTTTACTTCTTTGTATTTTGTACCATCCGTAAACTCTTTGGTAATTGTTGTCGTAATCAACGAATCTGTTGTAGAGTTTTCTACCAAAGCACGTTTTACTTCTTCGGTTGTTTTAGCTGTGATCTCTTCTTTGTTTTTGATATTGGTAGTTTGGTAAATCTTCTCGTAGATTGGACGATAACACAACACCCCTAGCAATATCCCTGTAAGCATAATACCCTTGCGACCAATTTTGTCGGACAACCAGCCAAAGAATACAAAGAATGGAGTTCCCAACATCAATGCAATAATCAATAAGGTATTGGCTTGTTGAAAATCTACGTTACAGATTTTTAGGAGGAAAGTTTGGGCATAAAATTGACCTGTGTACCAAATCACCCCTTGTCCCATAGTAGCACCAAACAAAGCAAGCAAAACAAATTTGAAGTTCAATTTATTACCAAACGATTCTTTCAATGGGTTGGTCGATGTCTTTCCTTCAGCTTTTGCTTTGGCAAACAATGGCGACTCGTGCATATTTTTACGAATCAAAACCGATACATACACCATGATAATAGATACCCAAAACGGTACACGCCATCCCCAATCATCAAATTTTTCTTTACCTAAAGTTGATTGAGTAATCAAGATAACCCCCAACGAAATAAACAAACCCGCTGTAGCAGTAATCTGAATCCAAGATGTCCAAAAGCCTTTTTCGTTGGCAGGAGCGTGTTCAGCTACATAAGTGGCAGCACCACCATATTCGCCACCCAAGGCCAAACCTTGCAATAATCGTAGAATTAGCACCAATAATGGAGCAAAAAAGCCGATGGTTTCATAACCCGGAATACAACCGATAGCAAACGTAGCACCGCCCATTAGTACCAACGTAACCATAAATGTGTACTTACGGCCAATTAAGTCGCCCAAACGGCCAAAAAATAAAGCTCCAAACGGACGTACTACAAAGCCTGCGGCAAAAGTAGCCAAAGTGGAAAGGAAAGCGGCTGTAGGGTTTTCTTTTGGAAAAAATTGTGTTGAAATAATGGTAGCCAAGCTACCAAAAATGTAAAAGTCGTACCATTCAATTAGGGTTCCAACCGAAGAAGCTCCGATAATGGATGCAAGGCCGGCTGTTGATTTCTTTTCTGACATAATTGTTAATAGTTAAAAGGATTTGAATTTTGTATAAGGGTTATGGTTATAAATAGATTTGCGTTTGCAAAATAAATTCTCCTCTATGGTCAAGTACATTGCCTCCTACATATACTGGTCTCGACGAATATTGCCCAGTAATTTTTGCATGATGGCCGTCAATAAACCAGTTGATACCAAGATCCCAAGCTGTTCCTGATTCTTTAAGAGCTTTGAAGTTGCTGTTGGTAATAGCTCCAATTACTTGAAAACGGCTTTTGCCTTGTCCTTTTGGCAATAATAAACCTGCCTGAGCATACACGATTTCGCCAGTACCAATCAATGCACGAGCATTGCCTACTCCACTATTCGATAATTGAGCTTTGTCATAATTAGGGTCTACAGTTCCTTCGTTCATAATACCTAGATTGCGAAGGTAGTTAGGCCCAAAATTATAGTTGAAATATCCTGTATAAGCCGTAATTGCCATTCCTTTTTCTTTTTGTCCGATAGGCATATCCAAAAAGGCATCTGCCGCAAACAAGCCTATGTTATGGGCTTCTGGAGTACTTACATTGGTTGCCAATGTTTTAGTACCATCAGGATTGTTATAAAAGCCTACTCCCAAGTTGAACACCTTTTTAGTACCCAAATATGTACCTACTTTAAATGGCAATAGGTTGGATTCTTGTTCTAGGAACTGGTATTCTAAATAACCCGCTGTCGACCATTTGTTACCGATACTTGTGCCAATTACACCTTGGTTGTTGTCTACGGCAGGGCCACCAGCAAGTGGTACAATATTGGTAGAAAATGGTTTGTTCAAGCTTAGGCGATACTCTAATTTACCTGCTTTACCTTTGGCAAAAAAACCCATTTGGCGAGCAAACTGGTCTGAGTTTTCGATGAGTGGCCATGAAAATATAGGCGAGTCCACCATCAAGAAATTAAGAGTTGACCCCATTGTTAGGCGTGATACACCCAACATATAATGTAGCCCCGCACCAAGCGACATCGTAAATTTGTTTACTTTGCCTGTTTTCAAATTTTTGGGTAGAATCACATGGTATTCATTCCAAGCATCGTGGATAAACATCTGTGGTTTTTTACCTGCACCATACCCTCCCGTTCCTGAAGTACCAGTACCTCCGCCATTCACAAATGTTTGGTTATTGATACCCCAGTGGGTCAAAACCATATAGCGAGGTGATATTTGAGCATAAGCCAAAAAACGTGAGCGACGAATACCAATATCGCTGGTGGTAGATTCTGCTTTGCCGTTGACAAGTGTACCAGGGTTGTTTTCGATAGAACGTGCCCAGATTTGGTGCCAAGTGATAAAGCGTATAAACTTTGTACCTTCTGGATTTAGGTTCACTTTAATACCAGAACCGTAGTCGGCCGAACCTTGTGCTAGCGTATTTTGATAACCTAATAGCATTATAGCCAAAGTTGCCAATGAAAGTATAAACTTTTTCATAATCAAAGAATGGTTATTGTGGTTTTGTTTTGTTATGTTTTTTTATCTAAGTATTTGTTTATAAAATGGTTAAGTGGTGTGTGGTATATTTTTAAGTTGGTTTTTTATATAATTTTCAAAATTGGTTTTTTGTAATATTCTGTGCTTTTTTTGCATATTTTATGATACAAACCTCATAAAAAAAACTATACCAACAATATCAGTGGTATAGTTTTGCAATTTTTGTATAGTTTTTGTGGAAAATCTTTTCAATAATAGGATGTAAATTGAAAAACCCCTATCGTTGAATTAATGCTTGAGTCGTTCCCACTTAATAAGCATAAACTTGTCGCCTAATTCGGTGACAATCATGCCTGCCCCCTTCAAATTATCTCTATTGGCATAAAATTCGGCTAATTCTCTGTGATTAAGTATTTTATAGGTGGGGTGATATTCGTTGCCTTTAGGTACTTTTATTTGGTATTTTTTTACCCAATTCATCACCGAAACGTGCGAAACGCCCAATAAACGTTCAATTTCTCGGTAAGTAACTCCTTCTATGTAGAGTTGTAACGCTTTAATTACATAATACTGTGAAATTCCCTTTCCGAGTTTCTCTACAGTAAAGTTGTAATTGCAAGATTTACACTTAAAACGTTGTTTATCCTTGATAACACCGCTTTTCGTAACTAACGAAGAGTCACATTTGGGGCAATTTGGGTTTTTCATAGAAATTTTTGTGATATATTATGGTTAGCAAATATATATCATTTGAGCAACAATATAAAAGTTTTAATAAACTTATTTTTTGTACTAAAAATGATTGAAATAGAATGTCTATTCAAAATATTATTTTGGAAATTTAATAATATCGAAATTTTATTTGTTTTGTACAACAAAAGCTCTACTCTGTTGTACAAAACGAAGAAAATGTATAAAAAATAATGTTTTCTCTGTTAAAAGAGATAAATGTCATTTTCTACCAATTTTTTAATAAAAATTTTGAACATATCTGACACCTTGGCAATCAGTAGGTTTATTGGCTTGATAATGATTTCTTTTCGTTCAAAAAAATCATCTAGTTCAGGGTGTTTAGAGGAGAATTATAGGTATTTGTAATTAAGCAATGAATGATTATTGTGAAGCTATTTGAACGTCATTGTCAAGATTTTAGGATTTTTATGATAAAAAAACACACCTGAAAACCTTTTAATCCAAAACCCTATCATCTAGTGTTTTGTACTGCTATCAATCTACATAAAATAAGTTCAAATAGCTTCTATACCATAATCAATAGTCTATATATAATTTCTTCGATTCCTAATTTTCAAGCGATGCTATTGCCATTTTGATGCGTTCACGGGCTTGTTTTTTTTCTAGTACCAAAGGTGGTTTCATTCGCTCGGCACAGCCTATAGCTCCACAACGTTCGCAGGTTTCATTAACCTTGCGGCGAGGTAGGCTTGGGTCGTTCAGAAACTGAGCCATACTTTTGAGATTGTCGTCGATCGCAAAACCAATCGTAACACTGCTATTTTTATGCTTATTGGGTGGCGAAGGCTTCGCTAGTGACATCACAAAATAGTGATTGTTGGTATCGATATACTCCGATACCTGAGCTTTGCACAATACCTTTTCGGCATCATAACCCTGTTCTTTCTGGAGCTTTTCTAGGTCTTTCAGAATCGTTAAGGATACCCAACGGCGACAATAATGCTCGTTGAGTGCCGTACCATGTGGAGTATGGAGTTTGGCCAAGTGCATTTCCTTGGTTAGGTAAAATAGCTCGTTGTCTACTTCATTATTGAAACGTAAGAAAAATAAGTTATTAATTTTGAAATGACTGGTCATCAGGTTGGAAAGGCGATGATAGAACATTTCGGGAGTAGCATTGAATAGCCTCATAATACTGAGCATCATTTCGCCATCCCATTTGGGGCTTGCAAAGAAATAGGTAAGCCTATCAATCAATACATTTTTATTGATAAGAATAGCTCCCGCAAAATAAGATGCCTTGAAATTGTTGAGAACCTGCTCGAAGGAGTTTACTTCCAATACCGACGATATGTAAGGACGGTTTTTGAGCTGTAAAAATTGGTAGCCAATTTCTCGGCCGAAGGTAAATGCTCTTTGTTCGGGGCTTAAATCGCCATTGATAAGAAGTTTCGACGTTTTGGGATTGTACACCGACCGAATACTCAACAAGTCGGGGTGGCTTTCACGGGTAAACTCTTCTATTTGATAGCCGTAAAAATTCTGTAGGATTTCGGCCAAAAGCGTATCGTTGGGCGATGTAATCGGAGAAATTTCAAACAGTTTTCTAAACTGCTGAGCCGAGTCTTCGATGTCGGGAAAGTAATTATCGTACATTTCTTGATACGACCTCAGTACCGAAAAATAAAACTGTTCGACACGCATATCATAATTGCGGCTGATTTCGATAATAGTACTGATAAAAGCACTGATTTTGGCAGGAGCTTCCGACATCAGTTCGATAAAGTCGGCAGGTTCTACGCCAAAAATCTCTAAAGGAAGTTCGGTAAGGATATTAGAATTGAGTAATTCGGCAATAGGCTCAAGCTGTTTGCTCAGTTTGAGTGATACCAAAGAATCATAATCTATTTCTAGGGCATCTGACAGTGCCATGATTTTTTCGGTCTTGGGATATTTTTTTCCCTTCTCGATTTCGTTGAGATATGATATAGAAAGCCCCGACTTTTCTGCTACTTCACTAAGAGAAAGTTTCTTGTCGAGACGTAACTGTCTGATTTTCAGTCCAAAAATTATTTTGACTTTGTCGCTGTTTGCACTCATAGTGATTATTGTTTTTTCAAAATTACATATAAATTTTTAAAGAAAATAACGAAATATAAAAATTTAGCGAAATTTCGCTTGTTTTTTAAATTTCGCAATTATAAATTTGTTCCATAGTTCAAGGATAAGTTATTTGTTTTATTTGAATTATAAATAATAGTCCGTTAAAGATTTAGCGAAAATTCTCAAAATGATATATGTTAGTAAAACCTAGAATAAAAAAATATAGAAATAAAATTGTATTTTGTTGATTATCAGTGTTTTAAAAATATGGCTATTTCCTAATCGATTATTGTAAGTAGGTGTACAAAATAACAAAAATGGTAGTAGTATTGTATGGTCTTGATTATCAGGTTTTTAATTGCTTATTTGTCAATACACATCATTTCTTATATATCGAATGATACATCTTTACTACCCTTTTGCATAAAAAACATTAAAGCGTATAGGCTCAAGCCGAAAAAATAGCCGAAAGCCACAAGCAGATTTAACAAAACAAAACCACCCGCATAATGAATCAAGTAACCATTCAAGGAGTGGAGGTATTGGGAGAAATATCACCACAGTTTGAGGCTATTTTAAGCCCTGATACTCTTACTTTTGTCCGAGACCTCCATCGGATGTTTAATCGCCAAAGGCTTTTTTTACTACAAAACAGAGTGCTGCGTCAAGCCCAAATTAATGAAGGGCTTATGCCTCAGTTTTTGCCCGATACTACGGTTATCCGCCAGAGCGACTGGTCGGTAGCACCTATTCCTGCCGATTTGCAAGATAGACGTGTAGAAATCACAGGGCCAGTAGACCGACGAATGGTAATCAATGCCCTTAATTCGGGAGCTAAAGTATTTATGGCTGACTTTGAAGATGCCAATACGCCTTCGTGGAGTAATGTAATAGAAGGACAAATCAACCTACGTGATGCCATACGAAAACAAATAGATTTTACGGCAGACAATGGCAAATTCTATGCCTTGAATCCACAAGTAGCTGTGCTGAAGGTACGTCCAAGAGGCTGGCACATGGAAGAAAAACACGTTTTGATAGACGGCGAACCTATTTCTGCTTCTATTTTCGACTTTGGTTTGTACTTTTTCCATAATGCTTGGGAGCTTATTAAAAGAGGTAGTGGGCCATATTTTTATTTACCCAAAATGGAAAGCTTTGAAGAAGCCCGACTCTGGAACGATATTTTTGTGGCAGCCCAAGAAACCCTAGAAGTACCCATAGGAACTATCAAAGTAACCGTTTTGATTGAAACCATTATGGCGGCTTTTGAAATGGACGAAATTTTGTATGCTCTCAAAGACCATATTGCTGCACTCAATGCAGGTCGTTGGGATTATATTTTTAGTTGTATCAAAAAGTTTCATCGTTATCAAGACTGTATTTTGCCCGATAGGTCGCAGGTTACAATGGCTGTACCTTTTATGAGGGCTTATGCCAAGCTACTGGTACAAACTTGTCATAAACGCAAAGCTCATGCTATTGGGGGGATGTCTGCGTTTATACCTAACCGTAAGGATGAAGCCGTGAACAAAATGGCTTTTGAGCGTGTAAATGCCGACAAAGAGCTAGAAGCTACAACGGGTTTTGATGGAACATGGGTAGCACACCCCGACTTGGTAGCTGTAGCATTAGTACCTTTTAATAAAGCTTTGGGAGATGCCCCGCACCAAAAAAACCAATTGCTTGAAAATGAGCATATTGATGCAAAAAATCTGATAGATTTTAGGATACCCAATTCGTCAATAACTGAAGCGGGTATCAGAATGAATATACAAGTAGGTATTTTGTATATCGAATCGTGGTTGCGTGGTATTGGAGCGGCTGCTATTCATAACTTAATGGAAGATGCCGCAACAGCCGAAATATCAAGGGCTCAGGTATGGCAGTGGCTTCGTCATGGTGCTAGTACCAATACTGGCCAACTAATAGATTTGGCGTATTATAAATTCCTTTTGGCCGATGAAATCCAGAAAATCAAGCAGTTAGTAGGAGAAGAACGTTATGGAAAAGGTAAGTTTTTTGATGCTATTGAGCTATTTGATAAACTTGTTACACAAGAAAACTTTGATTATTTCTTAACCACCGATGCCTACGATATTTTGCTTGAACAAGAGCAAGTAGAGCAGGAAAACCAATAAAGTAGATTACCCCAAGCGTATCTTATAACAAAACAAAACTTTTAAAACCATGAAAATTTCACAAGAAGAAAGAATCCAACAGTTGGTAACTGATTGGAGTACAAACCCTCGTTGGGAAGGAATTGAACGCCCTTATAGTGCCGAAGAAGTAGCCCGTTTGGCTGGTTCGTACAAATTGGATTATAGTATTGCCCGTATGGGAGCCGAACGCTTGTGGGACTTGTTGAAAAAAGATAAATGGGTAGCTGGATTGGGTGCATTGACAGGCAACCAAGCAGTACAAGAGGTACAGGCTGGAATGAAAGCCATTTATTTGTCGGGATGGCAAGTAGCAGCCGATGCCAACCTTTCGGGCAATATGTACCCCGACCAAAGTTTGTACCCTGCCGATAGCGTTCCTGCTGTAGTAAAACGTATTAATAATGCTTTGCTTCGTGCCGACCAAATTCAAAATGTAAATGGCGATGGCGATACCCACTGGATGGTGCCTATCGTAGCCGATGCTGAGGCTGGTTTTGGAGGTAATTTGAATGCCTTTGAATTGATGAAATGGATGATTGAGGCAGGTGCTTCGGGTGTACACTTTGAAGACCAATTGTCGTCTGCCAAAAAATGTGGCCACTTAGGCGGAAAAGTATTAGTACCAACCCAAGAAGCTATCAATAAATTAGTAGCAGCACGTTTGGCTGCCGATGTACTAGGTGTACCAACCTTGGTAATTGCTCGTACCGATGCCGAAGCGGCTAATTTGATTACATCGGATATAGATGAAAGAGATTTGAAATTTATCCAAGCCGACAAAGGAAGGACTTCTGAAGGATTTTTTCATGTGAAAAATGGTTTAGAGCAAGGTATCGACCGAGGTATCAGTTATGCTCCTTACTCAGATTTGATTTGGATGGAAACGGGTAATCCTGATATAGGTATGGCACGTGAGTTTGCTCAGGGAATTCATGCCAAATACCCAGGCAAAATGTTGGCTTACAACTGTTCGCCTTCGTTCAACTGGGCTAAGTTTATGGATGTCAACAAAATGGAAACATTCCGTGAGGAGTTAGCAGATTTGGGTTACAAATTCCAGTTTATTACTTTGGCTGGTTTCCACGCATTAAATACTGCAATGTTCGAGTTGTCGAGTGCTTACGTAAAACGTGGTATGGCTGGTTTCTCTGAATTACAACAACGTGAGTTTGCATTACAAGCAGAAGGGTTCAAAGCCGTAAAACACCAAGCTTTTGTAGGAACGGGTTATTTTGATGCTATTCAAAATACAGTAACTGGTGGTTTGGCTTCGACGGGTGCTTTGAAAGGCTCGACAGAAGAAGAGCAATTTCATTAGAAATATTGGGTAAATGAATAATTGTGAGTTTTGGCAAAGTAGCAATAGCAACATTCACAATTCATTTATTACAATTTAATTACTAAATATTTAGGTGAATAGTTTGGTTTGGAAAAAGCCTGTTTATGCTTTTCAAGCAGGCTTTTCTTTTAGCAATAGTCATGTGTTATACCAATATTCATCAGTGTTTAAGCTTTTGTTTAGTAGTACTTTAGGGTAACTTTTCGGATAGCTTATGTATTCTAAAGTAGGAGAGTGGTTTTACTTATTCACCAAAATTAATCAAGGGCAAAGTAGTGCTTTTGCCCTTATAAGATAACTATAAAAAAAAATGTTATGAAACATGATATGCTTGCAGTTGACCTCAGTAAAACTGCCAAACCAACCGTAAATCATCCAGTGTTCAAACAGCATGGCAACACCCTTCTAAACCTTCGTGTGCCAGCGTTGATTGAAGAGGCATTAAATAACAAAGAAGGGGTTTTGACCGATTCGGGGGCTTTTATGTGCGACACAGGGAAATTTACAGGGCGTTCGCCAAAAGACAAGTTTTGTGTGTATGACGACAAAACAGCCGAAACAGTTTGGTGGGGCGATATCAATCACTCGTTTGATGCCGATAAATTTGAAGCATTATACCAAAAAATGATTGCTTTTGTAGCTGACAAAAAATTGTATGCTCGTTATTCGTATGCTTGTGCTTCGCCAAAACATCGTTTGAATGTATTAGTAATCAATACTTTGGCTTGGCATAACTTGTTTTGTAATCATTTGTTTTTGCGTCCAGAGGAAGACGAATTGGATACCTTCGAGCCAGAATGGGTAATCTTGAATGTACCCGAGTTTGAGGCTATTCCAGAGGTAGATGGAACACGCCAAGGCAATTTTACCATCATTGATTTTACCCGAAAAATTATATTGATTGGTGGTACAGGCTATGCTGGCGAAATGAAAAAGGGAATTTTTACAGTTCTGAATTATATTTTACCACAAGAAAAACAAGTATTGTCTATGCACTGCTCGGCCAATATTGGCCAAAAAGGAGATACCGCATTATTCTTCGGGCTGTCGGGTACAGGAAAAACGACTCTATCGGCCGACCCTGAGCGTAAGCTCATCGGCGATGACGAACACGGCTGGTCGGACGATGAAGTATTCAATTTTGAAGGAGGGTGCTATGCCAAAGTAATTAACTTGAGTGCCGAACAAGAACCCGAAATCTTTGGAGCAATTCGCTATGGCTCTATTCTAGAAAATACACGATTTATAGAGGGAACATCTACCGTTGACTATACCAATCAGTCGGTTACCGAAAATACCCGCACAGCTTATCCCATTAGCTATATTCCGAATGTAGCCAAGCCGTCGATAGGAAGTGCCCCTAAAAATATCTTCTTCTTAACAGCCGATGCCTTTGGGGTTTTGCCTCCGATTGCTCGTTTGAATAAAGAACAGGCTATGTTTTATTTTGTGTCGGGTTATACCTCAAAACTGGCAGGTACCGAAATGGGTATCAAAGAACCACAAGCTACTTTTTCGGCTTGTTTTGGGGCAGCTTTTTTGCCTTTACACCCTCTAAAATATGCCGATTTGTTGGGCAAAAAAATCAACGATGGCGAAGTGAATGTATGGCTTATTAATACTGGCTGGACAGGTGGCCCGTATGGTGTTGGTTCTCGAATGAAGCTGAAATATACCCGTGCTATGATTCATGCGGCACTAGATGGCAAGTTTGGCAATATTGCTTTTGAAAACCATGCCGTATTTGGTATCGAAATACCCACTGAATGCCCTAATGTTCCTACCGAGATTTTGAACCCTATCAATACTTGGGAAAGCCCCGAAGCATATACCGATAAAGCAAAATATCTTGAAGGTTTATTTGAAGAGAATTATCATAAATACATGAAGTAATTGAGCAAAATAAAAGGTAATGGCCTGATGAAATAAAGTTTGCCTTAACCTCCGCAAAGGTTTTCCATTGCGGAGGTTTGCAAGGGTATTGGGCTTGGCAAAACAATACAAATATTGGAGTTTAATCAACTTATCTATTTTACGCTGGGTACATCTTTAACTAATATTTATGCTTCATCAAGCTATTGCTATCCGTAACCTATGAAATAAAAGAAGTTTTTTGGGTAAATCGGCCTTTGGTCGGATTACCCAATAGCTTTTTGGTAGATTATGAACCGACTTTCTAGGTATAAATGGTTGAGAAATATTGGATAGCGATTTTATTTCGGAATGATTGGGTTTGTAACTCGTTTTGAAAATAAAGAATGAAGTCATTTCCGAATTCAGTGCCTCTACATCTGGTATAACATCTAAACTTTTGTATACCGCTAACCTACCATCACAGGATGGACTAGGAGAGTTGGTTGAATTATTTGTTATAGGTTTGCAACAAGAAGTAAGCATGTAAGTGTAGTTAAAGACTTGTGTTTTGGTAATTAACTTATAATCAATTGTTTAATAATAGAGTATAATACTATGGTTGATTGTCTTTCCTGCTTATCTAAGTAAGTAAAATAAAAATTCAGCCATAGAATTATATCTTTTTATAACACATCAATTTGCTCAATTACTCAACTAATGTACCAATTATAAATCACCGATAAAGAAGTTTTAAACCAAGAAAGACTATGACTACAGAATCGACTCTTGCTCTCCCAGTTGGCACAACGCTCGACCGTTTCATTATGCGTCAGCAAGAATCATTTGCCTATGCAAAAGGCGAATTGTCGCAATTATTACGAGATATTGCTTTGGCTTCCAAGATTGTTGGACGAGAAATCAATCGGGCTGGGCTTACTGATATTACAGGAGCGTTTGGGCGTGATAATATTCAAGGTGAAAGCCAACAAAAATTAGACGTAATTGCTAATATTCGTTTTAAAAGAGCTTTGATTAATGGAGGAGAAGTATGTGGGATTCTTTCGGAAGAAGAGGACGATATTATTCAAACCAACAATTATAATGGCAAATACGTAGTGGCAATCGACCCACTCGATGGTTCATCGAATATCGACGTGAATGTTTCTATTGGTACAATTTTCTCGATTTATCGTCGTGTAAGCCCCATAGGCACACCTGCTACTTTCGAGGATTTTATGCAAGGAGGACGTAGGCAGGCAGCCGCAGGCTATATTTTGTATGGTTCTTCTACCGTAATGGTATACACAACAGGCAAAGGGGTCAATTGTTTTACTTACGAAAACTCGTTGGGAGAATTCTTTTTTTCTAATGCCAATATTCAGATGCCCGTTACGGGTAAAATATATTCTATTAACGATGCCTATTACGATGAATTTGCCCCTTCAATCAAATCGTTCATTGCCGATATGCGTGTGTCGTCGGGTGCAATGGCTCGTTATATAGGCTCGTTGGTAGGAGATTTTCATAGAAATTTGTTGAAAGGGGGGATTTATCTATATCCACCTACTCAGAAGGCAAAAGAAGGCAAACTACGTTTATTGTATGAATGTTATCCTTTGGCCTTGATACTTGAGCAAGCTGGAGGGCGTGCAATCGATGGCACTCAAAATATCTTAGATATTGTACCTACCAAAGTACATCAGCGTTGTGTGGCGTATTTAGGTTCAAAAAACTTGATTGACGATTTGGAACAACGGGTATTGAATGTATAAGTAGGAGTGTTGGCCTACAAGCGTAGGAGTTGCTACCAAGTAATTATTGTCATAAAAAGCTGGGAGTTATTTTACATTCATTAAAGTTTGGATAAACGTTGAGTTATCCCGAATTTTGGGAAAATTTACAAGAAAGACCTTATTGGCTATTAATCAAAAAAGGTGGTTGAAAAACTAATTTCGACCACCTTTTTTGATTAAAAAAATCGGTATGACTTATGTTTTATTTATAATACCCATGAAAATTTATATTCACAGGTTGGTATTTTAGTTCTTTCTGCAATTTTCAAGAATCGACTTGGCAAGCCCATCACATAATCTTGTGCTTTACAAGCTTCGTCATTGAGCCCTGTCATGGTTGAAATATTCCAGTCTTTCAATAGCGATTCCATAATTGAAATATAATCCTTGGTTGTGTATACCCCAATCCGTTGAGCAGCATCTGAAAAGTGACCAAACACACTCGACTGCTCGCCGTTCATTTCACGCAAAAAGTGGGCAGGCATAACAATTTTTTGTTTCATCATCTGAGCAAAAGCAATCATCATTTCAGAAGGGTCTATTTCAAAAATAGCCGAAATAAAAGCACGGTATGCCTTGGCGTGTCGTAGTTCATCGGCAGCAATTTGTCCACAAATTCTAGAAAGCAATGAACTACCATAATTTTTGGCCAACGAGGCAGTTCTACGGTGAGAAATATTGGTAGCTAATTCTTGAAAAGAGGTATAAACAAAGCTTTTGTAAGGGTCTTGAGCAGTACCAATATCAAAGCCATCTGCAATTAGGTACTGCGTTGATGTTTCAACGGCACGCATATTTACTTTTCCTGAAAGATAAAGAAAGCGGTTGAGTAAGTCGCCATGTCGGTTTTCTTCGGCTGTCCAAGCCTTTACCCATCTTGCCCAGCCATTATTATCTAAGGGTTTTACACCTTCTACACACATCAACCAAGATTCGTAAGTGGGTAAAGCTTCTTCGGTAATGGTATCGCCAATCAAAACAGCCCAATAGTCGTAAGGAAGCTCTTTACAGGCTTTTTGTAGCTCTTTTATTTCATCAAAGAAATTATCGTTACTTGCATCGGGTAAGAAATCGGTAGGTTGCCAGTTGGTATCAATCGGAATAATATAGTCTTCCAAAAATGAGGGCATCCTAGTGGCAAGATGATTCATTACTTCGATACGGGTATGTAGTTTTTGCATTAGAAAAAGATGGTATAATTCATGAGGTAGTTAGGTAATTTAATTTGGAGTTAAGGTTATTTTGACCCAAAAAAAATAAAAAAACGATACCCCTATTGTAACAAAGATAACGAAATAAAACCAATAGCTAAGGATATTTTAATTATTATTAGATTAAAAAAAAATCTCTAAAAAATATCATATTTCTTAGAGATTTATATCGTTTTCTGTAATACAAACGAACTACAACTGTTTTTATTCTTTGAAGCTGTTGAAACTTCTTGAAGGTTAATTCAAAAATTTGTTAGTAGTACACAATGCCCTATGATTGTATGTAAAAACAGGTTTTTCTGTGGTATAAAAGCTTGAACAGTTGCGTTACTAAATACTGTAAGTCACAGAGTTGCCTCTGATGTGTATGATATAACCCTGTGACCTTTCGAGAACTTATCTTAATCTATATATCGCTTGGCAATAGGAGCGTAGCTATCGACACGGCGGTCACGCAAATAAGGCCAAGTGCTGCGATAATATTCGGTTTTGTCCAAATCTATTTCCTGAACATGTACTTCTTCTTGGTCGTGCGAACCTAAATACAGCAATGTACCAAATGGATTACTCACAAAACTACCTCCCCAAAACTGCTGGTCGGCTTCGCGGCCTACCCGATTAACCGACACCACATGAACGCCATTGGCTACTGCATGCGAACGCTGTATAGTTTGCCAAGCATTGTATTGTTCACGGTTGATAGATGCCTCTGTTTCGTTGGTATCCCAGCCTATGGCTGTTGGGTAAAACAAAATCTCTGCACCTTTCAAGGCCGTAATCCTCGAAGCTTCTGGATACCACTGATCCCAGCAAATCAAAACGCCAATTTTGGCAAATTTGGTTTCAAAAACCTTGTATCCCGAATCCTCAGGCGAAGCATCGCCAGGAGTAAAATAAAATTTCTCATAATACCCTGGGTCGTCGGGAATGTGCATTTTACGATATTTGCCCAAATACGAGCCATCGGCATCCAACACAGCCGTTGTATTATGATAAAGCCCTGCTGCTCTTTTTTCAAAAAGGGATGCTATAATTACTACGCCCAATTCTTGGGCAATAGCTGAAAGGGTATCGGTAGAGGGCCCAGGAATAGGCTCGGCTAATTTAAAATTTTCGTGGTCTTCTACATCGCAGAAATATAGAGAAGTAAATAATTCTTGCAAACAAACGATGTTTGCACCTTTTGCAGCGGCTTCACGAATACCAGCTATTGCTTTCTGCATATTAGCCGATACATCGGCCGAACAAGACATTTGAACAAGTCCTATGTTTACTTTTTTCATTTTGAAGATGAGTTGGGGATTATACCACAACTTTTATACGGATTTATTTTAAATTCTGATTCAAGTTGGGGGCGAAATCCCCCGAGCTTTTATCTTGATAATTACCTGATAATCAATGCATGGCTCTAGGAATCAGTGCTTTTGTTTAGCCTATTTACCAAGCTTGGGAGTTGCTCAAAGCTCAGGTCGTTGGTACATTTAAAATGCCCTAAAGGACATTTGTCGTAACCTATTTTAGAACATGGCCGACAATTAAGTGATGTATTTTCAATATTGACAAAGGGTGTTTGGTACGGATACATCCCAAATTCGGGAACAGTATTGCCCCAAATGGCTACGACTTTCTTTTTCAGTGCCGCAGCTACGTGCATCATTCCTGTATCGTGACTAATGACCCATTGGGCTTGTTTGAGTAATGATGCCGACTGGTTCAAGTTACAATTACCACAGGTATTCAAAATACTACGCCCCTCTTTTTCTAGTGCTTCTACGATAGCATTTGCGACTAAAATATCCTCTTTGCCTCCAATCAATACCAATGGCTCATGTACCTGTCGGCACAAGGCTAACATTTGTAAATGAGGCAATTTCTTGGTTGTATGCTGGCCACCAATGGCGTATACCACAAAGCCTTGTTGGAATGCTTGGGGTAGCCAATGGCGAGGTAGTTCGTCTTTTTCAGGAATAAAATAATCCAAACCCCGATTATCATTTTGAATTCCCAACGATGCCACAGTGTTCATATAGCGGTTTACGATATGTACATTGGGCATTAGATTTTTCTTTAGTTTAACATAAATCCACTTTCTAAGATTCAATTTATCAAAACTAAAAGCTTTTACCTGAAGCCGAAATTTGATGATTTGGGTACGAAGATTGTTGTGTAAATCAATGACGTAATCAAATTTCTCTGCTTTCAATTGGGCAATTAAGGTAGATAACGAACCGTCCAATACATGGGTTTTGTCAACGTATGGATTGTTCTGTAAAAGCGATTGAAAGTTTTTTTTCGTAGCAAAATGTACTTCTGCATTAGGAAACTGCAATTTGACACAACGAATAACTGGAGTGGTTAATACGATGTCACCAATCGACGAAAAGCGAAGGATTAAGAATTTGGTCTTGGGCATTTTTGCCATTTTAATTTTTTGGCAAAGATAAAAAAATAATAGGCATCCCTCAACAAAGGGGATGCCTATTAATAAGATTACCTAACCACTAATTGTTATTTGAATGTAATTTTCTCATATCTAAATGAGAACTTCTTGCCTTTGAATATAAAAAGAATATTGTACCGACAAGGGCGTTGTTTTGTCAATCGCTGATATGAGTTTACCAATATGCCGTATCAATTGGACTAAAGCCATGCTTATTTTACTAACGTATATCTAAGCTTACCTCGTTTGGCTTCAAGGCAGTCATTCGAGTTTTTGTCTTTGAGTGTACACGTTATATCGTAGATTTTGAGGGTGTTACCCATAAACTGAAAGGCGAAGTCTTGTCCCTTTTGTAAATCTTTGGTTTTGCCAAGTATAATTTGGTCAAAGCCGTAGCTTCCGCCAAAATAATCATATTGAGGAAAGTAGTAACTATAGCCTGCCAAGCCCGAAACCTTGCCATCGGCCGAAAAGGTAACTTTTTGACCATTGAGTAAGTATGTTCCTTGAAACAAAAGTTCTTCTACAAAACGAGTATTATCACGAGTTTTGAGTTTTAGGAAGGTATCTTTCCCAACTTTGATTTTTTGGTTTGTGGTCAATATACTCAAATTACCAAGTTTATGTACTGGTTCGGTATGCCAAACTTCGTATTGAGTACCCTTTTTTTTGAGGATAATAGATTCGCCTTCATGAAAATTCCAGCCAATCATATTGTTTTGAGTAGCCGAACTTGAGAACGAAATATTGCTCAATCTAGCAAGTTGTTGAGCCTTATAAGGTGATTTACTTTTGCGAATTTCATTGACATAACGCTCATTAATCCATAGCCCAGCAAAGGGGTTACTAGCGTTTTGGGCGTATAATTGATAACAAACAACTATTGTTATCAAGAGTGTTTTTAAGGTTTTTTGTATCATTTTTAAGATTTTTTGAGGTTCTGGCTAAACCAAGTTGTGCAATTATTACAAATATCCACAAGAAAAGGAATAACTTTGTAGAATGAGTTTGGATTTATAGTAAACGGTAAATGAATGCCATGTTGTTCTATACAATCAGCATTCGGCAATCACTGAATATATACCCTCAAGGTATCTTTGCCCGATATGAATATCTACAAGCTTGAAGATTGATTTTGATAACCGAAAAAACAATGGCTGAACAAAAACAAGATACCGCATCTGCATTAAAAGACATTATTTCACATGCCAAAGAATATGGCTTCGTGTTTCCTTCTTCTGAGATTTATGATGGTTTACAAGCCGTATACGATTACGGTCAAAACGGTGTTGAGCTAAAAAATAATCTTAAAACGTTGTGGTGGAAAGCTATGACGATGTTGAACGACAACGTAGTGGGTATTGATGCTTCCATTTTTATGCACCCACTTACTTGGAAAGCCTCGGGTCACGTAGATTCGTTCAACGACCCAATGATTGATAACAAAGATTCAAAAAAACGTTATCGTGCCGACCAACTCCTAGAAGCCAAAGCCGAACAGTATGAGGCTGAGGGTACTCCTGAAAAAGGCAAAGCTTTATTACAAGAAATGGCAAGGTTGTTGGATGCAGGCGAATTGGACGGTGTGCGTCAGTTGATTATTGATGAGGGTATCAAATGCCCTATTTCGGGTACAAGCAACTGGACAGATGTACGCCAATTTAACCTCATGTTTTCTACACAAGTAGGAGCGGTGTCGGAAGATGCGTCGTTGATTTACCTTCGTCCCGAAACAGCACAAGGTATTTTTGTCAACTTCCTGAATGTTCAGAAGTCTGGTCGTATGAAAGTACCTTTTGGTATTGCTCAAATCGGTAAAGCGTTTCGTAACGAGATTGTAGCTCGTAACTTCATTTTCCGTATGCGTGAATTTGAACAAATGGAAATGCAGTTTTTCTGCCGCCCTGGTACCGAAATGCACTGGTATAATACTTGGAAAGAAACTCGTTTGAAATTTCATAAAGCTATTGGTTTGCCAGCAGCAAAATTAAAATACCACGACCACGAAAAATTGGCTCACTATGCCAATGCGGCTGTAGATATTGAATTCCAGTTCCCATTTGGTTTCAAAGAAATGGAGGGTATTCATTCAAGAACAGCTTTCGACTTAACTGCCCACCAAACGCTTTCTAAAAAGAAGCAACAATATTTTGATGCCGATTTAGACGAAAATGGTAAGCCCTACGGAAATTATATTCCTTATGTTGTAGAAACGTCTGTGGGTGCCGACCGCCTGTTTTTAGCGGTACTTTGCAATGCTTACACCAACGAAGTAGTTGGTGAAGGGGAAAATGCCAAAGAAAGAACTTACCTGAAGTTTCACCCAACGGTAGCTCCTATTAAAGCAGCGGTATTGCCATTGGTGAAAAAAGATGGATTGGCCGAAAAAGCACAAGAGATTTTTCATTCATTAAAACGTTCGTTTAATACTACTTACGATGACGGTGGAGCAATCGGAAAACGTTATACTCGCCAAGACTTGATAGGTACACCATTCTGTATTGCTGTAGATTACCAAACAATGGAAGATAACACCGTAACTATTCGTCACCGAGACTCGATGGAACAAGAACGTGTAGCCATTGCCGATTTGCGTGAAAAAATCGGTTATGCTGTTTCGATGGAAAGAGTATTTGAGCAATTATAAGATTAAAATAAGTTAAATAATAACCCAAAAGCCCCTAGAAAAGTATTTCTAGGGGCTTTTGGGTTATTATACTACCGTAAACTAAGTTATAGGGAGTTTTGCACAAAAAAATGGAGGATAGGTTTTTTAACTAACTATTTTTTCTAGTAATTTGTACTTGACAAGTTAGAGTCGTATTATACAACCTATTAAATAAAAATAGCTGTCAAAATTTTAAAAGTACAAGTTGCTATTATTGATATTTTATTGGATGTACGAATTATCATTGGTCCAGATATATCTTAAAATGGAGTATTACTCCCTTTTAAAGAGGAATGTTTGAAGACCCAACAACCTTTCGACTTGTTGTATTCAGTGGTATTTTAACCCTATAGGAAGGAAAAGAGTAAGACTCGGAAGTTAGAAGAGGACAATCTGCTAATCAACAAGGTTATTGTATTTGTGTTTTTTATCGTCTAATAGTTAATATCTAAAATCTACCATGCAATTTTTTAAGAAAGTTACATTCTCGACTCAGCAGGATACCATTGCCGAGCTAAAAGAAGCTTTAAATGAATACGGTGTTGTTCATTTATCCAATTATAACCTCGATTTGTCTCTTCATGAGTTCTATCAAAATCTGTCTGATGAAATAGGGAAAGCCTTCAGTACCGACGAAGACTTGATAACGGGAAAAAGCCTTGAAAACCGTTGGATAGACATTAGTTATGACCCCAATATTCAAGATAGATACCGCACCAGCAACACTCGCCAGCCTTTGCATACCGACGATTCGTATGTCGAGCTGTATGATGAAAAGGCCGTTCAGTTTTTTTATTGCGAATCAAGAGCCGCATTGGGTGGAGCTACCACTTTTTTAGATTTATCTATTTTGATAAAAGCTATGGAAATCGACAAAAAAGACGATTTGCTAGCAAGGCTATTTAGCACAGAGGTGAATTTTGAAAAGGCAGGACGCAAAAAAGTACGTAAAATCTTGGATAAAGATGATACAGGGCTTTTGGTAAACTGGAATTACTACTGTATCGATAAAAATAATACGCCTGAGGCTTTACAATTAGTAGAAGAATTTCATGCGTTTTTAGAAACCAGAATTATCAATTCGGGTTTGGTATTGCCTATACAGTTGGAAAAAGGTGATGCTGTATTTTTTCATGACGATAGGCTCCTCCACGGCCGAAATGCCTATTTTGCTACTCATAAAGGCGAACGTTGTTTGATTAAGGGAAAAATAATCCTTGATAACGAAAAAGTGACTTCATAAGCTTATTCAGAGACGTATATAAGGTGTTGTGCCTGATAATTTTGTACATGTATTGGTACCTTCTTCCTCTCAAAACGAAGAAGGTATTTTTATTTTTCCCAAAAATATGAATCCTTATCATAGATTTACTACAAGACTTACTCACAAATTGGGCATGGGTACATGGCAGTTTGGCGGGCCTAATTTTGTTAATAACAAACCCACAGGTTGGGGGCATTTTGATGAAAATGTGGCTATCAAAACACTCCTTGAGGCTATCGATGCAGGTGTGCAGTTTTTCGATACTGCCGATAGCTATGGAAGGGGGCTTTCTGAAACAATATTGGGCAAAGCTCTTATTCAAAGGGCAGATAATCAGTGTGTTATTTGTACAAAATTTGGTAATAGAGAGATTCAGCCTAATGTATTTATCCAAGATTTTTCGGCCGAATGGCTCAAAGAATGCGTCCATAATAGTTTGAAAAGGCTTAATGTCAGCACAATCGACGTATTGTTATTCCATAGCCCTCCCGATAATTTTGATTGGGTCAACTACGATACCAGTGTTTTAGAACAACTGATTCAAGAAGGTTATATCAAACAGTACGGGGTTAGTTCTAAAAGTGTTTATGGGGCCAAGGCTGTTATGGATGCAGGTTTTGGGTCGGTTGTAGAAGTTATTTATAATGTACTAGACCGCCGTGCCGAAACCGTGCTGTTTGTACATCCTAAGGCTTCACAATACGACATGATAGGTCGTGTACCTTTAGCTTCTGGGTTTTTATCGGATAAATACTTGCAGAATATGCCCACATTTTCAACAGACGACTACCGAAGTTTGCTTCCTCAAAGAGACCTAGACTGGTTTGTTCAGCGTGTTCGGGATTTAGCTTTTTTGTCAGATTTAGAAGGAGGTATTACAGGAGCTGCCTTGAATTACTGTGTCAACCAGCCTCGTATCGCTGTTGTGATTCCGGGAACCAGAGATACTACACAGCTGCATCAGCATTTGGAAGTTTTGAATACATCGCCACTTTCGGCACAAACCGTTCTACAAATTCAAAAATCTGTCCCAGATGTACCCGATTGGTGGAAACCTAAACCCTAAGTGCAGAAATTAAGATAAGATAGTGAACAGTTTTCAATGTTTGGTTGTAAATTTAACCATTATAAAAATAATTCATTATCAAAGAAAAAGAAATATGGTTAGCATCAAGACTGAAGGAGATTACGAGAAAGCCTCAGAAAGAGCCGATGAGATTTATGGAGCAAAACCTGGAACACCCGAATATCAGGAGTTACAGGAACTTCTAAAGGCACTAAAAAAATATGAAGACGATTTTGTGAAAATGCTAAAAGGATTTAACCAATGAAATATATCTATTGGGGTTTAATTTGCTTTTTTTGTTCTTCTATGAGTAGCTTTTCGCAAAAAAGAGCCAGAGACTACGGTCTGAAAATCGGAGTATTGAAAACAGGTACTCATAATGCTATTACTGATGTAAAAGGCGTAAGGGTAGGGCATACTACCGTTGTGTCGGGCGATTCGATTCGTACGGGAGTAACTGCTATATTGCCTTTTGAGGGTAATATTTTTCAAAACAAAGTACCTGCTGCTATTCATATTGGTAATGGCTTTGGCAAATTGATGGGTATTTCACAAGTACAAGAATTAGGTAATATCGAAACACCTATTGTTCTGACCAATACCTTGTCTGTACCCACAGCCGCCGATGCTTTGATTGATTATACCATTGCTCAGAAAGGCAACGAAGCCCTAAGGTCGGTGAACCCTATTGTTGGTGAAACCAACGATGGCTTTTTAAACGACATAGCGGGTCGTCATGTTACCAAAAAACACGTACTCGATGCGTTGAAAAATGCTAAAACGGGTGCAATAGAAGAAGGTAACGTTGGGGCAGGAACAGGTACTGTATGTTTTGGATTCAAAGGTGGAATAGGTACTGCTTCGAGGGTATTGCCCAAGAAATCGGGAGGGTATACCCTTGGTGTATTGGTTCAAACCAATTTTGGAGGTGTTTTACAAATAGATGGTGTGCCTGTTGGTGTAGAACTAAACCAATATTTTCTGAATAATCAACTCAATGACCCCGCCGACGGCTCATGTATGATTATTGTAATTACCGATGCTCCAATTACATCTCGTAACTTAGAACGCTTGGCCAAACGTGCCATGTTGGGTATTGGCAAAACAGGCGGAATCGCCTCGAATGGTAGTGGCGACTACGTAATAGCCCTATCTACAGCCGAATCGCTGAGGGTAGCACACGATACCAAAGAGAAGCTACAGATAAATGAAGAACTCCGAAATGATGAAATGTCTCCGCTATTTTTGGCGGCTATTGAGGCTACCGAAGAAGCTGTAATCAATTCGTTATTTGTAGCAAAGTCTACGAAAGGGAAGCATGGTTCAATAAACGCTCTGCCTATCGAAAAGACCCTTGAGCTATTGAGGAAATACCAAAAAATTAAATAATCTACATAATTGCTTTATAAATTCAGACCCCGTTGGTAATATATCGGCGGGGATTTTTTTCAACCGTATTGTCAAAACAACAATCCGTACCCACCAAATACTATGAAAAAAATCTTTTTTCTACTATTATTGCCCATTGGCTGTTTTAGCCAAATAAAGCCTATCGCTTTCGATAAAAAAGTGCCTGCTGCGGTCAAAGTTCAAGGTAAAGTTGTTGATGCTATCCGATGGCAAGATTCACAAGGCGATAATTTGGTATTCCTGAGTGTAGAACGCAAAACCGTGAAGTCGAAAGATGCTCCTTCTGGAGAGGCCGAAAATGCCCTTTTGCATGCCTACCAGTATCTCAAGCAGGACAATAGCTATCTATTAACTTGGGAACTCAAAGATGCCATTCTAGCGTGTCCGCTCGATGTTACGGCTGATTTTGTGCCAAAGTCGTTGGCTGTTACCGACCTCAATACCAATGGAATAGGCGAAGTGTTGTTTTTGTACAAAACTGCTTGTCGTGCCGATGTGAGTTCGGCGGCTTTAAAATTGTTGCTTTACGAACAGAAAAAAAAATATATGCTACGTGGCGACACCTACCTGAAAAGTATGAATGAAGGGGGAAAATATACCATAGACAAGAGTTTTCAGACAGCCCCGAAAGTTTTTTTGGAATATGCTAAAAAACAATGGAACAAATTCAAAGCAGAAGAGTTTTAGGCAAAACCCTATAAGCTAGTATAGATAAGCTTGAATCTGAGAAATTAATCCTCTAATTTCAAGATAAAAAGCTTCATGAAAAAATTATACTTCATCACATTAATTATATGCACGCTTTGTACTGTGGTAGTGGGTCAAATATCACCCAACGCTTGGATTAGAATCAATCAGTTAGGGTATTTGCCTCAATCTACTAAAGTGGGTGTTTGGGTAAGTAAAAACAACGAAGAAATAAGCAGCTTTTCGCTGGTTGACGTACTTACCCAGAAGGTCGTATTTCAGTCAAATCAGGTACAAAAATTTGGGAAATATGCTTCTTTTCAGTCGGCGGCAAGGCTTAATTTTTCAAAGTTTAATCAGCAAGGCACTTATTATTTGCAAGTAGGTCACACAAAATCACCAGTTTTTAGAATCAATGCCGATGTGTATGAAGGTTCGGCCGATTTTGTGCTGAAATACATGCGTCAACAACGAAGCGGTTATAATCCCTTTCTGAAAGATTCTTGTCATAAAGCCGACGGCTTTATTGTGTATCATCCTAATCCGAAAAAAGACTCTACACACCTTGATGTTTCGGGGGGCTGGCACGACGCTTCCGACTACTTACAATACGTAACTACCTCGGCCAATGCCATCTTTCAAATGATGTTTGCTTATCAGGAAAACCCCGAAGTATATACCGATAAGCACGATGCTTGGGGGAATCTTGGTAAAAATGGTATTCCCGATATATTAGACGAGGCCAAATGGGGGTTAGACTGGTTGGTGAAAATGAACCCTGCCAAGCACGAATTTTATAACCAATTGGCCGACGACCGAGACCACAAAGGAATGCGGCTGCCCAACAAAGATGTAACCCAATATGCTCATAATCAGGGTTTGGCTCGTCCAGTATATTTTATTACAGGAAAACCCCAAGGCTTTAAATACAAAAATCGAACTACAGGGGTATCGTCGACAGTCGGGAAGTTTGCTTCAGCTTTTGCACTTGGGTCTCAGCTATTGCAATCATACTATCCCGATTTTGCCTATCAGCTAAAAGATAAAGCCCTAGATGCGTATCAGTTTGGGAAAGAATTACCAGGTGTTTGTCAGACAGCCCCAGGTGGAGCCCCTTATTTTTATGAAGAAGATAACTGGGTCGACGATATGGAGCTAGCGGCTACACAATTGTCGACGATTGTAGCCCCTTCACAAATTATTGACGAAGCTGCAGCTTTTGGGCGACAAGAACCCACAACGCCTTGGATGGGGGCAGATACCGCAAGACATTATCAATGGTATCCTTTTGTAAACCTTGGTCATTATTTTCTGGCCAAAAATACCAACCAACAAGCTTATTCAACAGAATTTAAACAGTACCTCGAAAGTGGTATTGAGAAGGTTTTTCAAAGAGGAAAAAACAACCCTTTTCTCAATGGCGTTCCTTTTGTTTGGTGTTCAAATAACTACGTGAGTGGCCTAATAACTCAGCTTGTTTTGTACAGAAAGCTTACCAATAGCACCAAATACCTAGAAATGGAAGCCGCCATGCGAGACTGGCTATTGGGTTGCAACCCTTGGGGAACAAGTATGATATGTGGCTTTCCAAGTGCAGGAGTATCGCCACAAGACCCGCACTCGGCTTTTACTCATTTGTATCATTATAAAATAGACGGGGGCTTGGTCGATGGCCCTGTTTATGGTTCTATCTGGAATAAACTGATAGGAATAACCCTATACCAGCCCGACGAGTATGCGGCCTTTCAATCGGATTTGGTGGTATACCATGATGACTACGGCGATTATTCAACCGACGAGCCTACAATGGATGGTACAGCGAGTTTGTCTTTTTTGTTATCAAATTACGAAAAAGAAGGATTATTACAGGCTAAAAATATCGTAGAAAAAGAAGTGGGAGGTATTGTAAGAATGAATCCTAGTGAGAAGAAAATTTACCTTACATTTACAGGACATGAGTTTAACGATGGAGGCGAAATTATTGCTAACATTTTGGCCAAACATCGAATAAAAGCTAACTTCTTCTTTACAGGCGATTTTTACCGAAATCCTGCTTTTAAAAGTACCATTGAGAAATTGGTCGCTCAAAAAAACTACCTAGGTTGTCATTCTGATAAACACTTGTTGTATGCTTCTTGGACAAAACAAGATTCTCTTTTAGTAACCAAAGAGCAATTCATGGATGACCTCCAACAAAATTATAGAGCATTGGCTCAGTTTGGTATCAAACCTCAGCAAGCTCGGTATTTTATGCCTCCTTTTGAATGGTATAATCAGTCTATTGTGGATTGGACACAGCAATTAGGGCTAACACTGGTCAACTATACGGGTGGTACATCTTCAAATGCCGATTATACAACTCCTAATATGGCCAATTATAAGTCGTCTGAACAAATTTTTCGGAATATATTACAATATGAAGTAAGCCAAGATAATGGCTTGAATGGCTTTATTTTATTAAGTCATATAGGCGTTTCACCAGAAAGAACTGATAAATTTTATCATAAATTAGAAGAACTCATTCAGTTCTTAAAAATCAAAGGCTATTCTTTTGCCAAGTTTGAATAGTTGCTTGTCAAAAGCCCTTATGTCACAACTAATGCCCAGCTCATAGTAGTTTGGGCTTTTTTGTTTGATATATTTGCAATTTACTATCCAATTTTAATAAAATATGAAATACTTGAACTATTCCTTGTTCTTATTACTCTTGATAGCCTCACAGGCTATTGTTTTGGGGCAAAACACCCGTCCTGTAGATTTATGGCTAACTCATGCTGACAAATCTCAATTGTTTGAAAAACAGCCAAGCACACTTCAATTTAAGAGTCAGGCTAATATTTTACCTTCTATTTTTGTGGATGAAAGTAAAACTTTTCAATCGATGGATGGGTTTGGATTTACCCTGACAGGTGGAAGTGCCAGTTTGTTGTATAACATGGACAAAGCACAACGTAAAGCTTTACTAAAAGAGCTTTTTGCTAGCGATGGTAACAATATTGGTATTAGTTATTTAAGAGTTAGTATTGGTGCATCCGACCTAAGCGATCACGTATTTACGTACAATGACCTCCCTGCTGGCCAAACCGACCCAAATATAAAACGGTTTGATTTATCGGAAGAAAAGAAAGCGTTTTTGCCGATTTTAAAAGAAATTTTAGCACTAAATCCCTCTATCAAAATTTTAGGTTCGCCATGGACACCTCCTTCATGGATGAAGTCTAATGGCTTGTCGAAAGGAGGGAGTTTACTTCCAGCCTACTATGATGCCTATGCTCAGTATTTGGTAAAATATATTCAAGAGATGCAAAAGGAGGGAGTAAAAATAGATGCCATTACTGTACAAAACGAACCTTTGCACCCAGGAAACAACCCGAGCTTATTGATGCAAGCAAGCGAACAAGCTGATTTTGTCAAAAACAGTTTGGGTAAAGCATTTGCAAAAGCTCATATCAAAACCAAAATTTTGATATACGACCACAATGCCGACCGCCCTGATTATCCTATCGAAATATTGAACGACCCCGAGGCTCGTAAGTATATAAACGGTTCGGCTTTTCACCTGTATGGTGGTGCTGTCGAAAGTATTGCACAAGTACATGAGGCTCATCCCGACAAGCACATTTATTTTACTGAACAGTGGATTGGTGCCCCCGGTAATTTTGCAGGCGATTTGTCGTGGCATACCAAAACCCTGATTATCGGAGCTGTCCGTAATTGGTGTAAAACGGTATTGGAATGGAATTTGGCTGCCGACCCACAGCAAAACCCTCATACCGAAGGCGGATGTACACAATGTTTGGGAGCGGTTACTATTGATAAAAATAGCGTAGTACGCAACCCTGCCTATTATATTTTAGCTCATGCGTCCAAGTTTGTGCGTCCCAATTCCCTGCGTATTGCTTCAAACACAACGATGACGTTACAAAATGTAGCATTCAAAACACCTCAAGGGAAAATCGTCTTAATTGTACACAACGAAGGCAACAAATCTATTGCATTTAACATTGCTTATCAAGGTGAAAAACTAGTGCAAACCTTGCAAGCAGGTGATGTTGCTACTTATGTTTGGTAGTAGCGAAAATGATTAGTAGAGTAAATAAGTAGTTAAGTAATTGATAATCAGTAAAATATTAATATCTGTAGGGAAGTTCTTAGATTTAGATACCCAAATATCAATTTTTATAGAGGAAAATCGTCAAAGAACCCTTCCCGAAATGGCATGGTTGTGCTTAGGGTTTTCACGTTATTTATCTGAATGTCAGTATGTTGATTACTTATTTGCTTTGCGTTATTGCTGATGCTTTCTAGCTATTTAGCTAAGAATTTGTGATGGATGAGCAGTAGTAAAATTATATCAATGAGTAAAGTATGATAATCGCATATTGGATAAGTGATAGATGCATTTTGAGAGGATAAGCGTATAAAAAAAGATTTATCGAACAAAAAGAAGTAATTAAAGGACGAAAATAGGTGATATAATTAGTATAAAATATTTTAATTATAAAGATTTTGTACTAATTTGCATACAGTTACCTTATTTTAAACCGAATTTTATGCTGAAGAAAGTATTATTAACCGTCTTTTTAGTAAGTGCAAGTTCTGCAATTTGGGGACAAAGTAGTCACACCGACACTACCACAGTAAAGCATTCTTATAGTCCGATGGGCTTTGCTAATAATTTATTGAATTTTGCCCAAGACCATTTGCATTTTAGGTATCGTTCGGGTGGAAGTTCCACAAGTGGGTTTGACTGCTCTGGTTTTGTAAGATATTGTTTCCGTAATTTTGGTTTAATGCTACCTCATGGTAGTGCTGCTCAGAGCCTTCTTGGTAATGAAATTAATAAATCAGAAGCCTTGCCTGGCGACCTTATCTTTTTTAAAGGCCATAATGCAAAACATAATCGCATAGGTCATGTTGGTATCGTTACAGAGGTTTCAGATAAGTATATCAAATTTATTCATTCTGCATGGAATGGCGGAGTAAGATATGATTATTTAGAGTCCGACTATTATTCCAAAAGATATATTGGTATTAAAAGAGTAATCGGGCTGTTAGATATGGTGCCTCAACGCAATGGCTTTAAAAAGAGACGATAATAGGTTTTATTGTTTTTAAAAGAGGAAACATCCCGAAAAAGCTTTTTGTAGATTAGAAAAATTACTGTTCAAACACTTTTTAAAATTATACCGCCATGAATCTATTTGTTCATGTAGTAGTAATACTGCTCAATATTTACTCGATAGTAATACTGTTTATAATCATTCAAAAACTTCTTTACCAAAGAAGCGTTTTTTTGCATTTGTTGCTCACTTTTTTACTGGTTCTGTGTTTATTCTCCATCAATACCCCCGCCGATTCTTCAGTCCCCCAATCTACCAATAATGATGTTTTTGGAAAAATTATGACCAGCAATGTCGATGATTTGTGTAATATATTGGTCTTTTTTACTTTAGATAACAGTATAAAAGAGAAACCCAACATCATAATTCAAAGCCGATTGGACGGCCTTATTGCTGGCTTACAATGGAAACAAAGCAGTAGTAGTAGTCAGATTGTTCAAGATACACTTTACTATTCGGTAAAGGGTAGTATAAAGTATTGTATTTTGGGATTTCCGATGTATGATTCCAACAAAGTATTGACTGGAATGATTAAATTTGATGAATTCAAACTCATGAAATCGTCATCAACAGAATGGAATACCAAAAACAACAGGAGTTCGCTCAACAACTTGATCAACAAGATGTACTAAAATCATACCGTTCCTTATTTCATATTCCTATACATGATCAGCACGAGCAAATCTATTTTTGTGGTAATTCGCTAGGCTTACAGCCCAAAAATACCCAAGTGTATATTGCTCAGGAGCTTGAAAAATGGCAGAATCTAGGCGTAGAAGGCTGGTTTACAGGGCAGAACAACTGGATCAACTACCTTCAGCACCTCAAAGGCCCCTTGGCAAGAATTGTGGGGGCTATGCCCACAGAAGTAACTGTCATGAATAATTTGACGGTTAATCTACATTTAATGCTTATCTCTTTTTACCAACCTACTACTCAACGGTTCAAAATATTGGTAGAAGCTGGAGCTTTCCCTTCCGACCAATATGCGTTTGAAACGCACCTCAAAACACGTGGACTTAACCCCGACGAAGCAATTATTGAGCTTATTCCTCGTGAAGGAGAACATACCCTGAGGCACGAAGATATACTTGCCAGTATCGAAACACATCGAGATACCTTGGCTTTGGTGATGCTGGGTGGTATCAATTATTATACAGGACAAGTTTTTGACATGGCTCAAATTACCGAAGCGGCTCATGCCGTAGGGGCAACCGTAGGCTTTGACTTGGCTCATTGTGTAGGAAATATTTGGCTCGAATTACACAATTGGCAAGTTGATTTTGCTGTATGGTGTTCGTACAAATACCTCAACTCGGGTATGGGAGGTGTTTCGGGCGTTTTTGTTCATGAAAAGCATCATCAAGCCAATTTGCCAAGATTAGCAGGCTGGTGGGGATACGACCAAGCTACCCGCTTTAAGATGGAAAAGGGCTTTGTACCAATGCAAGGAGCCGATGGCTGGCAATTGAGTACACCTACGATTTTGGCTATGGCCTGCCACCGTGCTGCCCTCGAAATAACCGACCAAGCAGGAATGAAAGCCCTTCGAGAGAAAAGTGTCTTATTAACAGGGTATTTGCGGTTTATTTTAGAAGAATATAATCAGCAACATCAACAAATTTTACAAATCATTACTCCACAAGAAGAAGCACAGCATGGTTGTCAGTTGTCTATTCTGGTAGAAAAAAATGGAAAACAGCTATTTGAACAACTTACCAATGCCCAAATTATTGGAGATTGGCGTGAACCCAATGTAATTAGGTTGTCGCCTGTTCCGTTGTACAATACTTTTGAGGAGGTCTGGAAAGTAGGGCAGGCTTTAGCCAATCAGTAGGTAGCAGAACCTCATAGCCTCAGTTTTTTGTTGGGGAATTTAGTGGCCAGCTACAAAATTTTCTTAATTAAATATCGATATTTCTGTATTCGATTACCAATTGCTTATTTCTTATGTGTGGTTATGCAAAGCCATTAGGTATGAAATTTTATGTAACACTTAGCAACAAGAAAATAATCTCTAAAATTATGAAAAGATTGTGTTTATTATGGGTCATAAGCTGTTGTTGTGTAAAGCTATGGGCACAAGACCCCTGGACAATCACCACCGATATTATTAACCCCAACAACTATTATGGTGTAACTGTTGCCAATGGAATGATTGGGATTGTGTCTTCGGCCGAGCCTTTCAAAGTGAAAGATGTGGTATTGAATGGAGCTTTTGATACTTATGGCCGAGGAAGGGTTTCTAATATCCTGAAAACGTTTGAGTTTGCCAATATGGATTTAGATATTGACGGACACCGTATTACTCGCTCAGATATTAGTAAGTACCAACAAACGCTAGATATGAAGACGGGTATTTTGACAACCTCATTTGCCTATCAAGACAAAGCTTTGGTCAAGTATTCGATGATGGCTTTACAGCATTTGCCCTATACCATGATGATAGATATGGAAATAACGGCCAATAAAAGTTGTGAAATTACGCCATACAGTGTTATTTCGGCTCCCGACATACTTCGTGAGGTAAAGAATACCTATCATCTTATAGATAGGCCGCACGCTTTGATTCCCTTACTGACATCGGTAGCAAAGTCGCCAACGGGCAAACATACTTTGGCGGCCTCTAATTCTTTTCTTTTTCAAGAACCTAGAGGGCAAGAGCCACGTTTGATTCATGAAGAATGGGACTATGGCTTACATCGATTAAAGTTTTCTAAAAAACTCAACGCTGGCCAAACCTATACTTTTAGTATTGTAGGATCAACTATTTCAACAGAACATACGCCCGATGCTCAGAATGAAGCAGAGCGTCTGACCATTTATGCAGCCCTCGAACAACACGACCGTTTGTTGCAAAAACACAAAAATGCGTGGGCTTCGCTTTGGCAATCAGATATTCGTATCGAAGGCGATACCGACGTTCAAAGAGCTACACATTTAGCTATGTATCACCTATATTCATTTTGTCGTGAAGGGCAGGCATATAGCCTTTCGCCTATGGGGTTATCGGGTTTGGGCTATAATGGACATGTATTTTGGGATACAGAGCTTTGGATGTTTCCCCCAATCTTATTATTGCAGCCCCAAATAGCTAAATCATTGCTCGAATATCGTTTTCAGCGAATGGAGGCCGCTCGTTACAATGCCCAAGCACATGGTTATAAAGGTGTGATGTTTCCTTGGGAATCCGACGATCAAGGCTATGAATCTACACCGGTGTGGGCTTTGACAGGCCCTTTTCAGCACCATATTACCGCCGATGTAGGCTGGGCTTTTTGGAAATATTATGAAGTAACCCACGATAAAGAATGGTTAAAAACCAGAGGGTATCCTATGCTAAAAGAAGTAGCCGATTTTTGGGTAAGTCGTGTTGAAAAAGGAGCAGATAACAAATACCATATTATCAATGTGGTGTGTGCTGACGAATGGGCCGAAAATGTAGATGATAATGCCTATACCAATGGAATGGTAAAAGAAGTATTGGATTTTGCAATAGAAGCCGCCGACGAGCTGCATATCGATGTTGACCCACGCTGGGAGGATGTTATGAAAAATTTAGTTATTCTGAAAAATGCCGAAGGGATTACCCTCGAACACGCCACTTATAAAGGAGAAATGATTAAGCAAGCCGATGTAAATCTGTTGGCGTATCCGATGCACCAAGTGACCGAAAATCAGGCAATCAAAAAAGATTTAGATTATTACGAAGCCAAAATGTCGCCCGATGGCCCAGCAATGTCGTTTGCGATTCTATCTATATTGCATGCTCGTTTGGGTAATATCCCTAAAGCCTATGATTTGCTAGTAAAAAGCTATAAACCCAACGAAGTACCACCTTTTGGGGTGTTGGCCGAAACAGCAGGAGGTACAAACCCCTATTTTGCTACAGGAGCAGGAGGTTTTTTACAAACGATACTCAATGGTTTTGGAGGATTGGATATTGGAGAAGGAGGAATAGAACAAATAAAAGGAATTAAATTACCAGCACACTGGAAATCCCTGACTCTAACTGGTATAGGTTTGCAACGCAAAACCTATCATATTACTAAATAAACAAAAAACATGAGTCGTCCCGCATTTTGGGATAATTTCTAATAAAGACCTCTTGTTAGTATTTATTGGAAAAAAAGTACACAACTCTTAGGCATTTATTGACTATTAATCAAACAAGGCGGTCGAAAAACTAATTTCGACCGCCTTGTTTGAACCCAAAATTTGGGATGACTTATGTTTATTTACTTAGTAATATACCTTTCAAAAAACTCATAGATACGGAGCATTCTATCTATTTTCTGACGGACATTTCCTGTTCTTGAAAGCTCATGAGTACCTCCAGGCATACGAACATATTCTACTTCTTTGCCCATGATTTTCAATGATTTATACATCATTTCGCTTTGGATAACGCCAGTACGAAGGTCGTTCTCACCGTGTTTAATTAATAATGGCGTTTTGATTTTGTCGATATACGAATATGGCGATTCACGTGCCAAAATAGGCTTAATAGCTTCTTCCCAAGGGTATCCACCAAAATAGTTAGGGACTAATCGCCAAGCATTGCCTTCACCCATAAAAGTTGTAAGGTCATAAACACCTCTTTGTGCAAAAGCTGCTTTGAAACGGTGGTCGTGGCCAACAATCCAAGCCGTTAAATAACCTGCATACGAGCCTCCAGTAAGTACCTGACGTGAGGTATCTACCCATTTTTCTTTAGCGGCATCTGTAGCTGCTGCTAAAACATCTTCGGCTGGGCCTGTTCCCCAATCTTGGTAATTGGCAAACTGAAAATCTTTTCCATACCCTCCCGAGCCACGTGGATTGGCATATACAACGCCGTATCCTTGCGAGCAAAAATACTGGAATTCGTGCCACATCGAGCTTTCGCCTGGGCCCCACATGGCTGTTGGGCCACCGTGCATATTAAGTAACAGTGGATATTTTTTACCAGCTTCTAGTTGCGACGGTTTCATTATCCAGTATTCTACTTTCATTCCTTTTGAATTGGTATAAATGCGTTTTTCTGGAAAACTCAATGCTTTGTTTTTGAGCCAATCGTCGTTATGAGCCGATACCTTTACTGGATTTTTTACCAAAAGGTCAGAAACATATAGTTCTGAAGGGTTTTTAACTTCTGTTTTGGCAAAAGCGATTTTATCTTTAGCTATATCAAAAGCCGTAACACCCGAATCAAAATCAGTAAGACGTTCTACTTTTTTCGATTGAAGGTCTACTCTGTATAAAGGTGTTCCTCCGTTGGAAGGAGCTGATAAATACAAGTATTTGGCATCATCCGACCACTCTAAGTTGCCCGACGCACGGTCAAATACAATTTGAGTAATATTGGCCCCGTCGATATTAGCAATATAAAGCTGATTGAAACCCAACCAACTAGGTTGAGATTTGGTAAATGCTATCCATTTGCCATCGGGCGAAGGACTTGGATTAGAGAACTGACTGCCTTTTTCTGCAATAAGTTGCTTGAGTCCTGTACCATCGGCATTGATAGATACAATGGCTGTACTTTGTTCTCGGTCGGGGTGGAGGGTGCTATCTTTGCCCGATACTGCATATATCTTTTTACCATCGGCCGACCAGTTTGCTGCATTATACGACCAAAATCCTCGGGTAATTTGTACGGGTTTAGCTCCTTCTTTGGCTTCTATAACAAATAGTAAGTTAAATCTAATTTCAGGGTCGGTACTAGCTTCGCCTTGAAAGTTGAGACGACTGAATACTTTTGCTTTTTTGTCTGCAACATCTTTCTCTAAATAGGCTCTAATCTCTTCCAGATTACCATCTGGATTGGCTTTTACCTTTTTATCACCTTTTAGAAAGTTGTTATTTTTGAATCCAGCTTTTTCAAATGACCATGAGGGCAAAGATTTGCTAGGATTGAGTAAGGTATCTTTTAGCATTTCGGAAAGAGAAACACCTACTGAAAACAAAATCTTGCTACCATCGGGCGAAAAAGTAGGATTTGAAGCCCCTTGTTTGAGGTCGGTTAATTGAAATGCCTCACCGCCGTCGAGGGGCATCACAAATATCTGTGATTTTCCTTTTACCCCACGAGCAAAAGTAATTTGTTTGCCATCGGGCGACCACGATGCACCGCCAACGCTTTCAGTACCACGGGTGAGTTGTTTGGTACTTTGGAAGTCGGTAAGCCAAAGGTGCGAACGGTAATCGTATTCACCTTTATTGTCTTCGCTAATTTCGTTGGTACGTAAGGCATAAATTGCTTTTTTTCCATCTGGGGCAATACTTACCGCTCCAACTTGTTTGATTTTGGTCATGTCGGTTACCAATACCTTATCTTTACCTGTTTGGGCAAAAATACTATTGGAAAGTACGAGCAATACGACTGATATTTTTTTTATCATGTTAATGAAGTTGTTGGTTAAAAAAAGACGAGAACGTCTTTTGGTGTGGATAATTGAGAGGTAATTCTATTAATAACAAAACTAACAAAAAAGGTTGTTTCTTGGTAGAAACAACCTTTTTTATCGCTATAAGCCCTATTTTCTTCCACCAATGAATCGAAAACAGACCATTTTAATTATCATTTTGTGTTTTGGTATCTACCCTAACTCGGCCATCGGCATCGCGTACTACTTGTAAGTACGAATGTTTTTGGGGAGTATCCTTATTGACTTCTTTGGTTTTTTCAGCAACAGGTTTGGCTTCGGTTGTATAAGCAAGCTCTTTTTGTGAAGCTAGAATAGTTGTTTCCTTTTGGGGAGTAACCGAAACTTTTGAGGGCAGGTCGCTAGTGAATGAGTTGGTATTGTTGGTAGTATTGCCAGAACTCACACGGATTCGACCTTCAGCGTCGGTGTATACATTTAAGTATTCGTGTCGGTTGGAGTTGCTAGGGCTATTGTTTTCTGTAGGAGTAGCAGGCGTATTGCTTGCTAGTGTAGTTTTTTCAGGATTGCCCGAAGCATCTATTTTATAGTTGCCGTTAATATCCTTTATTACCCTAATATACTTATGTTGTTGGCTAGAATCGGCCGAATTGTATATTTTTTGAGGAGCTGTTTCTACTATCAAAGGTTGGTTGGTTTGAATAGGCAAAACCTTTGGGGCTGATGCTACAGTAGGCGTAGCTTGATAAGCAGTATCTAAAATCATTTTGCCATCTTTCATCTCAAACTTGATGGGCAAATGCTGTCGAAACTCACGAGTAAAATCGCCTTTAGCGCCAGGTTCGTACGATGCCAATACGTATGCAGGGTTGTCCATGGCAATCACCTTAATTTGAATATCAGCTTCTCCATTGGCTAGTAGCTCCAAGTCACGAGCTGCCACAAACGATAAATCCAATACACGACTGTAAGCAAAAGGCCCTCTGTCGTTTACTTTTACCACAACGGTTTTGTTGTTAGTAGTATTGGTAACTTCCAAAATAGTATTGAATGGTAGGGTTCGATGTGCCGCTGTGTATTCTTCACGGCTGTAGGGTTCACCACTTGATGTCATTCGACCATGAAATTTGTCAGCATAATAAGAGGCTCGGCCATAATACTTTTCACCAACTTGAGCTTTTGCTTGACAATTACACCACAACACAACGCCAAATAGTAATACATACTTGAATATCCTCATAGAATTACGGTTTAAATATTTGAAAAAAGTAAACGCTTGATGTGCTTTTGCACGAAAGAATAAGCATACTTTAACAGAAACAAAGAAGCACCACTGAATGTGGGATTACGGTATTATATAGTACGTTCCAAGGAAGGAAAACATTTTGCAAAGGTAATAAAAAATTTTATATATCTGACTATCAAAAAATTAGCTTTTGCTTTTTTCTTAATAACAGTATGAAATAGTAGTTTTGAAACATCAATACCAAATTTTATATAAGAAAAAAGGGTACGCTTCAAGCAAGAAGCATACCCTTTTTTATATCATTATTGGCTTGAAAAAGCCAAAATGGAGACTTTCTATCTGTTGGCAATCTCAACATACTCGCGAGGAGTAGCCCCAACATATACTTGACGTGGACGACCGATAGGCTCTTTGTTTGATTTCATTTCTTTCCACTGAGCAATCCAACCTGGCAAACGACCAATCGCAAACATTACTGTAAACATATTGGTAGGAATACCTAAAGCACGGTAAATAATGCCTGAGTAGAAGTCAACGTTTGGATATAACTTGCGTTGAACAAAATACGGGTCGTTAAGAGCTGCTTCTTCTAATTTTTTTGCAATTTCCAAAATAGGGTCGTTTACACCTAATTTAGCCAAAACATCGTCTGCTGCTTTTTTGATGATTTTAGCACGAGGGTCGAAGTTTTTGTAAACACGGTGGCCAAAGCCCATCAAACGGAAGCCAGACGTTTTGTCTTTTGCCATAGCAATAAACTTATCTGTATCGCCACCGTCAGCTTTGATAGCTTCTAGCATTTCAATTACCTCTTGGTTGGCACCACCATGAAGAGGCCCCGAAAGGGCATTGATACCTGCCGAAATAGAAGCATATAAACTTGCATGTGACGAACCCACCAAGCGAACTGTAGAAGTAGAACAGTTTTGCTCGTGGTCGGCATGAAGAATTAAGAGCTTGTTCAATGCCGCAGAAACCACAGGGTCAACAGTATAGTCTTCTACTGGCAAAGCAAACATCATTTGTAAGAAGTTTGAACAATAATCCAGCGAATTTTTAGGATAGTTGATTGGGTGTCCTTGAGATTTTTTGTAAGACCAAGTAGCCATTGAAGGCATTTTTGACAACAAACGGATAATGTTAAGCTCGTCAGAACCAGCTTTATCGCCTGTGTAAAAAGCAGACATTGCACATACCATTGCTGATAAAACGCCCATTGGGTGAGCATTTACAGGGAAGCCTTCAAAAATCTTACGCATATCCTCATTGACGATAGTGTGCATTTTGATTTCTGTCTCAAACGAGGCATATTGCTCTGCAGTAGGCAATTCACCATAAATCAAGAGATAAGCAACTTCCAAGAAAGTAGCTTTTTCAGCTAATTCTTCGATAGAGTACCCTCTGTAACGAAGAATTCCTAATTCGCCATCCAAAAATGTGATGGCACTTTTTGTGGCACCTGTATTCTTGTAACCTGAGTCAATTGTGATATAACCTGTCTCGTCACGGAGCTTGGCAATATCAATTGCTTTTTCATCTTCAGTTCCTGTGATAACAGGCAACTGAATGCGTTTATCACCTAATGATAGTTCTGCAAAATCTGACATAACCTATATATTATTTGGCTTAACCTTTTGAAAATTTGTTTTTATTTTGACGAAGCGAAATTACTGAAAATTGCCTTTAGCAAGGCATTCCTCTAGTGTTTCTTTGGTAAATTTAGATACATATATAAATTGTACAATTTTACTAGACCTAATAATGATTCCCAAAAGAATGTTTATGCAAGATAATCACGAAATTTGAAACCTTCATTACCTTTGTTAAAAGTTGTGAAATAAATAATTTTTGCCATAAAAATTCTACGAATAATTAAATAAAACGCTGCAAAACTCGTATTGTTGAGGCCAGTTATACCTACTTTTTAATTTGATTTATTATAATTTTTGTTTAAAATACCATACTCAAAATTGAATAAAATGCTTATAAACTATCAAAATACCGTAACAGAGCGTTTTTTAAGATACGTTCAGATTGACACCCAGTCGAACCCTGCTTCCGAGACTCAGCCTTCTACCGAAAAACAGAAACATTTAAGCCAATTATTGGTGAAAGAATTGCAAGAAATGGGCATTACCGATGCCCAACTCGACGAATATGGCTATGTATATGCCACGATTCCTGCCAATACTACCAAAAATGTACCAGTATTGTGTTTTTGTGCGCACGTTGATACCTCGCCAGATTGTTCGGGACAAGGCGTAAAACCCATTATTCATACCAATTATCAAGGACAAGATTTGATGCTACCCGACGACACCACTCAGGTGATTCGCTTAAAAGAACATGTTGACTTGGCTGAGCAAATCGGTAATGATATTATAACTGCTAGTGGCACTACTTTGTTGGGTGCCGATAACAAAGCGGGGGTTGCCGAAATTATGGATGCAGCCTATTATTTAATGACGCATCCGAATATACAACGTGGTAAAGTACGAATATTGTTCACGCCCGATGAAGAAATTGGTAGAGGTACTGCCAAGGTCGACCTTGCCAAACTAGGGGCTGATTATGGTTATACCATTGATGGTGAAACACTTGGCTCGCTGGAAGATGAGACTTTTTCGGCCGATGGCGTTATCATAAAAATTACAGGGGTTAGTCAACATCCGGGATTTGCCAAGGGCAAAATGGAAAGTGCTTTGAAAATTGCAGCTCAAATTGTGGCCAATTTGCCCCAAGAAAAACTTTCGCCCGAAACCACCGAAGGGAAAGAAGGCTTTATTCATCCTGTAGGAATATCGGGGGCGGTAGAACAAGCCGAAGTGTCGTTTATTATTCGTGATTTTACTGATAGTGCTTTGCAGGCTCATGAAGCTATTTTGAAAAATATTATGGACGAGGTACTGCTGTCGTATCCCAACTCGAAGGCTACTTTTGAAGTACACGAGCAATACCGCAATATGAAAGTAATACTCGACCAATACCCCTCTGTTATTCAAAATGCCATTGAGGGTATCGAAAGAAGTGGTATCAAGGCCAAACAAATGAGTATTCGTGGAGGTACAGATGGTTCTCGCTTGTCGTTTATGGGTTTGCCTTGCCCTAATATTTTTGCAGGCGAACATGCTTTTCATGGCAAACATGAATGGGTTTCGGTACAAGACATGGAAAAGGCCGTAGAAACGATTGTTAATATTTGTCGTGTTTGGGAAGAAAAAGCCTAATGAAAAACTTGTTAGCCTTTTTTATGTATTACTCCCGTCAGATTTTGGTATTTTTGGGAAATGAAATTTTAGCCTGCTAGCTCTGTAGCTCAGATAGCAGCGGTGATGAGAATCTATAAGTGACTGATTTTATGATAATACGTATATCAATCGGTCATGTAAAAGTGTTGATTGTCAGAAAGTTTTATTCAACACGCATTATTAATTACCTTTCTTTATGAAAAAACTGTTTCTTCTCGACGCAATGGCGTTGATATATCGAGCCCATTTTGCGTTCCAGAAAACGCCTAGAATCACCTCTAAGGGCTTGAATACAAGTGCTGTGTTTGGTTTTACTAATACTTTGCTTGAGATTTTGGCAAAAGAAAAACCAACACACATCGGGGTAGCTTTTGATACGCCTAAGCCAACTTTTCGACATATTCAGTTTGAGGCATATAAGGCTCAGCGACAAGAACAACCCGAAGATATTACTGTGGCTATTCCGTATGTAAAACGCCTTTTAGATGCCATGAATATTCCAAAGCTTATCATGGATGGCTACGAGGCCGACGATGTTATTGGTACTATTGCCAAAAGGGCTGTGCGTGAACACGACGATATAGAGGTGTATATGATGACTCCCGATAAAGATTATGGCCAGTTGGTAGAGGAACGTATCAAAATGTATAAACCTGCCTTTATGGGAAAAGGGGTAGAGGTATTGGGGCCTGCCGAAATTTGTGAACGATGGGGTATCAAAAGTGTTGATCAAGTAATTGATATTCTTGGCCTTATGGGTGATGCTGTCGATAATATCCCTGGTATTCCTGGCATTGGAGAAAAAACCGCTCAGAAACTTATTGAGGAGTATGGCTCGGTCGAAAACTTGATTGCCAATGTTGATAAACTAAAAGGTAAACAAAAGGAAAATGTAATCAACTTTGCTCAGCAAGGGCTTTTGTCTAAAGAGTTGGCTACAATATTGTGTGAAGTACCAATTGATTTCATCGAAGACGATCTGCGTATGTCGGAAGTGAATAAAGATGCTCTTTCGGCATTATTGGACGAACTGGAGTTTAGAACGCTTCGCAAAAGAATGTTAGGTGAAGACACCGAGGCTGTTACGCCAAAAGAAGAAACTTCGCCCAAAGCCGCCAAAGCTCAGGCCAGTGGTCAGATGGACTTGTTTGGTAGCTTGGTACAAGAAAAAACCTTGCCTTTGAGCAGTCCAAGCGTTGAGCTTGCAACCAAAGGCAATATTCATAATACCGTTCATGAATATCACTTAATTAATACGCCCGAACTCAGACAAAACTTAGTGCATTTTCTGAGTATTCAAGATAGCCTTTGTTTTGATACCGAAACCACCAATATCGATGCCGTAGAAGCTGAATTGGTAGGTTTGGCTTTTGCCTATCGTGCTGGCGAAGCATTTTATGTGCCTATTCCCGAAAATAGAGAAGATGCTCAGGCGATTTTGAATGAATTTAAGCCTGTATTTGAAAATGAAAGTATCGAAAAAATAGCTCAAAATATTAAATATGACTTGATGGTTTTGCAGCAATACGGTGTTTCGGTAAAAGGAAAACTCTACGATACTATGCTGGCACATTACCTTATCGAGCCAGACAAACGCCATAATATGGATATTTTGGCAGAAGATTTTTTGAATTATACGCCAGTATCTATTGAAGAACTCATCGGAAAAAAAGGAGCAAAGCAAGGCAATATGCGTGATGTTGACTTTGAAAAAATCAAAGAATATGCTGCCGAAGATGCTGATATTACTCTTCAGTTAAAACAAAAGCTACATCCTATTTTAGCTGAAAGTACAAGTGCCATCAAATTGTTTGAGGAGGTAGAAATGCCCCTTACACAGGTGCTTACCGATATCGAGCTAGAGGGTATTCGTATTGATACCGAGTTTTTGGCAGATATGTCCAAAACCCTTGAAAGCGATATGCGTGTAGTACAAGACCGTGTATTTGAACTGGCTGGAGTTGATTTTAATATTGGTTCGCCCAAACAATTAGGGGAGGTGCTTTTTGAAAAGCTTAAACTAGACCCTAAGGCCAAAAAAACCAAAACAGGGCAATATATGACGGGCGAAGAAATTTTGTCGAAACTCGAAGGTGAACATGAAATTGCTCGTAAGATTTTGGATTTCAGAGAATTACAAAAGCTAAAGTCCACTTATGTTGATGCCCTCCCTTTGCTGATTTCGCCACGAACAGGACGTATTCATACTTCTTTTAATCAGGCCGTGGCTGTAACAGGGCGTTTGTCGAGTACCAATCCCAACTTACAGAATATTCCGATAAGAACCCCTCGTGGGCGTGAAATCAGAAAGGCGTTTATTCCTCGTAATGAAGAGTTTCAGATATTGTCGGCCGATTATTCGCAAATAGAATTGCGTATTATGGCGGCTTTTGCTCAGGACGAATCTATGATAGAGGCTTTTAATCAGGGACGTGACATTCACGCTACTACTGCTGCCAAAGTGTTTAATGTAAGCCTCGACGAAGTAACGCCAGATATGCGTAGAAAAGCCAAAACGGTTAACTTTGGTATTATTTATGGTGTTTCGGCATTTGGATTGTCACAACAAATAGATATTTCTCGTACCGAAGCCAAAGAAATTATAGATAGCTATTGGCGTGAGTTTCCATCTATCAAAAAATACATGGATTCGGCGGTGATCAAAGCTCGTGATATGGGCTATGTCGAAACGGTCTTAGGCAGAAGGCGTTACCTCCGAGATATTAACGCTCAGAATATGGTAGAACGCGGTTTTGCCGAACGGAACGCTATCAATGCTCCTATTCAAGGCTCGGCAGCCGACATGATAAAAGTGGCTATGATAAAGGTGAATAATTTTATCAAAAAAGAAAAACTCAAGTCACGCATGATTTTGACAGTACATGATGAATTGGTTTTTGATGCACATATTTCGGAAATAGACTTGCTCAAAGAAAATGTCAATAACCTTATGATTCATGCTATTGAGTTTCCTGTAAAAATGGAAACTGGTATTGGGCTTGGTGCCAATTGGTTAGAGGCTCACTAATCCGACAATGTCGTAACCTTACAAGTCTTAATTAGGACTTGTAGGATTCAAAAATCAGTATTAACGTACATTAGCAAGCACGAAGATTTGGAAATAACAATGAGTCGATTTTCGAGCTTGTTTAATCATTGATATTTATGTTGAAAAAAGAGGTTGCAGTAGTGATTCCAATGTACAAAGCGGTGCTAAGCAATGGCGAAAGGAGGTCGCTTGAACGCTGTGTCTCAGTATTGAAAAACCACCCTATGATAATCGCAAAACCTGAGCATTTGGATTTGTCGGCTTTGTTGGTACAATATGACAATTTGAGTGTTGAAAATTTCCCGTCTATGTATTTTGCTGATATTCAGGCGTATAACCGACTGATGATGTCGTCAGAATTTTATCAGCGATTTGTAGATTTTGAATATATTTTAATTTATCAGTTAGATGCCTACATTTTTAGCGATCAATTAACAGAATGGTGTCAAAAAGGGTATGATTATATTGGTGCACCCTGGTTGAGAGATTGGGAGTTTACGTCGCCATTAGACGAAATACGGTTTAATATAAAAAAGAAAATAGCGACAGTTTTGGGACTCACCAAAGAAGACGGTATTACGCCCAAAGAGATTATCTTACAAAATAGCGTAGGCAATGGAGGCTTTTCGCTCAGAAAAGTGAGTGCCTTTTTGAAGGTAACCAACCAGTTTAGGGTCAAAATAGATTATTATTTAGCTCAGAATGGGCATCAATTCAACGAAGATGTATTTTTTGGTATAGAAGTAAACCGCTTTGTTAAGCATATCAAAACTCCCGATTATCGTGAAGCCCTTGCTTTTTCGGTTGAATTTTTTCCGCAACGGTCTATTCAAAAATTGGGGAAATTACCCTTCGGGTGTCATGCTTGGGACGTACACGAGCCTGCATTTTGGGAAGAGAAGTTTAATGAAGCAGAGAAAAAATCGCCTAGTTGTTTGTAATAAGTAAAAAAAGTTATTGAGAACATATCCTCTTGGAGGTAAATACCCTTATAGAAGATGTTTTTTATCTGAATTGTTATTCTATTAGCACGTATAAATAAGCTTTCGGTTTATACTCCTAGACGATATTCGTTAAACATGAGTCTTCCCAATATTTTGGGATAATTTACAATAGAGACCTCTTGTTTGTATTTATTGGAAAAAAGTACACAATTGTAAGGCATTTATTGACTATTAATCAAACAAGGCGGTCGAAAAACTAATTTCGACCGCCTTGTTTTTGCTAAAAAATCGGGATGACTAATGTTTGTACTGGTATTAAAGACCGTATTTGTCTAGCAAGTAAATCAACGATGCCATCGAAGCAGCCCCCATTTCTAATTCACGTTGGTTAACGGTTTCAAATTTATCATTAGAGGCATGATGGTATTCAAAGTAACGCTGAGGGTCGGGCTTGAAACCAATCAAAACAGTACCTTGTGGAGCAAGAGGGCCAATATCGACACCGCCTCCGCCTTTTTCAATTTCATGTAAGCCATAAGGAGCTAACAGATTTTTGTATCCTTGGATTTTGGCCAAAACGGCTGGTGAACCACCCTGAATACCAAACCCACGAGGGGTAAAACCTCCGTTGTCCGACTCTAAAGCAAAAATATGTTTTTCATTATTTTGTTTGGCCAACTCTGCATATTTGATACCTCCTCGGTTGCCATTCTCTTCGTTCATAAACAATACTACACGGATAGTTCTTTTAGGCTTAATACCTAGTTCTTTAAACAACCGCAAAACCTCCATGGATTGTACAATACCTGTACCGTCGTCGTGTGCACCTTGAGCTACATCCCACGAATCGAGGTGGCCACCCACTACGATAATTTCATCAGGTTTTTCAGAGCCTTTTAATTCAGCTACCACGTTGTGAGAAGGGGCATCGTCGAGGGTCTCACAGTTTTGTTTGAAAAAGAATTTAGTAGTAGGGTTTTCTTGTAAGGTTTTGCTCAATAATTCTGCGGCATTAGTACTGATAGCTCCAGCAGGAATCAAAGGTACACCTGTGGCATATTGCATAGACCCCGTGTGTGGGTAATCGTTGAGGGTATTGCTCAATGAACGGATAATACAACCAACAGCACCTACTTTACTGGCTTCGTTAGCGCCGCTTCGGCGTTGGTCGCCAGCTTGGCCATAAGCTTCAAAAGTACTGATTTTGGTAGGGTCCATTGGGCGGTTGAAGAAGATAATCTTTCCTTCACATTTTTCTTTGCCCAAGGCTCGTAATTCTTGGAAGTTTTTCACCTCAATTACTTCTGCCAAAATCCCTTTTTTGGGGGTAGCTATCGAGCCACCTAATGCTAGCAAAGGCACATTGATTTTTTGTTTACCATTCAAAATATACGCTTCTTCTTTTGCTCCACGTTCCCAGTGAGGTACCATTACATCTTGAAGAAATACTTTGTCTGCACCTTCTTGTTCTAAAACGCTTTTGCCCCATTGTACAGCTTTGGCGGCATTGGCCGAGCCAGCCAAACGCCCACCAATATTGGTTGTTAGGTCGCGAAGCCAAGGGTATGATTTTCCATGAGAAAGAGTGGCATCAAAAAACTTTTTGATAGTAACCGAATCAGCATTTTGTGCTTGTGTCTGTGCAAGAGAGGCTGTTAGTAATAATGTTGTGATGAAGGAATACTGTTTTTTCATGAATAAAGGTTTGTTTGATAATTGATGAGTATAAATACAGGGCAAAATGCCAAAATACTACTTAAAAGCGTATCATGGTTGTACTAATTCTGCCATTGTATAAGATTTCAGACCTAATTTAGCACTTTCTGCTAATATTTGTTCTAATCTTTTTATGTCAAAACCATAATCGGTGCCTAGGCGGTTGCTAGCTGATAGGGGGCGGTGGCCAAATAGCATCAGGGCTGTGTTGGTTTTTTGGGCTTTGACCAACGCCCATCGAAGCTCCTGCCAAGTTAGCTGATTACTCTCGTCGATTAATAGAGCCTCAACTCGTTTTTGTCCCTTAAAATCGTAATAAATTTCGTTTATCTGTTCAATATTTCGGTGGTAACTAAAACCGTAAAGCTTACGTTCTTTGAGCGAAACATCTCGTAATAATACAAAATGCTTGAGTAGAGCAAGGTCTATCCACCAAAATTGAGAACCGCCTGGGTGGGCAAAGGTAATAGGTGAAAAGCCTTGCTTTTTCATAGTAGCTAATGCTGGAAAAATTTCAACTTGCATATACTCGGCCAGTGAGTTTTGCCAAACAAATGGTAGTGAACGAATATGCTGAGCCCCATGACAGCCTATTTCATGGCCATCTTTTTCTAAAATCTTGAGAAGCATTATTTCTCTAGGACTAAGGCTGTCGGGCTGAGTAATATAAAAGGTAGCTTTGGTATGGTATTGCAACAACAAAGGCCGTAATTGAAACCATTCTTCAATAAATCTATCATCAAACGACAAGGCTATGCCTGCTTGCTGGGCTGTATGTGAGGTATTGTTTGTCGTACATTGCGACAGTGTTAGGATAACCCAAACTATAATAATATGTGTTTTCATGGGGCAACAAACTTCATATTTTTGAGCAAAATAATGATTCAAAATCTGATAGTTAGAACAAAATACTTGAGTATAATTAGCTTGCTATTTTGTAAAAAATGATTGAATATCTATAAAATAGGCTGCTGTATAGGACATTGCCTTTTATTATATGATACTTTTTTTTATGAATTTTACAAAAGAAAATACCATACGTTCTATAGTCTGTAAATTAAACTCGCCACTCTGCATACAAAATTCAGCACTCCTTCATTTACCTGTCTGACTACCCCTTTGGCTTGGCCAAATGAATTATTGAATGGTAGTTTGGGCGTTTTAATATTCTCGTAATTTTGTAGTGGGAACTTCATAAAACTTATAAAACATGTTCAAACGACCTGAAATTTTTCAGCAATTTACTAATTTAGTGGTTGCTGAAAGTACCCGTCATGGGGGATTTAGTGAAAAACCCTATACCTCTCTGAACTTAGGGTTGTATAGTGGAGATAGTAAAGAAACCGTCTTGAAAAATCGTCGTCAATTCTATCAAGCATTAGGTATTGGCGAGCGGCGTGTTGCCCATTCGTACCAAACACACAGCGATGAAATAGTGGTGGTAACACGTGGTAAGGCATATCAAGGTTATGATGCCTTGATTACAGCTCGAAAAGGGGTTTTTATTAGTGTAACCGTGGCCGATTGCACACCCATTTTGATTTTTGACCCTGTTCAGCAAGCTGTAGGGGCAGTACATGCAGGATGGCGAGGTACGGTAAAACAAATCGTTGCAAAAACGATTCAAAAAATGCAATCGGAATTTAAGACTAATCCTGCAGATTGTTTTGCTTATGTGGGTACTTGTATCGACGAGTGTTCTTTTGAGGTAGGATTAGAAGTAGCCGATGAGTTTATGCCTGAGTTTAAAAGATTTGATGCCGAAAAGCAAAAATTCTTTATAGATTTAAAAAAAGCCAACTTTGTACAATTATTAAACTGTGGTTTGCCCGAAAACCAAATTGAAATTTCGGAGTTTTCAACGATATTACACAATGAAGATTATTTCTCTTTCAGAAAAGAGAGAGGCAAAACAGGAAGATTTGCGGCATTGATAGGAATGAAATTAGAAGAGTAAGCAGAAGGCTGGTTTCGACTAGCCTTTTTTGTTTTTAGGGGTTTTCCAAAATAAAAATAACAAAAGAGTTTATTGACTTATTTTGAGAAGGTTTTCTTGGTAATGTTCAATGAAATATGAGTATTTAAAGAACTTGTATTTGAATAGTTATATTTTTGGTTTATTTGAAACCTATTGATATATCTTTGCGTCATAGTAATGTAAAAAAGATACCATACTGTTTTTGTGAGTGCCAATGATTGTATAATAGTTTGATTGTCAAATTATTACTATTTGGGTATCTTTTATAAGCAATCATTTTTGTTGATATAGGCACTCTTCACTTAAATACCATTATTATGAAATACAATTTGTTGTTGGCCGACTTAATTGTGAAGGAATCACAAGCAAGCTCAAACTCGGATGCTTCTAAAAATGAAGTATCGTCTTCAAATCTCAAAAGTAAAAAGACTAGGTTCAAATCATTCATTGAGTTTATGATGGTAAACCAGCCGACTTATTTAGACTTACGTTAATCAGCGGTAATTAAATGGCTATGAAAAAAAGGTGTTCACAAGTTGAACAGTTATTAAAAAGACTTGAGAAAGGAAACTAAACGTCCCATTCTCAAGTCTTTCGTTATTTGGTAGTATTATTGATATTAGTTTCCTCCGTTTTTCACACGGCTTTTTTCTTCATCCAATCCAGTCGAGCGTCCTCTGGCAGCAGCCACTTTCGAGTTACCAAATCTATAACTGAATGTTAAACGTACCTGACGGCTGTCCCAAGTATTAGCGGCTTTAATATCAACAGAACCATACTGAGTAGAAGCTGTAGCTTTGTTGGTAAAGAAAATATCTTGTACGTTTAATTTTAGGGTAGCCTTTTTGTCTAAAAGCGTTTTTTGAATACCAAAGTTAACAGCTCCTTGTGGGCTTATTCTAAAAATACTCCACAAACCGCCCGAACTATACCAACCTCCAAACTCAATTTTGTAATTGTTTGGTAGAGAAAATGTGTTGTTAGAATTGAAATAATAGTTGGTTGCTTCTGGCAATATATTGGCATTTTGAATTTGACCAGTGATTTTGGCATAGCTCAAATTAAATTCATTCACACTCATCCACCATTTGGTTATAGGAATAGGAGCCGAAAGGGTAATTCCTAAGTTATCTTGTGTTGCCAAGTTGTCCATCGTTTGGAAGGTTGTACGGGTTTCGTTATTTTGTTTCAACAATTCCGACATTACATCTACAGTATGGCTATAGTTGATAGTGGTAGAAAGAATTCCTTTGAACGAGTGGGTCAATTCAAATGAATTGGTTAACTGTGGTCTTAGATACGGATTACCTACTTCGTAAGTATACGGGTCCAAGAAGAATACAAACGGGTTTAGTTGGTCATAGCCAGGGCGGTCAATTCTACGGCTATAGGTTATGCCAAATGTGTTGTTTTTGTTGGCTTCGTATTGTACAAATGCACTTGGGAACAATTTGAAATAATCTCTTTTAAAAGTAGAGTCTTTGGCCGAAGCATATCCTGCCGACTTTCCATCTGCAATAGTCCATTCTCCACGTAACCCTAACTGAAAGCTAAACTTCTTGATTTTGGTTTGGTAGTTTAGGTATCCTGCATTGATATTTTCACGATATACAAAGTTGTTGCTGTTTTTGGCAAGAAGACTTAGCTCTTTAGAATCTTCTTTTTGCTCAAAAAATTTCAAGTCATTGTCTGTTATTACATAGCTAGCTTTGAGTCCCATTCCCCATTTAGTATTTTTTGAAACAGGCAAAGTGTAATCTAATCTAAATGAATATTGATTAATACCCGACAATGATTTGTTGGTTAGGAGCGAATCCGAGCGAAACTTGTTGCCTAATGTTGCTCCTGAAAAATATTGAGTTATATAGTTATTGTCGGTTCTGTCATTGTAATAGGCATAGTCCAAGTCGAGGGTAAGTTCACGTCCTGTCGAATCGAATGTATGTTTGAGGTTAAAATTGGTTGAAATATTCTTCCAAGGGTTGCTCGCTCTATTAGATGTTGGGATAGTTTGAACCACCTGATTATTAATCATTTTGGTAGTGGTAGTTACGGCCGAATCGGCTCCCCATCGGCCAATAGAGCCATTAATCAACACTCCAATAGTAGTTTTGTCATTGATAAAATAATCAGCACCAGCCTTTAGCGAATGATTATAACTTTTACTAACGCGCAAGCTTTGGGCACGGTATATTTCACCTTGTTCTTTGAAATTACGTAGAATATCGTTGGTATTTTCTTGTCTTCTTTCGTTCCAGTTATAATTACCAAAAAGGTTAATTTTGCCATTGCGGTAATTAAGGTTTAGGCCAGCGTTTTCTCTTAGGTGTTTGCCATGCCCAACCCCAACGTTTGCCGAGCCATTTAGCCCCATATTAACATTTTTCTTCATTTTGATATTGATAATACCCGCAGTACCAGCGGCATCGTATTTTGAAGAAGGATTGGTCATAATTTCGATTTGAGACAACTGTTCTGCCGACATATTGCGGAGGAAGTTGCTTAAATCTTGGCCTGTTAAGTACGAAATTTTACCGTCAATCATCACTTTTACACCCTGTTTGCCTTTCAAGGTAATGTTTCCGTCTTTATCAACCATTACATTGGGTGAGCGTTCGAGTACTTCCAATGCCGTAGAACCCGACGCAACGATGCTGTTTTCGACATTTACTACCGTTTTGTCTACTTGGCGTTCAATAAAAGGCTTTTGGGCAGTTACTACTACTTCATTGAGTTGTTTGGTTTCTTCAAACACCTGAATATTTTTTAGATTTATTTGAAGATTGGTTTCGCTGATGGCGATCTTAGGTGAATAGTATTTTTTGTATCCCAATTGGCTAATACTTACAATGTATTCGCCTTTGTTTACATTCTCAAATTCAAATATCCCATTGAGGTCGCCCAATGCTCCTTTTACCAAAGTGCTATCTTTGGCTTTCAGCAGGGTGGCCGTCGGAAACTCAACAATTTTATTGTTATTATCGGTAACTTGACCTGAAATTTTACCTTTTACTTGTGCCAAACTCTCGTAGCCGAATCCACAAGTTGCCAATGTGATGATAAGTAATAATCGTTTCATGATTTTTAAATTTAGCCATTATAAGTATGTTCCAAATAGGAGAGGTGCCATCTTAGAATGTTGATAGTTATGATGCTTGATTGTTAATTCAAAATTAGGGCGATACACACTACCTTGCAATGCAAACTACCTGATCGGCTTCCCTAAATGATGAATGGTAATAAACTGCCATAAAAATTATTGGGAGTGTTGCTTGCGAAGGATAGGTTTTGGTGATAAGATGCAAGAAGTAAATAAAACGTTGCAGGAAGATTTTAAAAAAATAAAAAAAGTCAATCTGTTATTATTAACAGATTGACTTTTGAATTGATAATTCAATTGATTTTTTAGACAAACAGTTGATTGATAGATTTTTATGTAAGTCTAAAATAGATTACTTCTAATACTTAACTATTCAAATTTAGGTATTTTCAAGCTTTATTGTTTGAGGTATTTAGTTGCAAAACTCTACAGACTTACCTATTGATATAAATCTGCAATAATTTTGAGGCCATTAAGAGTTAATGATTTGTCAACCTCGTCAAATTCGGCACGTAATGGCGTAAGAATCGACGACAAACCGCCCGTAGCAAGTACCTTACATTCTTGTCCAACTTCTAATTTGATTTGATGAATCATTTCACGAACCATACCAACGTATCCCCACAACACCCCCGCCTGAATAGCATGTACTGTATTTTTGCCAATAGCCGAATCTGGCATTTTTAGGGGAACTTCAGGAAGTTGAGCTGTATTCGAGAACAGTGATTTTACGGCTGTTTTGAGGCCAGGAGCAATGGATACTCCCAAAATCTTGCCCTCGCCCGACACAACGGTGTAAGTCAAGGCTGTGCCAAAATCTACAACCAGACATGTTTGTCGATAAGTATAATAAGCATAAGTAGCATTACATACTAGGTCTGTGCCTATTTCGTAAGGGCTCAAAATTTCCATATTGAGGATACTGTACATCTCTGGCCCTACCAAAATGGGTTGAATACCAAACATTTCGTTGACCATATCTTTGATTACCACCCTTAAATCAGGAACAACACAGCTAATGATAGCCTGTGAAATATCGCTAATTTTGAGCGAGTTTTCTAAAAATAATAGCCTTAGCTGAGCCTCATAGTCTTGCGAACGCACAGAAAATGAGGAATTAATACGAAATTGATGAATCCATTGTTGGTTATCAAAAACGCCAAATACAATATCAGTATTGCCGATGTCAATGGCTAGTAGCATAAAATAAAAACGATACACCAATATCGTTGGATAACTGTTCGGAATAAATCTTTAATGACTAAAAGCCAATGCGTCTTCTGCGGCTACGTGTTTTTACGTTGTTGACATAGTCGTGCATTTCGGCAAGTTCTTTTTCAAAACCACCCGACAATATCGGGAAGCGTAACCAGCTTCGAGGGTCGAGGTTGCGGTCATCGACATGAAAGCTAGGGGCATATCTTTCACGTTTCCATTGGTTTCTACTCCAAAGCCTAAAGAAACGCTCGATACTCTGTACCAGTTTATCTTTGCTATAAATATTATCAAACTCTAACTCCATCAAAATTAAGCAATCTTTTGGTGATTTTTTATCTCTAAAAGCAGCTGTTTCAATTGCATTGAGGAGGTCGTAAGGCATTAAGTCTTCTTCATCGACTTGTTTGGAAGCCAAAGGACGAAGTTCTGCCGTTGGCTGAAGGTTGTTCATAGCATGAAGTCCAGCTACTTTCAATTGTCCGTCAAGCCCTGTATTTTCGAGCCATCTGAGCCAATGTCTCAAAAAGTGTTTATCAATACCAGCAATAGGCGAAATTGAGCCAGCGGTGTCGCCATCCATGGTAGCGTAGCCAACGGCTGCTTCCGAGCGGTTGGAGGTAGCCAAAAGGAGTGCATTATTGATATTGGCCAATAGCCAAGCACTAGGGGCACGTACCCTTGCCTGAATATTTTGTAATGCGAGGTCGTCGGTTTCCCAAGCCAATTGACGGCCGATAGCCTCTTGGATAAGCCCTTTATAGGTTTCTACAAGTCCATTGATATTAATATCGTAATACGTAGTATTAAGCGATTCGGCCAAAGAGCTTGCCGAATAACGGGTATCATCCGAGCTATTTTCAGTTCCTTGATAAATATTTGTAATCAAGGCTTTTGATAATTCAGCAACCGAAGTACAATCCTGAATTTTTTTGATATGACTTAATTTCTGTTTGAAACCATCTATGCCTAGTTCGGCTACCCCCAATTCTATAGCCAAAAAACAAAGTGCTGTAATAGCCGATGAGTCGGCACCTCCAGAAAGCGAAATTACCCAGCCCGAAGATTTAGATTTGCGTAGGTAGTCAAACAAAGCTAGGGCAATAGCACGAGCCATTTCTTCCTCTTTCTGAAAACCCTTAGCTTCCCAATGTTCGAGGGCATAAATATTGCGAACAGGCTTGATAGCAGGGAAGTCGAAAAGGAATGAAACTTTTTTATTGGAGCTACTAAATGTTAGTCTATTTTGGGTTTGTTCTAGCCGTAACTTTTCAATATCAATTACTGCAGGAGTAAGGTAGAAATCTTTATAACTAAAACGTGTTCCCGAAACCAACATTTCGCCAGCTTGAGCAATCATAGCATCGCCATCGAAAATAGCACGGCCAGCCTCGTTGCCCAACAAATTAGCATAAATATAGGCTACGCCAAAAGCACGAGAACCATCTTGTACGAGGCGTTCTCGGGTTTGGGTTTTGAAGAAAGCAAAATGTGAAGCAGTAGGATTAAGGATAATATCGACCCCCTGAAGATATAACGCTCGGCCTGGGCGGTTGGCTATCCATGCATCTTCGCAGATTTCAAAGCCAATTTTGATACCATCAGCTTCAAAAACTAAATCACCGACAGGATAGCTAAATTCTCCGATAGCCAATTCTGTGCGTTCGTTTTCGGGCCATGGCTGAAACCAACGCGTTTCATAATGAATACCATTGTTGGCAAGTGTTTTTTTACAGGCAAATCCCCTAATTTGTTTATTGGCGATTAGGCAGGCCGCATTATATACTCGGTTGTTGATTCTAATTGGCAAGCCTACTGCTACCATGATACCAGCGGTATGGTCTACGATATCTTCGAGCATATCAATAGCCGTTTCGCAAGTACCATTGGCATAAAACATATCTTCGCAGCCATAGCCAGTAATACATAGTTCGGGAAGGCACAGTATGCTGATGTCTTGATTCTTGGCTTCTTCAATACAACCAATAATATTTTGTTTATTGCTTTCCCAAGCCAAGGGAGTTTGATTAACAACCCCAGCCGCAACTTTGATTAAATTCATATATGAGTGAGTAATTCGGCAAAATTAAGATGTTAAAGTCGTTCTAGAAACTTATGGCAGAACAGAGTTGTAAAGGTACAGAGGCATAAAGCCTCCAAAAGCTTTGGCCCTATATTTTTAATTTTTTTTATCAAAATCTACTCGTTCGCCTGGTAATAGATATTTAAACTTTTTCTTACCAGTCTTTTTATCTTTTTTACCATTAAATTTCTTGTTGCCTCCTAGTTTTTTCCAAGGCCAATGTTTTTTGGTGTAAGTCCACGAAAAAGCAGCTCTTGGGCGAAATGACCCGCCCTCATGTCGGTGCTCGGTGTTGACTCTACAGGTTTTTTCGGGGCATCGACGAGCCCAAATACATCCACTTAAAGTTTGAAAGACTATTAACATACTTAGGGAGGTAATAATGTACTTCAATTTCATGCTATTGAGCTATTTTATTGGCAAAAATAATAATATACCAATCATAGAACGATAAATCGAAGAGAATAATACATACTAAAGGGGCATAATAACAAAGAAGTAGGCATTCAGATGAATACCTACTTCTATTTTTGTAAGGATTATGATATTAGTTTTTAAAAAATAAACAAGTAAGGATATAATATATAATGTTGTGTAAGTTACTGTCTTGAATAACGGCTAACCACTAAATCACCAAGGTCGATGATTAGGCCGTCTGGGCTTAAAATTTGACCATTTGAAAAATGGCTATGTTTGTTGTCACGGTATTGAGGTACTGGCGTATTTTTAAAGAAATAGCCTTTACCATTGATGGCATATACATTTTGCTCTAAGTCTTCAAACAAAAAGCTAAAGTGCTCTTTAATTAGGCTGCTATCGCTTTTTCCGTTTTTATTGAAGTTAGATTCATTCAATACCAAGCCTTCAGGTTCGGCCAAAATAAAGGTATTTCCTCCAATATTGGCTTGTGCTGTAAATTCATTGATAAATGTAATATCACTAGCACCCATTGTATCTTCATAAAACGACAAAGATTTTCTAAGATTTTCTACTACCAATTGTACGTTTTCTATCTTGCAGTATTCGTCGTTACCTTCGGTTTTCTGAACCAACAAAATTAATTGGTTATTGAAAGGCGATGTAATCGCTACCTCTACATTGGGTGATTGAGGGAGCATAGTTTTGCTCATTTTTATAGGAAAACCTGCCGCTTTCAAATCTTTAATCGTTCTTTTCAAGTTGGGTGTACTAATAGTAGTCCAAATCATACCATAATTAGACACACATGACTCCCATTTGTCTACGCTTTTGCTAAAGTTGCATACTTCCGATGGTTCGGGTGTTTCTTTCTTGAAAACTCTAATTACAGGGCTTCCAGGACAAAGCTCAAACTCTAGGATTGACGTATTGTTTGCGTCGGTAGTCAATTGGGTAGCACCCAAAATTGTTTGGAAAAAGGTTGTAGCTCTTTGTTTTTCGAGGGTATGCCCCAAGGCAAAACTGATATGGTCAAGCTTAACGGCTCTGTTTTGAGCAACTAAACGGTTATTGAACGTAGAATAAGCAAATACGATTAAAGTAACAACAATGCTTTTTGCTCCTAGCATGCCAGCATTTTTTTTAAGTAAAGTAAGGGACTGATTCATAAAAGTTTCAAGGATTAATTAATGTGATAGTATATAATTATATCCATTCTATACTAGCAAAATCTATACGTGACCAAGTATTAGCAAAGAATATTTAGTGTTAATAACCCTACTTATCGGCAGTATAATACAATATCAATATGCTTATGACATATATACGACAACCGTCTGAAAAATGATTAACTTTTCAAAAAATAAGTTTCGGGATTTAAGGTTTTCTCTTCAAGAAATAGTACACAGGCTTTATTTTTGTAAAGCACATGTATATTTCAATAGATTTTCATCGCTTTTACTAAATAATGATATTACTTGATTAATAGTGGTTTTTCTACTGTAACTAAATAACGTCTTTATCAATTAGTGGCTAATAAATACATTTAGTTTGTAACGGCGAATTGAGAAAAACACTAAGCGTATAAATTTTGTGAGTACTTAGGAACTGACATAAACAAATATAGTAGCAATAATTGAACTATGCAAGAAGTTTTTGTAAGTTTTTTTGCCTTTTTTTATGAAGGGAGGTGAAAATTTATGATTTGTGAAGAATATTTGGTTGTAAAAAATATGGCCTTGATTCTCGATAAAATGGATAATCTTATTTTTGTTATATTTTCATTATTGTATCATCTTGATTATCAGGTTGTTGTGTGTATTGTAGCTCTGCTCAGTTTAAAAAAGCCATATTTGGGATAAGTGATGCAGTTTTTTGATGAAAGCGGAAAGAGTAATTTTAATTTTTTTGAAAAGAAAGTGCCTTCTGATAAATCTAAATTTATTTAGATTTTGAAGGACTATAATTCATTAAAAATTAGTTAATTTTGGTTACTACCATTTAACATTTGAATTTTGTTGTTTTTATTTAGAAATACGCTTTTGATACCTTTTGTATTGCTATATTGCAAGGCGTTGTTTATATAAGTAAAGTTGCCTACCTCATAAAAAACTCTAACATTAGGTCTAGTATTGTAGTACTGCCCATTACTGTATTAGGATTAGCTGACTACTGAAGCTTGCAGTTGTTGTTTTGGGCTGTATCAACTGTTTAGTGAACTACGAATTTATATGAACCAAGTAAGGTATTTGCTTATTTGTATTATGTTGATGAGGGGGCTTTTGCTTGTGGCACAAATTGCTAACCCTTCATTTATACATTTTGGTACGAGCCAAGGTCTTTCGCAAAGTCAAGTTAGTGCTATGCTCAAAGACCGACAAGGCTTTATGTGGTTTGCAACGCAGGAAGGGCTCAATAAGTTTGATGGATATGAGTTTACTGTTTATAAGCATTATCCAAATGATAAACAGGGTATTGTCGATAATTATATATACGATATATTAGAGGACGAAAACCATGACTTATGGGTAGCTACTAGCCGTGGGTTAGATAAATTTGACCGCAAAAAGGATGTATTTATTCATTACCTTACTCAATACAATAGCCTCAAAATTCGTGATTTGTTTAGAGATAGTAAAAATAGGCTATGGCTTGGTACAGCCGAGGGCTTGATGCTATTTGACAAAAACTCAGGAAGAGCCAAACGTTATCAGCATCAAGCAGATAATCCTAATAGCCTAAGCGAAAATTTTATTTATCGCCTTGCTGAAGATACTCATGGAAATATTTGGATTGGTACGAAAAATGGGCTAAATATTTTTTCGCCCGAAAAGCAGACTTTCAAACATTACTTCCATACCAAAAATCAACCTAATTCTTTATCGATTAATTGGGTTACTTCTATTTTTCAAGATTCTAAAAAAAGAATGTGGGTAGCCACCCGAGGTGGAGGGCTGAATCTGTACCATCCCGAAACTGATAATTTTACGGTATTTAAGCACAATGCTAACGACATCCACTCTATTTCGCATAATGACTTGTTATCGTTGGCCGAAGACCAACATGGCTATATCTGGGTAGGTACTGAAAATGGAGGTATTAGTGTATTGAATATGCAAACCCAAAAATTTGTTCGCTACCTCTTTGACCCCAACGAACCTACGAGTTTAAGTAATAACTCGGTATATAGCCTTTATCAAGACGATATAGGCAATATGTGGGTGGGTACGTGGTCGGGAGGAGCTAACTTTTTACCCAAATTTGGCCCTAAGTTTAAACATTACAAAAACGTTTTAGGCTCGAATAGCCTCAACAACAACTTTGTTCTTGCTATTACTGGCGACGAAAACGATAACCTTTGGATTGGTACAGATGGTGGAGGCCTGAATTACTTTGACAGAGCATCAAAAAGATTTAGCTATATACAACATAATCCCCAAAATAGTAACAGCCTCAAGAGTAATTTTGTGATGTCAGTAACGCTTATCAAGCCCAATGTACTTGGGCTGGGGTATCATAGAGGAGGATTTGGCTTGTATGATATTACACAGAAACGATTTATTAATTACATGCCTCGTGGGGCAGATACCAATAGCGTTGCATCGAGTAGTATCAATAATGTAATAGCTGATAGCAATGGCAATGTTTGGCTGGCAGGTTGGAATGGAGGACTAGACTTTTTTGATACACAAAACCAATACTTTATCAATTACCAACACGATGCCAAGAACCCTAGTTCACTGCCCAACAATAATATTAACGTTGTTTTTGAAGACCAAGACCATGATATTTGGGTTGGTACCGAAAACGGTTTGGGTTGCTTTAACCGTGCTACCCAAAAATTTACCCAATATAGCCATAATCCCAAAAACAAGGAAAGTATTTCGAGCAACTTTATAACTTACTTGCTCGATGCGGCTTCGGGATTTGTATGGATAGGTACTACTGGAGGCTTAAATTTATTCAATAAAAAAACGGGAAAATTTACGGTTTATACCGAAACCAATGGGCTTGCCAATAATTCAATCAAAGGAATATTGAAAGACCGACATGGTAATTTATGGATAAGCTCTAATCAGGGTATTACAAAATTTAATACAAAAGCCAATATTATTCGTAACTATTCTATCTCTGATGGCTTGCAGGGAAACGAGTTTAAGGCTAGAGCTTGTTTTGCTACCAAAGATGGCGAATTGTTTTTTGGAGGTTCTAATGGTTTTAATAGCTTTAATCCTGATGCTATGCAGGATAACACCTTTGTGCCGCCTGTTTATATTACCAGCTTATCTATTTTTAATCAACCTATTATTACAGGACGAGACAATGCCTCATTCCCCACACACATTAGCGAAACCAAGCGTATTGTACTTAACTATAGCCAATCCGTTTTTACCCTCGAATTTGCAGCACTGAATTTTACCCTTTCCGAGAAAAATAAGTATGCCTATATGTTAGAGGGTTTTGATAAAGGATGGAATCATGTTGGAAGGAAAAGAAGTGCTACCTATACCAATCTCAATCCTGGGCGGTATGTTTTTAGGGTAAAAGCCTCTAATAACGACGATATTTGGAATGCAGAGGGAACAACCCTAGAAATTGTTATCTTACCACCGTTCTGGTTGACATGGTGGTTTAAATTCACTGTTTTAGCCTTGTTATTTGGCCTTGTATGGCTTTTCTACCGAATTAGGCTACGGAGTATCGAAAAACAAAAAGATTTGCTTGAAAAGGAAGTAGCCGAAAGAACAGCTCAATTATTGCAGGCTACCCAAGAAGAACATAAGGCTCGACTAGATGCCGAACGTGCCAATAGTGCCAAAAGTGTATTTTTGGCAACAATGAGCCATGAAATAAGAACGCCTATGAATGGCGTAATTGGTATGACGGCCTTGTTGAACGAAACGGAATTGACAGAAGAACAGAACTTTTATACGCGCACTATCAAACAATGTGGCGAAGACCTCCTGACTGTCATTAACGATATTCTTGATTTCTCGAAAATAGAGTCGGGGAATATGGAGCTAGAAGAAAGGTGTTTTGACCTAAGAGGCTGTATTGAAGAAATGCTAGATGTATTTGCTACAAAAGCCGCAGAGTCGTCTCTCGACCTGATGTATGAAATTGCCTATAATGTACCTTCACAAATTATTGGCGACGAACAGCGATTGCGTCAGGTATTACTTAATTTGGTAGGAAATGCTATTAAATTCACGCCTAAGGGTGAAATATTGGTAAAAGTAAGCCTTGCCAAGCAAATTGGCGATGATATCGAATTATCCTTTGAGGTAATAGATACAGGTATCGGAATTCCAAGTGATAAAATGGAACGCCTATTTAAGGCTTTCTCGCAAGTAGACTCCTCTATGACACGCAAATACGGAGGTACGGGTTTGGGCTTGGTGATTAGTGAAAAGCTTGTAAAACTCATGAAAGGTACTATGAGCGTTCAAAGTGAAGTAGACCGAGGAAGTACCTTTTCTTTCACGATACAGTCGCAAATTAGCAAAGAGCCTATTCAAACCTACCGCTTGATGAATGTAGCTACTTTCGACCACAAGGTAGTGCTAGTGATAGACGATAATCTGACCAACAGGAATATTTTAAAGGCTCAGTTAGAGCAATGGGGAATTAAGGTTGTATTGGCAAGTATGGCCGCAGAAGCTCTTGATATTTTGGGTAAAGCCAATCAGCATTTTGATTTGATTATTACCGATATGCAAATGCCCGAAATGGATGGCTTACACTTGGCATTGACTATCGACCAAATGAACTTGAATGTACCTATAGTACTATTAAGTTCAGTAACCGATGATGCCCATAAGCAGTATCCCAATCTTTTTGCGTCAGTATTGACAAAACCCGTAAAACAGCACCTGCTGAATAAAACCTTATTGACGATTTTGAAAAAAGTAGAAAAACGAGGGGATATATCGGGTACAAAAAATATTAGTAAATTAGCAAGTGATTTTGCAGAAAGGCATCCATTGACGATTCTGATTGCCGAAGATAATATCATGAACCAGCGATTGGTTTTGAAGATTATGGAAAAGTTAGGGTACAAAGTAGATTTGGTCGAGAATGGTAAAGAAGCTGTTGAGGCTGCCAAAAACAAAAAGTACGATATAATCTTGATGGATGTACAGATGCCCGAAATGGACGGATACGAAGCAAGCTTAAAGATTCGGAACGAACTGGAATATCAGCCTATTATTATTGCAATGACCGCCAATTCTATCGACGATTGCCAAGATGACTATGAGAATGCTAAGATGAATGATTATTTGAGTAAACCTTTTAGTTTAGACTTGATAGTGTCATTATTGGAGAAGTGGTTTCTAAAACGCTCAGTTTAAGAAACTGAAAATTACAAAAAAACCTAACTCTTTTGGAGTTAGGTTTTGAGCCTTCTATCGGGATCGAACCAATGACCTACTGATTACAAGTCAGTTGCTCTACCAGCTGAGCTAAGAAGGCTTTTTTCAACGTTGGCGATTCGTTTATCGTTTAACGTGGTGCAAAATTAGTCGGTTGAAATGTATTATGCAAGCATTTAATCAAAGAAATTTTAAACTTTTTTGTAAGTTTTTCGTATGTTTTTGATAATCAAAGGATTTGTGGATACGTTATATTTTGTATTTTTTGTAAAAAAATATGGCAACCTTGAGGGGCTGCCATATAAAATATCAGTTTTGCCAATCAAAATTGATTATCTATCCGCTTCACGAATTACTTTCAATTGATGCTTGAAATGAGCTAATTCTTGTTCTGCTTTTTTGATTTTGGCCTCTACATCGAGTCTTAATTTATCAGCATTTTTAGATTTTGCGAAAAATTCAAGGTTATTTTTGTAAAGAGCAATATCGTTTTCGACTTGCTGAATTTTGCGACGAATATCGTTTTCTTTGCGTCCTAAATCTTTTGGTGAAAAATCACCTCTTGATTTTAGAATATCAACCTCAGTTTGTAGAGCCAATTGTTCTCTTTCTTTACCCGAAAGCTTACCCATAGCACTTACATACTTGTTGATAGCTGTAATATAGCGTTTGCCAATAGCCTGCATATCTTTTTTAGGTACAAACCCGATACCTGCCCAAAGAGCTTTGAATTCAGCCAATTTAGCAGTTTCAGCACCCTCGACAGCTTCAGCTTCTATTTGCTCGCAAAGGGCTACCTTTTTGGCAAGGTTGGCTTCAAATTCTTTCTCGATATTTTGGTTTTTGGCACGTTTAGCATCAAAGAAACCATCACAAGCTTTTTTGAAACGCTCATAGATAGCATCTTTATCTTTTTCAGGAACATGACCAATTTCACGGAAAGCCTTTTGTAATTGAATTACTTCGTTGGTGGCATCTTGCGAATCCTCGCCAGAGCTGAGAAGTGTTTCAACTTGCTCGATAATAGCCAATTTAGCTTTAAGATTTTCTTCGCGTTTTCCTTCTAATTGACGGAAGAATTCACCTTTATTTTTGAAGAATAATTTGATATTTCCCCAAAATTTATCGCTTAATTCTTTACCTTTTTCTTTTGGCATGAAGCCCTTTACATTGTTCCATTGGTCTTGTAAAGCCAACAATGCTTTGGTACGTTCGTTCCATTCTGCAATTGATTCTGTCGAGAAAGAAGCAAATGTTTCAACCAATTCAGCAATTGAAGCTTTTAGGGCGAAAACTTGCTCAGATTCAGCTTTTTGTGTTTCTAGCTGCTCACGACGTTTTCCGTAGATAATATCCAAAGCATCTTTAACACGTTGCCAGATTAATTCATTTTCTTCTTTTGGAGCAGGGCCAATATGCTTATATTCTTCAAAAGCAGCTACAGCTTCGTCAAGGATTTTTCCTGTAACGATTTCGGTTTTAGCGGCTTCTGCAATTTTTTCAATTTTAGAGCATAATTCTATTTTTTGTTGGAGATTGCGCTTGCGGTCGAGTTCCAACAATTCAAAATAGATACTTCTGTTGCTGTAAAAACGGTCAACTAAAGCATGATATGTTTGCCAAAGCGTGTTATTGTGTGGCGAGTTGATATTTCCTGCAGCTTTCCATTCGTCTTGAATTTTTTTGAATTCGCTAAAGCCTGCCTTGATATGCATAGGGTCAGAGTTATCTTCTCCTTCAACAATAGCTCTAAGTCGGTTGAGCAACTCGGTTTTAAGACTAAAGTTTTTATCTCTTTCTTTTTCAATACTATTAAAGTATTTCGAGCGTTCTTCTTTTAGTGCTTTAAAAAGTTTGTCAAATTGTTCAACTAACTCATCAAATTTAAACTCAAAACCTTCTTCAGAACCCTCATTGGCTTCTTTGAATTTGGTCAATGCCTGAGAGCGTTCCGCCGATTTGATTTGCTCGAAAAGAGGTCGAACTTCTTTTAAAACGTCTTCAGATTTGCGGAATGAACCTACTGAAGGTTGTTCTTTGACATCGGCTAAGAGTTTGGTCAATAACTCAACGAAGTCTTTTTTCTGGAAAGTAGAATAATCAACTGTTTGAGCTTCAGTTGTGTCAGCATCAGTGGTATCGGCCAATTCTAACACTTGGGCAGATGTCGCTTCAATTTCCTCCTGAGGATTGCCACCCTGTTGCTCCGTAATTTCGTTTGCTTCTTCGTTAATCATGCGTTTCTTGGTACAGTTTTTTATCCTATAAGTAGTTGGTTGGATAAGGGGTATTGCTACTGATAGTCTAGTTACTGTGTGCTGTTTTTCAGTTTATAAACACTTAATTTTCAGATTTGTTAGGAGGGTAGCTAGCTTGCCTTTATAAAATAATGATAGGTTTAACCAAAAAAGCTACATGGTCTTTTGCAAATCTTACTTGCAGACATTACAATTTCAATACAAAAATAGAAAAAATAGTTACAGTATAAACGGATGTTTTTTTTTTCGACACCAAATACACCGATATTTTGTATTTTTCATACAAACTTATCAATTATTTATCACAATATCAGCTTGGACGGCTCATTATCCTTAGCTCTTTTGGATAGTAATTATTGATTCGATTAGATAAAACTTTTGCCCAGCCAAGTTGATGCCCTTCAAATGTAACAGCACACCAACCTTTTGTGGCGGTTTCGGGCATAAAATCGTCTCGCCTCAAATAACTGATGGCTTGATCGATCTGCAATGAAAGGGTTGGAATATGTTTGGGCAATAAGGTAGACAAGGCTAATTCATGTTCTGGAATTAAATCTTTGCCTCCAATTTTTCCTAACAGAATTCCGGCTTTTCGGATATATAAATTAGACTGGAGTATTTTTAAATCTTGCTCGTGGCTAGGGTTAAATAAGAAAAAGGAATCGTTTTTGTCGAACCAGCTGTAGTTGTCTAAGTTTTTTACCCATTGTTCAAAGATACTTTTTTCCATCCTGAAGCTTTTGGTACGTTGTGGTTTGACTCTTGGCCTTGCTACTGGCTGGTAATCGGCAGTAGTTTTTTGAAACGCTGAAATAAAGAAGCCTTCTCCTTTTACTTGGTCTGGAAAAAAGCGAAAACCATAAGCTCCGTATTTGTCAGATTCTGTACCAACAACGCCCCACTTCTGAAGTGACTGCTCATCGCCTTTACCCAAATTAATAGATTTGGCTTCTAGCTTATCGACTACCCAATCAAGTATATCTTCGTTTTCTGATTTGGAATAAGAACAAGTAGAATATAATAATATGCCTCCTTCTTTGAGTGAGTCCCAAGCGTCGGCCAAAATACGTTGCTGGCGTTGATAGCAAAGTGTTACGTTGTCGAGCGACCACTCTTCAACAGCCTCAGGGTCACGACGAAACAAGCCCGAACCCGAACAAGGAGCATCCACAACCATAACATCGAAATAACCGCCTAGTCTAGCAAATTCTTTGGGGTCGTTGTTGGTAACATACGTATTGATTTGTCCCCATTTGCTAAGGTTATCTACCAATATATTGGCACGACTTCTGATTACCTCGTTGCTTACCAGCAAAGAGCCATCGGTAATCAAACTGGCAATAAGCGTGCTTTTTCCGCCAGGGGCAGCACATAGATCCAAAATACGAAGGTCATTTTCTAAATCGACGGTTTTTCTTAAAGCAAATTCCAGAAACATCGAACTGGCCTCTTGTACATAATAAGTGCCTGCATGAAATAGAGGGTCGAATGTAAAAATTGGGCGTTCTACCAAATAATGCCCATACCTCGACCACTGTACAGGATCAGCAATTTGTAACGACGGAGGTAAAGTAGCTATTTTAGAGGGATTAATTCTGATGGACGTAGGGGAATCTGCCAAAAGGTGTGTTTTTACAAAGGAATCGTGCTGGAATCCTTTTACCTGACTCAGCGAGTCTAACAATGCTTGTGGAAGGGGCATTTGGTTGTTTTAACTTTTGAAATGAAAAATGATATTTAAGAGAGGCCAATGAATAGCAACCCTTATTAAATACAAAGTGCCAAATTTACGATGAAATTTGGCACTTTGTATTTAATAAGGATAGATTCTCCTTATTTAGATTTTTCCGTTTTGATAGTCGATACAATCCAATTCCCTACTTTTCTACCTTGTACCAAACCTAGGTCAAGGGCTGGGCGGAAGTGAATGCCACCATACAGGCGGCTAATCGAAGCTTCTTCGGCGGCATCGTGGTACGATTTGAATTTTCGTACGGGTAAGCCATATTGCATTTCGGACGAGTCAGCAAAAGCTACATTGTCGCCGAGTACATGTGATAATGCCGTTGAGGCTGCTCCCGAAATTACCGAGTGACCAGAAGTATACTCTGGAAATGGAGGCGTTTGCAGTACTGGTTGCCAATCTTTATTGATATTTTCGTTGATAACCGTTTCTGGTCTAACCTTGATAGAGCGATATTTTTCATCCCAACAAGAAATAAAGCCATCAAAAACAGCCATAGAAGTCATTAAATAGGCTTCGGCAGTTTTGAAAATATCGGCATTGAGCTGACGAGACGTTTGGGTAACAATAGCCATCCAGTGTCCACCTGGCGATACTTTTTTGGTAGCAAACATAGCATGTCCTGTAATATTCATTTTAAAAGGATTACAGTCCCAAAAGTTGGCAATAGCACGTTGTTCTTCTGTTAGGTTATTGATAGTATTATAAACATCCATTACCATATTATAATAAGGCGAGCCTTTTGTCATATTGTATTCGTAAGGAGTAGGAGGCATAAACTGTGACGATGAGTCTAAGGCAACAGGTCGGATTTTTGACCAATAAGGTTCAGCTGCATCGATATACGCAGGGGGTGTAGGTACCCATGTGCCTTTCTTTTGAGTAACGGTATATCTAAAACCTCGTGTTTGTTTGTAATTATCTTTTTTGGAGTAGTTCATTACCGAAGCGGCAATCGAATCGCCAAAAGCAACAGAACGCTCATATACGTCGTCGGGAATACCTGTGGCTTTAAAATCGGCCCAAAGTTTTTTCTCGAAGTCTTCGTACAATTCTTGGGCAAAAGTAAGGTTTTTGCCAATTGTTAAGTAGGCTTTTACTGCTGCCAATGGATAGCAATATACTTGGCCAGAGTCGGGTTTTGCCATTTTTTCAAGGCCATTGAATTGCCCAACCATTGATTGATAATGGGGGTTGCCTGCTGCTAATGCCTCATAAGCCGCTAGCGAAGAATACATATAAATACGGCTAGATACAGGCGGGGCAAATATGTCGTGTATGATTGATTCGGTTAATTGTGCTTGGGTACGACGTAAAAATTCAGGGTTAGATGCCTCTTTTTGCCAATTATCATTGCTTTTTTTACAACTAAATGATACCGAAAGAATGATTAAAAAGATAAATATTTTTCTCATTGTGTGAGGGTTATTGTGTAAAGTTGTTGGTATTCAGATGGTTAAACATTGTGGGTTGTGCCGTAAATTATCTTGGTGTTGATAAAAAAGGTTATTTGTTGTGTTACAAGTATAATATACGACTGCTCAAAGTTAATAAATAATCATTTCTAAATCCCGAAACTTTTATCAGTTATTAAGTTAATTCTTATACATTTTAGGGATTTTTTTGAAATAAAAGAAGCATGATACCTCTGTTATTCTTATTTATTAGGTATTATCCTCAAGCTTTTGTCAACATTTTAAGCAGTTTTGGGTTTAATCGTTTATAAAGTAATATCAAGTTATACCCCTTGATTAATACCGAATACTATTGATAATAATAAACTGATTTATTTTGAAAAATAAAGTTGTAATTATTGGAGCTGGCATGGCTGGTATTGCTGCTGCAAGGCTATTGACCCAACAAGGATACGATGTTTGTGTTCTGGAAAAAAGTAGAGGAGTAGGAGGACGAATGTCGACTCGAAGACTAGGTGCTACCAAAGCCGACCATGGGGCTCAGTATTTTTCGGTAAAATCGTTGGCTTTTCAAAAAGTGATGGACGAGTTAGTCGCCAAGGGTATTGCCACCACATGGCAAGTGGCTCAGCGAAAGTATCCGAGGTATATTGGTAGCCAAGGTATGAATACCATTCCTAAAGCTATGGCAGAAGGAATCACGATTTTTTATGAGGAAAAGGCTGTGAAAATTACTTTTAACGAAGTACAAACCGAGTCGGGGGGACATTATCAGTACGATTATTTGGTGCTTACTATTCCTGTGCCTCAGGCTTTACAGTTATTGAGCGATAGTCAAATTTCTATTGATACTCACGATAATATCACTTTACAGGATATTCAATACGACCCATGTTTTGCTGTATTGGTTACCTTAAAGCAACCTATAGCGTCGCTAAAAGGAGGGCTTATTCAAGAAAACCAGCCTGTTGCTTGGGTTGTGGATAATGCCGAAAAAGGTATTACTACTACTTCAACGCTTACCTTGCACGCATCGGATTGGTATAGTAAACAAAATTTGGAAAGAGCTGTAGATGAAGTAGGGCTGGAGTTGATTGGGTCAATAAGTAGCCTAATAAAACCTGAGTATATCCAGCATATCCAAACGCACCGTTGGCGATATAGCTTGGTGAGCCAAAGAAGTAGTTTGTCGTATTTGTGGCTGACGGGTTATCCTATTATTATTGGGGGCGATGGCTTCGGCGTGGGTAATGTAGAAGGGGCTTTTCTTTCGGGCGAGGCTATTGCACAAGCTATTAATTCGTAGCATATTTTAGGCAATACTAGCATCAGAAATTCTATAAGCAGGTGTATTGTTTGGCCTGCTTATAGAATAGCATAATTGAGAAGACACCCTTACAGTAATTCAGCAACTTTTCTACCCGACATCATGGCAGCATTCAACGATGGATACGTAGTATAATCGCCACATTGATAAAGTGTTTCAGTAATTTTGAAGGAAGTGCCTAAGGTACTACTTGCACCAAATGTATTTAGAGCATGAGGAATTTTATAACTTTTAATAAACTTCCAGAGGCTTGTTTCTTTTCCAAACCACGATTCCAGTTCTTTTTTAATTAGTACAGATAACTCTTCGCCTGAAGCAGCAATAGGCCCCTGAGTAGATACCGAAATAAGCGATTTGCCAACAGGTGCGTACCCTGGAGCGATGTCGCTTGGTACGCAAAGGTTATGCACCAAGCCCTTTCTATTGGTATTGAGGGCAAGCATTTTGTGAGCTAAAGGCGACGACTGAGCTTCAAAATAGGTACAAGTTGTACTGTTGTAGTGCGTTGGAGGTGTATTACCTAGTAATTTTGCTGCATTGAAGCCATCTGTAGCCACAATAATCTTGTCGGCTACGAGTACCTCTCCATTTGCTAAGTAGGCTTTATTCTGTTCAATTTTCAGAACCTTGGTATTGAGTCGAATTTGGTTGGGACTGAGCTGGCTAGCCAATTGTTTAGGAATCTCCTGTATGCCCTTAGCTGGTATAACAGCCTCACCCTCATAAAATTTCCCGAAAATATAGCGGAAAAAAGACGAGGAGGTCGCAAGGTCGTTTTCCAAGAAAACACCACCAAAAAAAGGCATAAAAAACTGTTGGATAAACGATTCAGAAAAACCATAGTTTCTTAGAAAATCAATAGTCGAAATACCTTGATATGTTAGTATTTCATCACTCAGATTTTGAGTATCTATTACCAAGCGTAATATCCTGAGCTTGTCGGTCAACGAACCAATTTTGCTAAACAACGACTGAAATAGGGTACTTGGTTGTTGAAAAGGATTTGAGAGTATTTCAAAGCTTTGGGGTTGATTATCAACTTTGATTAAAGCTCCTGACTGAAATGCCTTCAAGTCTAGCGAATCGTAGTTGAGTAAGTGCTGAGCTTCGGGATAAGCCGTGAGCAGTATCTGAAAGCCCCTATCTAGTAAAAATCCATTTTCTGAGTCGGTTCTAACACGCCCTCCAATAGCATCAGAAGCCTCTACAATAAGGGCATTAATACCTCTTTCTTTTAGTTTTTTTGCACAAGTTAAACCTGCAATTCCAGCACCAATAATCAGTATCATTATAAGAAGAATTTAATCGTTGAAACTACCTCGAAGTACGAAATTATAGATTTTGTTTAACAAATCTTCAACAAAACCTATAAAAGAGTTTTTCATTCCTTTGAAGTTTGTAATTTAACTGTATGACAAAATGAAGGAAAATTGTATTATTTTTATATATTAAAAATTGGCACAAAAAAAGATAAAAAAACAAGATGTTAATTTTATGTAAAATATAAAAAAAGTCAAGATATAAGGTTTTGTGTTTAAGTATTTGATAATTAGATTATTATGTATTTTTATTTTGCCCTGTATTAATACTTTTATGAAAATAGCTAGCTGATTTGAAAAAAGGGTAATACATTTTTTAGATATTTTTTGTTATTTTGCATTGAAGAAAAAGATTTCAAAAATTGAACAAAACCATTTTTTTTATTGTATACTAGGTTGGAAGAGTATTGTTGTTGAAAGTCTAGTTTTAAGAAAAATGCCTTTTTTCAATTCTTTCATTTCTTCTTTTTTTGCTAAATCAAGTGCAGAAAAATATTAGATTAGTTCAATAATAGAATGCACACTTTTAGTATCATTTATCGAGTAATGTCCCAAATTTATCAAACCTCATAATCATTATGAACTACCAAATTCACGAAGGCAACGGATACAAATATATAGATGAAGGCAAAGGTGAAATACTTTTGTTGCTTCACGGTCTTTTTGGTGCATTAAGCAACTGGGAAGGAGTTATTGAGGGTTTTAAAAGTCATTATCGTGTGATTATTCCGATGATGCCGATTTATACAATGCCTATTACCAAAGCTGGATGTGAAGGCTTGAATGAGTATATCGAAGGTTTTGTGGCTTGGAAAGGCTTAGAAAACCTGACTTTATTGGGCAATTCTTTGGGAGGGCATGTAGGGTTGATTTTTACCCTAAAAAACCCTTCAAAGGTAAAAAGGTTAGTATTGACAGGTAGCTCAGGGCTTTTTGAGAATGGTATGGGTGGGTCGTATCCAAAAAGAGGAAGTTATGAGTATATCAAAGAAAGAGTAGAATATACTTTTTATGACCCAAAAACAGCCTCAAAAGATTTGATCGACGAAGTTTTTGAGATAACCAACAGTGCTCAGAAAGTAATTCGTATTATTTCTATCGCAAAATCGGCTCAAAGAAACAATATGGCCAAAGATGTTGTTAGAATAAAAGTACCTACTCTGTTGGTATGGGGCTTGAACGATACAATTACCCCCCCACAAGTTGGTCATGAGTTTAACCGTTTGATAGAAGGTTCTGAATTGCATTTTATTGACAAATGCTGTCATGCACCAATGATGGAACGACCAGAGCAATTTAACAAGATATTGAATAATTGGCTTGAAAAAACACCAATAGGCGTACCCGAAATGGCATATTAGCAAGCATAATATTTGTAAATATCAATTGGAAGTTGCTATTAAATCACTAATTTTAGAGTAATAGCAGGCAATAATCTTTACAAAACCTAGTTCTGCTATTATAAACAACTTACCACGTCGAAAACAATGCTTGCAAAAGATGTAATAAATCATGTTTTACCCGTCCTCAAATCTGCTGATACAGTTGGGGATGCCTTGGGTTGGATGGATGAATATAGAGTTGGGCAGTTGGCCATTGTCGAAAATGCTGAATATCGAGGGCTAATAAGTCAAGATATACTGCTGGAAGCCGATGAAGAATTGCCGTTATTAGCATTACAGCCCGGGTATCAAGAAGTATTTGTGCTAGCCGAACAACATTTGTACGAGGTACTTAGTGTAGCTCAAAAGCACGAGTTGGAGGTCATTGTAGTACTAGATGAAGAAAGAAAATATAGTGGTACGATTGTAGTAACCGAACTCCTGAATATCCTAACCAAAAAGCTGGGTTCGCAAGAATTAGGGGCTATTATCGAAATTGCTCTTGAAAACCGCAGCTACTCATTGTCCGAAATTAGCCGATTGATAGAAGCCAATGATACCAAAATTATCAGTAGCTACTATACCACAGGCGATGAAAGTTCTAATTTTAAGGATATTCTTACGCTCAAGCTCAACCGCCGAGACATTACGCCAGTGGTGGCAACCCTCGAACGTTTTGAATACCAGATTATCGGTGCATATTCGTTTGAATCTATCGAAACACCCGACAAAGAGCGGTTTGATTTATTGATGAAATACTTAGATTTATAAGATATACCTTTTCAAAAAACCCATAGGAACTAACGTTCTTATGGGTTTTTTGCGGTTTTGAACCAAAATGGCCTATCAAAATTTGCCTTTTCCATTAGTTATATTTTCTTTTGTTTTAAGGTTGGACTAAAAGCGTTGTTATAAAGCGTTTTGAAAAGCCCTTTATCAAATCCTCTTGAAGTGCGATAAATACAAGTACATTTTTAATTTTAGAAAATCAGTAAAATGAAAATAGCCATTCATGGGCGAAATTTCAATGAAGCCATCCGGCCTTTCGTACAGGACATGTTCGATAGTTTGGCTATACGAGGAGCTGAATTGCAAATATCACAGTCATACCACCAATTTTTGTTAGATGCAGGTATCCGCTATACTGCCAGTTCGTTTTATTCTACGCAAAGTGATTTACAAAATGCCGACTTGGTTTTGAGTTTGGGAGGCGACGGTACACTGCTCGATGCCGTTACTTTTGTAGGAGCACGTGAAATCCCTATTTTGGGTATCAATACAGGTAGATTGGGCTTTTTGGCAACTATATCGCCCGACAAAATCCAGGAAAGCTTAGCGGAAATATTTAATAATAATTATAGTATCGACAAAAGAACCTTGGTGAGTATCGATACAACACTCAATGGCGAATCGCTCGATATATTTGATGGACTCAATTTTGGCTTAAACGAATTGGGTATCATGAAAACAGATACCTCTTCGATGATTGTTGTGAAGGCTTATCTCAATGGCGAATATTTGAATGCTTATTGGGCCGATGGCCTAATTATTGCAACAGCCACAGGGTCGACGGGCTACAACCTGAGCGTAGGAGGCCCCTTGGTAATGCCAACATCCGATATTTTTGTGATAGCCCCAATGAGTCCACACAACCTTAATGTAAGGCCATTGGTAGTCACAACTGATTCTATTCTGGAATTTGAGGTTGAAAGTAGGAGTGCCAATTACTTGGTGTCGTTGGATGCCCGCTCGAAAGTTGTAGATGGAAATGTGAAAATTAGGATGGAAAGAGGCAAGTTTAAAGCCAATTTAATTAAGCTATCCAATACCAATTTTTTGAATACCTTAAGAAGTAAATTAAATTGGGGGCTCGATATCCGAAATTAATGGAAAGACCATAACAAAACATAGGAATTAACGTTTATTAACAAATATTACTAAGAATATACTGTCAAAAAATATAGAGAAGAACTTTAGCCATACTTATGAAAAAGAAAGTTGTTTTGTTAGTTGTTATAGCTTTACTTACCTCCATTGCACAGGAAAGTTTAGGACAATTTAGTTTTTCTAACCTTTTTGGAGGAAAGAATCAAACCCGCAAACGTAAAACGTTTGAACCTTATTCATCTGTAAGTTTAGGAATTGGTACTTCAAGTTATTACGGCGAGCTTTCTCCTTATAATAGATTTATTCAGTCGACTATTAATGGTATGCGTTGGAATGCGGCCTTTAATTTCACTCGCCAGCTTTCGCCTCAGTTTGGATTAAGATTTGGCCTTACTTGGGCTAGAATTTCGGGCGATGATAATTATATGGATGGGGTGTCGGGTTATGAAGCAAATTTTATGCGAAACCTCCATTTTCGAAATGACATCAAAGAACTTTCGATCGTAGGGCAATACGATTTTGTGCCTACCCTCAAAGGTTCTCCAAGAAGAGCATCGATTGCACCCTATATTTTTGGGGGAATTGCCGTATTTGCCCACGACCCAGTGGCCAAGCCCGAAACCCCACTGTATCCAGACGAATGGGTACGTTTGCAACCATTACATACCGAAGGACAAGGTTTGCCAGGTTATACGGCTCAGCCTTATTCACTTATCAGTGTAGCTGTTCCTTTGGGTATAGGGGTTCGTTATAAATTAAATCATAATTTTGATATTGGCTTAGAACTGGGGTATCGCTTCTCATTTACCGATTACCTCGACGATGTTGGGGGCAACTATGCTGCTACAGCCGACCTTGCCGCTCAAAGCCCATTATCGGCAGCTATGGGTAACCGAACCCTCGAACGCATTGCCGCACGTACTGGAAAAGACCGTACTGCAGGTGTAATTCAATATTTAACCAATATTGGTATTTACGACCCCAACAACCCTGTTGACCCATTTACCAGTTCTTTTATAGTGCCAGGGTTTGATGGCAACGGCGATAATAAGCGTGGAAGCTCAAAATATAAAGATTCTTATATGCTAACAACCGTAAAATTGATTTACTATATTCCAGCAAAAATAAAATGTCCTCCATTGCGTTAATGGATTTAGAGTAGCAAAGCAAAAAGGCAAGAATAGTTGAGAGTTATGTTTAAAACGATTGTTTTGGCCTTATTACCAAACAGATTCTTACCTAATATGTGTAGCGAAAATCAATATAGCTAAAATATTGCCTCAATGAAGTCAGGATATTAGCCTGACTTTTTTGTTCATGCTCAATAAACTATCCACGGTGTTTTATTATGATTAAAAGTAAGAAAGTACAAATTGCTTTATGGATTTTGTTAGGTAGTATTCAATGTACTTTAGCCCAAAAAATTGAAATAGGTGGGGGGCTAGGAGCAATGAACTATAAAGGCGATATTTCGCCCGATTTACATCCTAGCTTTGCTAAGCTAGGAGGGCATATTCTATTTAGATACAACCTCAAAAACGATGTGTCTTTTAGAGCAAGTGCTTTGATTGGTTCTATTTATGGTGACGACAAAGAGGTTAGCGACCCTTTTAATCAGTTGAGAGGCAAGACTTTTCAAACCACTATCAACGAATTGAGCCTAGTAACAGAGTATAACTTTCTGAATTACAAATATAATCGTTATCATAAAGATTGGTCTCCTTATGTTTTTGGAGGAATAGGCTTTATGAAGTTTTCGCCTCGTGACAACCCCGTTTCAGACTATAAACAAAATCAAATTGTATTACCTTTTGGTGTTGGGATTAAATACAATGTAAGGGGCCCTTGGGATATAAACCTAGAGTTTGGGACTCGAAAAACTTTTACGGATTACCTCGATAATCTAGGAGGCGACGATCCAGATCTTCCTAAAAATCTTCAAAATGACTATTCAAAAAATGACATGTATTATTATACAAGTATTTCGATAACATATAAGTTTATTAAAATATACTGTCCAAAATAATACTTGATATAGGAATTGTTACAGCGATTCCTATATCAAGACTATTGCTGTACAACCGCCAACAATCTTTAGATTTTCTTAACTAAATTAAAAGCTACTCATTGCCAATTCATTTCAAATAAGAGTCCTATTCGAGGGCTCACTTCCATAGTATTCTCTAATAAGGCATACTGCTATTTTGAATAGGGTACATAATTCGCTAAATTTGCAATATTGTTAGGAAATAAGCCATTTTTGATGATTTTTGATTCGCTTTTTCTGATTTTGTCAGAAGATTTGTATCAAGGTCTGGTTCAAAAAACTTGTATCAAAAGCAGAAATGTCGCCTAAAAAGCCAGAAAGCATCATTCAGTTTGTTAAAAAGTGTTAAATCAGTGAAAGAACAATTAGACCGAAACAATCTACCAAAACACATAGCCGTTATCATGGACGGAAACGGACGTTGGGCCAAGCAAAAAGGCTTTACGGATAGAATTTTTGGCCATCGTAATGCACTCAAAGCAGTTAAGGAGGTAATTGAGGGTAGTGGCGAAATAGGAGTGCAATATTTGACACTTTATGCTTTTTCAACCGAAAATTGGAACAGACCTAAAGCTGAAGTAGATGCTTTGATGATGCTTTTGGTAAAAACCATCAAAGATGAGTTGCCTACTATGCACAAAAACAATGTAAGGCTCGACACTATTGGCGATATTCATAATTTGCCCGAATATTCTCAAAAAGAATTATTATCGGCTATTGATGATACCAAAAATAACACAGGCTTAACGGTGATTTTGGCATTAAGTTATAGCGGCAAATGGGATATTGTGAATGCTACCAAAAAAATAGCTGAACAAGTAAAAGCTGGAACATTGGCTATCGAAGATATCAACGAAAGCCTTTTTGAAATATCACTAGACACTAAGGGTATTCCTAATCCAGATTTGATGATTAGAACAGGAGGCGACCACCGTATCAGTAATTTTATGTTGTGGCAATTGGCTTATGCCGAATTATATATCTTTGAAAATCTCTTCTGGCCAGACTTCCGCCGTGAACATCTGTTTGAAGCCATCAAAGATTATCAGGTTCGTGAAAGAAGATTTGGCAGAACCTCTGAACAAGTAAAAATGATGTAGTATATAAATATTGTTTGTAAAAGTGCCACAGAATAGTTAGCGGCGGATAGACAAACTATCCCTAAAATGACTAACATAAACTATAAAATGAAGAAATATACCTTTCTATTTTGCTTATCCATTCTCTCGTTTTTATCACAGGCTCAGTTGAGGTTTGGGGGCTTAGGTCGAACCCAAGCTGCGGCATCAACGCCCGAGTTGAATTATGCAACTCCTCAAGAGTATGAAATTGCAGAAATTACAGTGTCTGGTTCAAAATTCTATGATGGCAATTCAATGATAACTTTATCTGGATTGCGTGTAGGCGACAAAATCAAAGTCCCAGGCGACGCTATTTCATCTGCTATCAAAAAATTGATGGACCAAGGTATCTTAGAAGAAGTCGAAGTGTCGGCAACTAAGATGGAAGGCGACAAGATTTGGCTTAATATTAGTTTGAAAGAACGCCCTCGCTTATTTAAGCTCGAATATAGCGGTATTCGTAAAGGCGAGCAAGAAACGCTTTCCGATAAAATCAAAACCTATAAAGGCAAGATTATTACGGCTACCGTAAAAAAGAATATTGAGCTAGCTATTAAAAAGCATTATCAAGAAAAAGGCTTTTTGAACGTTGGTATCAAAATAGCAGAACGTACCGACTCTACTCGTGGTAACAATGCCACAATGAAGGTATTTATCAAAAAAGGCGATAAAGTAAAAATCTCTAAGATTGTTTTTGGTGGTGTTTCTGAAATGAAATTGAGTACGCTTCGTCGCAAATTGAAAGGTACAAAGGAGAAAAAATTCTGGAGAATTTTTACACCATCTAAATATGTACCAAAGAAGTTTGAAGAAGATAAAGCTAAATTACTAGAATATTATAACAAAAAAGGATACCGTGATGCCCAGATTTTGTCTGATTCCGTTATCAAGGATGGCGAAAGTATGGTGAAAATTATCTTCAAAATAGAAGAAGGTAAACAGTATCACTACCGCAATATTTACTGGGAAGGTAACTATATCTATTCAGATTCGGTGCTTACCGAGTTGTTAGGTGTCAAAAAAGGAGATATCTATAATACAGAAGACCTCGAAAAACGCCTGAACGGTAAACCTCAAGAAGACGTTAGTTCGGCTTATATGGACAATGGATATTTGTTTTACCAATGCGAGCCAGTTGAAACTGCCGTAGTTGGCGATTCAATCGATATCACCTTCCGTATTACAGAAGGTAAGCAGGCGACAATCAACAAGGTAATTGTAAATGGTAATACCAAAACCTCTGACCACGTAGTAATGCGTGAGATTAGAACATTGCCAGGACAAAAATTTAGTAAATCGGCTATTATTCGTACCGTTCGTGAATTATCGACTATTGGGTACTTTAACCCCGAAAAAATTACGCCAAACCCTATTCCGAAGGCCGATGGTACTGTAGATATTGAATACAACGTAGAAGAAAAACCTTCAGACCAAATTGAATTATCTGGTGGTTGGGGTGGTTATATTGGTTTTGTAGGTACATTGGGGGTAACCTTTAACAACTTCTCGGCCAAAAATATTGGAAATCTTTCATCATGGAAACCTCTTCCTTCTGGAGATGGCCAAAAACTATCGGTAAGATTCCAAGCCAATGGTGTTGCTTATCAAAACTATTCGTTATCATTTACCGAGCCTTGGCTTGGTGGTAAAAAACCTAACTCATTCTCTGTAACATTGAGTCGTAATATTTCGTACCCATACAAAATTCAGCAATACAACTATTTGTCAAATCCTTATGGTAGTTCGGCGTATGGCTACGGCTACGGCTACGGCTACGGTTATGGTTTAGGAACAACAACCTCAAATCTTACAACGGCCCAGCAAGATAGTGCCACTAATGCTCAGAACAACGCTCACTTTAATAGTACTTCGTTGTCATTTAGCTTAGGAAAACGCTTGAAATGGCCAGATGATTATTTCTCATTGAGCAACTCATTGTCATTCTCATTGATTGATATTGCAGGTTTAGGACAAAGCTATTATGGTTACCCTCCAGGCAAATCGGTATCTATTGCTTTTGTAACCAACTTGTCAAGAAATAGTATCGACAACCCAACATTCCCTCGTTATGGGTCTAGTTTCTCATTAACGGCATCATTGACACCACCATATTCATTACTCGGTGGCAAAATAGACGGCGGTTTGATTGAGTATCATAAGTGGATGTTTGATGCAAGCTGGTTTACAGCTATCACCAGCAAATTGGTATTCCACATGCGTACTCACATGGGTTTCTTGGGTAGTTATAATCCAAACAAGCCTATTTCAGTATTTGAGCGTTTTGATGTTGGGGGGTCGGGCATGGTTACGGGTTATACCATTGCTAGCCGCGATATTATCGGTTTGCGTGGTTATAAAGACCGTGTGTTAGGTTCGCAAGGTACAGTACCTAATGGTGGAGTTGCCTACAACAAGTTTGTAATGGAGTTGCGTTACCCTGTTTCGCTCAACCCATCTGCAACAATTTTCTTGTTGACATTTGCCGAAGGCGGAAACAACTTTGCTAACTACCAAGAATATAACCCATTCAAATTATACAAATCGGCAGGTTTTGGTGCTAGAATCTTTATGCCAGCCTTTGGTATGATTGGTATCGACTATGGTTGGGCATTTGACAAAATCAATGGCCAGACAGATTTCGGTCGTCAAGCATTTACCTTCTCGATTGGCCAGCAGATTCGATAAAAACTACTAGAGTAAAGGGTAATAAAAATTGGATAATAGGCTATATTAGACGTTTTTATTACCCTTTATTTTGATATTTGTTCAATAACTTTGTTAAGCATTTGTTAATCTATCAGATTTGAGATTGCACGATTCAATAATGTAGAAAAAACATCGTTATAAATACAATATCTATAAACTAAATAACCCCTATCACCGTGAATAAGCAGATTTTTTTACTAATTTTGGTATTCGTTACTTCATCTTTGGGTATATACGGACAAAAATTTGGTTATATTGATTCTGAATATATTACCTCTAAAATGCCAGAATATCAAAAAGCCCAAGAGGATATAGAGAAATTAACAACCAAGTGGGTGAAAGAAATTTCTGATAAAAATAATGAAGTAACTAAGTTGGAAAAAGCTTTTCGTGCCGAAGAAGTTTTGTTGACCGAAGAAATGAAACAACAACGCTTGAAGGCTATTGCAGATAAGGAAAAAGAAGCACGTGAATTACAAAATAAAGTTTTTGGTATAAATGGTGAGCTTTTTAAAAAGAAACAAGATATAATGCGTCCTATCTTGGATGAAGTGGCTAAAGCAATTGAAAAAATAGCTCGTCAGAAAAGACTCGACTTTATATTTGATAAATCCTCGGATGGTTTAGCCATGCTTTATACAAATCCTACACATGATTATACAGATTATATTATGGAAGAGCTGGGTATTTCGGTGGAGCAATTGAAAGAGAAAGAAAAAGAAGAACAAAATGCTAGTAAGGACGACACCAATAATCCTGCTAAAACCAAATCAAACAAAAAGAATAATTAACAAATCCAAATGACTAAAATGAAACACAAATTTTTGATTGCCTTGTTTGCTATTGTTGCATTGGCAACGTCTAACGTAAATGCTCAACAAAAAATCGGTTATATTAGCTTAGACTATATCTTGAACCAATTGCCTGAAGCAAAACAAGTTGAAACTGAATTGAAAACTACTCAAACTCAATACGAAAACTTGTTGCAAGGTAAAGTAAAAGATTTCCAAACTAAATTGGCTGATTACGAGAAAAACTTATCTGGTATGGCTGATGTGATCAGAACTGATAAGGAAAAAGAATTACAAAACTTGCAAGCTCAAATCGAAGAGTTCCGTCAAAGTTCAGCTACTTCTTTGCAGAAAAAACAAGCTCAATTGTTACAACCTTTGTTGAAGAAAATTGAAGACAATATGCACGCTGTAGCAAAAGAAAATGCTTATGCTTTTGTTTTCAATTACGATGCAGGACAGGGTACAACGCCTATCGTATTGCATGCTCCAGACGATGCTAACATTTCTGATTTAGTATTGAAGAAAATGGGTGTTACGCCTAAGCCAGTAACTGCAGCTCCTGCTCCAGCTCCTGCAACGGCTCCAAAAAAATAATTACCGTAAAACATCTCCCCAAAGCCCCTCGAAGTCATTTCAAGGGGCTTTGGCATGTATAAGTATTTTTTGTACAAAATTATGAGGCTATTTTTTTCAATACTCTTACTTATCTAGGGTTTTTATTTTTTCCTGCAAAAGCTTTGTCCACACAGTATAAGCCGATGCTTTGAGATGAACCCCATCGGTAGAATAATCTTTGGGTAATAGCATATTATCTTTGAGGGCCTCATTGATAGGACAGTATGCAAAATTGTATTGATGTACTAGCTGCTCAAGTTGCCTATTCAGCAATTCTATATCCTTGTTTAGCTGTTTGTCGAAAGTGGTAAAAATACATGAGTTCAGAATAATGGTTACACCATGCTGTTGAGCACTCTGTAGTATTACCTCGTAGTTTTGAACAATTCGGTGTACAGGAACGCCAGAAAACAAATCATTGATACCTCCATTCAAAACACATATTTGCGTTTGCGGAGGCCATCCTCCACGCTCTATATTCCACCTGATTTGCTGTGTAATAGCTCCACCAAAAGCATGATTGCTAATATCTGTTCGGCCAAGCCATATAGCCCAGTTTTCTTGAGCAAGTAACGAGTCGCCCAAAAACAATATTTTGCTAGCATGATTAGGCCAGAGTTTTTCCATGATTTTATCGCAATACTTCATTCCAATAAATATAGCTCCTACAAGCAATATGCCGTTGAGTACTAAAGAAACAAGAAGCATTTTTGACCTATTCATAAGTTAAGTGTTACCCTAAAGTTTTGGAATTAACATAGGCACTTCCTTTTGGTATTTTCGATAAGCAGCCCCGTATTCTTCTACCAACTTTTTTTCTTCAAAATAAACTCCTATACGAACATATAACGTAATCGCAAGTACCATCACAAGGTTGCTTATAGTACCTTGTACGCCAAAACAACCCCAAACAACCACTAATATACCTAAATAAATAGGGTGACGAACAACAGCCATAAGGCCATCGGTTTGGAGTGACGTACTGGTGGTAGGTTCAAGTCCTAAAAACTGTTTGGTATTATATTGTCTGATAGCTACTACTACCAAATAAATACCAGAACCTATCATTAACCCACCCAGAATATAGTTTATCGAACTAGGGGGTAAGACAAACTCGGAAGGTGTGGTAATCTGGATATACAGAATAGGAATAAGAAGAATGGTGGCCAGAATATTATAAAGAAGCCTATAAGAACCGAAAAATCTTCCTAAACTAGCTTTAAGAAGATTTTTAGCTGCATTAGAAGCCAGAACACTATGGATAAGCCCATAACTAAGCCAAGATAAGCCAATGATGATTTCTGATTGCATAAGTATCGCTTTCAAGCTATTATTGGTTCGTTTCGATTGTATCTATTTTGTCTTCGTTGGTAGTATCTATATCAGATACTTGAGGAGTATTGTTGGTATCTGTAGGTGCTGTGACAGGAGTATCCAATGTAGCAAAAAATGTATTTTGCCAAACTAAAATAGCTACAACACCACAAAAAATAGAAGCATCGGCAAAATTGAAAATGGGAGTAGAATACCAACTGCCACCCCAAATAGGAACCCATTCAGGAATCCAACCTTGATAAGGGTCGAAAAAGAACATATCAATTACTTGGCCATGAAACCAAGGTGTTGGCGAATTTAGAGGAGCATTGTTTAAGAAAACACCATAAAAAGTACTGTCGATAACATTACCGATAGCACCCCCCAAAATAGCGGCGATACTCCAAAGTAAGCCCTCATGAGCCTTTTTACTAGCTAGTTTGGTCAAGTAATAGCCAATGCCAAACATGGCAAATATTCTGAATAAACTCAGTACAATTTTACCGTATCCTTTCGGAATAAAATCGAGTGTAATACCAAATGCCATGCCTCTATTAAGTACATAGTGTAGCTTGAACCACTCGCCCAACAACGGCACCTCATTGCCTTCATACTTCATGAAATAGTGTACAGCCAACTTGATTATCTGGTCGATTACGATGAGTAATAAGGTTAACCCGAAATATTTGTAAGGAGAACGAAACATTTTGTATTTAAAATTTTTGACAAAAAACAACCTCAATCATAAATGAGAAGCTTTTTTGTTTTGGATAAAACGGATAGTAAACTTTTTCTGAAACCTACTTTACTTTGGTTATAAAGACATCATTTCGCTTATCAATGATAACGCCATAATATCAATAGAATCACAAAGGTACAAAATAAAAACGCCACGTTGACAAAACTCATCAGTGGCGTTTCAAATATTTTAGATGATTAGTGTATAAATTTTGTCATCTATCTATGATTATTTTGCTCGTTTTCTTCTTACCATTTCACGTTTAATGAGCGTAAACTCACGACTTGCCTGACCTGCAACCGAAGTGTTTTCGGCAGCACGGCGGAACAAATATGGCATTACAGCTTCAACAGGGCCATACGGAACATACTTGGCTACATTATAGCCAGCATTGGCCAAATTGTAAGAAATGTTGTCGGACATACCCAATAACTGAGCAAAATAGAAATGCTTATCGGTAGGAGAGATTTCGTATTGTTGCATCAAATCTGCGAGATACTTGCAGCTGTACTCGTTGTGTGTACCAACACAAATCGAAATAGCTTGTCGGTTGGCAACTGCAAATTCAAGAGCTAAGTTAAAATCTCTATCTGTATTTTGCTTGTTTTCGTGTACAGGTTCACAATAATTACCTTCATGGGCTCTTTGGCGTTCTTTTTCCATGTAGGCACCACGAACCAATTTTACCCCAAGCAAATACCCCTTTTCCTGAGCCTCTTGAGTAGCCTCTTTCAGGTTGTCGAACATATCTTTTCGGTACATCTGAAAAGTATTGTAAACGATACAATCATCATGGTTAAACTTATCCATCATGTCGTAGGTGAGTGCATCAATAGTATCCTGAATCCAAGACTCCTCGGCATCTACAAAGATTCTAACTTTTAAAGAAGCTGCCAATTGGCATAATTCATACATTCTTTGGTGAACACGTTCAAAAGCCAAAGATTCATCTTGAGTAAGTGGGAGTTCACTTTGTACTTTTTCCAGTAAATCGGCACTTCCAATACCTGTTACTTTGAATACAGCAAATGGAATCGCCGTATTGTTGTGTGCTTTTTCTATGGTTTTGGCAATTTCCTCTCTAGTTTTATCAAAACTACTTTCATTGTCTTCACCCTCCACGGAATAGTCCAAAATTGTGCCTATATGGGCTTTGTCCAAATTTTCTATGGCTTTATTGCATTCAAGCAATGTTTCACCTCCACAAAACTGTTCGAATACCGTAGATTTTATCAGCTTTTTAATAGGAAAATGAAGAAAAATGAAGAGTTTGATAAAAAAAGTTCCTAACTTTACAAGCCAATTCTGATTCATGCTTGCGAAGATTAAATACATCTTCCTTAATTGTAAGTTAGACTTGTTGGAAAATGCGATAGAAGTGTCCTCAAATGTTATTTTATTGGCCTTCATAATCGGTTGTGTGATTGGCATTTTAGTCATGTTCAAAGACGAAAAATCGACTAATAAAGTGAATTGTGGTAGTTATTTTTCAATAACCAACCTGTTCTCTGAAAAAATAGCTAAAGGCTATTATTGATGTGTTAAATGTTTTGAAATTATTTAAAACGTGCAAATATAGTATATTAGAATAATACAAAAATACATTTGGGGTAGGATTTTTTTTTATTTGTACTTTTTGCCTCCAAAACTGAAAATAAAGTAATAAAATTAAAATTTATTTATCAAGTTTTGAGTTGAAAAATTACACCTAAACATATTACCCCTTTGATAGTTAAGGATTTTAATAAATTTTTTTACTTGAATTAATACTGTTTGCCAATGAACGCAAATTTAGACGTAGTGCCGATGCAGGAATGGATTAATACTGACGGCAAGCCCTTAATTATTGCAGGTCCTTGTTCTGCTGAAACTGAAGAACAAGTGCTTGAAACCGCTAACCGAATCAAAGCTGAAGGTTTTGCACACATCATGCGTGCAGGTGTTTGGAAGCCTCGTACTCGTCCGGGTAGTTTTGAAGGTATGGGTGAAGCTGCTTTGCCATGGCTTGTTGAGGCTAAAAAGCAAACAGGTTTGCCTTTGGCCGTTGAGGTAGCTACTCCAGAACATATCGAGTTATCTTTAAAATATGGTGTTGATGTATTGTGGATTGGTGCAAGAACAACTGTAAACCCTTTCAATGTACAAGAAATTGCCGATGCTTTGAAAGGTGTTGACGTTCCTGTATTGGTGAAAAATCCCGTTAACCCAGATTTAGCCCTTTGGGTAGGTGCTTTTGAACGCTTGCAAGGTGCTGGTATCAAAAAATTAGGTGCTATTCACCGTGGTTTCTCAAATGCTCAAGAAACTAAATACCGCAACTCGCCAATGTGGCAGATTGCCGTAGAAATGAAACGTTTGTTCCCTCAATTACCAATGATTGGTGACCCGTCGCACATGGCTGGTAAACGCTCGTTGTTGATGGAGCTTTCTCAACGTATCCTCGACCTAAATTACGATGGTATGATTATTGAAACGCACCGCGACCCAGATAAAGCTTGGTCTGATGCTTCTCAACAATTAACACCTGAGGCTTTGGGCGAAATGTTGCGTGAACTAGAAGTTCGTAAAGCTAATTATGGCGTTGAATTTGCTGATGAGTTGACGGCTCTACGTGCTAAAATCGACAATATCGACCGTGAATTGATGGAGGTTTTGGCGGCTCGTATGGCAGTTGTTGAAAAACTAGGCGAATACAAACGTGATAACAATGTAGCTGTATTGCAACTTGACCGTTGGAAACAATTACACGCTGACCGTGCTAAACAAGCTTCTGGCCTAGGTTTATATGCCGAATTCGTAGAAGAATTGTTCAAGCTTGTTCACTTGGAATCTATCAGAAAACAAACTGAAGTAATGAACTCTTCATTGGCTTAGTTTCAACTGATTGTATGAAATATACAAGGCGATTGTCTGAAAAGGCAATCGCCTTATTTTTTGTTGAATATAGCTGAAATTTCTTGTAACTTGTTGGACATAAATAACGGCAAGTATGAACAAATTGATATTAGCTTTTGTATTACTGTGTTTTGCCTTAACAAGTAGCTTGGGGCAAACCAAGGATGATTCTAATGGTGTATTTTGGAAGCCTGTTGTAGAAATGGATAATAAGTTATATCCGTCGTATGTTTGGGCCAATTCTACTCGTAATTATTTGAAGGATACAAATACTCCCATTGACAAAAAAACATATTTTGGCGATAGCGAAGGTCAGTTTGGTATTGATATCACTTATTTACGTTTAGGTCCTGCCAATGTAAAAGTTGTGATAGAGTGCCCTCAAATCATGGAAACAAGTTCGTACTCGGTTCATCTCAATGGCAAAAGTTCACAATATGAGATTTTTCCTGAAATAGCCTACCGCTGGGATGTCCTCTCCAATGTTACTCAGCCTTTCCCTGTCAATGTAAGTTTTTCGGTGTATGTCAATGATGTATTGAAGGCTAAAGAAATACGGGTAGTTACCGTAAGAAGTATCAATGATTGTCCGTTTGCGTTTGTTCATCGTACAGGTGTGGTGCATGATATGAACTTTATGTATGCGGCATATATCAACGAGAACCATCCTGTTATTACCAATGAGCTATTGCCAGAGCTTATGCGAACCAAAATTGTCAATAGTATTACGGGCTATCAAACCAATAATGCCAAAGACGTAATAAAGCAGTTGTTTGGGGTATGGCATATTTTACGTCAACGTGGTGTAAAGTACAGTAGTTTAACTTCTTCAAACAATGCTCCTACGAAATTTCCACTCACATTACATCAGTTTGTTCGTATGCCTTCCGAGGCTTTGCGTACCCAACAAGCCAATTGTGTTGATGGCACAGTACTATTTGCCTCTATTTTGTACAGAATGAGTATCCACCCGTTGATTGTAACCACGCCAAGTCACTGTTGGTTAGGGTTTTATACATCTAGCAACCACCAGTCTATGATGTTTTTGGAAACTACTATGATGGGTAGTAATTATGCCCCAGAACAGCTTGAAGCTGTCAAGCAATTGGATATCTATGATGCCTATTTAGACCAAGCTTTTGGCGACTCTTACCGTACCTTTTTAATGGCCATTCAAGTAGGTTTTCAAAATTATAGTAAGGATAAAGATAAGTTTTTGACGAATCTAAAAGACACACTTTTTCCTGAAAATATGCCAATTGACAAACTACAGTATCAGATATTTGAAGTAGAAAAATACCGTCAAGAAGGCCTATTACCCATCAAATCGTATTAGGCAAAACTTATTAGCTCACCATTCCTTAAAGTGCTAACAACTATCCCGTGGCTGTGACCATTCGTAATTTAGAACTAATGATATACTACTAATTTTTTAGTAATAGTATCGCCATTTTCCTGATTGAGTTTTACAAAATACAGACCAGCATTGAGTTCTTGTACCGAGATAGTTATTTCGTCGGTCTGACTAACGGTTTGACTCAAATGCACAGAACCATCTAAGCCAATAACAGACAAACCAGTGATGTTGGTATCGGTAAAATTATCTTTTTTAATTTTTACGGTTACATTCGTACTACTCGGATTGGGGTAAAGCTCTATGCTTATTAAGTCTTGAAATAGGTTATTGCTGACCGCAGATTGAGTAATTGAGATATTTTCTAATTGTAACGATGCTCCAAAGGTAGAGGCTACTAATCGGGCGGTAACGGCATTTTTGGGAGCTTTTATAGCTGAAAAGCTATGAGCTTGAAGTGTTGAAGACGGTGTTATAGGAGTGATTTTTTTGGTAAGTAATTGTCCTGAATTATCATAAAATTCATATCCTACAGCGGCTTCATTAGAAGTAGATTGAGCCTGTAAGTTAATGTGGTATATTTGTCCAGCTTCAATTTTTATATCTTGCCATACATGATAATAATTCTGGAAACCATTAGGATTCAGCGATATAGTATTGCTATTGCCAGTTACCAATGCTTTTAAAGATTTCATAGGAGAGCATTTCCATGATGCCAATGATATAAGGTTGTCGAGATGCTGGCTCGATACCTTTTGTGAGAATAATACAATTCCACAAAATAATATAAGCAAGAAAAGCTGTTTTGGTACGATTTTTGAACATGTTTCTAGTGAAAAATCATTCAAAAACTCGGCTTTAGGCAAAAACACAAATATGCCCAAAGTACAGCTTTGAGGAACAAAGCGAACGGCTACGTTTTTCATAAGTTAGGAGCAAAGTTTGATAATCAAAATAGCAATCCGTTTTTGTGTTCCCTTCAAAGCACACAAAAACACTGAGCATATACTACAGGAATAGAATTGTGCAGAATTCAACCAGTAACAAATGCTCAAAAAGGTAATTTTGTAGCCAATAAAAAGAGTGGATGCTCAATGTGCAGATTGAACCTCAACCCTTTTTATTGGCTTTTTACTTGTTTTTTTTGTAAATAAAAAAGGAGACTTCTACGTTTATGTTGCAGATAAAAATAGTGGTTTCACCTAGTCATTACAGATAAGCTCAGAATAATATATTTTCGTGCAGAAAAATATACGTCTGATATTTAAACAAAGATAAAAAATAGCATAAGTAATTCAAATATTCTTCATTATTTCTCCCAATAAAAAATAAGCTGATTAGTATTTAGGTTTAGCTCTTTGGTATTGTATGGGCCAATTAATGTTTTCTTGTAATTGTTGTGCCGCTTGAAGTGGAAAATAAGGGTTGCGCAATAACTCACGTGCCATAAAGATAAGGTCGGCTTGTTGGTTGCTGAGTATTGCTTCGGCTTGTTGTGCTGTGGTAATCATACCTACTGCTCCCGTTAGCAAATTTGTATGTTTTTTGATGGCTTCTGCAAAAGGAACTTGGTAGTTAGGCCCTACTGAAATAGCCGTTGCTGGTGCCAATCCACCCGAAGAACAATCTACCAAATCGACGTTTTCGAGTGCTAATAACTGTGCCAGTTGTACTGAATCTTCAAGTTTCCAGCCATTTTCTAACCAATCACTAGCAGAAATTCTGACAAAAAGAGGGTAGTTGATAGGCATATTTTTTCGGACTTCTCGTAATACTCTAATCAATAATCGTACTCTGTTGTCAAAGCTACCGCCATATTCATCGGTTCGCTGATTAACAATAGGTGACAAAAAGCCGTTAAGCAAATAACCATGTGCGGCATGAACTTCGATAATTTGAAAGCCTGCTTCGATAGCCCTGCGGGTGGTGTTGCCAAAATCAATAATAATTTGCTCAATGTCGTCGAGGCTTGCTTGTTGAGCCGACACACCAGTATCTAGTAGATACGGACTTGCTGCAATGGGTAGCCAGCCACCTTGTTGTGTGGCCAGGTGTTTGCCTCCGTTCCAAGGCTCGGCAGAACCAGCTTTGTGTCCAGCATGAGCTAGCTGAATAGCAGGTATAGCTCCTCGTTGAGCGATAAAATCGGTAATACGTTGAAGAGGAGCTATCTGAGCGTCGTGCCAAAGCCCCAAGTCGCTTGGGGTGATTCGCCCCTCGGGTGTAACTGCAACCGCTTCGGTAAAAACGATCCCTGCTCCGCCTACGGCTCGGGTAGCTAAGTGGCTAAAGTGCCAATCATTGGCGAGGCCATTGATGGCCGAGTACTGACACATAGGAGATACAACAATCCTATTTTTAGTAGTTATGTCTCTTATTTGAAGAGGAGAAAATAAATGTGACATGGTAGTTGATGAGGGTTTTGTAGTATTTCAAAGAATAACGGGAGGCTTTCAAGAAAAGTTTAAACTCCAAAAATTTAGGATAAGGATAAAATTTTGAAAAATCAATAATCAACATTCTAATACTATTTTAAGGATTTTTATAACAATACAACTGAATTGTATAACGTTCTAAAAAAAAGAAAAAATATGTGATTCTATTTACTTGTAAACCAATAATTTAGCAAAAGTTTTGTGTATTGCTTTAGCATAAAAGAAGAAAAATTAAAGAGTTTTCACGAATTTTGTCTTTCAAATAAAAACACAATAAAATCAGGGTAAACATGGTTAGAATCTAAAAAAAGGTTTTGTAAATTTATCCGACCTTAATAAAAGCATTGCTTTTGTACATTTAACATCAATTTTTATTATGAAAAAGTTAGTTTTATTTATCGCGTTACTACCCTTAGTATCGTCTTGTGTAAGCAAGAAAAAATTTGCTGAAGCTCAGGCTAAAATTGTTGACCTCGAAAAGAGCAGAGACGAAGCTCTTGCAAAATTGAGATCAGACGTAGCTGACTGTGAAAAAAGATTTGCTGACTTACGTGCCGATTTACAAAATAAAGATGGCGAGTTGTCTTTGAAATCTAAGCAATTAAAAGACTTGCAAGACCAAGTAGATTACTTGAAAAGAACAAACACTAACTTGTTAGACCGTTTGTCTGACTTATCGGTAGTAAGTAAGTCTGGTGCTGAGAGTATCAAGAAATCATTGGAGGCTTTGAACGACCAAAGCAAATATATCCAAAACTTGAACTCGTCTATCCAACGCAAAGACTCTATCAACTTGGCTTTAGTAATGAGCTTGAAGCGTTCATTGGCTGACGTTAACGATGATGATGTAACTGTAGAAGTGAAAAAAGGTGTAGTTTACATCTCTATCTCGGACAAAATGTTGTTCCGTTCTGGTTCATCTGATATCAACGCAAAAGCTGAAGCTGTGTTAGAGAAAGTAGCTAAAGTGGTAAATGACCACAAAGAGCTAGATATCTTAGTAGAAGGTCATACTGACAGTGTACCTATCGCTACTGATTGTGTGAAAGATAACTGGGATTTGAGTGCTAAGCGTGCAACTTCTGTAGTTCGTTTGCTTCAAACTAAATTCAGTGTAGCTCCTGAGCGTATGACTGCTGGTGGTCGTTCTGAGTTTTCTCCTAAAGAATCAAACGACAACGCTGCTGGTCGCAAGTTGAACCGTAGAACTGAAATCATCGTAACTCCTAAATTGGATCAATTCTTCCAATTGCTTACAAATGGCAAATAATTAGGTTTGACGAATATAAAAAAAGCGTTTAGGATGTCCTAAACGCTTTTTTTGTGCTTTTACAAGCTTTGATTATAACAAAGCTGCACCAAATACGCCTGCACTATCGCCCAATACTGGTTTTACGATAGGAGTAGTGATTTTTTTGTCGTTAAAAATATATTTCTTAATTCTTTCGTAGCCTTCTGTATAAAGCAAATCAATATTGCCAACGCCGCCGCCAATAACAATAAGGTTGGGGTCGATAACATTGGTAAGCGTGGAGATGGCTCGGCCGTAATATTCTAAAAGACGTTCGATAGTAGCGGTAGCCAACTCATCGATACCAGCCAAATGGCGGTCGAGTATCTCTTTTAGTTTTAAGGTATTGCCCGAATGTTCAGCATAATATTTTTCGAGGGCTGGCCCAGCAATAACTTTTTCTACACATCCGGCCTTGCCACAGTAGCAAGGTTCACCATTTTCTTCAAGGATATTATGCCCCCATTCACCACCAATACCGTGTTGTCCACCAATTACTTTACCATGAACTACTAGGCCACCGCCAACACCAGTGCCCATAATTACCCCAAATACGACTTCGGCATCAGGGTAGTGTTTGCCAGCTCCCATCAATGCCTCAGCAAGGGCAAAGCAGTTGGCATCGTTGGCCAGTTTTACAGGAACTTGCAAAATAGCTTCCAAATCTTGGTGCATTGGTTTTCCATTCATACAAACTGTATTACAGTTTTTCATGGTTTGGGTAGCTGGGTCAAGGACTCCCGGGGTTGCAAATCCAAGTTTGGTAGGTTGTTCGCCAAGCTCTTCACTTACTATGTCAACTAATTTTTTGATTTGTGATAAAATGTGTTCGTAGCCTTTATCTGCTTCGGTAGGGAGTCTTCTGCGTGTAATTACGGCCAAATGGTTGTTGCTATCGAGCACTGCACATTCGATTTTGGTTCCTCCCAAATCAATACCCCAAAGTTTCATTCGTTATATTTTGTTTAGTTGTAATCTTAATTATATGGTATTATCTTCTATTGTCGTCGTTGTCCATCATACTCAAATAGCTCATATAGCGAGTTTCGGCAATAGTACCTTCTGCTACGGCTTCTAGCACGGCACATTTGGGTTCGTTGAGATGTTTACAATTATGGAATTTGCATTGGCCTAACAATGCTCGCATTTCGGGGAAAAAATGGGATAATTCTTCTTTCTCAATATCAATCAATCCTAATTCTTTGATACCTGGAGTATCTATAATGAATGAATTCTCTGCAATTTCAAACATAGTTGCAAATGTAGTGGTATGCACGCCTTTGTTGGCAAAATTAGATATTTCCGAAGTGCGGAGGTCTAGGCTTGGAGCAATTTTGTTGACCAACGAAGATTTTCCAACGCCCGAATGCCCCGAAATCAAAGAGATTTTGTCTGTTAATAAGTCTTTGAATGCACCAATACCAATATTATCAACGACCGACGTAAAAATACAAGGATAGCCTATTGATTCATACAAAGCTGCCAAGTCGGCTAGTTGGTCTTTTTCATCTTCCGAAAGCAAATCTATTTTATTAAAAACAATGGTAGTGGGTATTCTGAACGACTCGGCACTTACCAAAAAACGGTCGATAAATCCAAGTGATGTTCTTGGATAATTGAGGGTTACGATAATAACGGCTTGGTCAAGATTAGCAGCCAGAATATGCCCTTGTGCTGTTTTATGGACAGATTTTCGGATAATATAGTTTTCACGTTGTTCTATTTCATAAATAATACCGGTGTTTTCAACGGTATCTTCTATATCAAACTTTACACGGTCGCCTACAGCCAAAGGATTGGATGTTTGTAAGCCCTTTATCTTAAATTTCCCTTTTAATCGGCATTGCCAAACGTGCTTATTTTCTGCCAAAACCTCATACCAAGAGCCTGTTGAACGAATGATTAAACCTTTATTCATAATGATTGGGGTGATTGAGTAGGCGGGTTGATACCCAATGTTTTTATGTAGTTGATGACTTGCTGTGTACTTCCTAAATTTTGCTCTACAAATGCGATAATTCTTTTTGATTTATCTTCTCTGAGCTTGTCTTGCTGGAATAGTGGCATAAAATACTTCTCAAAATCATTTGTGTTGTCGATGGCCATTGCTCCTTCAATGGCTATCAAATCAAGAGCTTCTTGAAATTTGGTATAAACCTTATTTCCAAAGAAAATAGGTAGCCCAAAAGTAGCTGCTTCGAGGGTATTATGCAGTCCTTTGCCATACGCTCCACCAATCCATGCAAATTCGGCGTATTGGTACAAGGATGACAACATTCCGATATTATCAATAATCAAGACCTGAGCTTGGCTAGGGTCTTTGCCATTGAGTGCCTCAGAGTACAGCACACTCGAATGCTGTAATTGTTGTTGCCATTTGGCAATTTCATCTCGATGTATTTCGTGTGGGGCAATAATAACCTTTAGGTCATGCCCAAAGCGATTGATAAATGGATACAATACCGTAAAGTCTTGATGCCAGCACGAGCCTATAATTAGGATTTTTTGTCCTGCTTTAAATTTTTCGGCTATCGGAATATCTTTTTTAGCATCTGCAATTTGCTTTACTCTATCAAAACGGGTATCGCCTCCTATACTAATTTGTGTAACTCCAATGCTTCTTAATAACGATTCTGAAAGGGTATTTTGAACAAAGATATGACTAAAAAAATGTAAAATATCACGATTGAACTGACCATAACTTTTGAAGAAAATCTGATTTGGACGAAATATAGCCGAGAAAGATACCGCCGGAATGCCCTTTTGGTGTAAGGTATGCAAATAATTATACCAAAATTCGTATTTGACAAAAAAGGCTATTTTGGGGTTTACCAATTGTACAAATCTATTTGCATTAGCAGGGGTGTCGGACGGTAAGTAAAAAATAAAATCAGCTTCTGCATAATTTTTACGCACTTCGTATCCTGAAGGAGAAAAGAAGGTAAGGAAAATCTTGAAGTTGGGATATTCTTTTTTGAAAGCCTCAATAACAGGGCGACCTTGTTCAAATTCGCCCAAACTGGCACAGTGAAACCACGCCACAGCAAGTGGTGTTGGCTGCTCGGATTGTGCTTTGTGAAGTGCCGATTCTATATGCTCAAAGATATTCTGGCGGCCGTCTATCCAGTTTTTTGCCTTCTTATTAAAGGGGCTTACCAAGCCAATTACCCATTGATACAAGTAAATAGAAAGGTTATATAATACTTTTGCCAAGTGTTTAATGGAATTGTACGTTTAATTTTGAATCAAATTTAGCAGGATTTCGTTTCTGAATAAAGCAAACTTGCATACAATCATCATAAACATTAGCATAAAGTAAAGAAATGAACTGGAATCAATTGACAGACCAAGCCCAATTAACAGAAATCAGAGAAGAATCGTATAACCAACCCGTATTAATATTTAAGCATAGTACTCGTTGTTCTATTTCATCGACAGCGTTGAATCGATTAGAGAGAAATTGGAAGCAAGAAGAGGTAGGAAGTTTGAAACCTTATTATTTGGATTTGATAGCCAATAGACCTATTTCAAACGAGGTTGCGGAAAAGTTTGGTGTCGAACATCAATCTCCTCAAATATTAGTGATTCAAAATGGCGATTGCGTATATTCGGCTACACATTTTGAAATCAGCTTTGCCGATATTGCTGCTTCAGTATAATATAGTAGGCACAAAGTGTTGAGTTGTTGGCAAATATTAACCTAACAACTCAACACTTTGTGCCTTTGGGTTATATTATAAATGACCCCAAGCGATGTTATAATCAGATTGCTACTTTCGAGTACCCCGTAAGTGTAAATATTACTTACTAATCAGTAGCTTCATGGGCTATGATAGCCACTCAATACTTACTACTTGTTCTACATCAGGGTGCAAGCTAAGTGCCACTGGGCAGGTATGAGCAGTTCGGTCTAATTTCTGAATTTGTTCAGGACTCAAAACAACATTAGCTTTCATTTTTAGGAATATTTCCAAACGAGCTACACGACGAGGAGGCGTTGAACTCATAATTTTGGTTACTTCTACTTCCGACCCCGCCAACTCGATACCATCTCGTTGTGCTACAATAGCCATAGTTGTAAGCATACAAGTACCTGTAGCAGTAGCCAACAAATCGGTAGGAGAGAAGGCTTCTCCTTTTCCCATGTTGTCGGTTGGGGCATCCGTAATTAATTGGTTTCCAGACTGCAAGTGTGTTGATTCTGTGCGAAGGTCACCTAAGTAGGTTGTTTTTACTGTTGGCATTTTACGATTTTTAGGTTTAATGATAGTAGTATAAAATTGTTTTTAGCGAAAATAATACAGGAATAAAAATAATTTTCTACTTAATTCGTATTGCTATTAGGTTTAGCTATTTCTCATGACAAAAGCCTGATTTATTATTCAGAGAATAACATAAACCCTCTATGTCGAAATAAATCCTTTTTCTAAAAGCTATTTAAAATTACGGAAATCATTTTGGATTCCGTATTTTTATGAAAAATTGTAGGTCTATCGTGAAAAAAAATACTCAACTACTCGCATTTTTATTACTCGCTTTGTTGTCGACATTTTCGGGTACAGCACAGCGTAAAAACACTCCTGCCAAATCTTCTTCATCGACAGCTTCTAACAAAGTAAAGTCTGAGATAGACGAAGAAAACTATAACTCTGTATTTTCATTTGGTGTTACCACCAATACCAATTCTGGCTTGTTGGGAGGTATTATGCTTCGCAAAGAAATATTAATAGACAATAATGCTGCTAGAAGACAGTTTCATTATTTTAATTTAGAAGTAGTGAATGTTGATAGTTACCGTGAAAGCACCTTGCACGCAGGCGGGAATGGCTCGGGGTATGCCTATGGCAAAAAGAACTACTTATTTGCTATGCGTCCTCAGTACGGTCGCGAAATCAACCTTTTTCGTAAATCCTCTGACGGTGGTATCAATGTAAATGGTATTGTAGCGGCAGGGCCAACGCTAGGTTTTTTGAAGCCTTATTATGTAGATGTATACTATGGAAGAGGGGTTTTGCTAAGCGAAGCCTACGACCCCGACAAGCATACTATCAATAATATTGCTGGGAGTGGAGGTTTTTTTAAGGGTTTTGGTAATTTACAGTTTACCCCAGGAATCAATATCAAGGCGGGCTTAAACTTTGAGCTAGATGCTTTCCGTCAAAGTAATATTAGCTTGGAAGTAGGCTTCTTAGCCGATATTTATAGCAAGAAAGTCGAAATAATGGCTCTTTCTGAAAATCGTAGCGTATTTACTTCTGGATATTTGACTATTTTCTTCGGAGGGAAAAAGTAAGTTCGTATTTTTGCACATTGTTGAATCAAAAATAGGGTATTGTGTGTTTAGTAATATAAAGATTCATTGATATACCCGTATATAGTAATGATAGAACTTCCAGTAGTAGCACCCAAAGTTGATGCTCAACCAGCTACCAAGCATAACAAAAAACCCGATTGGTTAAGAGTAAAACTACCAATTGGTAAAGAATACGCCAAGGTTCGTAGTATTGTTGACGAATACAAGCTACACACCATCTGCCAGTCGGGCAATTGCCCCAATATGGGCGAATGCTGGGGAGCAGGTACAGCTACATTCATGATTCTTGGCAATGTATGTACTCGTTCTTGTACTTTCTGTGCTGTAGCCACAGGCCGTCCAAACGAATACGATGCCGACGAACCAAGAAGGGTAGCCGAGGCGATTAAGTTGATGGGCGTAAAACATGCCGTGATTACTTCTGTAAACCGTGATGAACTAAAAGACAAAGGTGCTGAAATTTGGTATCAGACAGTTGTTCAAGTAAAAGAGGTTTCGCCAACTACAACTATCGAAACCCTCATTCCAGACACAAAAAGCAACTGGGATGCCCTATATCGAATGATTGAAGGTGGACAAGAGGTTGTTTCTCATAACATGGAAACGGTAGAACGCCTTTATAGAAATGTACGCCCTCAGGCCAAATATGCTCGCAGTTTAGAGCAAACTAAGCGTACTAAAGAGTTTGGTAAACGTACCAAATCGGGTATTATGCTAGGCTTAGGCGAAACCAAAGAAGAGGTATTCAAAGCTATGGACGATTTGGTAGAAAATGGCTTGGATGTACTTACACTAGGACAATACCTACAGCCAACCAAGATGCACCATGAAGTAATAGAGTGGATTCACCCCGAAACTTTTGCGATGTACAAAGAGGAAGGTTTGAGAAGAGGGTTGCAGTATGTAGAGTCTGGTGCATTGGTACGATCAAGTTATCATGCAGAAAAACATATCTAACTTAATTTGGTAAGGTATAAACAATACAGTTGAATTGAAAGCGAGGCTATCCCCAAAGGTAGCCTCGCTTTGTGTTTAATATAGTGTCAAATCTATAATCGTATCAATATCTGCTTTAACATTATTTAACATATTAATTGCAACATTTTGAAGAAAAACAACTCTTTCAATTGAATAATACTATTTTATTAACTAAATTTATAGTTAATAAGTAAGCCCCCTAAATTAAAAGTATTAAGCGTGTATTATAACTATTTGATTACCAGGATTTTATTTCAATCCATTAATTCATCAGCTTGTATTTTCTAAACTTTTAAACATGATATCAATGAAAAGGATTCTACTATTCTTTTACCTAGTACTATGTATGTTCGTGGCCCAAAGCCAAACACCGCAATCCTCCCGCATTGTTGTAAAAGGAGCACTCATCGATACATCAGGAACACCACTACCATCGGCAACGGTAATGTTGCTATTACCCAAAGATTCTTCGTTAGTCAATTTTGGTCGCTCCAACGACAAAGGTTTTTTTGAATTCAAGAATGTAAAACGCCAGCGATATATCCTCAAGGTATCGTATGTAAGTTATATCCCATTACAAAAAGACGTAATCCCTACCGACGAAGCTGTGCTAGACATGGGAAGCCTTGCTTTAAAGCCAATTACCAAAGAACTCTTTGAGGTAGTGGTAAAAACAGCCAAAGCTCCATTAAGCATTAAAGGTGACACCATCGAATACAATGCCGCTTCATTTAAAGTACCCCCAGGCTCGACTGTCGAGGACTTATTGCGTAAATTACCTGGTATGCAAATAGAGCAAGACGGAAGTATTAGGGCTCAAGGAATGGAAGTGAAAAAAGTAACAGTTGATGGTAAAAGCTTTTTTGGAAGCGACCCCAAGCAGGCTACTAAAAATATCTCTGCCGATGCTATCCAAAAAGTACAGGTATTTAATGATAAAACCGAAGCCGCTAAAATGACAGGTGTAGATGATGGTAAAAAAGAAAAAACCATTAATCTAGAATTAAAAGAAAGTCATAAAAAAGGAGGTTTTGGAAAAGTTACCGCAGGAATAGGTACAGACGACCGTCGTGAGATAAAAGGTAATTATAATAAGTTTGATAGCAAAAACCAATTTTCTGTTGTTGGTAATGCCAATAATACCAATCAGTCGGGCTTGTCGTGGGACGATTATCAGGATTTTAGAGGAAGTCAGGCATTTTCTTGGGGCGATGAAGCCGATTTTGGTTTTGGGGGCAATGGTTTCCGTTTTATCACTTTCGACGACGGTGACGAATCGTTGGGGATTCCGATAGGAGGTAGTCGTGATGGTTTTTCTAAAAACTATTCTGGTGGTGCCAATTATAATTATGATACCAAAAAGACCAAGTTTAGTTCTAACTACTACTTTAACCAAACCGAAAGAACGATAGATAAGATTTCGTCGAGCCAACGATTTTTTCAAGAAAAATCCCTCAATTCTGCCGATACTACCAATCAGGTCAATTTCAATGCTAACCATAGAATGAGCCTTCGTTTTGAGAAAACCCTCGACACCCTCAATACCCTCGTTTTGATTGGAAATGGTAAGTATTCAAGAGGAAATGCTTCTCAGTTTAGCAATATCTTGCAACAATTATTGGTACAAAATAGTATTATCCCTCGTCAAACCAATATTAATAATAGCAATATTTTTGATTCATATACATTTCAAGGTACGGGTATTTTCAGACATAAGTTTGCTAAAAAAGGACGTAGTTTTTCTGCTAGTGCAGGTTATAGTCTCTTAAAATCCGATGGCAATGCCAACCAGCGTTCTATCAATAAGCTTTATAATGCCACAACTCTGAACGATTCTATTGTAGCTATCGACCAAATCAATGATAACCTTTCAAATAAAAAACAAGTTAAATCAAGCTTGTTTTTTGTAGAACCTTTATCGAAAATATTCTATTGGGAATCGTTCTATAATTTTAGCATTCAAAACAATAGCGTAAACCGTGATTTATTGGACAGACAAGATACTGGCCCCGTTAGAAACGATAGCTTGAGCCGTTATTATACCAACGATTTGATGTATAATCGTTTGGGTTCAAGCATTCGCTATTCAAATAAGGGAATGAATATTACGGTTGGTCTTGCAGCTCAGCAATTTAATTTAAAAGGAGATTTCCGTAGAAGCGAAAACTCGGCTAACCTTGCCAATATCAACCTCAACTATTTTACATGGATCCCGAAAATAGGTATTAACTGGGATTTGAAAAACAACCGTTATTTGTTTATTGATTATGACAAAAATACCCGTGAGCCTTCTGTACGTGACTTACAGCCTATTGTAGATAACAGCAATCCATTGTACTTGAGGGTCGGTAATCCTGATTTGTTGCCAAGTATTCAGCATACTATTTCGGCGGGTTACAATATGTTTAACCCAGCTAGTTTTACCAACTTATATGCCAACCTTTCGTATAACTACAATATAAACCAAGTGGTTTATAACCAGACAATTGGCGACAATGGTGTTATTTTGACAAAACCTACCAATTTGTCGGGTGGTACAACTTATAACGGATACGTTGGCTTTGGTGTTCCGCTCAAGAAAACCGTGAGTACTCTTAATATCAATGCCAACTTTAATTTGGCTCAAAACCCAATTTATATCAATTCGGTATTGAATAAAACTAATACCAATTCGGGAAGTATTGGCATGAGATTATCGTTTACGCCTAGCGATAAGTTCACTTTTTATGGAAATGCCTCTTTAGGCTTGACCAAAACAAGTTATGAACTACCGACTGCTCCAAACCAAACCATTTATAATAACCAATATGGTGGCGAGATGAACTTTAATTTTGGCAAAGAATTCTATTTTGCTTCTAATCTTAACTATCGTGTATATAAAAATGAAACACGAGGATTTACGCAGGATTTGCCTATTTTGAATTTAGCACTGTATAAGTTTTTGGGTAAATCTAAAAGATCTGAAATTCGCTTAACAGCCTACGATGTATTTAAGAAAAACCTAGGCGTAAACCAAAGTGCTTTCCAAAACTTTGTTACTATCGACCAAACCCGTACACTTTCTCGTTATTTTATGCTGAGCTACACCTACAATATGCGTGGATTAAGCTCGCAAATGAGAAAGAAAAATATGTTCTAGTAAGTTAATAAACAAATGGGTGAGTTGGTAGTTAACGCATTTATATACAAATAGTTAATAGTTAGCTTACTCATTGAAACACGGTCGTAAACAGTTTGTCATTATTTAATATCAAGACTACTTAAATTATATGAAGAAATTACTAATTATATTATACTTGTGCTGTACACAGCTTGCTTTTGGTCAAGAAGTAAAAGACGAAGGCATTGTTACCTATACTCGACAAACCTTTTGGGCTAAAATAGCCTCAGGAATGAAATACCTCAGTGCCGAAGAAAAAGATCGTATCAAACTAACATGGGGTACCAGTGACGACGGTTGGAAACAAAAAATGATGCTTTATTTTAAACCAACAGAAAGCCTCTTTACGTATGGCGAAGACAACGAAGAAGATGGCGGTTATTCTTGGCGAAAAGAAGAATACCTTATTCATCGTAACTTTGAAACTGAAAGAAAGTTAGAGGTTATCGAAATGTTGGGTAAAACGTACATTGTCAACGACTCGCTACACGTACCTAACTGGAAAATCATGAACCAAATAAAGGATATCAATGGCTATATTTGTATGAAAGCCATTACCGAAGATACTGTCAAACATCAAAAAATTGTAGCTTGGTTTGCCCAAGATATACCTATACAAGCTGGCCCAGAACGCTATTTTGGACTACCAGGCCTTATCATGGAATTGGATATTAATGATGGTAATGTGATTTTGTTAGCAGACAAAATAGAATTTAAAAAACTTACAAAGGAAACTACTCTGAAAAAGCCCAAAGGTAAGGTTATTACCGACCGAGAATACGATAAAATCTTGTCGGATTATATCAAAGAAACCATCAAAGCTTATCGAAATCCATTCTGGGGTATTCGTTATTAGCCTATAACCTTAGACAATATTTACAAAATATTCTTGTTATTTCGCAAACCCTATCGGTATTGATAGGGTTTTCTTCTTATTATTTGATACATACTAAAAAAAGGTAACTATTATGAAACACTCAACCGTTGATGAAGCGTCCCAAACCTATGATTTTATCATTGTAGGAGGTGGGTTGGCAGGTTTGTCGACAGCCTATTATTTGAATCAAAGTAAATTTAAAACAGCCAAAATCTTAATAATTGACCAAGATACCAAACAAACCAACGACAAAACGTGGAGTTTCTGGGAAAATGGACAAGGCGATTTCGACCATCTTGTTCATCAGCAATGGAAAGGTATTTGGTTTCATGGAAGCAATCAGTTCTCAGCTTTTTTACCAATTGATTCCTATCGTTATAAAATGATTCGTAGCGTTGACTTCTACGACTATATGCACCAACAACTATCCGTCAATCCTAATATTGTATTCTTACATACTGTGGTTGAGCAAGTTACGGGCAAAGAGCCTATTGGAGGTATCGTAAAAACACAGCAAGGTACATTTATAGCTCAAAAAATGGTATTTGATAGTACATTCCGCTTGCCTTATACCAATTGGCATTACAGCCAGATGTTACAGCACTTTAAGGGCTGGGTTATAGAAACTAACGAAGAGGTATTTGATATAGAAAAACCTACTATGTTTGATTTTAGAATAGACCAGCACAACGAATGTCGTTTTGTATATGTTTTACCTCAATCTACCCGAAAAGCATTAGTAGAGTTTACGATTTTCTCAGATAATTTACTGGAAGATACTATTTATGAGCAACATTTGAAGGCCTATATTCAGGAGTTTTTAAAGATTGAAAAATATCAAATTCATGAGGTTGAAAATGGTATTATTCCGATGTCGGACGAACCTCACGTACAAATCCCATTTCCGTATGTAATACGCATAGGTACATCGGGGGGCTATGTCAAAGCCTCGACAGGTTATAGTTTCAGCCGAACCCAACGCAAGCTAAAACAGTTAGTTGCCGAATTAGAACAAGTAAATGGCGATTTTGATACTTTTGACTATCAAAAAGAAAGTTGGTTTTTTCCTGAATATGCAGCCACATGGAAAGACTACCTAGACAGTGTATTGCTAGACGTAATGCTCAAAAAACGCCATAGTGCCAAAGATATATTTACCCGATTATTTAGTAAAAACAAACCATCACAAATATTAAAATTCTTAGATGAAGACACCCGCCTAGAAGATGACATCGCTATAATGAGAACCGTTCCAATAATTCCTTTTATTATTTCGGCTGTAGCAGTTTTTTTTAGGAAATTATGGTATTATTTAAGATAATTTATCTATAATCTACTTGACATTAAAGCCAAATTGTCATTTAGAAATATTAGTTGTAGCTTTGTGAAACAATTCCTGAGAAATTTCAAAATTAAATTTTTTTTTAGAAATGGCATATCTTTTCACCTCTGAGTCAGTTTCTGAAGGACACCCAGATAAAGTTGCTGACCAAATATCAGACGCCCTTATTGACAATTTTATGGCGTTTGACCCTTCTTCTAAAGTAGCTTGCGAAACATTAGTTACAACAGGTCAGGTTGTTTTGGCAGGTGAAGTAAAAACAAATACTTACTTAGATGTACAAAGTATTGCACGTGAGGTTATCCGTAAAATAGGGTACACTAAGTCAGAATATATGTTTGAAGCAAATTCTTGTGGAATTCTTTCGGCTATTCACGACCAATCTGCAGATATTAACCAAGGCGTTGAACGTACCAATCCTGAAGATCAAGGTGCTGGTGACCAAGGCATGATGTTTGGTTATGCAACCAAAGAAACCGAAAACTATATGCCATTGGCATTGGATTTGGCTCACAAAATCTTGCAAGAGCTTTCTTATATTCGCAACAACGAGCCAGAATTGATTGGTTATTTGCGTCCAGATGCAAAGTCTCAGGTTACTATTGAATATTCTGACAACAATGTTCCTCAAAGAATCGACACCATTGTTGTTTCTACTCAGCACGATGACTTTGCTGAAGATGAAGTGATGTTGGCTAAAATCAAGAGCGATTTAGTAAACATTGTGATTCCAAGAGTAAAAGCTAAATTAAGCGAAGAATTGCAAGCTTTGTTTAGCGATGCTATTACGTACCATATCAACCCAACTGGTAAATTTGTAATTGGTGGTCCACACGGAGATACAGGTTTGACTGGCCGTAAAATTATCGTAGATACTTACGGTGGCAAGGGCGCTCATGGTGGTGGTGCATTCTCTGGAAAAGACCCTTCTAAAGTAGACCGTTCGGCGGCTTATGCTACTCGTCACGTTGCCAAAAACTTGGTAGCTGCTGGCTTATGCGATGAGGTTTTGGTTCAAGTTTCTTATGCTATTGGTGTTGCTAAGCCTTGTGGCGTATATGTCAATACTTATGGTACTGCTAAAGTTGATTTAACCGACGGCGAAATTGCTCGTAAAGTAGAAGAAATTTTTGATATGCGTCCGTATTTCATTGAGCAAAGATTGAAATTAAGAAATCCAATTTACTCAGAAACAGCCGCTTATGGCCACATGGGACGTAAAAACGAGGTAGTTACAAAAACATTCAAATCGCCAGATGGCAGCGTAATCGAGAAAGAAGTAGAATTATTTACTTGGGAAAAACTAGATTATGTAGATGCAGTAAAGGCTAAATTTGATTTGGCATAATATCGTTTTTGATTTTTATTAGAAAAGGGAGGCTTCATAAGGTGCCTCCTTTTTTATTGTTACGAGCCATACACCTACATAGAGCATAAAAAAACGCCCATATTAGAATATAATATAGGCGTTTTGTACTTTACTTATCATTGAAATAAACACTAACTCTCTGTAGTCATAGATAAGTCCAAAATTACTTGGCGACTTCCTACGGATTTTTCTTTTATTTTTTCTTTAAATCGTTTGAGTTGAATTTTTAGAGCTTCGATGGCGATATCCATAGCCTCTTCAAAAGTTGTTGCCATCTCCCTTACAAATAATGTAGCTCCGGGTAAGCTAATTTTCACTTCTAACGTTTTGCCTTTTACCTTCGTGCTTTCCCCTTTGTCGAGTTTAAGGAAAACTTCCCCTCCTGTGATTCGGTCGTAAAACGTATCCAATTTATTTAATTTTGATTGGATAAACTCCAGCAGCTTTCTGTCTGCGTCGAAGTGAATTGAATGCACCTGTAATTTCATACGCACTCGTTGTTTAAGGTTAAAAGATAATTTTACTCCCAGCTAAACCCACCAATGAGTTTGATTGAACAGATTTACCTGCATGCTCCTTCGAGTGTAGCTGAGTACGGAAGATAAAACTGTTGCCCAAGTTTGGAGCCTGAAACTAGCGTATACATGCTTTTATGGATAAGCTAACTTCTGCCCAGCTCCAAACTAAATTTAGTTATAAAAGCCCTATCATTTAGACAGGGCTTTAGAACGTTTCGGGCGATTTCCTTAATTAAACTTAGCGATTATTTTTGGTATATCCAAGCCCCATTGGAAGATTCTTTGAATAATCAAAGCCGAAATATGGTTATATACGCCAATAGCCCTATAAGTGTTAGAATTATCCAAATTGTGTTAAATAGACATTAAATTTTGTTAAAAATACTTATTCTGAGCTATCTTCAAGGGGTTTTTGCCATTCTATTCTGAGTACTTTTGCTCGTAAATTGATGGTTTCAAAGAACTTGAGCCAATACAATTGTTGGTTTGAAAGGCTATCAGTTGGCGACTTTACCTCGATAAACTGATACTCGGCATCGTCCCATATCAAAAGGTCGGGGAATCCCCTTACGTGTTCTCGTAAATTCTTGGCCATTTCTAACATAACGGCACTGATTTGTTCGGGCGAAAGCTTTTCAAGCAAGGTGAGTACCAATGGAAATAGCCCACCATACCAGTCTACCAATGGGTTGGTAATGCCAAATTTTTCAAAAAAAGTTGTATGAAAATACGCATTACAGAGGTCAGAATCTTCCAGTACCTTTAGGCGTTCTTCCATCTTGGTTTTTCTTTTTTCAAAGAATGTAGGCTTAAATAAATCGGAAGGTGAACGCTGTAAAGGGTGATGAATAGCCATACTTTCGGTATCGAAAATAATATCCCAGAATAGCAAACCAAACAAACTTCGCCAAAGGTGATTTTCGGTAAAAGCTGCCTTTTTGTGGAGTTGCTCATAATAATGTATTACACCAAACTCTACCTGACGTTGCCATGATTTATCTAGCCTAATGCTATCGGCACTATGGAGCTGCTGAGTAACAGCCTTTTTGACTTTTTTCTTCTGAGCCATAGCTTCTAGGCGGTTGAGGAAGTCAAGGGCAAAAAACTGTTCATCGGCATTATAAGGTTCGGCCAGCATCAGCTCACAAAGAGCTATGGCCTCTTCCAAGCTTTTTTGTTTCTGTAATATACGCACTTGTCGCTCACGGGAAGGGGGCTCTTGTGTAAGCCTAAATACAGACAATGCCATGTCTAGTTCTTTGGCTTTTTCAAAAAAGGTAGCTACTTTTAGTGCAAACCGATAATACGTAGGAAGGGCTATTTCGGATAGATTTTTGAAATGGATCTCTGTCCAAGACATAAACCAATTGTATATATCTAACACTTCTACTTTTTGTTCTTGCATTAGGTAAAAATCCTCTCTGGCTAGGCTGACCTTGAGTTTATCTTCGGCTTCGGTACGGCTTTGGAAATGAGGAACAAGATTCTCAATATCAAATTGCTCGTAAGTTTGAAAGCCCAAATCCCGAACTACAAACTCAGACATATCGCCGTATCTTGAACCAAAAAATAGGAATTTTAACATCTGAACTTCCTCTTCAAAGGCTACTTTGATAACTAAAGGATAGTCTGCTTCGAGTTGATTGGGGTTGAGCCATGCCAGCATATCGCCAAACGGCACCGATTCTAGTAGCCAGTCGAGCAGTTCTTCTTTTTTGAGGGCATTTTTACCTTTGGTGTCCAGATTGAGAAGTTTGGCCAATGTAATCAGTTCGGCTTTATTATAAATCTCTAACACTCCACCGCTCAATGGAGCGTGTTGTTCGTTGAGCGACTCCAAAAAGCCTTTTTCGACGAGACTTCTCAACACATTGGGGATATTGCCTATTTCGGCATATTTGAGTTTGTCTGTCTTAAAAAAAGAGCCTCTTCTATTAGAAAACCTAATATAAAGGCATTGTTCATCTTCGGTGAGGTGCTGAAATTGTGCCAAAAAAGCTTCTTCCTGCCCATTCAATATATGAGCATATTTTTTTTGGACAAAGTCAATCAAATACTGGAAATATGTTAGGTAATATTTGGGGGGCAGCTCCCTTTTTTCTAATTGCATGATTTTATAGCTCCTTTAAAGTCGTTACAAAGGTAGGGGAGGTTTGAAACAATAACGAATCAAAAGCCCTCTTAAATACATAGTAATGGGTAGATTTGGCAAGACCATTGAAGGTATTACTAAAAATGATTTTTATTTTATTATTCTTTTAAAAAATAGTAAATAACATATAATGATTGATAAAAAATACTCAAATGATTGTGTTTTTTCGTGAATTATTCTTGAAAAATGTATATTTGTTACGAAGATTTTAGAAATGAATAGCGGAAGCATTTTAGGTAATAATAATTTTATGAAATAGTTATTTTGCATAATATTATTTTGAAAGAACCGTGTGTTTCGTAATTTTTTTCTTGTTTATCCATAAATCTCCCAATAAATAAACAACTATTAACAAAAGAAGAAAAATGAAGACTGTCAATTCCTACAATTTTGCAGGCAAGCGTGCATTAATTCGTGTTGACTTTAACGTTCCATTAAACGAGCGTTTTGAAATCACTGACGACACTCGTATTAAGGCTACTATTCCTACTATTACCAAAATTCTTAATGACGGTGGCTCGGTTATTTTGATGTCACACTTAGGAAGACCAAAGGACGGTCCTACCGAAAAATATTCGTTAAAACACTTAGTTAACCCGCTTTCTGTAGTATTTGGTCGCAAAGTAAAATTTGCCGACGATTGTATCGGACAGTCGGCTTATGACCAAGCTGCAAGCTTACAACCAGGCGAAATCTTGTTGTTAGAAAACCTTCGTTTTTATAAAGAAGAGGAAAAAGGAAATGTAGAATTTGCTGAAAAGTTGTCGAAATTAGGCGATGTTTGGGTAAATGATGCTTTTGGTACAGCTCACCGTGCTCATGCTTCAACAGCCGTAATTGGCCAGTTTTTTGAAGACCGTATCTGTGGTTATGTGATGTCTGCCGAAATTGAAAATGCCAAGAAAATTTTGGAAAGCGCAGAACGTCCTTTCACCGCTATTATGGGTGGTTCTAAAATTTCTGATAAAATCTTGATTATCGAACGTTTATTGGATAAGGTAGACAACCTCATTATTGGTGGTGGTATGACTTACACATTCTCGTTGGCAGAAGGTGGCAAAATTGGTAAGTCAATCAGCGAGCCAGATAAAGTAGATTTGGCTAAGTCGTTGTTGGAAAAGGCAGCGGTTAAAGGTGTAAATATTTATATGCCATTAGACAATATGTGTGCCGATAAATTTAGCAACGATGCCGAGCGCCAAATTGTTAACCGTGGCGAGATTCCTGATGGCTGGGAAGGATTAGATATTGGCCCAAAAACAGTTGAATTATTTAGCGAAGTAATTGCTAGCTCAAAAACTGTACTGTGGAATGGCCCAATGGGAGTATTTGAGTTCCCTAATTTTGCTATCGGTACAAATGCTATTGCCGATGCAGTAGTAAAAGCAACTGAAGAAAACGGTGCATTTTCGTTGATTGGTGGTGGTGATTCGGCCTCGGCTGTCAACAACGCTGGTTATGGCGAGCGAGTATCGTATGTGTCGACAGGTGGAGGTGCTTTATTAGAGTATATGGAAGGCAAAATATTACCAGGTGTAGCTGCTTTAGAATAAGAAGCTTATGGTTTTCTAATGAAATTTTAAAAGAAGTGAGGCAATTTTTGCCTCATTTTTTTTGTTCCTATTCTAAGGATTGAAACCATTATACCATGAAATTTCAGACAGAGCCCATTGTCACCAACGCACAATATTTACTGAACGATAGTCGTCAGCTATCTTCTCCGAGTAATTCTATTTTTTTTGCTATTAAAGGATTGCACCATGATGGACATCAATACCTCGACGACCTTTATCGAAAAGGAGTTCGTGAGTTTGTTGTAGAAAAAGCAGGCTGTACAAGTATTGTCATGCGTGAGCTCAACCGTATGGTTGATGCAAAAGTTTGGCAAGTTAATAGTAGCATAGCGGCTATGCAAGATATTGCCCGTGAACACCGCAATCAGTTTAATTTACCTGTGATTGGTGTAACTGGCAGCAACGGCAAAACCGTTGTAAAAGAATGGCTTTCGCAGTTGCTAGGCAATCGTTTTCAGGTTATCAAAAGCCCCAAAAGTTATAATTCGCAAATAGGTGTGCCTTTGTCGGTTTGGCAAATTGGCAAAAATCACTCTATGGCTATTTTTGAAGCGGGTATTTCTCGGCCCAACGAAATGGCCAATTTAGCAAAAATCATTCAGCCTAGTATAGGGATTTTTACCAATATTGGTACAGCTCATAACGAGTTTTTTGGCGATACCACCCAAAAAATCCGTGAAAAAATAAAGCTATTTGACCAAGCCCAAACGCTTATCTATTGTGCCGACTATGTCGATATTGATGAGGTTGTTAAGAAAGAATTTATCTATACCAATCCCAACTGCAAAATACTATCGTGGTCACGTGTGTTGGCTTCTGGGATTAGGGTAGATTGGGTTGTGGGGCAGCAAAATACCAAAGTTTCACTAATATTGGACGACTGCGATACAGAGGATGAAGATTTGCCATTTCAAGGTGGAAGGGGTATGAACCTAGATATTCCTTTTACTGATGAGGCTTCTATCGAAAACGTCATTCATTGTATCGTTACCCTAATTCATTTGGGATATAATGAGTTAGAGATTCAGGCTCGCCTACAGATTTTAAGGCCTGTATCTATGCGTTTAGAAATCAAGCAGGGGATTCATGGAAACTATTTGATTGACGATACCTATAACAACGATATTGCAGGCCTAACCATTGCCCTGAATTTTTTGACACAACAAAAACAGCGAGAGCGTAAAGTGCTTATTTTGAGCGATTTGTTAGAAACAGGTATTATCGAACGAGATTTATATAATCAAATAGCCTATTTGGTTCACGATAAAAATATTGATATGTTTATTGGGATAGGGGAGGTTTTGACCAAAAATTGTAGCGTATTTACGATACCATCGAAAAATGGCGTACGTCAGGGTGAACTACATTTTTTTAGGACTACCCAAGACTTTTTGGAAAGCAAACTAACCGATACCATTCGTGAGAGTGTGGTACTGGTAAAAGGGGCACGTAAGTTTGGGTTTGAAAGCATTGTCAATAGGTTGGTACAAAAAACACACGGCACTGTTTTGGAAATAAACCTTGATGCAATTACCAATAACCTGAATGTCTATCGCGATAAGATTGGTCAACAAACCAAAATTATGGTAATGGTCAAGGCTTTTGCTTATGGTTCGGGAAGTACAGAAGTAGCCAATCTGTTGCAGTTTCATGGGGTCGACTATCTAACGGTGGCATACGCCGATGAAGGCGTTTCGCTTCGTCAGAATGGCGTGTACTTGCCTATTATGGTTATGAACCCTTCACCTAGTGATTTCGAGCAGATTGTACATTATAACCTTGAGCCTGAGATTTATAGCCCTCGAATCCTACAAGAGTTTTCAGATTTTATTGATGAACGAAAACTTACTGCCAAAATCCATATCAAGCTCGATACGGGTATGCATAGGTTGGGCTTTGAACAAGAAGAAATACCAACCTTGTTACAGGTACTCACCAATAACCCCAATCTTTGGGTTTCTACCATATTTAGTCATTTGGTGGGTGCCGATGAGTCACAATTTGATGATTTTACGCATTTGCAAGTAGAACGATATACTACAATGGCCAATCAGATTTCAGAAGCTATTGGCTATTCACCATCTCGACATATTGCTAATTCGGCAGGAATTGCCCGTTTTTCGGAAGCTCGCCTCGATATGGTAAGGCTTGGTATAGGCCTGTACGGCGTGGCTGCTACTCCAGAAGACCAAACACAGTTACAAATGGTAGGAACACTCAAAACGGTTATTTCTCAAATAAAAACGATTAATCCCGACGAAACAGTCGGTTATGGACGTAGAGGCGTTTTGACACGTAAAACACGTACTGCCACTATTGCTATTGGTTATGCCGATGGCTTTGACCGACGGTTTGGGCGTGGAGTTGGCGAGGTTTTAGTACATGGTATTCGTTGTAAAGTGCTTGGAAGTGTTTGTATGGATATGACCATGATTGATATTACCGATGTCCCAAATGTACAAGAAGGCGACGAAGTGATATTGTTTGGTAAAGACCTTACTATTATGGAATTGGCCGAAAAAATTGGAACAATTCCGTATGAAATTTTGACGAGTGTGAGTGAACGAGTAAAGCGAGTTTTTTATCAGATTTGATGCCTTGAACTGTCAAAATCTGTAAAAAAGTATATCAACTAAAACGGTGACAGTTAAAAACTATCACCGTTTTTTAATAACCCTTCAGAACATTATTCTTACTATCCAATTATTAATACTAATTATTCTCTAAAGATATAAAAATGGTTAATTCTTTACAAGACAAATATATAAATAAGTTTTCATATCCTTGCAATAAAGTTTGCATTTATTTGCATTTTATTTCGCAATAAAAATCAAAATACTGGGAAATATTTGCAATGTTTTTAGGAAGTTGGCAAGAATAAATTGTAAATTTGCTTAGTTTAATATAGGTTTAGCTGATTTTATGCAAATATATGCAAGTAAAGTTTCTAAAAATATGCTTAAAGAAGAACGTCAACAATTAATCCTTGAAAAGTTAGGAACTGATAAAAAAGTAACTTTAGTAGAATTGGGACAGATTCTCAATGTTTCCTACGATAGTGTGCGGAGGGATGTTATTGAATTGGAAGACCGAGGGCTTCTGAAAAAAGTGCACGGCGGTGCTATTGCCAATTCGTATTTGTCGATGAAAGCAAGCCGAGGCTTGGGTATCGCCAATAATGAGTTTAATATAATTACCAAGAAAGCCCAAAAACTCATAGAAAATCATTCTATTGTTTTGATGGATGGTGGTACTACTAATTTTTATATTGCCGAGCAATTGCCTAAGAATCTGGAGATTACAGTGGTTACCAATAACCCTCATTTGGCTACAGCCTTGGCCGAGCATCCAAAAGTCGAAGTGATTTTATTAGGAGGGTCTTTTTATAAAAGATACCAAATTACACTTGGTAATAAAACCATGCAAGATTTGGAACACATCAATGCCGATTTGTATTTTATGGGTATCAATAGCGTACATCCGCAAAAAGGCTTAGCAATACGACAATTTGAAGAATCATTGTTGAAGCAAAAAATGATGACTGTAGCTAAGAAAACGGTATCGTGTGTAATCGAAGAAAAACTGAATCGGGTAGAAAACTATAAGGTTTGTGATATTGATGATTTAGATTATTTGATAACAAGCTTGAACCCTAGTGAAAAAGCTTTGCAAAATTTTAGAGGAAAACATGTAGAAATTCTGTAAAATGCAAAGTTTGCATGAAATTGCATAAAAAAAGGTACGATTTTGTCGTACCTTTTTTTATTAATCGGCTATTTTTTTATTTTAAAGCTAATGCTACTTGCGAATGAGCAGTAAGTACTGCACTTGCAACAAGCAACAACACCCCTAAGATGAAAAATAAACCAGGTTTTGTTCCAGGAATATTGCTTGTACCTAATGTAGATTCATAAGGATTTTCTGGATTGAATCTAACTTCAACTTTTTCGCCAACTTGACTGATTCTTGGCATTCCAGTTTCAGACTCAATTTTGAATGTTCTACCATTCACTGTAAAAGACACTACTGGGAAGTAAATCGGTGATTGTCCCATTTTGTCGCTACGTTCATATCTTTTACTAATTTCTACGATTTCTCCTAAGGTAATTTGTGAATGCTGAACCCATGACTGGCGTTTTTTCACAAGTACTATTCCTAAAATAATTAATGCTAAAGATATTGCCATGAACGCTATCATAACTACTGGTGGTACACCTGTAAATGGTTGGGTTGGACGACCAGATATTAATAAAATCGAAGCTAACACGCTTTCCATACTCTTCTTGATTTTTTAGTGATTTCAATAAATTTATCGATATATACTTACTTAACGATAAATAATACTCAAATATCGCACTAAACTATCAGAAAATCAAGTAGTTATCTGTTTGTGGATGTTTTGTTATGGATGCTTATAAAAGGCTTTAAAGTTGAAAAATAATTTTTTGTTTTTATAAGTAATTATTTTTAAAGCTACTTTTTAATAAAAAACAATTTTCACGATAAATATCCTTAAAAAATAAACCTCAAAATACTAAAAAAATATTTTTGTTATTTTGTAATTATTTTTTGTATTTTTTCAAGTGATATTTGGATGTTTTTAAATAAAAGTTGCTGTTTTTTTGCTAAAATTATCTTGTAATGGTTAAAAATTAAAGGTGATTTTGGAGAAAATAGCTAAAATATGGAACTGATACATCCAAAATAAACCTAGTTTTGAGAAAAACAAAAAAAAGGTTTTTCTCTGTTTTATTCTTTATAAGTATGCTAATACACTATAGCCAGCCTTTTTTTCTGAAGCCAATCAGCATACCAATCACCAAGGCAATCATAACGCCCCACACTACTGGATACCCGTACCGCCAATGTAATTCGGGCATATCGTCGAAGTTCATGCCATAAATACCAGCTACAAAAGTCAAAGGCATAAAAATGACCGAAATAACCGTAAGTACTTTCATAATATTATTCATTTTGTTGCTTACTTGCGACAAATAGAGATCCATTAACGAGGCAATGAGTTCTCGGTAGGATTCTATATTTTCGAGTACTTGAGAGGTATGGTCGTGTACATCTCGGAGGTACAAGGCCGTATTGGCCGAAATAGCATCAATGTCTTCTCGGAGTAAGCCCGAAATCATTTCACGCAGTGGAAAAATTACTTTTTTCATTAACATAACTTCCCTTTTGATACTGTATAGCTCTCGCATCGACTTCGATTGGGCATCGCTGATAATATCTTCTTCTAGTTTTTCGATATTTTCAGAAAAGCAGTCTAGCACTTCAAAATAGTGGTCAACCACAAGGTCGATTAAGCAATACAAAAGGTAATCAGCCCCGTTTTTACGAGTTTTGCCAGCCGAGGCAATAATGCGGCTAATTACAGGATTGAACACATCTTTGTTGCGTTCTTCCTGAAAAGAAATAACACAGTTGTTGAGGAGTATTAAGCTGAGGTGTTCTACTTCTATTTCGCGAGTAAAGGGGTTGTATTCTGTCATTTTGAAGGTAAAAAACAGTTGTCCTTCATCGTAATATTCAAACTTGGGTTTTTGTTGGGTATTCATGATGTCCTCCAAAATGAGTGGGTGGAGGTGAAATATTTCGCCTATGGCAGCCACAACGGCAGGCTCGTGAATCCCGTCGATATTGAACCAATGTCGTTTGTTGGGGTCGAGTGTGATTTGGTTAATTTGGCTAAAATGTGGTATTGGGGTGATTTTATAGGAATCGGCATTGTATTCAATACGGGTGATTTTAGTAGCAAATTCAACATCTGGACCAATATAAGTTAATGTACCAGGTGAAGTACCTAAGTTGGAATGAATGTATTTTTTTTTCTTTGTCATTTTATTTGTGGGGGCACCAAGGGTGCAAAATAGAAATTGTGCTAACTTATGATAGCTAGTGATATACAACGATGTATCTTTTCGGATATTTGTCAAATATATAGAATAATACTAAAACAAAACCATAAGATGCAACACGTTGAACACATAGGAATTGCCGTGAAGAGTTTGGCGGATTCTAACGCCTTATTCACCAAGTTATTGGGCGTAACACCTTACAAACAAGAAGGGGTAGAGGCGGAGGGGGTACTAACTTCTTTTTTTCAGACAGGACAGACCAAAATTGAGCTATTAGAAGCTACCAACCCCGAGAGTCCTATCGCAAAATTTATAGAAAAAAAAGGAGAAGGTATTCATCATATTGCCTTTGAAGTGGCCAATATTATTGAGGAAATGGCTCGCCTGAAGGCTGAAGGCTTTATTTTGTTGAATGAAACCCCTAAGCAAGGAGCTGATAATAAACTTATTTGTTTTTTGCATCCAAAATCAACCAATTCGGTATTGATAGAGCTTTGCCAGAGTATCGTGCAGTAGCAGAAACAAAATAGTCGCAAGTAATTTCAACTTGCGACTATTTTGGTAATATATTGATTAATAGCGTTTTACTTTTAGATCTTGTAAGCCTCCTTCAAAATTTATTTGGATTTTCTTGCTGGCTTTCTCATAATCGGGTGTTTCCCAATAATCTCCATTTTTAGAGAATCCTTGGAAATTTTTACTGTTCAAGCCCCCTTTTACCTTAATTCGGCAACCCGAATTATTAGGAATATCAAATTCAATCGACGTTAGCCCCGACTCTACATCTACATCGATATTGTCGCTTAGGTCGCCTAATTTAATATCGGTTTCGGTGACACCTGTTTTAATCGAAAGCTTATTGATTTTGTAAGGACTTAGGTCGAAATCAGCTTTTCCTGCACCAAATTCAAATTTCATGTCCCATGCTACATTAGGATTGAGCTTTATGTCAACTTTATTGTGGCGGTCGCTATCAAAATTGATATTATTTTTTTTGCCTTTTAACGAAAACTTAACCGTCGGGTTATCGCCTTCACCTGTTTTTTTCAAAGAAATATTACCAAAATCGAGGTCGGCATCGGCTTCTATTAGTTCGTTGCTAGTGCCATTGATACCAAACTCGGCAGCACCACCAGCAAATTCAAAAGAGGCATTCTTGATAGCAGGATTCATTGATTCAATCATGCGTTGTTTTCCGCCAGCGTTATTGCCCTCATACGAAGAATCGGTATCGTCGTTATCGCTGTCGTCGCCAAGGTCGATATGAATATCGCCATCGTTATCACGGTCAAAAATCCCAGTAGATTCTATTCTTTCTTGACAACTACGTACAATAGTTAAAGGTATAAAAACCGCCAACATAATAATTGAGATAACAGTGGCCGAGCGGCTGCTTTTACCAACAAAAGCCATGAGTCCAAGATAGATTAACAATAATGGCCACATACGAGCTATATCGTGCCAATTGATGTGAAACCAGTTATATTCTTTTCCTAGAAAAATAATACCTAGAAAAATCAGAAGCCCACCAGTAAAAATATTTTTTGAGTTCATGGCTTAAATAGTTTAGTTTTTAATAAACTTGGGTTATTTCCAAGGAGTGTTTTGGCAATTAGAAATCAGAATTGTTGTTGTTATTGTTGGGTAGTTTGTCTTTAAAAATGATATAGCCACCTACCGCAATCAATACTAAAGGCCATAATTTGTCAAAATCAAAGCTAGGAATCCATTCATCTAAAAAGAATATTAATCCTAATCCAATTAAAACTGCTCCCCAAACTTTGCTTGAATCTTTTTTCATGGTCGTATTATTAAAGTTAAATTGATTTGTATCGGTTGTATTGGCGGTATCCCATTCGTTTTTGGCAGGTAGGGCTATCCACAAAATAATGTACATCCAGAAAAATATGCCATGCGACATGATTGTTCCGAAGAAAAATATTAATTGAAGAATTGATGTTTCGATGCCAAATCTTTCAGAAAGTCCTGCACATACACCTCCCAAGGTTGCTTTTGAAGGTATGCGATATAGCTTTTCGTTCATGGTAATAGAGTTTAAATATTGGATGAATGTTTGATGCAATTTGTATTGAAAACGTTACAGACAATAGCAAAAATGAATATACGGGTTTTTTAAAATTCTTGTATATCTGTTTGTTTGATGTTTGAAAGTTAGGTTTCCTCCGAGTATTCCCAAGCTAAAATTTAATGGACGGTATTATTTATTGATTGAAAGGAATTTTTGAGGGGTTTATCAAAAAATAGCAGAGATGTGTATCGAATTTATAAAGTTTGTTTTGGTGTCTGGTACTACATTTTATCACTACTAACCATTTCATTAACGAATGCCTATCTTTTCTTAAACTAGTTCAATGGAAATTCTATAGGCTATTTATAAATTTGTGGTACTATATTAGTTTGGCCATAAATATATCCTGATAATGAACTATCGTTGTTTAAAATGCTGTTCAATAATTCAGAATCAACAAATATCAAAATAAGATGACAGGTACTTTCGAAGAATTAATTGCCTCACCCACTCCAGTAATAATAGACTTTACTGCATCTTGGTGTGTTCCTTGTAAAAAAATTACGCCTATTTTAGGTCAGTTAGTTGATGAACTGGATGAAGAAATCTCTATTATTAAAATTGATGTTGATAAAAATCCAATTTTAAGAAAGAAATATAATATTACGGCTGTACCAACTTTGATTGCTTTTAAAAATGGTAAACAAAAATGGAGACATACTGGTATGATTACTTTAGCAAAAGCCAAACTGGCAATTAGAGGAATTTTGTAATGATGCTATCATGTATCATCCCTAATATTTAGAACAAACAAGGCGGTCGAAAAACTAATTTCGACCGCCTTGTTTGATTAATAGTCAATGAATACCTAATATTTGTGTGCTTTTTTCCCAATAGGGTACTATTTGGGTCGCATCCTATTGGGAAAAAAAAGCACGATAGACTACCTCGTAAATCCCAATAAATACAAACAAGCGGTCTTTATTTGAAATTATCCCAAAATGCGGGATGACTCATGTTTTCTTTTATTGCTCTTTTATTGCTAAAACCTTAGCTTCTAAGGCTTCTTTTTCCTTTAATACCTCGTCCCAGAGCGAATCTCCACATTCTTCGTTGACAAAAGGAACATAAGTGTTTTCTCCCCAAGATACTTCCTGATATTCTGATGATGTATTTTCCATGATGTTTGATTGTTTAATTTGAAGTTTATCTTCAATGAGTTGATATTTATATTGTTACTGCGTCTATTTTGCTCAAGCTCTGATAATTACTGGCGACTATTTATTTAAGCCTTAAAACAGAATGGTCTGTCTGTTTTGTGTACTAAATTATTTGATTCCTTTTCTAGTCAAAAAAGCTTTTATTAAGCCCGCAGCTTCGGCATGATGCTCTTCTAGTACAAAATGACCACCATTTAATAAGCTAATTTGTGCGTCTGGAATATCTTTTTTGAACGCCTTAGCCCCAGCGGCTACAAAAAGTTGGTCATTTTTGCCTGAAATAACCAAAGTGGCAGGTTGATACTTTCTGAAATATGCTTGCCAATCATTATACAAAGGAATATTAGTTCCATAGTTTCTAAATAAAGCCAATTGTATTTCGTCATTACCAGTTCTGTTCAGATAATACTGGTCAATAGTGTAGCTTGCAGGACTTATTTTGCTAGTATTTTCAGCACCGTTGGTATATTGCCATTTAGTGGCTTCTAAAGTCAAAAAGAATCTTGCCTCTTTTTCGGTTTCAGGATTGGGGTTTTGCAAATAGGCAACCAAAGGTTTAAGTACTTCGCCTAAGCCTTCGTTATAAGCATTGGCATTTTGTACAATTAAAGCTTGGATTAACTCTGGGCGACGTGTTGCAATTCTAAAACCAATAGGCCCGCCATAGTCTTGAACATACAAACTAAACTTTTTAAGTTCTAGAATATCAATAAATAGATTAATCGTATTGGCTAAATTATCGAAAGTATATAGATATTCTTTGGGAGTAGGAGCACCACTTTCTCCAAAACCTGGATAGTCGGGAGCAATTAGGTGATAGTCGTTTGATAAATCATTAATTAAATCTCGGAACATGTGCGAAGACGAAGGAAATCCATGTAGCAATAATAGCGTTGGTTTGTTGGTATTGCCAGCTTCCCGATAAAAAATTTCTAATTCGCCTACTTTAACTTTCTTGTAGCTAATAGTATGATAGCTCATTCTTTTAGAAGAATGTTTTTCCTTTTTTGAAGGAATATTGCCTGAGAAGGAGGTCATCGCACTACCTAGTAGCATGATTGCAATAATAAGTCTTGTTTTCATTTAATTATAATTTATACAGACCGTTCTGTCTATTATGGATAAAAAGATTATAATAATTTTTCAGCAATTTTTCGAGCAGTTTTTACTGGCCAACTACCCTGATAAACCTTACTTGAAACCAGTGCAGCATCAAAAAGTACATAAAGTTCATCGGCTAATTCTTCTTTGTGTTCATCGTTCAGAATCCTTGCAAATAGACTTCTTATAGCGTTTTTTTGAGCCTTAATCAATTCAGTAACCTTGGTATTTTCTTGTGGTAGCTCAGCACTAATATTGAGAAAATTACAACCATTAAAAGAGGTACTTTCAGTCATTTCAATTAAAAAATCAAATATGCCTAAAACTTTATCTTTTGGATTGGCAAATTGACTGACTACCAATTCCAACTGCTGTTTGGTAACTCTACTTGTTACATTCAAATATTCAATCAACAAATCTTCTTTTGAAGGAAAATATTGGTACAAACTTGCCTTCGCAACTTCTGCTTCTTTGATTACTTGATTGATTCCCGTACTATTATAGCCTTGCTTATAAAATAAACGGGATGCGGTGTCTACAATTCTGCTTTTAACGTCCATATCTTTTTTTTGATAGACAAATATAAATACAATTTTTCATACAGACAAGTCTGTATGTATTTTTTTTGAAATTATTTTTAAAACATCAAATAGCTCTCTCATTTATAATTAAAAGTACTGATATATAGAAGCTGTTGAAACTTTTGTAAAATTGCTTGCGTAAGCAATGAATTTTAGCACAGCGAGTATATAAATTCTTGAACTTTTTGTCTTGAAACAAAAAGTAAGAAGAAGAATTAATCAATAAAATCTGTTTTTGAAAAGTTTCAACAGCTTCATATTCAACAATAATATTTTAGATTTTACTGCAACCTTTTTCTTCGAACCTGCATCTTAGCTACATATTACAGCTTCTAGGATTTAAGTTTTTCCTTTAATGGTAAGTTTTAAACCATTTATCCTTTGGGGAAACCTACTAGGTAGTTTGTATTGCAAGGTAGTATGTATAATAATATTTTTGAAATAAGAATCATCTAACAAGTTTAGCCCACAAATCTAAACCCCAAACATTTATCTATTATGAAAACATTCATTTACACTATTCTTATCATATTTAGTTTAGCAAATAATAAGGCACAAGCTCAAGGGAGAATCACAGGGCAAATTACAGATGATAAAAGTAAAATTGTAGAATTTGCTACGATTACCTTGTTACAGGCAAAAGATTCAAGCTTAGTAAAAGGAGCTTTGGCTGATGTAAATGGTACTTTTGAATTTGAAAAAATAAAATACGGGACTTATGTTATTAGTATTTCGCAGTTGGGGTACAAAAAATTGTATACACCATCGTTTATTCTTTCATCTGAAAATCAGCATATCAAACTGAACAAACTTGTTTTAGCAGAAGAATCAAAAGAACTTGCCGAAGTACAGGTTACCGCAAAAAAACCTTTTATTGAACAACAAATTGATAAAACCGTAGTAAATGTCGAGAACTCAATTGTGTCGGCTGGAAGTACAGCTATAGAGGTTTTAGAAAAATCGCCAGGTGTAACAGTTGACAAAGATGGTAACATTTCGTTGAAAGGAAAGCAAAATGTAATGGTAATGTTGGACGGCAAACCAACGTATATGTCGGCTAGTGATTTGGCAAATATGCTTCGTAATATGCAAGCTACTCAATTGGATAAAATCGAAATTATGACGAATCCACCAGCCAAATACGATGCCGCTGGAAATGCGGGTGTCATTAATATCCGTTTGAAGAAGAATCAAAATATAGGATTGAATGGTTCGGCCAATATTGGTGCTGGTTATGGTTTTTATAAATCTTTACCTAAAGAAAGTGGTGGATTGAACCTGAATTATAGAAATGAAAAAATAAATGTTTTTGGAAATTTTTCAGCCAATGACCGTCAAAGTTTTCAAATTCAGACCATTAATCGCAAGTTCTTTGAAAATGGTAAGGTAATTTCAGGTTTCGACCAAGTAAGTAACAACGAACGAAGAAATAATTCTTTTACTTACAAAGTTGGTGCAGATTATTTTCTTGATAAAAAGAATACAATTGGGTTTTTGTTTAATGGCATGAATGGAAATTGGAACGAAGATACCAATAACGAAATGTTGATTAAAAATGCGGCTGCTCAATTAGATACAACTTCCAATACTTTAGGAACAATTAGAAACGGATGGGGGAATTATTCGACCAACTTGAATTTTAAACACATAATTGATTCTACTGGTAGAGAAATTACAGCAGATTTGGATTATGCCCGTTACGATGCAGATAATTCGATGAAATATCGTACTTCAAAATTCGATAATCAACATATTTTAAGAGCAACTCGTAATGAAGATGGCAAATCAGAAGCTAAAATTAATATTTATTCTTTTAAAGTAGACTTGGTGTATCCAATCAATAAAACATCCAAATTTGAAGCAGGGCTGAAATCAAGTTATGTTACGTCCAACAACGATATGCGCTTTGATTTCTTGATTGGCGACTTAAATACACCAGTACTTGATCCAACTCGGACTCGTGATTTTATTTATAAAGAAAATATCAATGCTGGCTATGTAAACTACTCAAAGGAGTTTAAAAAAGTAAGTATGCAATTAGGTTTGCGAATCGAAAATACCAACGGACAAGGTACTTTGTTGGGTAAAGAATTGCTAAATAGACATTATACCAATTTGTTTCCAAGTATATTCTTTCGTCAAAAACTCTCGAAAGACCATCAATTGGGGTACTCGTTTAGTCGTAGAATCGACAGACCAAGCTATGAAGATTTGAATCCATTTTTGTTCTTCCTCGACCCGTATACTTATTCAAAAGGAAATGAGTTGTTACAACCACAATACACCAACGCATTGGAAGTATCGCATACCTTCAAAGATGCTATTACTACTACCGTAAATTTTAGCCGTACCAATGGCGTAATGACGGATATTTTGGAACAAAACAATGCTTTGAAAACAACTAACCAAACAAAAATCAATATAGGTTATGTTGAAAATATAGGAATAGCATTCTCTGTACCAGTTCCAATTACAAAATGGTGGTTTAGTAATACTTATTTCAATTTGTACAATAATCACTATGTGGGCGATATTCCTAAAACAATTATTGCCTCGGACGGTACAGCGTCGACCATTTATCAACCTTTGGATGCACGTGCGACAAGTTTTCAGGCCAACATGACGCACCAATTTACATTGCCTAGAAAATTTACGTTAGAATTGAGCGGCTGGTATATGTCGCCATTTGTAGAAGGGCAGCTATCTGGTCGTCCGATGGGGGCAGTATCATTTGGTATTCAAAAGAAATTAATGAACGACAAAGCAACTGTGAAATTGAATGTAAACGATGTTTTCTGGTCTAACCGATTCAATGGCTCATTTATTTTTAATGACATCGACGTTCAAATACTTAACAAATGGGAAAGCCGTGTATTACGCTTAAACTTCTCATATCGTTTTGGTAATAGTAAAGTGGCTGCCGCACGCCAGCGTAAAACAGGCTTAGAAGATGAAAAAGGCCGTGTAAAAAATGGTGGTAACTAGAAAAATCAAAGAAACTGTCTAAAAATAGAACAAATCCCTCTGGTTGGCTATATGATATAGGCAACTGAGGGATTTGGCATTTTGTTGAAATGATATTTACTCGTGGAGCTTAAACCATCTTTACGACTATCGTCAATAAACCCAAAGGCTATGGCAACAATATTCATGTCGAAACATTTTGCCTATATACACCAAAGCCTGATACTGTTGGGGTATCAGGCTTTGGTATTGTTGTTGTGGTCTAGTATTTAGGAATTTTTTGTTTGGCTTCTTCAACTTTCTTTTGTTGAATACTTACATCTTCCATAGCTTTGATTTGGTCTTTTTTGTTTTGTTCCACTTCAGAGAGTAGCTTTTCTAGTTCAGACGCATTTTCTTCGATTTTTTTCAAAAGTTTTTCTTTTTCTTTCTTATTATCTTCGATGGCTCTTACTAGCTTATCTCCCGTTTTAACAATCTTTTTTTGTTTGTCCGAAACGGCTTCCATGCTTTTTTCTTGTACTCTTACATTCTCTTGAAGCGAAATTTGTTCTACAAAATTATTGAGTAATTGCTCGGCTGCAGCGTATTTGGGGTGTCCTCCATTGATATATACTTCGTCGCCAAATCCAAATGAAACAAAGATTTTTGTTCTGTTTTTTTCGCTAAAGATTCTGCTTGTAAGGAGTATTGGGCTATCGCTGATACTGAGGATATTAGCTCCTGTAATACGATAAACCCCGCTTCTACCTGTTTCTACACGGCCATATTTGGCTATTTCTAATGCCCATGCTTCTTTAACATATTTTTCGTCGATAGGTACAGTGGTGTACAATCCTTCTTTGTTGGCTTTTTCAATTTCTAGCGTACCCGAAAAGACCTGAGCTTTGCTTGCTTGAATACTGATGAATAAGCAAACGATTAAAAGTAATTTTTTCATAAAAATCTAATTTTGTGTTGATTACAAGTTACAAAACTATCTTGGCAAAACCATTCAGTAAGGTAGATTCTAGGGTGATAATTTAGTTATTGGACATTATTGATTGATCGAAGTCACTTTTTGGCATACAATTATTACTTTTTGGTTGTGGTTGTCGGTAGTCGCAAACCAATATATATTGCCTCCTTCTTGTACTTTTATTTTTTCTCGAATTTGCTTTACGGTTAAGGGGAAATTACGAGTCGTAATATTGGCTTTATTGTTAGGCATAAAGGGCTTTAATGCTTTTTTGTCGAGCTTGCAAACAGCTATTACTTCAAAAGAACGCCCAATAAAATTGGGGTTGAGGGTATCGGAAGTATAGAGGTGGCTGTGCGGAGCGATTTTTTTGACACCAAATAATTGGGTAATAAGCTTAAATACACCGCCTTTTAAAAGTGCTACATTGGGTTCATATAAATAGCGAAGTACTTTACTCAGCGGAGGCGTTGCTCGATTTTCTTCTTCTTTGAAAAAGCTTATTTGCTGAGGAGGTAGATTTTTTTGTAAAGCTACACACGTGATTTGAGGAGCTTGAGATATGGTATTACCCAGATGAAATAAAATTTCTTTGACTTCATTTTCTACCGAAATTACCCAAACTTGTACCGTTTCGGGGAGCTCCCGCAGGGCTAAGTCTATATCGAGCATGGGCGAGGCCTTGAGTAATATGTGAGCTGTATGCTGAAACAGCAAATCTTTTATAGCTAAAATATTGGGTTCGCAGTCTTGTAGTCGAACCACTTTGTTGCCTATATCATCGCGGCGGTGTGGGTCGAGGTATATCCATGATAATTGGGGTATTTCTGCCGAGCGATTAGTAAGCCAATAAACAGAATCGCCTGCAATAAAATGGACGTTTTGAATACCTAGTTCTGCAAAATTATGTTGGGTAACTTGCTGTAAATCTTGGTTTTGTTCGATATGATAAACTATCTCAAATTTGGGTGACAAATACGCCGTGTCTACACCCATGCCACCAGTAAGGTCGGCAAGGCTGCTGCCTTGTATTAAACTGGCTTTGAACTGTGCGGTATGTTGCGACGAACCTTGTTCAACAGATAAAGCCTGAGGAAAAATAATATTTTCGTTATCGTACCAATCGGGGAGCTTTACTTTTGCTTTTTGGCGAGCCTGTATTTGGGCTACCAATGCAGGAACAGGAAGATTGGGAAAGCGATGAGCTTGTAGTAAAAGCTTAGTTATGTCATCGTTGGCGTGTGTCTTGATAAAGTTTTTAGCCTCGTCCGAAAGAGTAAGTAAATCCATGTTGCAAAGCTAGTATTTTATCGAGCAATAGACAAGAACAAGAGGATAGAGGGCTATCAAAAACCATAGCGGGGTTGCTCCCGCTATGGGTATCAATAATGAGGTAAATAAGCAAACGACGCTTATTGTATGCTAATTAAGCTCGCTCAAACCAGCCATATAAGCCAAATTGGCAATAGCTTTTTCGTATTTGCCTCGTAGCGACTCTACTTTGATTTTCATGTCAATGAACTTGCTTTCACGGGCATTGATTAGGAAAAGGGTACTTTCGCCTATTTCAAATTTGCGTTGCTCTGCCTTTAGCAAAAGCTCTTGGTTTTGAGTTGCCTGTTGCTGTAGGGTTAGTTGTCGTTCTAAATTTTTCACTTCATTATAAGAAGCATAAACGTCGTTGACAATTTCGCGCTTGGCCAAATTGAGTTCAAAACCCGTTGATATTTGCTTAATTCTAACTTGCTGAAGTTTTCCACGTTCTTTTCGCAAGAAAATCGGTAAAACAAATTCAACCCCCATTTTATGATTGTCGAAAGAAATAGGCGTATCGTTGTACGACGAATTAAGGCTTTTGGTAATAAAATTAAAATTAAAATTAAGCTGAGGCTTGAGGAGTTCCTTGCGGAGTTTTTCTTCCAAACCTAATTGCTTTATTTTAACATCTAATTTTACAATTTCAGGGTGTTGTACTTTGGCCTGAGTAATTAAATGTTGCAAAGTAATTTCATCAAACTTTCTGAACAATACCTTGGGCGGTAGTGCATTTTCGGGTAATTCTAAGGGTGTTTCGTTGCTGTCCCAAAGAAAGTTAGATAAAGCCAGTCGGGTATTTTGCCATTCTACATTGGCTTGCTCTAAGGCGATTTGTCGGTCTTGCAAAGTAATTTTTGCTTCTACCGAATCTATGCCTGCTTGTTCACCAATACGGGCTCTTTCTTGGGTAGCAATATACCGTTGGTTGGCCAGCTCGTAGCCTTCTCTAAGGAAGGTGAGTTGTTGAAAACTAAACCACCATTCCCAGTAAGCCTTTGAAGCCGACAAAATGGTTTTGTTGACCAGTTTGAGTTTCTCAGCTTCGGCCATAGTTTTGGCAAGTTGTGCTTGCTTGAGGGTGGTACGTCGGGCATCAATAATCATCCCTTGGCCAATTGGTACGGTAATTCCAGCCACCAAAAGTTCGGGTGATTCTTCGGGCAAGAGTTTCTTGCCCGACTTGTTTTCGTAGCCCAACTTGATGTCTGTACCTGTCCATACAGGTATTTTCAGGGCATTTTCCCAGCGGTTATAATAATCAGTACCACTAAGAGCCTTACGGTCGAAGTTGGAACTAATTTTGGGGTCAAATTGTCCTTTGGCCTGCATAATTTCGGTATCAGCATCACGCGGGTACAATTCGGCCTGTTTCACCGTAGGGTGATTTTTTAGCACAAGGTTTTTGAAGTCTTCAAAACTAAATTCTGCTTGAGCATAAAGATGATGGGTATTGACAAGAACACCTATTATGTTTATGAAAACAAAAAGAGATAGCTTACTGAATACGTTCAAACCTTTGTGAATATGCAAGGTTGGTTTCATTATTTTTTCTCTTCTTTTTTCTCTGGTTTCTTTTCTTCGGGTTCACTTTTCAAGTTGGCAGGGAAAGCATTAAGCTGTCGCCATAGTTCGTACCAAACAGGTACGTTGTCGAGCATTACCCATCCTGCTACACCCGAGCCCATTCTAAGTTGTTTTGGCCAAGGGTCGTCCCCTTTTTTGGGTACAACCAACATTCTGTAGTCGCCACTTTTGCTATTAATTCGGTCGATTACCTTTACTGTTCCGCCAAAAGTACCTACAGAAGTAGAAGGCCACCCCGAAAACACCAATGCAGGCCATCCCTCAAATTGCAAACGAACTTCTCGGCCTTCCTGAATCAATGGCACATCCATAGCTTTTACATACAGCTCAACGGCCATGTCGGGCAAGTAAGGTTGAAGCGTACAAATAGATTCACCTTCTTTGATGGTTTCGCCAATACCTGCTTTGAGAGCCTTTACTACGTATCCATCTTGTGGGGCTCGAACAACGTATTGTCCAAGTCGAAAATTCACATTGGATATTTTGTTTTGTAGTTGTGAAAGTTCGTATTCGCCTGCTGCCAACGAAGACATCGCCGAGCTTTTATCTGATTCAGCTTTCGAGATTTTTTCGGCATAGTCGGCATTTACCGAGTTGAGTTCAATACGGGCATTAATTAATTCCTGACGAGAAACCAGTAATTTGTTTTGTACCGAAACCAGTTTTGCTTTGGTTTCCTGTAATTTCATTTTTCTAGATTCTAGCTCGCTCAACGAAACAATACCACCATTTTTGTATTGGTCTTCACCACGGTCGTAGCGAATCTGAGCGATATTGGCCTGTACTTGTTCTGCAATAATATCGGTACTATCCGAAATTACCTTTGCCTGATTTTGCTTGACCTTGTTTTGAGCTTTTTGGTAGCTATAAACTTGGTTTTGACGCAAGGCTACTATTTGATTTTCGAGGGCTTTGATTTTTACATGATAGCTTTCTAGTGCAGCCTTTTTGGCTGTAAGCTGTTCTTGTAAACGAAAAGCAAGGTTTTTGTCGAAATAATCATCCTTGATTTCGGAAATAATCAATAGCGTATCGCCTTTTTCTACAAAATCACCTTCTCTGGCAAGCCATTGTTCGATTCGTCCTGCAATAATATTCTGGATATTTTGGGGGCGGTCGGCAGGTGTTAATGCCGATATTTCGCCTTTACCATTAATATTTTGTTGCCAAGGCAAAAATAGGATGGCCAAAAGGACAAGTCCAATACCTGTAAGCCACCTTTTGAGGATTACCGCCGAGCGTGGCGTATGCAGCGTATTGAGCGAATGAAGCTCAAATTGTGCATGGACTTTGTCATGAACTTTTTGTTTTGATATATTTAACATAGAATTTCTTCTGATTAAAAGCGTTGTATTTTGTGTCTAGCTGTTGGATGACAAGATTCAAAAATCTAATCAATTAAATCCTGAAAATGAGTGTTTTTGATAAGTTCTTCAAAAGTACCATCTAGGGCTATCTCACCTTCGTTCATGACCAAAACTCGGTCGCAAGCAGCCATTACAACGGGGTCGTTGGAAATTGTCAACAATGTCCAAGGATTTGACTTATCGGTCAAAAACGAAATACATTTAAGTCGCTCGGCTTTGTGGAGTTCACGATAAATATCGGTAATCATCAATAGTTTTGGCTTTTCGACGGCACAGCGTGCTACCGACACCTTGGCGATAAAGCTTTCTGAAAAACGTTTTCCTCCTGCTATCATTTGGGTATTGAGCCCTTCGGGTAGTTCTGCTATTACCTCTTGCATATTAAGGCTATTGAGTGCCCATTGGAGGTCGTCGAAGGTGATGTTTTTTCGACCCATAATGATGTTGTCGAGCAACGACCCATCAAAAATCAAATCTAACGACAGGTTACGTTCAATAGCATCACGTACGGCATTGAGGTTGAGGTCTCGGATAGAAATGCCATTGTACGAAATAGAGCCTTCGTATTCAGTAAAAATAGCTGAAAGGATTTTGAGTAAAGTTTCTTTTCCTGAGCCATTCGTTCCTGTAATACAGATACTTTCGTTAGGGCTAATGTCTAGGTTAAGTTTTTTAAGTACATATTTACTACCATCGGGATAGCGATAGCTAAGGTCACGAACCTTGAGCGAAAGCCCCTCTGAATGAGCATTGAAATCGTAATTCAAGCCATTTTGGCGTTCTAATGGCAAGTCAGTAACATGACCCATTTTCTCTACCGCAGTGAGTAAATCAAATACGGTTTCGATACTTCCTATGAGTTTTTCTACCGAATTAACCACCAAGACAATGATGATTTCGGAGGCTACAAACTGACCCAAAGAAATTTGGCGGTCGATTACCAACATAGTACCCAAAATCAATAAAAGACCTGTGATAAAGGCTTTGAAAAAGACAGCATTTCCAAATAGAATCAATAATACATTAAAGTGCTTTTTGCGGTATTTGAGGTAGTTGTTTACCAAATAGTCCATTTTTTGCATGGGCAAATTGGTAGACCCCGCCGACTTGAACGCATAAAGTGTACGTGCGATGTCTTCGAGCCACTGAGCTACTTTGTATTTGTATTTGGATTCTATGAGGCTGGTTTCCAAGCCTTTAGGTGCGTTGTAGTAGACCACCAACGTAACAATAAGAATGGTGATAGCACCAAATGCAATGAAGTAGGGGTGGTACAACGAAAGAAGAATAATACCGAAAAGAATCTGAATAATGGCTGCAGTGATGTCAATTAAGACCTTGGGAAGAGCTTTTTGAACATTGAGAATATCAAAAAAGCGATTCATTAATTCGGGAGCGTACACACCAAGAATAGATTCTGATTTGACCCTTGGGATACGGTAGGTAAATTCAAAGGCAGCTTTGGCAAAAACACGCCGTTGTAGGATTTCAACTAAAGTTTGCTGATAAATTTGGAGAATCCCTGAGAAGATAATTCCCAAAATAACAACACCTACTAAGACATAAACTGAGCTAAAAAATAAGCCCCCAGAAATAAGACCAATAATGGCTTGGATACCCAATGGAAGTGTTAAACTGATAATACCCACTACAATGGCATAAATATAAATAGTGGTAATATCTTTTTTCTCTTTCCTGAGCATATTCAGTAGCCTTTGCACAGGCGACTGATTCTCAACGATGTTTTCTTCTCCGATATTTTCCAGTGGAAAAACAGTTAAAAAGCGAACTTTGCCGTTGAGGGTACTATTGGGATTGTTAAAGATTTTTTGCGGGCTAAACTGGGTGTCAGTCGCAATTTCTTTTGATCCATCTGGCGTTATCTTCCAAAAAAAAGGCTTATCATCCTTGAGTGTTCGGGCTGCAATAATAGGCGTGATGCCTGCAGCCGTTTCCTCAAAGAAGAGGATAGGATGAGCATTTTCTTCGATTAACACATGGAACTCTTGTGCGTTTGCGTAGTTTTCTACGACTAAAAACTGTTGTTTTCGGGCCTCTTGGATAAGGTCATTCACAAACTCAAACGTATTACTTTGGTCATACGTCTTAGTAGCAGTTAGTGGTGCTTGGTAAGTGAAATTGTTAAATTCAGTGCCGTAAAACTCGGTCAGTTTCTTAACAATAAGGCTTAACTGAGTGCTTTGCATGGTATGTGATTTATGGTTTATTGTTGTAACAACGATTTTTTAGGCTTTGTTCGTGTGTTGTTTGGAAAAAATCCAAATAAAGTGCTAAGTGGTGGATGCATAGGAGGAATGGTTTTTGGATTTAAAAGAAATTATATGCTTTTTCGTTTACTATATTGATATAAGCTAAGTGTATAAAATAAAGCCTTGTATGCTGAATGCCACAAGCCTCTTATACTGCCCCTTACGGAGTGTTTTTTGCAATACTAGACATTATTATTTAATTTAGTGAAAAAACACAAAAATATCATTAAATCTTTTAGATTTATTCATGGAGCTTTGTTACTTATTTTTGGGCGGTTTTTAACAATATAATGATATTTTGGTTATTATCAAGAAATAGTTTGAAGCTTAACTTGCTGAAAAGCAAACTATTTGTTTTATTTTTTCGTTAATTTTGTCCAGAAACAAAACTCAATTTAAAATTGAAGCAGAGTTATCTTTGCGAATTATTATGTTTAAAATTACAACCAAGCCACTCATTGTTATATTATCTATATGCTGCCATGTTTTTGCTATAAAAGCCTCTCATATTGATACAACTGCTTCGTTACAAATTATTGAAAAGGCCATCCTATTAGCTCCCGAACACGATAAAGCTACAGCCAATTATTCGGCTGAGGTGATTATTCAAAACCAAGGAACGTGGAATCGCATACCCAGTATTTGGCGTGGCTTCTTGAAAAAAGAGGGTGTCGAAGATAGCCTTGTGTATCAATCTGAGTCGTATGCTAATTTTCAGGTAGATAATAATAATAGTTATCTATTTGAATATAAGGCTGTTCGAAATAATTATCATGCCGAGCCTCGTGCCGACAAATATGTCAATCCTAATTTTTATAAGGCCATTGTAGGACCCGATGCAATTTCGCCCCTTTCTGAAAAGGCTCTGTATTTTTATACTTTTGAGTACCTAGGTACAGGTATTTCGGGCAAAACGCCTGTGTATCGATTTAAGGTTACTCCTAAACATCATAACGACGAAAAGGTATTTTCGGGAATTATTGCCATTTCAACCCAAGGGTACTGGCTCGCCGAGGTTGATTTGGCTGTAAGGCATTATGCTATTCAATACCAAATCCATGTCAATTATGAATCGGTAGATGGGGTGTATTTGCCTACAAATTACAAAATTGATGTGAGTGGAAAGTTGATGGGATTTGTGGGGAAATACCATTATTTGGCCAAAGTATGGAATTATAAGCTAGGCCTGAATACGCCTATTGTACGCCCTCAGGAAAATGAATTTAGAGAAGTCTATAATATTCAAGAACGTAATTTTGAGGTACAACAATTTAAGCAGGTAATGGGTACACTGGCTACCAATCTCCAAAATATATGGAGCGATGCCAATATTGCATCGGGTCTGAAAAGATACGATAAAGTGGTATTAACAACTGAAGCCAAAAGCCGCTCGGAAGCATGGTGGGGCGAGCTAAAAACTAATAACGAGTATCAGATGTTTGAACCTAATTTGCCTATTTCAGCTATCGAGAAATCGTCTTTGCCTGCGCAACCCGACGAATATGCCACATACCGACAAGCTAATTTGAAGTTTGGGGTAGGTAGTATTCTTTTTAGCCGTTCATATTTTTGGGGAAATAACGAACGGGGCTTTTATCCTCACGAAATTTATTACAAATCACCTGTATTGGATTTTAACTTCAATACTGTAGAAGGTTTTGTACAAAATACAGGGGCTTTATACCGTTTTAGAAAAGCTCGTTATGACTGGTTTGAAATAGACCCTACATGGCGTTATTCGTACAACCTCAATAAATCGTCGGGTACATTGAAGTTGCGTTGGAAAACCCAACAAGATGATTTCAGTGTAACAGCAGGAAAGTTTGTGTCTCAGTACAATGTTGATACGCCTATTGCATTCGACCTCAACTCACTTTCTACGCTTCTTTTGAAAAAGAACTACGTAAAAATCTACGAAAAAGAGTTTATCAACTTTAGTTTACAAGAACGTATTTCTAATGCTTGGGCTATTCGCTCGTCGATAGAGTGGGCTAGGAGGTATCCGCTCGAAAACTCTACAAATTATTATTGGATAAACTTCCAGAATAACGATTATTTGCCAAATGCTCCTGATAACAAAGAAATAGGAGCAACGCAGTTTAAAACTAACGATGCCTTTTTGGTAAGTTTTCAGGTAAATTACCGCCCAACGCTTAAAAAGCAGTATCGCAATTCTATCAGAATGGTTGATTTGTCGTCGTCGCCATTAATTATTTTCAAATACCGTGGAGGTTTGAGTAATATTCTGAAAACCGATATGGATTTTCATACTGTCGAGCTTGGAATAACGCACAATTTCCCATTATCTATCAATACCAACTTTAACTACATTGCTCAAGTAGGAACATTCTTTGATTCTGAGTCGATGACCTTTGCCGATTTTAAACATTTCAACGGAAATAATAATATGATTTCGATTGGTGATGTACTTACTACACACCGCTTGGTAGGTTTTTACGACAACTATGTTTGGGGGGCTAGTAAAAAGTTTATCGACCCATTTTTGTATTCAACCAATGGTACTTATGTCGATATTATGACTATGTTTGGGTTCAGAAAGTTCTTGATTTCTCGATTGAATATCGCCCGAAAATTAGCTCTGAGAGAAGAGATTTTTGCCAATTATTTGTACACTGCCAACAAACACTTCAACTATGCTGAATTTGGTTATGGTATAGACGGCATTGCCCGAATCTTTAGGCTAGAGTTTGGGTATCGTCTCGAAAATGGTGTTTTTACCAAAGACGGCCCCGTTTCGTCAAAGCTAACCCCGATTATTCGTATATCGCTCAATTCAAGAGTGCGTGGAGGAGTAACACCTGAGTGGTAATATTAAGCATACTTTGAGCAAGTTTATTAATTCATTCATCGAAAAAACTTGAACAATATCATCCTATTTTCTATTTTTATATTATAATGAATACAATTCGTTGTACATTTTTAATATAGATTATCAAATAGTTAAACATATAGCACAATGGCAAAGTATAATTTGACAGTTAATGGTAAAAAATATAGTGTAGATGCCGATGCCGATACACCGCTTTTATGGGTAATTCGTGATTATGTAGGCTTGAAGGGTACCAAGTTTGGCTGTGGAATGGCTTTGTGTGGAGCTTGTACTGTACACCTCGACGGCCAGCCTATTCGTTCTTGCTCAACGCCAGTGTCGACAGTAAAAGCAACTAACAAAATCACAACTATTGAAGGTATTTCGGCCAATACCGACCACGCCGTTCAACAAGCTTGGATTGAAGCTCAAGTTCCTCAATGTGGCTATTGCCAGTCAGGGCAAATTATGTCGGCGGTAGCATTATTAAAAACCAACGCCAATCCATCCGACGAAGATATTGACGTTGCTATGTCGGGCAATATTTGCCGTTGTGGTACATACCCACGCATCCGCAAGGCGATTCACCGTGCTGCTGATTTGATGAAAGAAGGAGGAAACTCTACTGGTAAATAGGTACTATTCTGTGGATTTTTCTTCTAAACAACATTCAAACTATGTCAAATGTATCAGTGTCTTCTAATCGAAGAGATTTCTTGAAAATATCAGGTAAAACCACAGCCTTATTGGCTATTGGTTTTAGCCTTCCTTGGCATAATAGCGAAGCCGCTGTTATGACCAAAATAGACTCTAATGCCTTGGCTCTTGGGCTTGAACTAAATCCTTATATCTCTATTTCGGACGAAGGGGTAATTACATTATTCAATGCTCGTCCCGACATGGGGCAGGGTACTTATCAATCTTTGCCATTATTATTGGCCGAAGAATTGGAGGTAGATTTATCGCAGGTTACTATTCGCAATACCGATGGGCAAGGCAAATATGGGTCGCAATTGTCGGGTGGTTCGTCTTCTATCAGAACACGTTGGCAACCTATGCGTAAAGCAGGAGCAGCTGTAAAAGAAATGCTCATAAAAGCTGCCAGCACCAAGTGGAACGTACCCCTAAGCGAATGCTATGCCGAAAAAGCTAAAGTATTTCATAAGCCTTCGGGCAAATCGTTTACTTATGGCGAGTTGGTAGAAGAGGCTTCTAAATTAGAAGTTCCTAAAGAGCCAAAACTCAAAGACCCTAAAGATTTTAAATTATTAGGTAAGTCTGTTCCTCGTCCAGAAATACCATCTAAAGTAAATGGAACGGCTATTTTTGGCATAGATGCCCAATTACCAGGCATGTTATATGCCAGTATCGAGCGTTCGCCTACTATTCTGGGCAAAGTCCTTAGCTTTGATAGCACTGAGTCGCTCAAGGTAAAGGGTGTAAAACAGGTGATCAAAACTGAACGTAAAATGCCTCATCGTGCCGTAGAAGCCGTTGCGGTTGTAGCCGATACCTATTGGGCGGCTCTCAAAGGTAGAAAAGCCCTCAAAGTAAAGTGGGATGCACAGGGAGCCGATAAGACTTCGACAGATGGGTATTTTGAGAACCTCCGCACTTTGGCCAAAACCGAAGGAGTAGATTATCCAGAAAAACGAGGTGATGTTAGAAATGCCTTTGCCAAAGCAAGTCAAAAATTGGAGGCATCTTATGAAACCCCATTTTTGGCTCATGCCCCACTCGAACCCGAAAATGCCACTGTATGGGTACAGGGCGACAAAGTAGAAATTTGGGCACCTATTCAAGGCCCCGATGGCCTGATTCCGCAAGTGGCGGCTTACCTAAATATTAAGCCAGAAAATGTAAAAGTCAATGTGCCTTTTATGGGTGGTGCATTTGGCCGTAAGGCATACTATGATTATGTAATGGAAGCGTTGCATATTTCAAAACAAGTAAAAGCCCCTGTAAAGGTAATTTGGACACGTGAAGACGATATGACACAAGGGCCGTTCCGCCCTGCTATGTTAGATAGGCTAGAAGGTGCTTTAGACGAAAAAGGGTCTTTGATTGCACATCATCACCAAATTGTAGGAGCATCTATTCAGCACCAAGTATTTGGTAGTCCTCTCAAAAACAAGGCAGATGATTGGGCTAGTGAAACTGCTAATTTTGAAGATAGTCCGTACGATATAGATAATCGTAAATTGTCGTTCAACTTGGCCGAAACCGATATTCCTATTGTTTGGTGGCGTTCGGTTTATTCATCTACTACAGCATTTGGACAGGAGAGTTTTATGGACGAATTGGCTCATGCAGCCAAAATTGACCCATTAGCTTTTCGATTAGAAATGCTGGCCGATGCTCCTAGATTTTCGAGGGTGTTACAAACCTTGGCTAAAAAAGCTCATTATCATCAGCCACTTCCTGCCAATCAGGCAGTAGGTATTGCGGTAGCTCGTTCTTTTGGTACTATTGTGGCTCATGCTATTACGGTGTCTAAGCAAGGAAAAGGTGTGAAAATCGAAAAAGTGGTATCGGTAGTAGATTGCGGAATGACGGTAAACCCCGACAACGTATTGGCTCAGACAGAAGGAAATATTGTTATGGGGCTTACGGCGGCTATCAAAAATGGTATTACGCTCAAAAATGGTGTCACCGAGCAAACCAATTTCCACGAATACAATGTATTGCGTATCAATGAAATGCCACAAACCGAAATCCATATTATCGAGAGTACCGAAGCCCCAGGGGGTGTTGGCGAACCAGGCTTGCCTCCAATAGCACCTGCTTTGTGTAATGCCATATTTAACCTAACTGGTAAAAGGCTGAGAACATTGCCAATTGATATTGATAATATTGGCTAATTGAATCAAGATATAGCCAACCAATACACGAATGTATTCACCTTGAACCCTGTAAGATTGATGTTTTCTTACAGGGTTTTTTGTTCCTATACAAATATGCTTTTATAACCCCATATTTGTAATGTATATAACAGATATACAAAGAAACTTCACTCTTTTGGGGATGAAGCCCAATCCAGATATTCCAAAACATAGATAGACATTAATATGAAAGAGCCATTGAATAGAAGAAATTTTCTCCAAATCAGCAGTTTGTCGGGTGTAGGCTTGTTGTTGGGTTGGTCTAGGGCAGCTTCTGCCAATACCTTACACAATATTTCGGTAAGCAAAAACCTTGAAATAACGCCATTTATTCAGATTGAACCTACAGGTAAAATAACGCTATTTGCTCATAAACCCGATATGGGGCAAGGTACTTATCAGGCTATCCCTGTAATTTTGGCCGAAGAGTTAGGCGTTTCGCTCGAACAAGTCCATATTGTTTTTTCAAAAGGAGAAAAAAAATTTGGAGACCAAACTTCAGGAGGAAGCAATTCGGTAAAAGGCTCGTACGACCAGTTGCGTATAGCAGGAGCTGCTGCCAGAGAAATGCTGATTGCCGTAGCAAGTAAGCGTTGGGGTGTAAATAGCTCGGAATGTATAACCGCAGAAGGGAAAGTATGGCACAAATCTACCAATCGTGTATTGGCATTTGGCGAACTAGCCACCGAAGCGTCGGCTCTGGAAGTACCTGCCTCTCCTCAACTCAAAAACCCTGCTAATTTCGAGTATATTGGCAAACCATTGGCTCGGCCAGATATTCCGTCGAAAGTAAATGGTAAAGCTGTTTTTGGTATGGATGTTACTTTGCAAGGAATGTTGTATGCAAGTATTGAACGATGTCCTGTTTTTGGTGGAAAAGTAAAAGCATTTGATGGCTCGGCAGCCATGAAAATAAAAGGAGTGAAAGCCGTATTAAAAACCGACCGAAAATTAGAAAATAATGTAGTAGAGGGTTCGGGTGTAGCCGTTGTTGCCGATTCGTATTGGGCGGCCCTAAAAGCTAGGAAAGCCTTAGTAATAGAATGGGATTATGCCGGAAATGACAAGGTGAGTTCTGATTCTATTACGGCTAACTTTCAAAACCTAGCACAACAAGAAGGAGTAATTGACAAAGCTTGGGGCGATTTTGATAAAACGTACCAAGGGGCTATCACCACTTTGGATGCTACCTACGAAACCCCTTTTCTGGCTCATTCGCCTATGGAACCCCAAAATGCCTTGGCATATATACAAGGCAATAAATGTGAAGTATGGATTTCGTCACAAGGCCCCGATTTGGTACGAGACTCTTTGGCTCAGTATATGAAACTGAATCCCGAAGATATAACTGTCAATATTCAATTTTCGGGTGGAGGTTTTGGTCGACGGCTTTTTCCTGATGTAGCCTGCGAAGCAGCTATGTTATCGAAAAGTATGAGTGCTCCTGTCAAAGTAATATGGACACGTGAAGATGATACCTCCAAAGGCCCTTTTCGTCCTTCAACATATAGCCAATTGAAAGCGGCTTTGAGTGCCGATGGAAGAGCTACGGCTTTTCAGCACAAAGTGGTATCGCCCTCTATTATGGATTATCTGTATCAAAGTCATGATAAAGCCAAGGCTGCAGGCGAAATGACCGAAGGTATTAGCGATATGTCCTATAATATTCCTCATGTAAAAAATACCTATGTTTTTGCCCAAAATACTATTCCATTAGGCTGGTGGCGTGCTGTTACTTCTACCACTACAGCCTTTTCACACGAAAGCTTTATTGACGAAATGGCTCACAAAGCAGGTAAAGACCCTATTGATTTTCGCTTGAATCAGTTAACCAACAAGGGGCATGTCTTTACTATTTTGAATACACTAAAAGAAAAATCTGACTGGAATAAGCCACTACCCAAAGGCTGGGGGCGTGGTGTGGCCGTCTGGGAGTTTTTTGCAGGTGTATGCGGGCAGGTAGTTGAGGTATCTCGTCAAGAAAAAGGTGTCAAAATAGAAAAAGTAACGGCTGTAATTCACTGTGGTACAGTAATTAATCCTAGTAATGTAAAAGCACAAGTAGAAGGAGCTATTATTATGGCACTCACGGCTGCAACCAAAGATGCTATTATTTTTGATAAGGGCATGGCTACCAATAGCAATTTTCACGATTACCGTATGGCTCGAATCAATGAAGTACCGCCTGTTATTGATATTCATATTTTGGTAGATGGCACTAAACCCAATGGTGTTGGCGAACCAGGACTACCGCCATTTGCCCCTGCACTTTGCAATGCTATTTATCAGGCCACAGGCAAGCGTATCCGTAAACTACCCTTTGATATAGACAATGTCGTCTAGGCAATAGCTGATAAAATAGTGTTATCGTTAAAAAAACTATCTCAATTTTACTAACTGGCAAATTTTTGCCAGTTAGTAAAATTGAGATAGGAGACTTTAGTGTATTTTTAATATAATCCTAAAAATCTTGCATTCAAGAAATAGGTGTCTGCCTGTTTTAACTACTCTTTATAATTATTTGATAACTTAACATGAGCGTAAGCACTCTTTTTGAATAGTAAAAACTATGATTAAACCTTCTATTGAAGTTAGACAAACAAGATAATGTTGTAACTTTACGGTTAGCCTAATAAACAAATGGTAATTCCTGCCGTTTGTAAGGAATATTGATGTAACCATATAAATAGTAAAATTTTAAATAATGAAATATATCATTTTAACCGTTACTTTTTTACTAAGTAGTATATTGTTGTTAGATGCCAAACCAAGAAAACGTAAGCACAAAGCAAGAGCTAGACACAGAACTGCAGTGGTTGCCAAAAATGTAAAAACGATTTGGGTAGCCGACCATCAGGTCGATTGTCAGGGTGTGGGGCCTATGAAGTGTTTCTTGATTAAATATGCCGAAGAGGAAGAATGGCAAAATTATTATGGTACAATAGATAGGTTTAAGTTTGTAGAAGGCTTTGAATATAAAATTCAAGTAAAAGAAACCCCCATCAAAAACCCTCCTGCCGATGCCCCAGATGTAAAATGGACTTTGGCCAGGGTTTTGTCTAAAAAAGAAGCTGAAATTCCGAGATTACCCTTGGCTTCTCAATGGATTTTGGAAAGCTATTATGATGGCAATGCTTGGGTGTCGGCTGGTAGTAAATCGGCCTATATTACGATTGCTCGTGACTTAAAAAGTTTTACGGGTACAGGTGGCTGTAACAGACTGCGAGGCAACTTGGACGTAAACGCTAATAATGTAAAATTTGGACAAATAATAAGCACAAAAATGGCCTGCGATAAGCTACAAGCCGAAACCAAGTTTATAAACGTACTTGAAAGTGCAACAAGTTTTGAGATAAAAGGGGCTGAACTTTTCTTGTATAAAGACGGCCAGCCTATTGTTTCATTAGAAAGCTATCGATAGTTGTTTTTGAAATTAATCAACAAAAAGGTCGCAAATCTGAGAATAGTTTGCGACCTTTTTTTTAATTATTTTTCAAGAAAAAGGCATTAAAAAAATAAAAATGATTTCTGGTCGACACAGCCCAGTATTCCCAGTTATGTCCTCCGGGGCGTTCTGTATATTCATGAGGATATTTTAAATCTACAAGTTTTTGGTGCAAAGCACGATTGACACCAAGAAAGAAATCATCAACCCCACAATCTAGCAATATAGTAAGTCCTTTGGGGAAAGTTTGATTAATAACAGCATGTTTTTCCCAAACCTCTCGGTTTTCTTCTAATTTGCCCAAACGGCCTTTAATATTCCAGTTGTTAGGAAATGGCACAATATCGACCCCGCCACTCATACTGGCTACAGCCCCAAAAATATCGGGATGACGAGTTGCCAAAAACATAGCTCCATGACCACCCATACTCAAGCCAGTAATAGCACGATGCCCAATATCGGCTTTAGTACGGTATTTTTGGTCAATTTGTGGTACTAATTCTTTAGACACATAGGTTTCGTATTGGTATTTTGGCTCAATAGGGCTATCAAAATACCAGCTATCGTATCCACCGTCTACACAAACAGCTATGACTTTATATTGGTCAACCAACTGCTTGAAATCTGGAGAATCCTTTACCCAATTTTTGTGATTACCACTCCAGCCATGTAAAAAATAAATAACAGGAAAACGAGTAGATTCGGCCTGCTGATACCCCTCGGGCAATACTACTACCACTGGACTGTATTTTTGCATGGCATTGCTATAAACCTGAATGGTATCAACTTTGGCTGCTAATACACACGATGCACAAAGCAAATGGAAAAGCAATAGAATTGTTTTTTTCATATTATGATAATAGAGTTTAAATTGTATTGAAAGGCAATTTAATAGATAATCTTGCCAAAATTAGGCTGTTTGCCTTAAAATGTACCAATAGAGGAACGACTGAGTGATTGAGAGAGTTTGTGAATTAGTAAATGAAGGGTAGTATGGTATCAATCATTGAGGGGGATTTAATGCGACTTTTATGGAGTTATTTAATGTACAAGATAGATTTTTAATGAAATAACCCACAACTCACTCATTAACTCACAATTCTTTCGATAGATTAAGTAATATATTGCCATAGAGGTATGCTTTTTCTATAAAAACATACAGACTTTACAAGTTAATATGCTTATTTAGTTTATATTTAAAAATTACAACTAAAACTCTGATTAATTATGGAAAGACGTTCCGCAATAAGGAACTTAACTTTGGCCGTAGGAGGGCTAATTGCTATGCCCTCATGGGCAAAAGGCTGGACCCCCGAAGGTATTGTTGATGCCCCAACTTCTGTACAAACTACTGCTGCTCAGGAATTACTCGCTGCCATTACAGAAGCTATTATCCCCGAAACCAGTACACCTGGTGCCAAGTCACTGAAAGTACATCTTTTTGTAGAACGTATGATAAAAGACTGCTATGGCGAGGAGGCTCAAGGTATTTTTAAAAATGGATTGACACTTACCGATACCATTAGTCAAAAACTTCATCAGAAAAACTTTGTAGAGAGTAATACCGCCGAACAGCTAGCTGTACTAAATGCTATGAAAGCGGCTCAGGATACTACTGCAAAACAATTTGTTGGTTTAGTTAAAAATCTTACTATTCGGGGGTATATGAACTCGGAATATGTTATGGTTAATTTATTGAATTTTAATATGGCTCCAGGTTTTTATCATGGATGCGTACCTCTCAAGTAAATTGTTCCCTTCAATCCAATTTTCTCTAATTATGTCGTTTTTAACTATTGATTCTATAAAAGAAAGAACTTTCGATGCTATCGTAATTGGTTCGGGAATAAGTGGTGGCTGGGCAGCCAAAGAACTAAGCGAGAAGGGTTTGAAAACCCTAGTGTTGGAGCGTGGGCGTGACGTAAAACACGTAACCGACTACCCCACAACGATGATGAACCCTTGGGAATTTGAACATTTGGGGCAAATTCCTAAGGCTATTAAAGATGCCAACCCTATTGTAAGTCGTTGTTATGCCTTTAATGAAGATGCCGCCCATTTTTTTGTAAAAGATGCCGAACATCCTTATATACAAGACAAACCTTTTGATTGGATTCGTGGATACCAAGTAGGTGGGAAGTCGCTAATGTGGGCCAGAGGAACACAACGCTGGTCGCAGTTTGATTTTGATGGCCCTGCTCGTGACGGCTTTGCCGTAGAATGGCCTATTAGCTATGCTGAATTGGCACCATGGTATAGTCATGTCGAGAAGTTTGCGGGTATTTCTGGAAATAAAGACGGCTTACCACAGTTGCCTGATGGCGAATTTTTGCCTCCTCACGAACAAAGTTGTGTTGAGAAGCATTTTAGCCAACAAATGGCCAAGCATTATAACAACAAGCGACCTATTATTATTGGTCGATGTGCTCATTTGACCAAGCCTCAGCCTATTCATTTGAAACAAGGGCGAGGACAATGCCAAAACCGTTCGCTATGCCAGCGGGGCTGCCCTTACGGAGGGTATTTTAGTAGTAATTCGTCTACTATTCCATGGGCACTTAATACGGGCAATATGACCCTCAAGCCCGATTCTGTAGTCCATTCTATTATATTTGATGAAAAGAAAAATAAGGCTACAGGTGTACGAGTAATAGATGCTCATACCAAGCAAATGACCGAATATTATGCCCGTATTATATTTGTGAATGCGGCCACTATGAATACCAATTTGATATTGCTCAATTCAAAGTCAAATCGTTTTCAGAATGGCTTGGGCAACGATAATGGGTTGTTGGGCAAATATATTGCTTTTCATAATTTTAGAACAACCATTTCGGCCGAATACGAAGGCTTCCAAGATAGTATTACAGAAGGAATTAGACCCAACGGAAGCTATATTCCTAGGTTTAGGAATGTTGAAAAACAAGAAACGGATTTCTTGCGTGGTTATGCGGCAGGTTTTGGTGCAAGCAGAAGCTTAGATAACGATACTTCGGGTTTTGGTGAGGAACTAAAAAATAATTTGACCCAAAAGAAATATGGTAATTGGCGGGTAAGCTCGCACATGATGGGTGAGACTATTCCGAAGGAAAGTAATGTTGTAACCCTCGACAATACCCTCAAAGACCCTTGGGGTATTCCTCAGTTGCGGGTGTCGGTAGCCTACGACGATAACGATGAAAAAATGATAAAGGATTTTCATGAACAAATGACCGAAATGTTGACTATTGCAGGGTTTGTCAATATTCAAACACATGATAAACCCGACAAAGCTCCAGGCCTAGATATTCATGAAATGGGAGGTGTTAGAATGGGTAAAGACCCTAAAACATCGCTTTTGAACAAATGGAACCAATTGCATAATTGTAAAAATGTCTTTGTAACGGATGGGGCTTGTATGACTTCTGTTTCTACGCAAAATCCATCGCTAACTTTTATGGCAATAACTGCCCGAGCAGCCAACCATGCTGTGGCAGAGATGAAAAAAGGAAATTTGTAAAATACCAATAACCTACCAAATACTTATAGCTGTTACCAATACGACAATGATAAACAAACGGCACCCTTCGATTGATTTTACACGTGGGCTAGTCATGATTATTATGGCTCTGGATCATGTGCGTGACTTAATGCACGTAGGTTCGCTAACAGAAGACCCCACTAATTTGGCTACAACCACACCTTTACTATTTATGACAAGGTGGATTACTCATTTGTGTGCTCCAACGTTTGTGTTTTTGTCGGGGGTATCGGCGTATTTGTCGTTTAATAAGCACCACAATATAAAGGAAAGCCAGCGGTTTTTGATTACTCGTGGTTTGTGGTTAATCTTCCTAGATTTTACGGTGATTAGCTTGGGTATTTGGTTTGATATTAAGTTTAGAATAATACTATTTCAAGTAATTGCTTGTATTGGGTTAGGTTTTATTCTGCTTGCTTTTTTGCTTCGAGTATCGCCCAAAATACAGGCAATTATAGCTGTTGTCATTGTGTTTGGGCATAATGCTTTAGCATTGATACCACCTTTTGAAAATATCAGCTTGAAAGTATTATGGGCTGTTTTTGTGAGTCCCAATATATTTCCTGTTAGTAATAGCTTCACAATGGCCTTTTTGTACCCAGTATTACCTTGGTTTGGTATTATGCTAGCAGGGTTTGTTGTAGGGCGTTTGTACGATTTGGACGATGTAGCTCGCAGAAAAAACCTTACCCAAATCGGCCTTGCCTTTTTCTCTGTGTTTGTATTGTTACGATTCCTCAATATCTATGGAGACCCAGTGCCTTGGTCTGCCCAAAAAAATATAGGGTATACTATTTTATCATTTATCAATACCACCAAATATGCTCCATCGCTACTATTTACCCTCATGACCCTAAGTGTTACGATGGCCATGCTTCGGTTGTCGGATGGTGTCCATAGCCAATGGATTAGCCGTGTCAGTATATACGGCAAAGTACCTCTTTTTTACTATATAATACACTGGTATCTTGTGCATACTGCCATGTTGATTATGGTGTTTTTGCAGGGTTATTCGTGGGAAAGCCTTCAATTTGGAGCTTTTAAATTTGGTCGTCCCGAACAAGGTTCTGGGGTTTCACTGCCTTCTATTTACCTGATTTGGGCGTGTGTGGTATTGGTATTATACCCATTATGTTTGCGATATAGTCATTATAAAGCGGCCAATTCCGACAAAAAATGGCTAAGATATTTCTAGTACTTTATTCTAAAACCCCTTCTATTGAACATGAAAAAACTATTCACATTATTGATGTTTGCTATTGGGCTGCCTGTATCTGTTATGGCACAAGGTAGCAAAGTATTTGAAAATGTATCGGTAAAAAGTAAAATCCTCAATGCCGACAGGAAGTTTGCTATTTATTTGCCTGCCGACTACGAAACCTCCCAAAGGAGTTACCCTGTATTATATTTATTGCACGGAGCAGGCGACGACCAAACGGGCTGGGTGCAGTTTGGCGAAGTACAGCATATTGCCGACCAAGCCATTGCCGAAGGTAAGGCTACGCCCATGATAATTGTGATGCCCGATGCCAATACTGGTAGAAGAGGCTATGCCAACGACCCCAAAGGAGAATGGCGTTATGAAGATTTTTTCTTCCAAGAATTGATGCCTTTTGTCGAAAAAACATACCGTATCAAAGCCGAAAAACGCTTTAGAGCTGTGTCGGGCTTGTCGATGGGTGGCGAAGGTACATTTACTTATGCCTTGCATCATCCCGAGCTATTCTCGTCTGCTTGTCCACTAAGTGCTGCTACTGGCCCCATGACCTTAGAGGACGAGGAGGCTCGTTTAAAACGCTTTAATATTACTGCTACCGACGAGGAGAAAAAAGCTCATTTTGCCAAATACAGCATACTAGAATTGATTAAGAATATACCCGACGACCAAAAGAAGGCCGTAAGATGGTATATTGATTGTGGCGACGATGATTTTCTTTACGAAGGCAATTCGTTGGTACATATTGCCATGCGAAAAAAAGAAATTCCTCACGAGTTTAGGATTCATGATGGAGGACACACTTGGACTTATTGGCGAACTGCTTTGCCAAAAGTTTTAAGCTTCGTTTCAGAGGCATTTCATCAATATTAATACACAAAAAGGGCTATGATTCAAACAATATCGTAGCCCTTTTTGTAGGTTAAAGTATAAACACTTGAGCTAAAAATCTGATAAGGAGTTGTGTGTTTTATTAAATTTGAGGATATATCATAAACTTGCCCAAAATCATGCAGACATCAACAACAGCACTAAATCGCCGTCATTTCCTGAAAGTTTCAGGACTTTCTGGAGCAGCATTTATCATTGGTTTGTCAGGCACTTCGGCCGAGGCTTCTCAGCCAGAAATTCAGAATTTAAGTCGGCTAGAAGCTTCTTTTGAGTTAACGCCTTTTGTAGTAATCGAAAAATCTGGAAAAATTACTATCATGAATTCTAAACCCGAAATAGGGCAAGGTACATGGCAGTCGATTCCGATGATTATTGCCGAAGAATTAGAGGTTGGCTTAGACCAATATACCATTCAACAAACCAATGGCGACAAAAAATTTGGAGGGCAAACCGCAGGAGGAAGTGCGTCGGTAAGAACCAGTTTTGCTATGCTTCGCAAAACTGGAGCAACGGCTCGTGAAATGCTTATTAAAGCAGCCGCTCAGACATGGTCTGTACCCGAAACCGAATGTTATGCCGAACGTGCCGTAGTGTATCATCGTGCTTCTGGCAAAAAAATAGGCTATGGCGAATTGGTAGAAGTTGCTGCAAAACTAGATGTACCCAAAGACCCCAAACTAAAAGATAATAAAGATTTTAAGCTGATAGGTAAAGATACCCAACGCCAAGATATTCCTTTGAAAGTAGCAGGAAAAGCTACTTTTGGGATAGACGTTGAAGTGGCAGGAATGGTATATGCGTCGGTAGAAAGGTGTCCTGTTTTTGGGGGAAAAATCAAGAAAATAGACGATACCAAAACCCTAAAAGTAAAAGGTGTACAAAAGGTTGTGAGAGCCGAGCGAGTTTTAGGAAAAAATAGATACGAGGTGGTAGCCGTTATTGCCGACACTTATTGGGCTGCCCTCAAAGGAAGAAAAGCTCTGTCGGTAGAATGGGATTATCAGGGCTTTGACCAGTTTAATAGCAAAGATTTTGAAAAACAGTTGCGTGATTTGGCCAAAACCGACGGTGTGGTCGACCATAATCAAGGAGACTTTGATAAAGCTTTTGCCGATGCGGCTGTCAAAATAGAGTCTTTTTACGAAACACCAATGGTTTCGCATTCGCCTATGGAGCCTATGAATTGCTTGGCTAGCTGGACAGATGGAGATAAACTCGAAATATGGGCTTCGTCACAAGGCCCTGATTTACTCCGTAATCGGGTAGCTGAAGGCTTGAATATCCCAGCTGAGAATATTAAAGTAAATATCCAATTTAATGGTGGAGGTTTTGGGCGACGCTTGTACCAAGATTTTGCTACCGAAGCTGCCAGTATTGCCAAGGAGGCTGCTAAACCTGTAAAAGTAATTTGGACTCGTGAAGATGATACCCAACAAGGGCCTTTTCGACCAATGACTTTTTCGGCTTTGAAAGCAGGGTTTTCGGCCGATGGCAAAGCTCTTGCTTTTCAGCATAAAGTAATTTCACCGTCTATTAGTGCTACTCAAAACAAAACCTACGACAAAACAAAATCGGATGGTTCAATGACCGAGGGTATTAGTGAACAACAATACGAAATTCCGCATATCAAAAACTTCTATGTACATGTCGAAACGCATATTCCACTGGCCGCTTGGCGAGCAGTAACCAGTACAACGTTGTCCTTTTCGCATGAATGCTTTATTGATGAAATGGCCTATCAAGTCAAAAAAGACCCTTTTACATTCAGGCAGGAGATGCTTACTAAAGAAACTGATACCCGAAGAGTTTTGAATAAGCTCAGAGAAGTATCGCACTGGGACAAACCTTTGCCAAAAGGATGGGGTAGGGGTGTGGCTCAGTGGGAGTTTTTTGCTGGATTGGCGGCACAGGTGGTTGAGGTATCTAAGACTGCTTCAGGAGGCATTAAAATAGAAAAAGTATATGCCGTAATAGACTTAGGCACAGTTGTAAATCCCGATAATACAAAAGCACAAGTAGAAGGAGCTATCACAATGGCCATTGGGGCAGCTACCAAAGATGCTATTACTTTTGAAAAAGGACAAGTGCAACAATCTAACTTTCATGATAATAGAATGGTCAGAATCAATGAAATGCCTGTCATTGAGGTACATATATTAGCCGAAGGTGGTGCCAAAATCAAAGGCGTGGGCGAGCCAGGTTTGCCACCGTTAGCTCCTGCATTGGCTAATGCCATTTTTGCTGCTACAGGCAAGAGAATCCGAAAAATGCCATTCGATTTAGATAAAATATCGTAACTACAATATTTTTTGCTCTTGCATATTAATGATCAAAATAGAAGGAACAACATCGTTAGGCACAAAGAAAAAGTTCTTTTTGTGGTTTATTGGCAAATGGTAGTATCCATAACACAAAATCTTGCTGATACTTTGTGCCTATGTTCCTAAAAAAAGAAGGTATGATACCAAAAATAGCGTTTATTATTCTAGCAGCGGGTAGTTCTAGCCGATTGGGACAGCCTAAGCAGTTAGTTTCTTTCGAAGGTTGTACCTTGATAGAACGAGTTTTTAAGATTTCTGTCAGTATTTCGCCTAATGTTCAAATTGTATTAGGGGCTAATGCCGATTTGATAAAAAAACGCTTTGAGACATACATTACTCAGCCAATATTTATAGAAAACCCTTATTGGCAACAAGGTATGGGTACGTCTATCAGAACAGGAGTCAATAACCTGAACGATACCCCCGATGCTGTATTAATACTACTATCTGACCAGCCTGCGGTTTCAATGGAGCTTCTACAAGAAATGATACAACATTTTCAGATAAGTGGCAAAGGCATTGTGGCGTGTCGGTATGCGGGGCAATTGGGTGTACCTATGCTGTTCGACAAAAAATATTTGTCCCTACTGGCTAGTTTACAAGGCGACAAGGGGGCAAAGGCATTTCTACATCAATTTCCCGACGATATTCAGGTAATAGATTTTGAGGCAGGAAGTTGGGATATTGATACCCCCGACGATTTAGCGAGCCTTTCTAACAAAAAAAATGCTGAGAAATAACTCCCAGCATTCTACGGCATATTGGTATATGCAGTATATTTCGATGGCGGTCGAAATTCACGATAAGAACACTTACAATTAAACTTGCGATTGGTTCGATACAAAATTGAGCTAAAATAATCTGAAAATAAATAGCCAATTTGGCTATTTTATGTCTAAAAAAAGCTATCTTTAGTAGAGTTCACATATTTTTGAAACATTCTCTGTGTTTTTTTGAGCAAAAGTAGTTGATTCCCCAAAATAATTTTTGTATTATCTTACATTGATATTCACTCATCCTAGAGGCTCCACTAATAATAAAATAAAAATTGTATACCTAAATCCCAAGATAAATACTACCTGGTTTTTCGATGAGATACCCAAACAATGAACTGCTGAAAACACAAGTTGGCTATAAGTTAGGTTATATACCTGATTTGTCAGAACAGCTATCGGATGAAACATTGGTTAAATATTATGATATACTAGCATTACTTGCTGGGCATAAAGTACCTCTAAATGCAGTATATGGTTTGGTAGATATGAGTACGTGCTCTTTTAAATATATACAACATACCGCAATAGAGGAGATTATGCTGGGGGTTCAGTCGGGTGAGTTTACCAAAAGTAAATTGTCGGAATGGGACTATTTTCAAGGAAAACCCAATAACTCAAGCTATTGGGGGTCGTCATTTCAAATGTTAATAGATATTATTCATCAAAAAAAAGAAGACAAAAGGCGTTCATTTGTTGCGTATGCTTACAGTACCAACTACCTAGACGAAATGAGCAACAAGCCTATTTTATCACAAATAAGTGGCTTGGAGTTCGACTCAAGAGGATATCCCTTACTTTGTTTTTTCAAAAGTCAAGATATTAGTTACCTTACCAAAAACAGTAAGCATTGTGGTATTAGGGTAGAGTTTGATGGAGGCGACGATGTGGTGATTTGTTGTCTACCCGACCCACAAATCAAAAAACAAGATATTTTTACAGAACGAGAATTGTCGGTGTTGAAACTATTATGCCAAGGGGCCGAATCAAAACAAATTGCCGAGACCTTGTTTATTAGTTCTAATACCGTAGATAATCACCGCAAAAATATGATTCGCAAATTAGATGCCCGCGATACAACGGCGTTGGTACAACTAAGCAAAATGTTAGGTGTATTACGTTAAGCTATACTACTTAAAGCACAAACGCTTAGCCTCTCCTGTTTAACAAGTCGGTTTTCTTTGTAAGAGGCCGACTTTTGGTTTTTATCAATTATACAAATTTTATAAAATACACTTAAAAACTCTATACCTTTGCGTCAAAGGGGTGATGTCTGATAAGGGTAGTGATTTCAACCAATATTTACGGGCTAATAAATAATGGAGTTGCTTTGCAATTAACATTTGATAATCAGTAATTCATAAGATATTTTTGTTTTCCTTTAAGTGTCTAAACAAGTCATCTAATTTTTATGAATCATATATTACTACCATAATTTGGTATAATCATTGTATAGAAAAGTTAATATGCCTAATGAATAAAAGCCGAAGAATACATCATTCTTCGGCTTTTGCATTGAGAATATTGTATTGTCGGGGATATATACTCCTACAATTTTGTTCATTAAAATAGTACTTATTTAATAGGTGTATGAATACCAATAAAGAAACTGTATTTTGGAAATATCATCTGATATGGTGGAGTATTTCTATGGCGTATGCTAGTTTTCCTCCTCATTATTTGCCCAAAGGAGACTGGTTTACGATTCTTTGTTTTGAGCTATTATTCTTTTCAAGCATGGTTATAGCAACGTATCTGTATAGGCTAGGGTATCGAAAATTCAACCCGAGCGAAGACAGTTTTGTGAATAGAATTTTGAGTTGCCTTGTAGGGTCTTTGTTGGTGGGAGGCATATTCTATATACTGCATTATCCAGACTTTATTTTTCATTTCAAAACCCTATCGGTTGGTATGAGTGCCGAAGAAAGTCTGGGTTATTATTTCGACTGCGTATGGTTTACTTTGCCTTGGTTTACGGGTTATCACTTATACCGTTATCAAGAAATAACAGCTTATCGGAAAAAACAGTTTGAAGACATAGAACGAGCCTATCATTTGTCCGAGCTTGAAAACCTACGGAAACAATTGAATCCCCATTTCTTATTTAATTCCTTGAACGACATCAGGTCGTTGATGCTTTCTGATGTAATGGGGGCAAGAGACGCTATGCTGAAGCTGTCGGAGTTGCTCAGAAACTCGATAAAACTTGGCGAATTGTCGCAGGTAACCTTATCGCAAGAATTAGAATTAATAGATGATTATTTGTACATTGAGAAACTTCGTTTTGAAAATAGACTGATTGTATCGAAAAGTATTCCCGAATCGACCCTATCGTATAAAATTCCGCCGATTAGTTTACAATTGTTGGTCGAAAATGCTATTAAGCATGGAATTGGCAAATATAGAAAAGGTGGAGAAATCAAAATTGTAGTAACTCAGCACGAAGGCCGACTTATTTTGCAGGTATTAAATACAGGTAAGCTCAACGAAGGAATTACCTCCAATTCGGGAATAGGGCTGAAAAACCTCGAAAAACGCTTGTCTATTTACTATGGTACACAAGCAAGCTTGTCGATGAACGGAGATGACGAATGGGTAGTAGCAACAATTCAGTTACCGATTTCGGTATAAAAAAAGAAAGCTGTAAGATACGAATCTTACAGCTTTGCCATATTGCTTCTTGCTATTATTTGATCACTAACCTATTAGATAAGTTTTCAATACAAAGATAATTTTTTTTTGTTCGCAAGTATTACGAATGTTTGCTAATGAGCAAAATTGGTATGTAAACTGCTGATTTTAGTTTGTAAAAAGCATTTGATTAAATCAAGAATCGAGATTATAAAAGTAGAAGTTATGCGATATTTTTTAGAATGTTCTTATTTAGGAACAAATTACTGTGGGTGGCAAGTACAGCATAATGCTTTGTCGGTGCAAGAAGAGATTGAAAAGGGGTTATCTACCTTATTAAAAACTAAAATAGGTATTTCGGGAAGTAGCCGTACCGATGCAGGTGTTCATGCTTATAGGCAAATTGCCCATTTTGATAGAGAAACGCCTATTTCAGATACCCATCAATTGGTATATAGATTGAATAAAATTCTTCCACAAGATATTGTGGTCAAGCAAATTTATCAGGTACCCAGTGATTATCATTGTCGGTTTGAGGCCATTTCTCGCAAGTATGAATACCGAATTATCCGCAAAAAATCACCTTTCTATCAGCATATTGCCTATCAATTTGAGATGGATTTAGATATTGAAAAAATGAATCAGGCAGCACAGGTACTATTTAACCATATCGATTTTGAATGTTTTAGTAAACTACACACCGACGTAAAAACCTTTAATTGTACTATTTTGGAAGCAGAATGGAAGCAAGAAAAAGATGATTTATGGGTATTTCATATCAAAGCCAATCGTTTTTTGAGGGGTATGGTACGTGCAATCGTAGGGACATTGCTGGAAGTTGGCTTAGGAAAATTAAGTGTAGAGGGATTTGAGGAGGTTATTTTACAAAAAAATCGCCAAAAAGCAGGACGCTCTGTTCCTGCCCAAGGTTTGTTTTTGATGGAGGTAAATTATCCTAATTAAATAGAATTGTTTGTGTGGTCTATAAGCAGGCAAATCTATTTGCCTGCTTATAGAAGAGCTGTACGAAGAATGGTACTTTATTAAGAATACAGCCTTCTTATCTAAATACCAAAATCTGTAATACCCTAGATTTTTGACTATTTTCTCAATATTTGAATAAATACTTCCTCCAATTTAGATGCCATCCTAATCTTGATGTCAAAGGCATCGGTATTGAGTCCTTTTGCATTGAACTTTGAAATCCAAATTTCTTTAAATCCAAGTTTCTGAGCTTCGGCAATACGCTGTTCGATACGGTTGACAGCCCTAACTTCACCACCAAGACCCACTTCAGCAGCAAAGCATATTGAATTAGGCAAACTGATGTCTTCATAAGAAGAAACAATAGAAGTACAAACTGCCAAATCAATGGCAGGGTCTTCTACCTTGAGGCCGCCTGCAATATTCAAAAACACATCCTGATTACCCAATCTAAAGCCGCCTCTTTTTTCTAAAACTGCCAAAAGCATATTGAGCCTTTTGGCATCAAAACCTGTCGAACTACGTTGGGGTGTTCCATAGGTAGCAATCGAAACCAACGATTGAATTTCTATAAGCAAAGGGCGGTTTCCCTCTAGCATAGCCCCGATAGTAATACCCGAAAAGTCTTCGTCACGCTGAGAAATCAAAATCTCGGATGGGTTGGTAACTTCACGAAGTCCCGATTCTAACATTTCATAAATGCCTAATTCAGAGGTGCTTCCAAATCGGTTCTTGGTAGTTCTCAGAATTCTGTAAGCCAAATGCCTGTCGCCCTCAAACTGTAAAACGGTATCTACCATGTGTTCCAATACCTTGGGGCCTGCCAATGCTCCATCTTTGGTAATATGGCCAATCATGAATACAGGCGTACCCGATTCTTTGGCATATTTCATCAGTTCGGTAGCACATTCTTTTACCTGCGAAATACTACCAGCACCAGCCTCAATAAAAGATGACTGCAAAGTTTGAATAGAGTCGATAATAAGAATATCGGGTTCAAATTGTTCAATTTGCTTAAAGATATTTTGAGTAGAGGTTTCGGTTAGGATGTAACAGTTGTCGCTTTTATGAGTTAGACGTTCGGCACGCATCTTAATTTGCTGCTCTGATTCCTCGCCCGAAACATACAAAACTCGGTAATTGCTTAGTGTAAGGGCAATTTGTAGCATCAATGTAGATTTCCCGATACCGGGCTCGCCCCCAATAAGTACCAACGACCCCAGCACAATACCGCCTCCGAGTACTCGATTCAATTCGTTGTCTTTGGTCAGAATACGGGGTTGTTCTTCAAAGTTTATTTCTTGAATAGCTCGTGGTTTTGCTGCTATTTTGAGCGATGTACTTGGTTTCCAAGACCCTTTGGTAGGCTCTTCTTTCTGAAGAAGCTCTTCAACAAATGTGTTCCATTCTCCGCACGAAGGGCATCGCCCCAACCATTTCGGGGCTTGATGTCCGCAGTTCTGACAGAAGAAAGAGGTTTTGGTTTTTGCCATTTTTTTTTATAATATTTTGATATTTAGGTAATTAAGTATAATAGTTTTGTTGGATAGAATAAGATTTTGGGTAATATTAGCTACCGTTTACGAAATTATGCCAAAAAAACGACTAAATCTTGTATCACATAAAGTTATTATCACGTTATCTTGCCATCAATTGAATTACAATATCGTTGAAATACGATTTTATCGTCTGTATCTTTAAATTTACACATTCAAAACTTTTGTAAATATGAAAAAATCACTTTGTATCTTATCCGCAATGTTATTGATTTTGTCGTTTAGCTCAAAAGCTCAGGTTTTTACTCTAGGTATCAAAGGTGGGGTAAACTTGGCTCAGTTGAAGCTTGGTAACGAATTAACGTCTAGCTCTATTGGGTCAAATTTCCAACAAAGCTTAGACACTAAAACGGGCTATGTAGCTGGTATATATGCCAGAATAGGGAACAAGTTGTTTATTCAGCCCGAAGTATTGGTTTCTGCCAAAGGCGGTACGTTAAATATTTTGAAAGGCGGGAGTACTGCCAATAAAGAAACGGTTGATGTAGAATACACCAATATTGATGTTCCTTTGTTGGTAGGCTATAAATTTGGCATATTACGTTTGAATGCTGGCCCCATGGCCTCATTTAATGTACAAAGTGGAGCAAGCCTCAATGATGCAATTAAGGGCTATACTACCAATGGCGTAGGCGATGCTTTTAAAAATGCAGCTTACGGCTACCAAGTGGGTGGTGGCCTCGACCTCGGAGCGTTGTCATTGGATGTACGTTATGAAGGAAGTTTGTCAGAAGTAACAGCTATCGACCTATCGAATAAGGTAAACTTTAGTCAAAAATCTAATTTATGGCAATTAACCCTTGGCTTGAAGATTTTGTAGATAACAAAACACCCTCCCGAAATTTTCAGGAGGGTGTATGTTATTCACCTAACCACTAAAATAGTTTTTTTATAAAAGATGACCTATTGGGTCATTTAATTACGTTTTCTAATAAATTCCGCTACTTGTCGTTCAAAGTACTGTTTTCTTCTCCTCGATATCTCCACTTTTTGTCCTGTTTTCATCGTTACAAAATAAAGACCTTTGGTCTGATAGCTCATGACGTAATTCATATTAATAAAATAAGACTTATGAATTCTTGCAAAATTATTGGCAAGAAAAGTGTCTGAAAATTCTTTTAATGTTTTGGAAATCAAGATTTTTTTTCCGTTGACAAAGTGAACAAAGGTATAATTGCTTACACCTTCGAGGATTATAATATCAGATAAGCTAATGGCTGTTTTGTTTCTATCTGTATAAATTTTGGCCTGTTCACAACCTTGGTAAGAATTAATCACAGGCATGTAATTTTGAGAAGATGGGTTCATATTATTAAGGTTAAACAGATTTGTTGCGTAAATTTTATGTTACAAAGTAAAGCATACAAAATCCCATATTTTAGCGTATATATACCGAATCGTAAAAAACAGGTATTTTTACGGGGTAATATTATTTGGCTTGTAGAGGCCGCTTCGAGGTGTTTTTTATGTAGAAAAGATGAGCCATTCCAAATTTTAGGCAATATTAAAAAGAGAAACTCCCATTGGAAAAAACGCACACAAATGTTAGGTATTGATTGGCTATTAATCAAACAAGTCGGTCGAAAAACTAATTTCGACCGACTTGTTTGAACTAAAAATTCGGGATGACTTATGTTTATTATTTAACCAAAATTCGTCTGAGTAATTGAATCGGAGGCATACCGTTGTCGGTGATGTCGTCATGAAATTTTTGTAGAGAAAATTGACTTCCTTGTTTCTTTTTTAGTTCGTCTCTCAAAGCCAAAATCTGTAATTTTCCTAACGAATAGGATAAATACCCTGGGTCGTAAGTACCACGTAGAGCCTCTTCGTACGCAGGTTTTTCTTCATAATAACAATTTTCCATCAAAAACTTTGTACCATCTTGTACACTCCAGCCCGCAGTATGTTCTTTGATAGAAACCACCAATCGACAAAGTCGTAATAACGATTCCGACAACTGAGCCATTTTGTATTTGGCTTGTGTAATTTTGTCGCCTTGTCGGTAGCCTTCTTCTAGCATCATTTGTTCGGTATAATGTGCCCAACCTTCTACAAAAGCATAGCTACTAAATAGCTTGAGGGGTACACTTACTTTAGAATGATTGAGGTGCAAAAACTGCACATAATGCCCTGGATACGCCTCATGAATCGAAATGATTTCGGTAGAATACTTATTAAATAATGTTAGCCATTCTTCTTGCTGTTTGGGTGTCCATGATTTTGAGGGTGGTGTTACATAATAATACGCCTCCGAAGCTTCGGGTTTTTCAAATGGGCCAGGGGTATCCATAGCGGCGGTAGCTCCAACCATAAAAGCAGGAGTAGTAACTACTTTGGCTCTAATTTCGGAAGGAAGCGAAATGATATGTTTATCAATCAAAAATTGACGAATATCTTCACATTTATTTTTGGTAAAAGCTATCAGCGAATCGGCTGTAGGGTGTTCTTTCTGAATACTTTTAAACACTTCGAGCGTTGATTTTCGAGGGTCTATAATTTTGGCAGCTTTAGCAAATTCAACTTGTTCTTCTTTTAATTTAGCTAATCCAATGGCCAAAATAGCTTCAGGTGTAGTGTCGAGCATCTCGTTGTATTGTAGCATTTTGATATAGTTGGCTCTCCCAATCGCAAAACTACCTTTGGCATTGGGTAAGGTAGTAGTTTTGAGAAAATCAGAAAAATCACGTAAAGCTTTTGTTGCTATTTGGGTAGAAACCTTCAGCGAATCCTGCAAGCCCTTTTGGTATACTTTTTCAAAAGCTTTTGGTACGTCTTTTTCCATGTAATCGGCATTGCTTTTGAAGGCATCAATGGCTAGCAATACTTCTTCTTTAAAGTTAACATTACTAAGGTTTTGCTTGGCGATTGCCAACAAAGCAGGTATTTGTTGTTGTACTTTAATAATAGCTTTTAGGCGTTGGTTGGCAGGGGCATAATCTCTTTTAACATAGCTAGTTATATCTACAGCCGACAAATAGCTAAGAGGGCGTTCGGTAGCTTTTAGTTCTTCTAGTTCAAACAAAGATTTTTTGATTTGGCTTTGCAAAACATAATAGTCGATAAGGTTATTTTCAGAAAGCTTAGTAGTATCTATCTTGCCAAATTTATCGGCATAATCTTTTAATTGTCCAATTTGTTTTGTAACCGATCCTTTGCTAAAGTCGGGTAGTTGGGCATCATACTCATGATAGCCAAGTGCTATGGCATCTTGAGGAGACCAGTGGAGGTAATCTGTAATAAATTGCTCGGAGAGCTGCTTGAAGGTATCATCTTGGCGATTGAAAAAACTACAAGAACTTACCATAAAAATGACAGTCAGGGGCTTGATTAAATTGACAAAGTGTTTCATAAAATGGAGGAATTTAAGGAATCAATTTCTGCAAAATACTGATTTTTAGCCTTCAAAATAGAGAAAAATAGAAAAAATCATAAAAGAAAGGCTTAGTCTGCAAGAAGTTGGTTTGAAGACCCGTGAATTCTGACTAATTTTGCAAACTTTAATAATTCGTATCAGTTTACCATTCAAAGAATCATTAGCGAAGGTAACCTTATAAACAAATTACAATGCTTTCAGAACAAGAAATCCTCCGTCGCCAGAAACGCGAAGAGTTGATGAAATTGGGGATAGACCCATACCCAGCCGAAATGTTTGACGTAAATGTAACGGCCTCAGATATTCATAAGAATTACGAAAACAATAAGATTGATTATAAGAATGTCTCGATTGCGGGTCGTCTTATGAGTTTTAGAATTATGGGTAGTGCTTCATTTGCTGAATTGCAAGATGCTACAGGCCGTATTCAACTCTATTTTCGCCGTGATGATTTGTGCCCTACCGAAGATAAAACGCTTTATAACACGGTGTTCAAAAAACTATTGGATATTGGTGATATTATAGGGATAAATGGGTATGTATTTACCACACAAACAGGCGAGATTTCAATTCATGTTACTGAATTTAAAATTTTAAATAAAGCTCTTCGTCCTTTACCAATTGTAAAAAGAGATGAAGCTGGTAATATTTATGACGGCTTAACCGACCCCGAAATCCGTTATCGCCAGCGTTATGTGGATTTGATTGTAAACCCAGACATCAAAGATATTTTTATCAAACGTTCACGAATCATAACAACCATGCGTAGTTTATTTGATTCAAAAGGATGGCTAGAGGTAGAAACCCCAATTTTGCAATCAATTCATGGTGGAGCTTCGGCTCGTCCTTTCAAAACGCACCATAATACATTGGATATGCCTTTGTATATGCGTATTGCCAACGAGTTGTACCTAAAACGCCTTATTGTAGGTGGTTTTGATGGTGTTTATGAGTTTGGGAAAATGTTCCGCAACGAAGGAATGGACCGTACTCATAACCCAGAATTTACGTCTTTGGAGTTTTATGTAGCTTACAAAGATTACAACTGGATGATGAATATTACCGAAGAGATTTTTGAGAAAGTTGCTCTTGCTACCAACGGGCAGACCAAGGTAAAAGTAGGAGAGAACGAAATCGAGTTTGCTGGACCTTTCGAGCGTTTGTCAATTACTGGAGCAATCGAGAAATATACAGGTGTAAATGTTGAAGGCATGGACGAAGCAACCTTGCGTGAGTACTGTACTTCGTGGGGAATTGAAGTAGATAAGTCTATGGGTACTGGAAAATTGATTGATGAGATTTTTGGTGAAAAAGTAGAAGCCAATCTTATCCAGCCAACCTTTATTATTGACTATCCAGTCGAAATGTCACCATTGACTAAAAAGCACCGTAGCAAACCGGGTTTGGTAGAGCGTTTTGAGCTGTTTGTGAATGGAAAAGAAATTGCCAATGCCTATTCCGAGCTAAATGACCCAATTGACCAACGTGAGCGTTTTGAAGAGCAATTGCGTTTGGCCGAGCGTGGCGATGAAGAAGCAATGGCTATGGACGAAGATTTCTTGCGTGCTTTGGAATATGGTATGCCGCCAACCGCAGGTATTGGTATTGGTATCGACCGTCTAACAATGCTGATGACTAACCAAACAACGATTCAGGAGGTATTGTTTTTCCCTCAGATGCGTCCAGAAAAACGAGTAGAGGTATCTACAGAAGCCGAATATGAAGCTATTGGAGTACCAACCGAATGGATTCCTGTATTACAAAAAATGGGCTTTATGACTATCGCAGCCTTGAAAGAAGCCAATCCCAACAAAGTATTTAATGATTTGGGAGGAATGCGTAAAAAACTAAAACTAGATATTCAAATTCCTAGCAAGGATACAGTACTACAATGGTTTGAATAACCCAATAATAGTTTGATTTAGAAAAGCTTGCCTACCAAGGTAAGCTTTTTTTGTGAGGGTATATAAAACAAAAACCCTTAACGACAAGCATCAAGGGTTTTTGACATGTTCAATGAGAAAATAGAGTCATTGAGAAATAGAATCCTATATAGAAAAATAAATTCTGAAATTCAAATTTTATAGTTCTGTTATCCGAATTCTTCAATCCGAATAAACTAGACTTTTCTAACATTAACAGCATTCAAGCCACGTTTTCCTTCAGTTACTTCGAAAGAAACACTGTCATTTTCACGAATCACTGAGCTAATTAATCCTGTTACGTGAACAAAGATTTCTTCATTTGACTCGTCATCAACGATAAAGCCAAAGCCTTTTGATTCGTTGAAAAATTTTACTTTACCAGTTTGCATAAAAAAAGAATAAAAATGTATAAAAAATAAAAAGTACTCTACGTAAAAATAACATGTAAACAAATAAAAAATCCCAGCCCAAGTGGACTGGGATATCTTAAGACTATATATAGCTTGAATGTTTATGTCTTGATTTTCTGCAGTTGTTTTGTCTGAAAACTAACGACAAATGACCAACGACAATGAATGCAAACTATCTGATTTTCTTCACATTAACGGCATTTAAGCCTCTCTTTCCTTCAATAGTCTCGAAAGAAACTTTGTCATCTTGACGAATTTGGACACCGCCCAATCCAGTTACGTGAACAAAAATTTCCTGTGCAGTTTCATCGTCTACGATAAAACCAAATCCTTTACTTTCGTTAAAGAATTTAACTGTACCTGTTTGCATGATTTAAAAAATAAAAATTAATAAATAAAACTTCTCGTGTAAGCCCAAAGCTCACGTTATTAAATAGCTCCAAAAATTTTTGATTAAGATTTGTAAGTACTTGATAATCAAAGAGAGGCAACACTGAAGAAGATTGACGGACTCTTGAAAACTGGTAACTTTAACTCGGTAATCGTAACATTAAGAACTATTATTTATCAAATGTAGGTATAATTTTATAGAATCCTACTTTTTTAAGCCTTTTTTTTTGAAAATGAGTAAAAATACCTTGCCTTTAGGGCGGAATTATTATATTTTTTACTGGTATTTTTATTTTAAAGGCTAAAAACTTATAGCTTTTGCTTAAAAAAAAGATAGTTTTTTAGGAAAGTTTTTTCTTAACTTATTCATTTACAAAGTTTTTGACTGATTTGTTTTGATAGATACAATTTAGAAGCTAATAATTCTTAGTATCTTTGTTCAAGATACTGTTTTTTTTATTAAAATACAGGCTAGATTATTGATTTAGACAGGCAAGAATTATATCCTTTTAAACAATGCTAAAATTTAAGTATTTCGTTGAACAGCACGTTTTTGGCGTGTGTACTCGCATAGGGGAAAAATTTGGTATTTCAATCGGAAGTATTCGTTTGTACTTTATTTATACGTCTTTTCTTACTATGGGGTCGCCAATCATTATTTATTTGGTGTTGGCTTTTTGGATGAACATTCGCAAGTATTTACGCCAAAGAAATAACCCAAGTGTTTGGGAATTTTAATATTCCCAAACTATTACAAATCCTTATAATATTTAATACCCTTAGCAAAGTGTAACCAAACAATGTTATGGGGGTAAATATGATTAATGTGGGCTTTATGAATTATAGTTTTGCGTTTTTGATGCCATCGCTTCCATTGGGCATAAAAATTAAAATGAGCTCGCACCACTGCCCAACAGTCTTGCCAGCTGTCAAAAAACAAAAATTTGGCCCCTGCAACACCATCTAATACAAGCCGAGTCAATACTTGGAGAAACAGGTTGTTGTTCGAGCTATTTTTGTAAAGCATAGCCAAGCCATTCCTAAAATTCAAAAAAGTTTTGTGAGGATTTGATTTATGTAATGTGCCACCACCAACATGATACACCTCTGACTGTCCACAGTAATATATTTGGTAGCCTGCATGTTGCATTCTCCAACACAAATCTATTTCTTCCATGTGGGCAAAAAAATCGCCATCAAAACCTCCCAATTGCTTATATACATCGGCTCGTACAAACATACATGCACCTGTAGCCCAAAATACTGGAACGGTGTCGTTGTATTGTCCTTTATCTTCTTCTAGTACATTGAAAATCCTTCCTCGACAAAAAGGATACCCCAGTTTATCAATAAAACCACCAGCAGCCCCTGCATACTCAAAATAGGACTTATTATAAAAATCTTTGATTTTAGGTTGACAAGCTGCAATAGTTGGATCGGAGTCCATTAGTTCAACTATTGGTTGAATCCAGTTGGGGGTTACCTCTACGTCTGAGTTGAGCAGTACAAAGTAGGTAGCATCATCAATTTGGGCTAGGGCTTCGTTGTAGCCTTGGGCAAAGCCATGATTGATAGCTAACTGGATAAGTTGAACATCAGGAAATTGTTCTTTCAAAATTTGTACCGAATTGTCTGTAGATGCGTTGTCAGCTACATAAATGGCCGCATTAGAAGCATTTTTGATAACCGAAGGTAAAAATTGAGTAAGGAATTTGGCACCGTTATAGTTAAGAATGACAATAGCAACTTTTTTCATTAAGTGGTAAATTAATTATACAGTATGAGTTATCAAAATCATTACGATTAGAAGTTTTATGAGGTCGAGATAGTAGAATAATACAACAAAAGTAAGTAGTTTTTTTTTAGTTCATAAAATGAATATAGAATCATTTATTTTTTGGTAAGTCAAGCGAATACTTTTGGTGACTTAAATAGCCTTCCAAAATCCTAGTTTGCGATGTTGGTCGGTTTTCTGAAAGTACTGTTATTTGTCTTGAATACACTTATAAGTATATATTTGCAAAATGGCTTGAGCTATTTAAGCTAATTTCTGAGAAATAATACCTCTTTGTGCTTAAATTCATATCTAAAAGCAATGCAAAATCTTTAATTTTCAGAAAATACACTTAATTTACTATTCTAAAAAAACAGAAAATATCCTCTGTTTTAATTTTGAGGAAAGCTAAAATATTCAATACATCAACTAGTAACCTTTTCTAAAAGTCTTTTTTAGCTGTTGCTACCCAAACACTAAAACATCAAACTAAATGTCAAAAAATTCTATTTTTCGTAAAAAAACAATCAGCAATGTGCTAAGCCAGAGCGAAGAGGGGCATTCCTCAGGGCTTATGAAGGTATTGGGGGTAAGAGACCTCACTTCATTTGGGATTGCAGCAATTATTGGGGCGGGTATTTTTAGTACAATCGGCCGAGCAAGTTTTGAGGGTGGGCCTGCGGTTTCGTTACTCTTTATTTTTGTTTCGATAGCCTGTGTATTTACAGCCCTGTGTTATGCTCAGTTTGCTTCTATGGTGCCTGTTTCGGGCAGTGCTTATACGTATGCTTATGTGTCTTTTGGCGAAATATTTGCTTGGATTATCGGTTGGGCCTTGATTCTTGAATATGCCGTTTCCAACATGGTGGTTGCTATATCGTGGTCTGAATATTTTGTAGGAATGCTACATGGTTTTGGTATTAATTTCCCTGATTACTTGACTATTGACTACGGAACAGCACATAGTGCCTATCTCGAAACCCAAACTGCAACGAAGGCTTTGCCTGATGCCACAGTACTGGCTGCAAAAGCCTTTAGCAATGCCCCTGATTTGGGAGGTATCAAGTTGTTGATAGATTTACCTGCGGGTCTTATTACTATTTTGGTTACATCGTTGGTGTATATTGGTATCAAAGAATCGCGTGCTGCTAGTAATATGCTTGTGGTATTGAAGTTATTGGTAATTCTTTTGGTGATTTGTATGGGAGCTTTTTATGTAAAACCCGAAAACTGGTCTCCTTTTGCTCCGAATGGTGCACAAGGTGTACTAGGTGGAGTTGCTTCAGTATTTTTTGCCTTTATTGGTTTTGACTCGATTTCGACAACAGCTGAAGAGTGCAAAAACCCACAACGAGACCTGCCAAGAGCCATGATTTATTGTTTGGTGATATGTGCAGTTTTGTATGTTTGTATTACCTTGGTATTGACGGGTATGGTTAATTATTCCGAACTAAAAGTTGATGACCCATTGGCGTATGTATTTCAAAAAATCGGATTTGATTTTATTGCGGGAGTAATTTCTGTTTCGGCTGTAGTGGCTATTACAAGTGCTTTGTTGGTGTATCAGATGGGGCAACCTCGTATCTGGATGTCGATGAGCCGCGATGGGTTATTATGGAAAAAATTCTCGGTAATACACCCCAAATTCAAAACGCCAGGTTTTGCTACCATTATTACAGGCTTGGTTGTCGCTATTCCTTCTTTGTTTTTGGATATGGGCTTTTTTGTGGACTTAACAAGTGTAGGAACTTTCTTTGCATTTATCTTGGTATGTGGTGGGATTCTGTATTTAGATTATCAAGGGTTATCGAAAGATGCCAAGTTTAAAGTGCCTTATCTTAATGGAAAGTATATTGTAGGTGGATTGTTGGCAGTTGGTATTACTTATGCTATTTATAATGAGTTGTTTATGAGCCAAATAGCTGAAAAGCCATTACTGGTAGTGTTTTGGTTGGTATGGGCTGGATTGGCTGTGATGGCATTCAAACATAATTTTTCGATTTTGCCTGTATTGGGTATTTTAACCAATTTGTATCTGATGACAGAATTGGGCGTTACTAACTGGTCGATTTTTGTGATTTGGTTGATTATCGGTCTGATAATTTACTTTGCATACGGTTATAAGCATAGTAAACTGTCGAAATAAACCATTGAATGCTATCAATAAAGGGTGTAAATTTCGGCTATGTAGCGAAGTTTACACCCTTCTTTAGTTGTGATTTAGTGAATGAGTGGTTTGTGAATTGTTAATTTAGGATTTACGAGGCTTTCAGAATTGTTTTACCTTAATGCTGAAAACCTAATAAATCCTACAATCCTGATAGTGATCAGGGTTTTATTAAGCTAATAATGGGGCAAATTCTATAGTAATTGTACAACGCAAGTCTGATATTATGAGCTATAAGGATAGATACCTAGTTCTTTAGCTTCAGAGCTTTGCATTTATAATCGTACACTCATACTTAGTCATTACTTCTACGTCCTGAAAGCATATTGAGGTAATAGAGCAACTGAGCCAACATACCTAATGCTGCAACAACGTAAGTTAAGGCTGCCCATTTGAGGGCATCTTTAGCCATATCATGTTCACGAGGTGTAACAATATTGCGTTGTTCCATCCATTTTAAGGCACGGTTACTAGCATCAAACTCTACGGGTAGTGTTACAAAACTAAAAAGTGTAGCTATTGCAAATAATGCTACTCCTACCGTTAATAGTAATTTGTTACCTGTCGAATACATCACCATTACCCCAATCATTAAAAGCATGGGCGTAAAATTATTGGCGATGCTAAGGGCAGGTACCATAGAGCTTCTAAATTGTAACATCGAATACGCCGTAGCGTGTTGTACCGCATGGCCACACTCATGGGCTGCTACAGCTGCAGCCGAGGCACTTCGGCCATAATACACATCAGGACTAAGATTGACGGTTTTGTCGGCAGGGTTGTAGTGGTCGGTAAGCTGACCCTCAACCGACAACACACGAACATCGAAGATGCCATTATCACGCAACATTTTTTCTGCTACTTCTCGTCCTGAAAGACCATTAGCAAGGCCAATTTGTGAGTATTCTCTGAATTTACTTTTTAGTTGCCAACTCACAAACATGCCGATTCCTGCAAAAAGCAAAGAAATTAACCAAATTCCTGTCATAGTTTTGTTTGTTAAAATGGTAAAAGGAAAAGCTATCTATTCGTTTTAGTTGATAGTGAATAGCTATAATTGTTTGATTTTTTGAATCAAAGCGGTAGTTGAATACCCTTGTACTAAAGGAATCGTTTTTACGACTCCTCCTCTTGATAACACAAAATCTGAGCCAACGATAGTTTCTATGCTATAATCATCACCTTTGACCAAAATGTCAGGTTTTATTTGTTCTATCAACTGCAAAGGTGTCGGTTCGTCGAACAAAATGACAGCATCTATAAAAGCGAAGGCTGCCATCATTCTAGCACGTGCATACTCATTAACTACAGGGCGAGTAGGTCCTTTTAGCCTGTTTACCGAAGCATCGGTATTGAGGCCAAGTACTAATTTTTGGCCTAATTGTTGGGCTTTTTCTAAGTAATCAATATGTCCCAAATGAACAATGTCAAAGCAACCATTGGTAAACACAATTTTTTGCCCAAGAGCCTGCCATTGTTCTACTTGCTCAACAGCTTGGGGCAATGTAAAAATTTTTGATTCAGTCATCATATCAAGATTAATTACAATTATTGAATCGCTTTGGGCTGATTCGGTTTTAAAAATAGGGTAATAACAAAACTTAAAGCTCCTAAGAATAATAGTGCAATCATTTGAGAGCCATGTATAAAGGTAGCTAAAATAATACCTTTATGTTGTTCTAATCCATATAATACTAACGCATTTCCTACCAAAAAATGATATGGCCCTATACCGCCTTGTGTAGGGGCAGCCATACCAAAACTCCCCATCGTGAGTACTGTAAGGCCCGCTAGCATACTCAAGTGCGAGGTTTCGGGAATAGCAAAAAACAAGACATAAGCTGAAAAGTAATACATCACCCAAATCAATAAGGTATAGAAAATAAATAAGCCTGGTTTTTGCATTTTACTGATACTTAACACACCATCTATTAACCCATTGATTAAGCTAATTACTTTGCCCAAAATTGGGTGCTTGGCCAATTGTTCTTGGTATTTTCTAAAAAAATAAATGCCAAGAATACCCCCAATAGCAACCACTACCAACAGACCAATAATTAAAGTAATTTTAGATGAAAACTGCTGTAAAAAGAAATCTTTGAGTTTACTAAATTCAAGAGCCAAGTTTAATACCAAAATCAAGAGTAATACTACTACATCAAAGATTCGTTCGGTAACAACTGTACCAAAAGATTTTTCAAAAGGAATATCATCTGTTTTTTGTAAAGTTCCACAACGGGTTACTTCGCCCATACGAGGAATAATGTAGTTGGCAAAGTATCCCATCAATACCGCCAAGGTTGTTTTGAAAGTCGAAGGTTTGAACCCTAGTGGTTCCATTAGCAATTTCCAGCGTGCTGCCCGTGCAATATGAGCCACCAAGCCCATAAGTGCCGAACAGATAATCCACCAATAATTGGCATTGGCAAATTGAGTAAGCATTTCGGAAAGATTGATGTCTTTAAACACAAACCACATTAGGCAAGCTGCCAATGTTAATGAAATTACATACTTAATAACATTTTTCATAGATTTGATTAGGATAATGCCTTTGGCAGGCAAGGCCACGTGTGTAGCAAATATAATTGAATTCAGAGAAAAATAAATGGACAATGAAACCAGTCCATTGTCCAAATTTTTGTAGCCAAAATCTACTCAATTAACTTACCAGTTTGTTGTTATGGTCTGGAAAAACCAGTTTTGGCTGATGCGTTTTGGCTTCATCTGGTGTCATTATTGCGTAAGCAATAATAATAGCAATATCACCAACCTGAGCTCTACGAGCTGCAGCACCATTGAGGCAAACCGTACCCGACCCTCTTTCTCCTTTAATGACGTATGTTTCAAATCGCTCGCCATTGTTATTATTGACAATTTGAACTTTTTCATTTTCAATGAGTCCAGCAGCGTCCATGAGGTCTTCGTCGATGGTTACACTACCTACATAATTTAACTCCGCTTGTGTAATTTTAACACGGTGGAGTTTTGATTTCATGACATGAATAAGCATGACTTCCTGTTTGAATGTTTGAATAATTACGCTTTTGAACAAATCTTGCTTGTTCAATACTACCAATCCTAAAAGGGAATTGCAACGAAAAACTTTTGCAAAGATACGCCAATAGTTCTCACATACACAATTGAGGATATTCAAGTTTGCCTAGCTATGCGTAATAATGAGATTGTCTATTAGTCGAGTTTTTCCTAAAAATGCAGCTATACATAATGCCGTTTTAGTAGGCAAAGCCCTCTGGCTCAAAACGCCAGAAAGGGGTTGTAAAGTTTCAAAATCAGCAATTTCAAAATATTCGAGCTCGATACCTGCTATAACATCAAGCTGATTAGCAAGATTTTCTTTTACCGTAGCTATGTCGATATTGTCCAAAAGTTGTGTTTTGGCTTGTTGTAGGCAGGCATAAAGCGTAGGAGCGAGGGCTCTTTGTTCTGGACTAAGGTTTCGATTGCGTGACGACATCGCCAAGCCGTCGTTTTCTCGTTGAGTTGGGCAGATTACTAGTTCCAAATCAAAATTCAAATCTTGTACCAAGCAGTTAATAATAGCACATTGTTGAAGGTCTTTTTGTCCAAAATAAGCCTTGTTAGGTTGTACAATATGGAAAAGCTTTGATACCACAATGCCAACGCCATTGAAGTGTCCAGGCCTGAACTGCCCTTCCATGACACGTTCCAAATCACCAAAGTCAAACTTGAGTGAAGTAGGTTTAGGATACATTTCTTCGGCCGAAGGAGCAAATACAATATCGCAGCCTACAGCTTCGAGCATAGCACTGTCGGCATCGAGGGTACGAGGGTACACCGCAAGGTCATGAGCATTGTTGAATTGTGTAGGATTAACAAAAATACTACAAACGGCAAGGTCATTATTGTGCTTGGCAGTATTGATTAATGAGATATGCCCTTGGTGTAAAGCACCCATAGTTGGTACAAAACCTATCGTAAGCCCTTTTTTTCGTTGTTCATCGAGGTATTGCTGAAGAGCAACAATGCTATGAAATATCAACATGGTGGTTATGTTTTAATTAGCTTCTCTATATTGATAGAGTAATCACCCTAAGCGAGTGAAGAAATAAGCCAGATAAAATGAAAATTTCCCCAAAACTACACGCTTAGTTTACATTCTTCGCAAAATGATTGTGGAATTTCCGTATTTTTTTTATATTTTTGCATAATTTTTTGGAAATCCCTGCTTGTTTTTGGTTTGAGTTAATCGTTCGGATTATTGATTAAGCTAAGTAAGGATTTATAATATACATTTATAAAGCCATGAACTTAGCCTGTAGAATTTTCTTCCGATTAACACTTTTTAACAACTACTAAGCTCCTAACTACGACAACAATGTCTAAATTGCGTATCCTTTACGTTGCCAGCGAAGTTGACCCATTTCTTTCTACAACTCAAGTTGCTGATTTTGTTAGAAAATTACCAGCAGCCATGCAGGAAAAAGGTATGGAAATCAGAATCTTAGTGCCAAGATTCGGGTTGATTAATGAACGTAAAAACCGTCTTCACGAGGTTGTAAGATTATCAGGCTTCACCGTTCCAGTAGGTGATGATGATAAGCCTGTGACTATTAAGGTAGCAAGTTTGCCTGCCGCAAAGTTGCAAGTATATTTTATTGACAACGAAGATTACTTTCAAAGAAAGACTGTTTTTACAGACAAAGAAGACAACTTTTATTCGGATAATGACGAGCGAGCAATATTCTTTTGCAAAGGCTCGTTAGAAACCGTAAAGAAATTAGGGTGGTCGCCCGATATAGTGCATTGCAATGATTGGATGACGGCTCTTGTACCGTTGTATTTAAAAACAACTTATAAGAACGACCCCATGTTCAAAGATGCTAAAGTCGTATTTTCGGTATACAATAGTGCTTTTTCTCACAAATTTGACGTAGATGGTTTGTACGAAAAAGTAAAATTAATGGATATTGAAGATAATATGTTGGATAGTTTACAAACTGCCGACTATGCTGGCTTTATCAAAATTGGTGCAGAATATGCAGATATTGTGATTACCTCAGAAGAAGAAGTTACGGAGAAATTTAACGCAATTTTTGATGAATTACCAGACAAAAAAATCGAGTTTGTTCCTGAAGAAAATATCGACAGCTACTACAACCTTTACACAGATTTGGCAAGTGCGTAACCTTTGGGTTGTGTTGTTAAGTACCTTGTTTTTTGCGTGTGACGACCCTGAGGAAATCGGGTCAGAAATTTTTGGCCAAGATATTGGGGTGCTATTTACCGATACACTCGCGGTTAATTCGTCAACTATTCAGTTAGATTCTTTGCAATCTTCGGGTACTTCATTGGTATTTGTAGGTAATACTAACCACCCAGAAATGGGCGATATAAGTGCAAAAGCCTTTTTTCAGGTTTCTAATGCTGATACCCTCAAAATAGATACATTGGGTACAAAAGCCTACAAGACTTCGATTATTGAAACGGCCGATTCATTGTCGTTGCATTTGCATTGTCGTTTTGTCTCTGGCGATACCAACAAGGCTCAGACTTATAAGGTGTACCGAGTAAAAAGTACTGCTACGCCAAGCGTAAGTACTGTTTATAATGTCAATAGCGAATTGCCTGCTTATGATGCTACACCTATCGGAACATTAACGATGAGTAGTTTGCATCCTATTCGTGACCCTTATGCAAGTGCAGATACAGGTAAATATGCTATCGTAAAAATACCAATTTCAAAAAGTGTAGCCAACGAAATATTTGCTTTAAGAAACAAAGAAAGTGCTTCGGCTATCGTTTATGATAAGTTTAAGGACATTATCAAAGGTTTGGTTGTTGTAAGCGAAAGTGCCAATAATGCGGCTATACTAGGCTTTTCAACGTATAATAGTGAGCTAAAGTTGTTTTATCACTATACTTATACTTATCCTAAAAGCGGTGTCGATACCACAGTAACTACCAGCAAAGCTTTGTCTTTTTATCTTGCTAATGGTACAACTGCTACTGGCGAACAGAATGCAAGGTTTACCAAAGTAACTACCAGACGTGCAGGTGCTTTGTCTAAATTGGTGAATGCTGCCGATATTTTGCCTGCTAACGAAGCTAACTATAAAGTTTTTGTAGATAATGGTACAGGCTTGGCTATGAAAGTACGTTTTCCAAGTTTGTTGAAGCTGAAAAACAATAAGGATGTTGCTATCAATAAAGCCGAACTGGTATTTGAACCTGATGCTACCGTTCCTGGATTTGTACGTACCAAAGAGCTTATTGCGATCGAGGATAATGGTGCCAATAGACCCATTCGCAAAAGCAATATATTCTCATTCTTGAATAGCGAAACTCAGATTTGTACTTATGCTGCCAAAACCAATACTTTTACTTTTAATGTAACGAGTGCCGTTCAGAATATTATTTCAGGAAGAAATCCTAATAATGGCTGGATCGTAACACCAACCTGGATTGGATTGGCTTCGAGCTCTGCAACAGCCAGAACCGTACTGTCAAGTTCGAGACTTATTTCAGCAGAGCATTCAAGTGCTATTTTTGATAGCCGAAAAATAAAATTGAAAGTATATTATACTTATGTTTCTAAATAACATATCGTGTGAGTTGCCTTAGTTGGCTGTTCCTTTCTTAGAAGCATAACTTTCATAAAGATAAAATAAAGCGGAGAATTCATATTTTGGATTCTCCGCTTTATTTTTGCAGTAATATATTGCCGTTTATTTTTCGGTAAATATGCTAAGGTTTGAGCAATTTGATTATTTTTACAAAATAAAATAAGACTAATCCTTATTGATAAGCAATAATCAAAACAGAAACTCAGAATACTATGTGTGGAATTGTAGCCTATGTTGGGCATCGCGAAGCTGCTCCTTTAATCATAAAAGGATTGAAACGTTTGGAATACCGTGGTTATGATAGTGCAGGCATTGCCCTACTTAATGGTGCTTTGAATGTTTATAAGAAAAAAGGAAAGGTAAAAGACTTAGAAGAAACCATCGCTTCCGAAAACTTGAGTAGTACAATTGGGATTGGGCATACCCGATGGGCTACACATGGCGAACCTAATGATAGAAATGCTCACCCTCATTATTCGGCAAGTGGTAATTTGGCTATTATTCACAATGGAATTATTGAAAATTATAGCTCAATTAAGAAAAACTTGATGAAAAAAGGGCATGTATTCCACTCAGATACCGACTCGGAGGTTTTCATCCATTTTATTGAGGATATTCAGGTAAATACAGGTTGCTTGCTGGAAGAGGCAGTGCGTTTGGCTATGAAAGAGGTAGTGGGGGCTTATGCTATCGCTATCATGGATGTTACCGCTCCTAACCAATTAATTGCTGCTCGTAAAGGCTCTCCATTGGTGATTGGTGTAGGCGAAGGCGAATTTTTCTTTGCTTCTGATGCTACTCCCATCATTGAATATACCCATGAAATGATTTATCTCAACGACTACGAAATTGCTGTAGTAAGAGATGGAGAGCTAACCGTAAAAAATATTGATAACGATTTACAATCTCCTTATATTCAAACAGTTGAGTTGGAGTTGGAGGCTATCGAAAAAGGTGGTTTTGACCACTTTATGCTCAAAGAAATTTTTGAACAACCTCGCTCAGTTGCTGATTGTTTGCGTGGGCGTGTAAATGCCGATAGCGGGCATTTAGTATTGGGAGGTTTGAGAGAATATATCGACAAACTAGCCAAGGCAAAACGCATTGTTATTGTGGCTTGTGGTACTTCTTGGCACGCTGGCTTGGTAGCCGAATATATTTTTGAGGAGCTGGCACGTATTAATGTTGAGGTAGAATATGCTTCGGAGTTTAGATACCGCAATCCTATCATTAAAGAAGGTGACTTTGTGATTGCAATTTCGCAATCTGGCGAAACGGCCGATACTTTAGCGGCTATTGAGCTGGCCAAATCAAAGGGTGCAACAATTATTGGGGTTTGTAATGTGGTAGGTTCGTCGATTCCACGTGCTACTCATGCAGGAGCGTATACTCATGCTGGCCCCGAAATTGGGGTGGCATCTACCAAAGCTTTTACGGCTCAAGTAGTAGTGTTAACACAAATGGCTATTTCGGTAGCTCGCAAAAAAGGAACTTTACACGAAGATACTTTCCGACGACTATTGTTTGAGCTAGAACGTATTCCATCGAAAATAGAAAAAGTATTACAGAACGATGAGAAAATAAAAGGCATTGCTGAGAAATTTAAAGATGCTCGCAATTTTATTTATTTAGGTCGTGGCTACAACTTTCCTGTTGCCTTGGAAGGTGCATTGAAGCTAAAAGAGATTTCTTATATTCATGCCGAAGGATACCCTGCCGCAGAAATGAAGCATGGCCCTATTGCCTTGATCGATGCCGAAATGCCAGTGGTATTTATTGCTACCAAAGATAGTTCTTACGAAAAAGTAGTATCTAATATTCAGGAAGTGAAAGCAAGAAAAGGACAGGTAATCGCTATTGTAACAGAAGGTGATAAGCTTATTCCAACTATGGCCGATTATGTTATAGAAATCCCAGCAATGCACGAGGCTTTGATTCCGTTGGTTTCGGTAATTCCGTTGCAGTTGCTTTCGTATCATATTGCTGTTTTACGAGGTTGTAATGTCGATCAACCCCGTAATCTAGCAAAATCTGTAACAGTAGAATAAAGTATAAATCTTGTTTAAGATACTGATAATCGGTGGTTAGGTGGTATTGGAATGTTGTTTTTTTAATGAAAATGCTCTTGACAATACCATTCGCTGTTGAAAAATAGTATAATAAATGAAACATGAGTCATCCCGAATTGTAGGTAATATTAAAAGAGAACACCTATTGGTGTTTGTGGTGATTCATAAGGTTGTCAAGTGAACAGGCTTATAATTTGCTCAAATGATAGAAATTTAGTGGATATTCATGAAAAGGCGTTCGAAATTAGTTTTTCAAACGCCTTTTTTCATGTTCAATATCAGCACGACACATCTTTCGGTGCAAATCATATTCAAAAATAATCACACACTCGCTTAATTACCATTCACTAAATTTGGGATTTCGTGGGTAATTATATTATGGTGTTGTACGAATTGTAACACTTTTTTGGGCAGAAGCTAAGCCATTTTCTGTTACAATCTCAGCAAAATATAATACACTCGCTCCTTTGGTATCTGAGGCTTTCACAGGAATTGTCACAACATAATTGCGAAGAGCTGCATCGTATTTGGCATTGCTAGCGGGTACAGTAGTTAGCAAGGTTTGTGTACCTGTGCTAGTAGCCGCTGTATATACCTTAAACTCCTTAACGGGTGTTTCGGTGGTATATTCTATGGTATAGTTGACCGAGCTACCTGCCGCAACGGTTACGCTTGTAATGGCACTACCTGTTGTGGTTAAGCGGGTAGTACCCACCCACACTACGGCAATTTGGGCTACCTTTCCTTTTGAGGTAATAATATCCTCGATAATTGAATCTTCTTTATAGCAAGAGCTCATAGCCAATACAAGTAGCATCATGAAGCCCGATAATATTGATTTTGTTTTCATATTTTTAAGAAAGTAAAAACGTGTTAAAATTATTTACTAAACATCCACATAGGTTCGTTGAACAGCTTGGTATTAAGTTTTGCATTGGCCGAATTGCGTGATGTTTCTGATGCAGGATATATCATCCGTTGGATTCTTAGCCCTTGTAAGTCAACATTGAGGTTGGCAGGAGCAGGAATAATTGCATATTGATAGCGACGGATGTCCGTCCATATATCGCCAATCAAAAACATTGCTTTGAGTTTTTCGGCCAGAATATGCGACATTGTTAGCTCGGTTGCTCCGATTTGAATAGAAGTATTGGTGAAGTATTTGCTAATATCGCTATCGCTTACACCTATTTTTTTCATGTTTGAGCGAATCATCTCTATATACGCATTGTACCCTTCTGTAGTAGTACCTTTGCTAGTGATTGTGCCGCCATTGATAATAAAACGAGCTTCGGCTTCGATGGCTTTGGCTTCGGCATAAGTCACAAATTGCAAAGGCGAGTTAAGTCCTGAATGCCATGAATCTTTGGTGAGGTCAACGCTTGAGCCTCCACCTGTACCTGGACTAACACCACTATAGGTTATTTGGTTGCGGCGTAAGGTTGCAATTTTACCCAAGCGAGGATCAATAACACCATTACTTTTGCCATTCATAAGGTCGATGAGGGTAGCACTATGAGTAATCGACAAGTTGCCTGTTGTATTGGCGAGTGCCACTCTGCTATACCAAGGGCCAAGGTTCTTGCTATTATAAGTCAACTGAAAATCGTCGTCGTTACTTTTAAAACCATTCTGTAGAGCAAGCAAGGCATTTTGGGCAGCCTGTGTTGGATTTTTGACAGATAGGTGCATTGCAAATCTAGCTTTTAAGGTATAAGCCAACTTTGTCCATTTAGTAAGGTCGCCATTATAAACAATGTCGTCGGTACTTGGTTTTGTGCCTGTATTTTTCTGAAGCTCGACAATGGCCTCATCCAATAGTTTTTGGATATTGGTATAAACGCTTTGCTGAGAATCGTAGGTTGGGGCAAAGTTTTTCTGGTCAGCTTGTGAAAAAGGAATGTTTTCCCAGTTGGTTGTGGCTATTCCGAGGTTGTAGGCTAATAATACTTTGGCAACACCTACATAAGCAGGAGCAGCTTCGGTTTGGGCTTTCGTAATAACGAGGTTGAGCTGAGGCAAAACATTCAGATAGAAGTTGGTCCATCCTGTGCTGTTTTCTGTTTCTTCTTGAGAGTCGAGCCCCCCCGGAGCTGTATTACTACCTATTTGCTGCGAGTACTGACAGGTAATATAAGCTTGGTTATAGCTGGCTTCGGATGTATAGAATTCGGCAGTTGGCAATAATTCTTGTATGGTAACATCGCCTTTTAGGGTAGGGTTGGTGTTGACATCCAAAAAATCTTTGCAACTTGTAAAACCCACTGCTACGGCAGCAAAGAGTCCTAGACAATATTTTTTATATATACTTTTCATTGTTTTTCTGATTTAATATACCGCTATTCATTCCTATAAATTGAGAGTAACCCCTACTTGAAAACTACGGGTAGAAGGGTTGTTTCTACCGACAAACCCAATCAAGTTGGTGCCAGAGCCAAAAGCAAGGGCTTCGGGGTCATAACCACGGAATGGTGTGTTCAAGAATAAGTTTGTACCAGTAAAGTTGAATCTAACACCACCTTTGAATACCGTGTTGGCTATAAGCTTTTTGGGTAAAGCATAATTGACACTCACACTTCTGAGGCGAAACCACGAACCGTCTTGGATAACTAATCTTGACCAGTTGTAGAACTGAGTAGCAGAGCGGTAATAGTTATCGTCGAGGTACACTACTTTTGTATTAGGCAGGTATGAAAGGGTTCCATCTGCATTCTTTTGTTCAACAACGCCATTGAATACGACTTGTTCGTAGCGAGTTTCGGTAAGTTTTGTAACGCCATTTCTTACTGAGTTTACTTCGGCAAGGTCTACGACATCGCCACCTTGTCGCCATTCTAGCAAAAATGAAACGCCTAATCCTTTATAAGTAAATGAATTATTGAGACCTGCTGTCCATTTTGGTAAAGCATTGCCAATTTGTGTTGCGGTTGTACTTACACGCGGAAACCCATTTGCCTGAACAATAACCTGGCCGTCGGGTGCACGCAAATAATCATAACCCCATAAGTCGCCAAGTTTACTGCCTTGTTTGATTTTGAGAGCAGACGTACCGTTGTCATAATAAACAATTTCTTGTAGGTAATCGGGCATTTCTATTACTTTACCTTCCATTTTAGACCAGTTGAGCGACATGTCCCATGTAAAGCTTGGGGTTTGAATAGGCTTACCACTCACCAATAATTCAACACCTTGGTTGCGGATAAGACCAATATTGGTATAATAACGAGAGTACCCCGAGGCATTGGTAACTGGAGCATTTACGATTTGGTCTTTGCTATCCATGGTAAAGTAGGTAGCATCAATCATCAAACGGTTTTTCAAGAAACGCAGTTCTGTACCTATTTCAATAGAAGTTGTTCTTTCTGGTTTTAGGTTAGGGTCGGCTGTTGTACTTTGTCGGATATACCCCGGAACGGTGTTGTTGAAAGGGAAATTGTCAACAATATTATAATAAGCACCTGTTACGTAAGGGTCTGTTCCTTTACCCACTTGTGCCCACGATGCCCGTAGTTTACCATAAGAGAGCCAGTCATTTTTAGGTAGCGATTCGGTAAATACATAACCAACGTTTACCGAAGGGTAAAAGAATGAATTATTGGCCGTTGGAAGTGTCGATACCATATCGTTTCGACCAGTAAGGTTGACGTACAATAAATCTTTATAATTCAATTTTGCATCGGCAAAAAAGCTGACAATTCGGTAATGATTGGGCGAATATGGACGAGTTTGCTGGTTTCGGTAGCTTGTTTCGTTGGCACTATATGGGGCAATCCAACCTTCGCCACGTACATAATAGCTGTCTGGGCGTTCGCTATCAACGATTGAATTACCGACCATCAATGAGCCATTTAGTGTAGATGAGAAGTCTTTTTTGGCTGTTACATAAAAATTGGAGTTTACTTCACGATAATTTAAGTTGTCACGTACAAAAAAGCCCTTTACTTGTAAGCCAACATCGAAAGTACTATCTACTTGACGTGTGCGGGTTTCGTGGTAAGTATCGTAAGTAACTTGGTATTTTGCCGAAAGCCATTTATTAAATTCATAATTAAAGGTCAAATCGCTGATATAACGATCGACATTGTCGATACGAGGGCTTTTTTCTACCAAATACCTTGGGTTATCTACTACACCAAGTGTAATATTCTTCTGAGTACCGTTTGGATTGATATAGTCGTTTACATCATACGAATTGGGCCAATACGAAAGCGAACTAAAAATAGACTTGTCGCCAGAAGGAGGGCGGTTTCCTCCCGAATTAATATAGTTGAGCGAAGCCGAAGCCGTTAATTTTTGACTAAGCTTGTATGTACCTGCAAGTTTGATAGAAGTACGGCCAAAATCGGTAGTAGGTACAATTCCTTTTTGATAAGAACGGCCCAATGAGAAATAGATATTGCCTTTTTCAGAACCTTTGGTAATGGTTAGGTTATTGTTGTTTCTGAAACCCGTTGTATAAAAATCTTTAAGATTATCATAAATTTTGTCGGTAGTATTACCAATAATAGAAGGGCCAAAAGAACGGAATATACTTCTGGTAGCTACATCTTTTTCATCAATAAATTCACCAAAACGACCTTGTATAAAACGGTTTTGATAGGCAGGTGTTTTGTTGACGTTGTCAAAACCTACCGAAGACGAAACCGTAATATTCATTTTGCCTGCTTTTCCTCGTTTGGTGGTAATAATAATTGCACCGTTCGAGGCACGCAAACCATATAGAGCCGTGGCCGCAGGGCCTTTAAGAACCGATATAGACTCTACGTCGTCGGGGTTGATGTCGGCAGCACGGTTGGTATTAGCAAACTGCTCTGAGGCACTTGGCGAGTTTGAACCCGCACTAGGCAATGGGTTACCAGAGTTGGTTGAGTTACTAATAATGATACCATCGACTACAAATAAGGGTTGGTTGTCTGAACCACTACTTAGCGAGGTAATTCCACGAAGAATAATATTAACCCCAGCCCCAGGGGCACCCCCCGAGCCAGTAATAACAGCCCCTGCAATTTTTCCTTGAAGAGCCCCTACAAGGTTTTGTTCGCCTGAGTTTTTGATTTCGTCTGCTTTGACAGCCTGTATAGAATAGCCCACAGCACGCTTTTCTTGTGTTTGTCCCAAGGCTGTAACTACCACTTCATCGAGCTGGTCGGTAGTTTCTTTTAATTGAATGTTGATAACTGATTGAGATGCAACGTTGACTTCTTGTTTGATGTAGCCAATCGAAGAGAATACGAGGATGTTGTTGGCACTAGCTGTAATCTTGTAATTTCCTTTAGAGTCGGTTGTAGTACCTTTGGACGTTCCTTTTATTAGGACATTGACCCCTGGAAGTGCACTGCCATCTGATAGAGCACTAACCTTACCTGTGATTTGAAGATTTTGGGCGTGTACGTCTTGTCCTATCAAAATGAGCGTCAAAGAAGTAACAAGCCAAAAAAATCTAGCGTGTAGCTTTTTTTTCATAATGTATGTATTGTTTAAAATTAAAAATTAGAAAAGACGATGTGTTTGTATAGGTACAAACAGATACAGGAGTACAAATTGATTTCAAAATTTTGTAGCTAAATTTTAAAAAGGGACTAATAGTACGTCTGTGTAAATCTATTGATAATTAGTATAGATCGGCATGTTAAACGAAGTTTTGCAAAGTATGTCACTATACTACTCGGTAAATACTATGTGTATATCGTGCAACTCTGGGTGTTTTTAGTAACAGTCTATTAATCAGATATTTAATAAAAATAATAGTGAATATAATAGACCTGTAGGTTTTATACCTACAGGTCAGATAGTTTAGTTGTGAAGTATAGTAAGTATTTCTTTATACTTTAACTTATACACCTTAATTGCTAGGATTAGCAGGTGTATTAGGGTTGTTCAGACGTTCAGTTGAAGGATACGGGTAGAAATTGCGTGTTCTTTCTGTTGCTGGTCTGTTAAAACGACGACTATCTTCTAGTTCTAATCCGCTCATAAATAGCTCTATACGGCGGTTTTTGTATATTTCATTCAAAAGAGCATCCTGAGTATTAGCACCACCATAAGCTGGCAAATCAGCTCCTATTGTCCAAATATCAGTCTTTTTGGTAAGTACCTTATTCAACTCCGTTGTGGCATTGGTCAAGTCATTTTTACGGGCATAGGCCTCTGCCTTTATCAAGGTAACTTCTCCTGGCAAATACACAGGAATAGAAGCTGCATTAGCAGTAAAAAAGCCTTTGCCTCGTAATGTACCTTGCGACGGCGTTCTTGATACAAAGTAAAAATCAATACGTTTGTCGTCGGTACTTGGGGCTAGTGCTGTTGGTAGCCCCATATTCAAATCGAGTGGCTGATATACGTTGATATTACTCAAAGCTGTTTCATAAATAGGGTTACGGCTTTGTTCATCAAATTTGTATTCTGATTTTTTGGTCAAATCCACTTTATTTGCCAACTCAAGGGCTTTATCGTTATTGCCAAGCATCAAGTAATAACGTGCCGCTAAAGCATTGGCTGTATTTATATAGTCGATACCGCCTGCAATTCTGTTTGAAAAAGTAGTAGGCATATTTACGCCATTCAAGCTGGATGCTGCTGTTTCTAACAAACGTACGGCCTCTTGTAGCACCTCCTGGCGTGTATTGAACTGAGCCGACTCTGCTACAATTATAGGAGCTTTTTCAAAAAATTGAGCCAATGTACCCAGCGATATTGCCTTGAAAATAGAAGCATGAGCCACAATATAAGCACGTAGCGAAGCATCGCTGACTTTATCGGTATTTTTTAGAATTAAATCGGCATTGGCTTTTACTAAGTTTGATTGTTCCCAAAGGTTTCGGATAATACTATTGGTTTCGGTAACATTGGCACCGCCTTTTTCAAGAAAATCTTCGTCGGCATTACCAGCATTTAGTACTTTTAACGATTTTGTAGTAAGTCCTGCTGCTGTAATTGAAGCATAAATGGGGCTACTACGAGTAACGGTATAACGATATTCGAGGCCATTACACAAGGCAATAAGTCCGTTGGCATCGTTTACAGCCTGTGTTTCACTGGCACTACTCGGATTAAGATACTCGCTTTGGCAGGCACCAAGCCCTAATGTCAAAGCTAACCCTAAGATGGATGATTTAATCAAATATTTTTTCATACCTAATTGAAGGTGGTTTTTAATCAATTCAAAAATTTCTTTTCAAGGTTGACCTACAAGAGCATTGCTTTTGCTTGGTTCATTAGAAATTAGCTGTTACGGTTAATTGATACGTTCTTGGAATAGGTACGTTACCAAAGTCTACACCTCTCAACAAACTGCTATTGCCACCAGCATTGGTTTCTGGGTCATAACCATTGTAATTGTCCCATGAAACAAGGTTGCGGCCTACCAAAGAAACATTAAGGTCGTATTTACCAGCCAATAATTTAGGGAAAGAATAGCCTAGTGATAATTCACGAAGTTTTACAAAAGAACCATTGTCTACACGGTATTCTTCGATAGGTACTAAAGCAAATGCTGTTCCTCTTGGTAATGTTCCTTTTAATTCAGCGTCGGCAATATCGCCGATACCTACGTTATTACGAGTACGTTTGTCAGCATTGAATACGTCTACTCCTTGAACGGCATCTAACAAGAATCTGAATGAAAGGCGTTTGTATTGGAAGTTTGAGCTAAATGAGCCTGTCCAGTCTGGATTAGGATTACCGATAATAGTGTTGATAAATGCTCCAGTAGGTTGTCCTTTGTCGTCACGTTGAGGAGTATAAGACAAAATACCGTTTTGTGTACCTCTTTCACGTTGAGGAAAGCCCTGAGCTGTGAGTAAATACGAGCCATCGGCATTGCGGGCATAAGGGTTGCCATAAAATACCGAAGCTGGCTGGCCTTCAATCAAGAATATTGGGGCTCCTGCAACGTTGGTAATAGCTACATTGCCACCTGGCAACTTCGTAATTTTGTTGCGGTTGCTACTAAATACTACATTGGCATCCCATTTGAAATCTTTGGTTTTTACAAGGGATGCACCAAGTGAAATCTCAAAACCTTTGTTTTCCATTTCACCCACGTTGTTGACAATACTAGTACCACCCGACGACGCAGCAAGTACTCGGTTTACAACCAAGTCGCTGATTTTTTGAGCATAGTAGGTTACGCCCAATGAAATTTTGTTTTTTACCAAAGAAAAATCGCCACCAAATTCTAGTTCACGCATACGTTCTGGTTTTACAGAAGGGTTGGCCAATTGGCGACCTGGTAAAATGGTGCTTTTGCCCAAATAAGCGGCTGGCGAAAACTGCCAAAAACGGTCGTAAGTACCCAAGGCTGTTAACCCACCTGCATCGCCAAACGAAGCACGTAACTTTGCTCCATTCAACCAGCCATCTTGTCCTTCCAACAATACATAAGAACCACTGATTTTTGGATATAACTGGTTGGTTTGGTCTGGCGAGAAAATCGTTGAACCATCTCTACGAATCGCACCTGTCAAGAATGCTTTGTTTTTGTAGCCAAAAGTAGCTTGAAAAAACTGACCTGTTACAGCGTAGCGGTCAAGGCCATAAGCCCCCGTAATAGAAGTACTTGATGCACCACTTATTGTAGTAATAAACGGAGCTAAGTTTTGGCCAGTGGTAGTCGTAAAGTCTGTTTGTGAATACTGGTGGTTAAAACCTCCAGTTAAGGTCATGTGAAGGTTGTCAGACAGGTATTTGTCGTAGCCAATGTTAACGTCGGTATTGAACAACATTGTATTGCTTGTAGCAATTGCTGCGAAGCCCAAAGGATATCGTTCTAGTGGTAAACCTGCCTCTGTGGCATAAGGATAAGGTTTAATAGTATTTTTGCCTAATTGTGAAAAAGCATCAATACCTACAATCCAGTCAATCGTTAAGCCTTTCAATGGTGTTAGGTTCAGTTGCAAATCAGCAATAGTACGGTTGGTTGATTGTGTAAAATCCATATCTTCAATAGTAGAAAGTGGATTCACCCGCGAAGGTTCGACAGCCAATAAGTTTCCTGCGGCATCACGCTTTGTAATATCGTAAATATTGTTGGTGATGTTTACCGAGTTGATAGGGCTATAAAATACGTTTCCGTTTGGTTTTTCATTCGAGAAGCTATTGATATAGTTTAAGCCTGCCGATACTTTTGCCCAGTTGGTTAAGTGTTGGTCTACACGTACTTTTAGTCCATATCTTTGAAAATCAGAGCCTTTGATAATACCTTGGTTTTTCATGTAAGAAATAGAAGCCAAGTATTGTGTTTTTTCTGTACCACCTGTAATCGATAAGTAGTTGTCTGTACCTAAGCCCGTTCTATAAATTTGGTCTTGGTAATCATAGCGTGTTACATCTACCAAGTTTGTTGCTAATTGTGTAGTTGCACCATCACGAACTATCCCCACGGTAGTAACACCAGGGTTCGCAGCAATTTGGGCTGCCGAAATACCGCCAATCGTGTGCAAACGCAACCCTGCAAAACCAAATTGTTTGCCATAAGTGCTTACAAATACTTTTTTACGTAGCTCATTTACATTCACACTCGTCGAGAAAGTCACTTTAGGTGCTCCTGATTTTCCTCTTTTTGTAGTAATAATAATGACCCCATTGCTTGCCCGAGAACCATACACAGCGGCCGCCGCAGCTCCATTAAGAACGTTGATGGTTTCGATATCGTTAGGGTTTACATCAGCCATACGGTTTGTTCCTAAGTTAGCAGCTCCAGCTTGGTCGCTCAAGGCTACTTGCGAAACGTTGGTCGATGAGTTGCTCACTACCACACCGTCAATTACATACAATGGGTCAGAACTACCCCGCAACGATTTTGTACCTCTTAGGCGAATAGAAATACCCCCTGAAGGGTCGCCAGAGTTTTGGGTGATTTGAGCACCTGGTACTTTTCCTTGAAGAGCCGAGAAAACGTTGGTTGCACCTGATTTTTGAAGTTCTTCAGCTTTTACCGAATTGATAGTATTTCCCAACTCTCTTTTGTTGGCAGATAGTGTTGAACCCGTAAAAACTACTTCGTCGAGTGCAAAAGCATCGTCGTCGGCAAGGCTGATGTCAAGGTTGAGGTTGGTGCTGCTACCTAAAGTAATAGCCTTCGATAGATTTTTGTAGCCAATTGAGCGAAAAACTAACTCATAATTACCTTCCTTCAGATTCACCCTAAGAGTGTATTCTCCTTTGGCATCGGCAACTGTACCAAGCGTTGTACCTTTTACAAGTACAGATGTTCCTGCAAGTGGCTCGTTACCTGCCTGAGATACAATTTTACCCTTGATGGTATAGTTTTGTGCCAATGTCGTAATTGACAATAGCATAAACCCTAGCAAAGCCAACAAAGGAATTTGGAGATGTTTTTTCATAAGTCAATAAATGGTTAAATTTGAGTGAATGGGAGTGTTTTGCAGGTTTTTGCATTTTTGTCTATTTATCAATTCACACAAACAAGCAAATACCTGCAATGAATGTGCTGATGAAATATTGACAAAAATATTGAATTTATTGAGATTTGTTTAAATTTATATAAATATTTTACCATATATAGGTATAATTCCTTAGCATAGGCTTAATACCTGCTCTTTTCAAATAGGCATAAAAACGCATTTTGCCACTGATATCAATAAACTATGTTAAAAAAAGAACGACAGTCCTTTATTATCAAAGAAATTAATTTGCATAACAAAATTCTTTCTTCCGACCTGAGTATTGCCCTCGATGTTTCTGAAGATACGATCCGAAGGGATTTGAATGAGTTGGCTACCGAAGGGAAAATTATCAAAGTGCATGGTGGAGCTTTATCCAAATCCTATAATGTGTCGGCTCGACAGATTGATACCTATGCTTACGAAAAGAAGGAAGTTATTGCTCAAAAAACAATTAAGCTTATCAAAGATGGTATGGTAATTCTTACCAGTGGGGGCACAACCATGCGTGAAATTGCCAAACGGCTACCTGAGTATTTGCATATAACTTTCTTTACAATTAGCCCGCTGATTGCCCTCGAATTGGTAGAACACCCCAAGGTAAAAGTGATTCTTTTGGGTGGGCAGCTTTCCAACGACTCTAAAGTGGCAATAGGAGCAGAGGTAGTTCAGAAAATAGATGAAATCAAGGCCGATTTATGTATCTTGGGTGTAAATGGTATGGATGTGGAAGGTATCACCGATTCGGATTATGATGTGGTGCAGGTCAAAAAAGCAATGATTAATGCGTCTCGACAAGTAATTGCTCCTACGATTTCCGAAAAACTTAATTCTTCGTTGCGTTATAAAGTTACTGCTATCAACAAAGTAGATTATTTGATTACCGAATTATCGCCAGAAGATAAAACCTTATTGCCGTATCAAGGACAAATAAAACATATCTTGTGATTTGGGTATCGAAGAAAATGGGTAATTTTGAAGACAAAACGTTAATCAAATACTAAGATGTCTTCTGTTGTTATTGCTTCTATTACGGAAAGCTTACCTCAATTTCTTTCTGAAAATACATATTCCAAAATCCATGTAATTGTGGATGAAAAAACCAAACGCCATTGTTATCCTTTGGTAAAACCGCTTTTACCTAAGCATACGCTTACGCAGATCAAATCGGGCGAGGAGGAAAAAAACTTAACAACTTGTGAGAAAATTTGGCAAGGTATGACCGATGCCGAACTGGATAGACATAGCTTGGTGATTAATATTGGGGGTGGTGTAATTGGTGACATGGGCGGCTTTTGTGCTTCTACTTACAAACGAGGGATTGATTTTGTTCAAGTGCCCACCACGCTTTTGTCGCAGGTAGATGCCAGTGTTGGAGGAAAATTGGGTATCGATTTTCATGGATTTAAAAATCATATTGGCGTTTTTAGAATTCCGAATGCTGTATTAATAGATGCAGCTTTCTTGAAAACATTGCCTGAGCGGGAACTTCGTTCTGGTTTTGCCGAAATTGTTAAGCATTGTTTAATTGCTGATGCCCAAAAATGGCAGCAAATCAAGAGAAAGGATTTTGCCGAGCAAGATTTTACAGATTTGATAACCCATTCGGTAGAAATCAAAAAACATGTTGTGGCTCAAGACCCAACAGAAAAAGGGTTGCGTAAAATTCTGAATTTTGGACATACTTTAGGGCATGCTATCGAAACATTTTATTTAGGAAAACCCAAATTACATTTGTTGCATGGCGAGGCTATTGCTGCTGGTATGATTTGCGAAGCCTATATTTCATACCAACGAGGCATGATTGATGAAAAGGCTTTGGCCGAGATAGAAGAGTTTATTTTTGCGGTGTATGGACGAGCTACCATTTATGAGCAAGATATTGACGCAATTATTGCCCTAACAGCTCAAGACAAAAAGAATAAAGGTAAAGAGGTGCGTTTTTCGTTGTTGGGAGGGATTGGCCAATGTGGCTTTGATATAGTTGTGAGTGCCAAAGAAATGAAAGAAGCACTTTTGTATTATATTTAAAAAAAATAGGCGTAAAGTTCTAAATCAGAATTTTACGCCTTTATAATAAATACCCATCAAAGCCCTATTCTATTACTTTGGGTACTCTAAAATACTCGCCATCTTGTTTTGGAGCATTTTTAAGCCCTTGTTCTCTCGAAATATTAGGTACAACAACATCTTCACGCAAGGCATTTACTTCTAAGCTCATGTGAGTAAGTGGTTGTACATTGGCTGTATCTATCTCATTCAATTCTTCCATCCAAGTCAATACCGAATTGAGCGAGCCAATAATTTCGGTTTCTGCCGATTCGGGCATTTCTAAACGTGCCAAATGGGCTATTTTTTGGAGTGCTTCTTTATCAATTTTCATATTATTTCTCAGACTCGTCTCGTCCTCTTAATTTTTTATCGTCCATGTGCTTATTCAGAAATTCATTGATTTTGTCAATGTCGATACTTCTGTTGATTTCGCCAAATGAGTTGATTTTGATGTCGAAACCATCCAATTCATCATGCACTTTGGGTAATTCTTGTTTGGGAGCTTCCTTTTTCTTAGCCATGATTTTACTTAAATTTTAGTTGAAAGTTGAGAAATGGATGTATTTACGATACAACTTTGTGCTTACTGAAGTTTTTCCAATGCTGTTGTCAATCTTGTAATCACTTCATCTTTACCCATAATTTCCATCGATAACATCAAGTCGGGGCCTGCACCTACGCCTGTTACGGCTACTCGTAAAGCCTGCATTACTTTTCCCATTTTGATACCTAGTTTTTCTAACTCAGCTACCAAAGCGTGTTTGATGTCGTTGGCAACGAAGTTTTCTATGGCTGGCAAAGCGTCTTTGAAAGCCGCAATACCCTTTTTGGCATCGTCGTTCCATTTAGAAGCTACTACGGCTTCGTCGTAGCTAGTTGGAGCTGTAAATAATGCTTTGGCCTCTTGGGTTATTTGCTGAGGGAAAGTTACTCTTTCTTTGAAAAGATGTACAATTTTTACGGCTTTATCGGTATCAAAATCAGCCAAATACGTTTGAGCCAAATTTTCATCGCTGCGTTGGCGAAGATACTGCTCATTGTACCATTTGGCTTTATTAATATCAAATTTAGCTCCAGCTTTGTTGATTCTTTCTAAAGAGAAAGCCTCAATCAATTCATCCATGCTAAATATTTCTTGTTCTGTGCCAGGATTCCAGCCTAAAAATGCCAAGAAATTGATAAGTGCTTCTTTCAAATACCCTTCTTCTCTGAAGCCGATAGCTTTTACGCCTTCTGGGCTAATCCATTCTAAAGGAAATACAGGGAAACCACCCAATTCAGCATCTCTTTTCGAGAGTTTGCCATTTCCTTCTGGCTTTAGCAAAAGAGGCAAGTGTGCAAACTGAGGCATTGTATTTTCCCAGCCAAAGGCACGGTACAACAATACGTGTAGAGGGGCCGATGGCAACCATTCTTCGCCACGAATTACGTGCGAGATTTCCATCAAATGGTCATCAACAACATTGGCAAGGTGATAAGTAGGCAGGCCGTCCGACTTCATCAAAACCTTATCGTCGATGGTTGAAGAGTGTACGTGTACCCAGTCACGAATCAAATCTTTAAAACGGATTTCCTCTTTGGCAGGTACTTTCAAACGAATTACATAAGGGTCGCCAGCGGCTATTTTAGCCTGAACGTCTTCGGCCGAAAGGGTCAATGAGTTTTTTAGGCGAGTTCTGGTAACGGCATTGTATTGAAACGCCGACCCCTGACTCTCAAAGGTTTGACGCATAGCATCTAGCTCGTCGGTAGTATCAAAGGCATAATACGCTTTGCCAGCATCAATCAACTGCTGTGCATATTGCTGATAAATAGCCGAACGCTCGGATTGACGATACGGAGCGTGTGGCCCGCCCACGCCTACGCCTTCGTCTATAGTAATGCCAAGCCATTGGAGCGATTCTTGAATGTATTCTTCAGCTCCTTGAACAAAGCGATTTTGGTCGGTATCTTCAATACGGAGCAGCATTTTGCCCCCTAATTTCTTGGCTAATAAATAGTTATATAATGCTGTTCTTACACCGCCAATGTGCAATGCACCTGTTGGACTTGGAGCAAAACGTACTCTTACTTGTTGACTCATTATCTCTTGGTTTTATTCAGGCTACAAAGATAATTTAGATTTGCAGGATAAAAAGCGAAGGGGAAGGATTTTAATCGGATTTGGAACTACGGGTTTGGGATTGTGGATGAATGTATGCTTTTAGGGCCTATTTGTTATCCACAACCCCTGTAACTTATGCTACGGCAATACAAGAAATCTCTACGTTAACATCTTTGGGCAAACGAGCTACCTCTACGGTTTCACGAGCAGGAGGGTTGCTTGTAAAATAACTGCCATATACCTCGTTGATAGCGACAAAGTTGTTCAAGTCTTTTACGAAAATAGACGCTTTTACTACGTTTTCAAAAGTCATATCTGCCGCTTCTAAAATAGCTTTCAGATTTTCCATTACTTGTTTGGTTTCGTCTTGAATGCTAGCCCCTGCTTCGGCCAAAGCAAAGGCAATTTGTCCAGAAATATACAAAGTTCCATTGGCCAATACTGCTTGAGAATAGGGGCCAATGGCAGCAGGAGCTTTTTCAGAGAAAATAATTTGCTTGCTCATTGATAGTTTAATACGTTTGTTGTTAATTATAATATTTGGTGCAAGTTACTAATAAGTGCGTCTTTCTCTATAGATGTTTTGTGTACTTTTGTAAAAAATCAATCATTATGCTTCCTATCAATCATATTCATCATATTGCCATTATCTGTTCGGATTATGCAGTTTCAAAGCAATTTTATACCGAAATCTTAGGTTTTCAGGTTGTACAAGAGGTGTATCGTGCCGAACGAGATTCCTACAAGCTTGACCTCAGTGTAAACGGTTTGTATCAAATAGAGTTATTCTCTTTTCCTAATCCTCCTAAAAGACCCTCACGTCCAGAATCTTGTGGATTGAGGCATCTGGCTTTTGAAGTTGACAGTGTGCCATTGGTGCATGATTTGTTAAACTCAAAAGGGGTTGAATGCGAAGCAATTAGAATAGATGAAACCTCGGGCAAAGAATTCTTTTTTATAGCCGACCCCGATGGCTTACCTATCGAGTTTTATGAAAAATAAAGGTGTTCAGTATATGTTGCTTTCTTCTTTGTGTTTTGCCTTGATGAGTGCTTTGGCAAAAATATTGGGGCGACATTTACCTTCGGTCGAGCTAGTGTTTTTCAGAAATATTATTGGCGTTGTATTTATTGTATCTTCATTTTTAAAGAAACCATTACAACAAACTGGCGGTCGAGCAGGACTTTTGGTGCTTCGGGGCATGATGGGAACAGTATCGTTGTATACGCTTTTTTATTGTATTACCCATATTGGTTTGGCTCAGACAAGTACTTATGGACAGGCCTTTCCGATATTTTTAGCGATATTTTCGTATTTCTTTGTTAAAAATGACCGCCTCAATCGTAAGCAATGGATGGCCATAGGCTTGGGGTTTGTTGGGATTCTCTTGATTTTCAAGCCCGATATACATATTCCATTACGTCATCATTTGGCAGGGCTCAACTATGCTATCTTTACAGCAATGTCTTTTTTATCTATTCGAGAACTCAAAAAGTACTATGATACACGTATTGTGGTGCTTTCGTTTATGATAATAGGTGTTATTGCCAGTAGTATATCTATGATGCTAGGCGAAATCGTTCGTACCAATCAGTGGGATTTTTTTATTGGCAAATTTGTAATGCCTCAAGGTATTCAGTGGCTTTGGGTTTTGTTAATGGGCTTGTTGGCAATGGGTGTACAGATATTCAATACTTTGGCTTTGGGTGCCGAAAAGGCGGGTGTTGTGGGTGTAGTAAGTTATAGCAGTATTGTTTTTGCTCTTATTTTAGGAGCATTACTAGGCGATACACTACCCGACAATGTCACCTTGATGGGAATTGGCTGTATTATTGTCAGTGGTATTATTATTTCACTCAAGCGAGAAAACCCCGAGACCAAGGCTATCGAAGGCACAACATGATTTTTATTATATAACCCTTTTACTCAATGCCATTCTTCATGAAATACCTGCTTCTTTGCCTTTGTAGTATCTGTTTGATAACAAGTTGTAAACAGGCCAACCGATTTGAAACGGCTACCAGCGATACGCTGAGCTATTCGTTTAAAACGTATGAAAAACACAGTAAAAACTGCCTTCGTCCCGACTCGGTATGTGCTACCGTAAAATTTGACCATCCTGTTTTTGAGCAGGTTGCTCTCAATCAAGCTGTAGAAAATGAAATGATGGCTATTTTTCATGACGAGGCCGATAGTACCAAGTCAAAGCCTCATTCTTTTGACGATATTGCTAATCCTTTTGTCGATGAATACGACAAAGTGATTGCAGAAGGTAAGCAGTTTACCGAAGAAATCAACGAGAAAAACCCCGGTGGTTTTTTTGCTATGCCTTGGTATATGGAAGGTAATATGAAGGTATTTCGCCAAACTGACACCTATATTATGTTGCATACCAATACCAACTGGTTTATGGGAGGGCCACATCCCATAAGTATGGAGTATTACTATGTGTTTGACCGTCAGAGTTTTAAAAGAGTTCTTTTAGAAGATTTGTTTATCAAAGGATATGAACGTAAGCTTTTGGAAATAGCTGAAAAGAAATTTAGAGAAAATGAAAAACTCAAACCTGCCGATAAATTAGATGATTTGAATGGATATTTCTTTGAAAACGAGAAGTTTATATTGAACGATAATTTTGTACTAACCGAAAAAGGAATTAAGTTTTTGTATAATGTTTACGAAATAAAAGCCTATGCTGCTGGTATTACCGAGCTGGAGCTGAGTTACGAATCGTTAAAGGGGATATTAAAATAGAAAGGTGACGCAAATTGTATGCATCACCTTCACTTGCGTAAGAGGTAAGTGAGAATTCACTTTCAATGAACTATTAATTTGCAGGGGTAGTTTTATTATGAATAATGCTTGGTGTTAGAGTCTTGAGGGCTGGACGATGTAAAACGCAATAGATTTATTAATAAATATAGCCCTAAACCAAATAGAAAAAGAGCTAAAATAGGAAGTAACAACTGCATGAGATGAGTTTTGTTTGCTTTAAACTTATTGCAAAGCTACGGACTAAATTAATTCAATGATAGGGTATAAATACCTGTTTTTCGGAAAAGTGCTTTTTTTTTATAACAAAATTAAAATTAATTAAATATCTGATTTTTAGCAAATTATAGTGTTTTTGTAAAAAATGATAACTTGGCAAGATTTTGAAAACGTAGAAATACGTGTTGGAACAATCGTAGAAGTACGTGATTTTCTGCAGGCTAAAAAGCCTGCTTATCAACTAATTATTGACTTTGGAGAAGCTTTGGGCTTGAAACGCTCTTCGGCACAAATTACCAAGCTCTATACCCATGACGAATTGCTAGGGAGGCAGGTTGTATGTGTTACTAATTTTCCGCCAAGACAAATTGCTAATTTCTTTTCAGAAGTATTAGTTACAGGATTTGAACGCAACGATGGCGAAATTGTACTGACATCGGTAGAACGACCCGTACCCAATGGCTCAAGACTTTGTTAAGATTTATTAACAAATATTAACGACTCAATCTAACAAGCTATTTATTAGTTTATTAACTTTGCAGAGTTATTTGTTTTAGCTACATACTTGTATAATTAACCTCTGCAAATCATGAAGACGCTCTTTTACAAACGAATCACATATATTCCTTTATCCATTGGTATTTGGGTATTGGCTAGTAGTTTTGGTTTAGTTGAGCCATCAACTGTGTTGCGTACACGCTCAAATTATGCCGTACAAAAGCATGATTCTATAGATGTGGTTGTTCTTACCAAAAAAGAGCTTATTGCTGAAAAAGAAAAAGGTCAAAATATTCATAAAACTCCTCAAGAAAACGAGGAACAAACCCCCAATAATACAGTAGCCAATTCGTTGATACAATGGATTGCCAATGGAGTAAAGGTAGCTGTTGAGCAATTAGTACTTACATTGACCAATCTGGCTAAATTTTTATTGATAACCTTATTGAAATTGTTTTCTACTAGATTGATTTAATAGATGAAATCCTTTATAACTCGCATATTTTGCTTTATTATGGCTTTGCAAGTGCTTTTTTCAAGTACGGGCTTTGCTATGAACGAGCATTATTGCAAAATTAAAGGAGAGAAAGTTTGGTCTTTTACCAAGAAAAATGCCTGTTGTTCTACCAAAGAAAAACAGCAGTTTAACAACCAAAAGCCTAGTTTTAAAAAAACAAAATGCTGTGGCGATAAAGTTGTTTATAATAAAATTTCGGCCGAGTCTACTCATGCTAATAGTGGAGAAAATTTGGCTAAAAATACTCCTTTGGATTGGGAATGCTTTGTTCCTGCTATCGTTAGTCTAAGAAACGAACTATTACCAATAGAGTGTGCTTCTGTAATCTTCTATCATTCTCCTGCACCGCCATTAACAGGCCGACAGGTGCTTTTGTTTATCCAATCTTTTCTTATTTGATATTAGTATAACTTTTGGTACTCAATAAACGTGTTTATTGAGCTATTTTCATTTACCTATATATCAAAATAAGAATTATCATGAATCAAAATAAATATTTTATTGCCAGCAACTTACGAGCTTTTTGGGTTGTTAATATACTTTTGTTAGTAGGGGTACAAGCCCATTTTACTTTGGCTCAAAGTGTAGTAAAAGGAATAGTCCTCGAACGGAAATCTGCTACAACAACCGAGCCTCTTATTGGGGCTAGTGTTCGTTGGTTAAATGCCAAAAATGGTGTTTTGACTGACATTGATGGCAATTTTACTATTGCCAAACAGCCCGAAAATCATCAGTTAGTAGTAAGTTTTGTAGGGTACAGAACAGATACACTGATGGTACATAGTACACAATTCATCCAAGTGTTTTTGGAAAATGCAGGACAACTGCAAGAAGTAACCGTAACTACGTCTCCTTCACAAATAGATAGACTCAACCCCATGCAAACTGAGTTTATCAATACCAAAACCCTCGCTAAGGCCGCTTGTTGTAATTTGTCTGAAAGTTTTGAGACCAATGCCTCGGTTTCGGTAAGTTACGCCGATGCTATTACTGGTTCTAAACAAATTCAAATGCTTGGGCTTTCGGGTAATTATGTACAAACCAATGTTGAAAATATTCCTAGTATTCGAGGATTAGCTACCACTTTTGGGCTCAATTATATTCCTGGGACTTGGATTGCCTCGATTGATGTTGGAAAAGGGGCTAGCTCGGTTATTAACGGCTACGAGTCGATGACAGGAGCGTTGAATATTGAGTTACAAAAACCCGACGATGCTGAAAAGTTGTATGTCAATACCTATTTGAATTCATTTGGACGAGGCGAAATTAATGTCAATACTGCCAAAAAGCTCAATGACAGATGGTCGGTAGGCTTGTTGACACATGGTTCTGGGCAAAGTATTTCAATCGACCAAAATGGCGATAGTTTCAGAGATGTTCCTCTGTTTGGCTTAGCCACTGTGCAAAATCGCTGGAAATACCAATCAGAACGAATGATGGCACAATTTGGCATAAAAGGGCTGTACGAAAATAGAACAGGAGGGCAAGATGCCTCTAAATTGGTAGGCAAGCCTGTATATGAGTTTGGTAATACAACACAACGTATAGAAGTGTTTGGAAAGATAGCTCAGTTATTTCCTCAAAAACCTTACAAAGGTTTAGGCTTAATTGTAAATACCTTAATTCATGATGCTGATGCCTATTTTGGGCTTACTTCAAGGGCATATTCGGGTATGCAAAAAAGTTTTTATAGTAACTTGATATACCAAAATATCATAGACAATACTAATCATACCTACAAAATAGGAGCAAGCTTTTTGCTTGATAATTACAAGGAAAAGTTTTTAGACTCAACCTTTGCTCGTAACGAGGTAGTGCCAGGAGTATTTGGAGAATATACGTTTACAATTCCAGAAAAATTGGTGATAGTAGCTGGTGGAAGGGTTGATTTTCATAATTTGTATGGCACTCGTTTTACGCCTCGTATTCATGCCAAATATGATGTTTCGAGCAATAGCCATTTGCGGGTAAGTGCTGGTAAAGGCTGGAGAATGCCCAATGCTTTTGCCGAAAACTTTGGTATGCTAGTCAATTCTCGACAGGTAAAAGTGGAAGAAGTACTTCGCCCAGAGGAGTCCTGGAACTACGGTGTGAGTTTGAGCAATGATTTTAAAATAGCAGGTAGAAATGCCAATTTTACCGTAGATTATTACCGTACCAATTTCCAAAATCAATTGATTGTAGATATGGAATCCTCAGATTATGTACGGTTTTATAATCAAAGAGGTAGAAGTTTTTCTAATAGTTTTCAGGCAGAACTAAACTACTCGCCTCTTAAACGATTAGAGGTAAAATGGGCTTATCGCCTATTTGATGTACAAAATGATATTAGAACCGAATCGGGAGCTTTGACTTTGTTGCCAAAAATGTTTGTCAATCGTGACAGAATCCTATTTAATGCTGCTTATGCTACTAAGTTTGACAAGTGGAAATTTGATTTTACTTGGCAGTGGAATGGCAAAAGGAGAATTCCCGATGTGTCTGAAAATCATGTGCATACGGTGTCATCGGTGCCTGTGTATGCTCCTGCCTTTTCTAATATCAATGCACAAGTTACCCGAGGATTCTATAAATGGGAACTGTATGTTGGGGGCGAAAACCTAGGTAATTTCAAACAAAAAAATCCTATTTTGGCTGCCAACGACCCTTTTAGTAAGGCTTTTGATGCCTCGATGGTTTGGGGGCCTATTACTGGCCGTATGGTGTATGTTGGGATGCGCTGGAAAATCCCCAAATAAAGAACCCTAAGCATAAAAAATATCAAGAGAGTAACGTATTTCGCTGATTATCAATTTTTAATCACTGATTGGCTCACTTGTTACATTACTTTCGTTTTTCTTCAATTAATAAACAATTTAAAAAAACTACCCAATGAAAAAAATCGTTATAGGTATGCTATTAGCCACAACAATGATGGCTTGTGGAGGCAAAGAAACCGCCAAAGAAGAAACAACAACTGTAAAAGCAGACTCGACATCGAATGTAGCCAGTAGCGACTCGGCCGCTTATCAGTGTCCTATGAAATGCGAAGGCGAAAAAACATATACTCAGGCAGGCAAATGCCCAACTTGTGGTATGGATTTGGCCGAAGTTAGTAAGAAGTAATAACGGTAAGATTTTCTCATTTTAACAAAATAAAGCCATGAAAAAAATCGCATTAATTTGGGCATTCTTAATGATAGGTTTTTACACTTTTGCAGACAATCCTGCTATTGTAAAAATCAAAACCTCTGCTGTTTGTAGTATGTGCAAAGAGCGTATCGAAAAAAAACTAGCCTTTACAAAAGGAGTGAAGGATGTAAACTTAAATTTGGAAGACAAGGTAGTTACCGTAACATATAATGCTAAGAAAACGTCGGTAGATGCTTTGAAGAAAGTTATTGCTGAAACAGGCTATGATGCCGACGATGTGCAGAAAGATGAAACTTCGCACAGTAAATTACCGAGTTGTTGCCAAAAAAGTAGCACAGGGATGAAACATTAGGCCCCATCTTTGTTGTTAGTACTATAGACACTTGCTTCGTTGAAACGAACAGGTGTCTATTATTTTTATTACTCAATAAAACCTTAACATTATGTTTCCAAATATTGGTATCTCACCCGAACACTTAAAGGCCGTATCAACATTGTTGAATGTATTATTGGCCGATGAATATGTCTTGTACACAAAAACTAGAAATTATCATTGGAATGTAACAGGCCCACATTTTAGCGAATATCATAGCTTTTTTGAAGAATTATATACCGCTACAGATACGACTATCGACGATATTGCCGAGCGGGTTCGTGCATTAGGACATTATCCGATTGCGTCTTTAGGTGATTTTTTGGCTGTAACTCGTTTGCTAGAAACCAAGCACCAACAAAGCTCTGCTACCGAAATGTTACAGGAATTACTAAACGACCATGAGTCTTTGATTCGATTGATTAGACAAGATATTGGTAAAACAGGAGACGAGTTTGGAGATGAAGCTACAGCCGATTTCTTGACAGGTTTACTTGCCGATCACGAAAAAATAGCATGGAAACTTAGAGCTTATTTGTCTTAGAGGACTGCTTGAGGCTTAGTAATTACCTGTCAATGAGTTAGTTGATGAGTAATTGCTTTATTAGGGTTTATAAAAAATACACACAAAAAGTATTACGGTTTTATCAGAAATCCCTTTGGGGATGCTTTGTCAATAATAGTGTTTTTCTTGACACCCAACCGCTATCGTGGTTTGGGAAAATACCCAATATACAATTTTTTGCTTATGTACTAAGCAGGCCATAATCAAACTTCAATATATGCACTTTGTTATCAAAACCCTCGTGAATCAATCTCTTCAAAGTGTATGGAATGGATTTGATTTAGACCTATTTAATGTATTGTCACCACCCTTTCCACCTGTCAAGGTACTTCGGTTTGATGGTTGTATGAAAGGCGATATTGTGGCATTAGAGCTCAACTTTATTTTGTTTAAACAAGTCTGGGAATCGGAAATTATAGAGCAAAATAGTGGCTCGACCGAAATTTATTTTATTGACAAAGGCACAAAGTTACCATTCTTCCTCCGTTACTGGCACCATCGCCACAGAATTATATCGGAGCAAAGCCAGACTTATATAATTGATGACATAACCTTCAAAACACCAAATATTCTATTGGATATTGTTTTTTATCCAGTGCTGTATTTACTGTTTTTATACAGAAAACCAATTTATAAGCGAGTATTTAGTAGATAAGTTTTTATAAGAAAAACACCAATGAAAATCCGCCCAATTTGCAAAGGGTGGATTTTTTGCTTTATTTCGTTATAAAATCATCCACGGCATGGTTTAAATCTACCATGTTACAGACTAAACTTTTTTCAAATGAAATTAAACATTACCACCAAAATTCTTTTAGGTTTTGCACTGGGGGTTATTATTGGACAAGTACTCAACACAACGATGAGTCCAGAAGCAGCGGCTGCAATTTCTTCAAAATTTCAAATTCTTAGTAAAGTATTCCTAAAGCTTATCAAAATGATTGTGGGGCCATTGGTGTTTTGTACATTGGTGGTAGGTATTGCTAAATTAGGAGACTTTAAAGTGGTAGGACGAATTGGGGTCAAAACACTTTTATATTTTTATTTTGCAACAATTTTATCATTGATTGTTGGAATGGTTGTTGTAAATGTAACTCGCCCAGGAGAGGTACAGCAATGGCCTCGCCCAGCTTCAGGAACAGATACAGGTATTACAGGAGGCAAAATGAAAAGTATGGAAGACTTTATTCTTCATATTTTTCCAGATAGTCTTTTTAAAGCTCTTGCCGAAAACGAGATATTACAAATTGTAGTATTTTCTATCTTTTTTGGTATTGCTTTAGGTTCTATTGGCGACAAAGGCAAAATAATCATCAAAGCTATTGATGCTTTGGCCGAAGCCGTATTTAAAGTAGTTGGTTATGTAATGGAGCTAGCACCATTTGGTGTGTTAGGGGCTATGACAGCCGTAGTTGCTAGCAAAGGCTTGGGAATCTTGATAAGTTATGCTTATTTGATGTTATGTTTCTTTGGGGGATTACTTTTCTTCATCTTTGTGGTACTTTGGGCTATTTGTGCTGTCATGAAAATTCCATATTGGAAATTGATGGCTGAAATTAAAGATGCTTTGATATTGTCTTTTAGTACGGCAAGTTCGGAGGCATCATTTCCTCAGACTATTGCGGCTCTTGAGCGTTTTGGATGTTCGCAGCGTATAATCGGCTTTGTATTGCCATTGGGATATAGCTTCAACCTTGATGGCTCGATGATGTACATGACTTTTGCTACAGGCTTTATTGCCCAAGCTTACGGTGTACCTTTGTCGTTAGAGCAGCAAATTACGATGTTGCTTACCTTGATGATTACCTCAAAAGGAATTGCAGGTGTACCACGTGCCTCATTAGTAGTAATAGCTGGTACATTGGCCATGTTTGATTTACCTACCGAAGGTATTGCATTGATTTTGGGTGTTGACCCATTCTTAGACATGGGGCGTTCGGCTACTTCAGTGGCGGGCAATGCTGTTGCCACGTGTGTGATTTCAAAGTTTGAAGGTGAACTACAGAATGTTTAGGATAAGTAATAGTGCTGATTTTTGAAAATAAATAACAAGTTGTCAGTTTGTTGTTTTTCTGAAATGGCACTTGATTAAATATTTAGGTAATATTAAAAAACTCACTATTAGGGTTTGTTGAGATTTATAAGGTCGTCAAGAGAACAGGCTTATCAATTGCTCAAATGATAGAAAAATAGTAACTATTCATGCAAAAGGCGTTCGAAAAACTAATTTCGAACGCCTTTTGTATGTTAAATGTTAGGGTAACGCATCTTTAGCCACAAAGCATCTTCCAAAATAATCACCATTCACTAAATTTGAGATGACTCATGTTTGCAGTACTAGTCGTTAATTACTGTTTTTCGACAGCTCGTTGTGCTGGAAAATATGACGCACATAAAGTCATAAAAATAACAACAACAGCCGTAAAGAAAAAGTCGGATGGGTGCATTTTGATAGGGTAAGCGTCTACCAATGAACCAATAATCCCCATTGAAATAAAGCCATAGATTTGTTGTAACCAACAAATCAAAAAACCTAGAATCAAGCCCGTAAATGCTCCACTAAGAGCTACAATAGCTCCTTCATATAGAAAAATCTTCTTGATTGCTCCAGTGGCAGCTCCCATGGCTATCAGCGTTTTTACATCAGGTTTTTTCTCGATAGCCAACATCGACAACGAGAAGAATATATTAAAGCTTGCTATACCGATAATGAACGACAAGGTTAGAAATACAAATAGCTTTTCAATTTTGATAGCTCTGAGTAAGCTCGCGTGTTGTTCGTCCTGATTTTGTACCAAAAAACCTTTTCCAAGTATCTCTTTGAGTTGCTCTTGTACAGATGCAATTTGTGTAGGATTTTTGACTTGGATTTCCAACGAAGTACGTTTATTACCATATTCAAATAGCTCTTGGGCAAACTCTAATGGTACAAAAGCGTAGTTGTTGTCGTAGTCTTGTTCAATAGCAAAAATTCCTGAAGGCAATACATTGAGGCGATTGAAAGCGTCGGTAGAATGAAAATCAAGGGTTTTGGAATGTGTATTGCGTGGATACCACGCTTCGATAGGAACAAAGAATGCATCGAGGTCGATTCCTAAGGTAAAGGCTATGCCTGAGCCAACAATGGCATAGTTGAGTCCTGTGCCTCCAAGCTTTGGCACACCATCAATCAAGCTTTTTTTTAGGCGTTCTTGTTTCAAGAAATTCTCATCGACCCCCTTGAGGGTTACTACCATCTGAGCATCTTTGTACCTAAGCAAGGCGCTTTCCTGAATAACCTGCGTAATGCTGGTAATACCTTCTATTTTTTGTAGTTTCTGTAGAAAAGCTTCGTTACAAGCAAAGTTTTTCCCTTTTACCGCACTTACTTTTAGTTCGGCATCAAAACTTTTGAATAGCCCTTTCTGAAACTCCTCTAAACCATTAAATACTGATAATACAATCACCAAGGCCATAGTTCCGATACAAACGCCTAGCATTGAAATAAAAGAGATAAGGGAAATAAAAGAAGTTTTTTTTCGGGCGAAAAAATATCTTTTGGCAATAAAGAAAGGCAAATTCATGATAAAAGAGTCATTGAGCTAATAGTGAACTAGAGGGTCTATTTAGTAGTTGTACTGAGTTTCGAGAATAAATGCTTGATTTTTAGGTAGTCATCTAATCTTAATATATTTACTCAGGAGAGTATTGGGCATACCCATAATCGTAATGGTATTCAATCAATAATGCTATAAGCTACCTTTAGTATTCCAGCGTTCGAGCAACCTCCTTGGAGGTATTCTTAATCCAATAATTTAGAATACCTCCAAGGAAAATCACTAATCTTCGATTTCTTCACCCTCTTTCAAAGGCGGAATATCTAATTGTGAAATAAGTACATCCATTTTGGCGGCATATTCGGCGGTATCGTCTACGTAAAATTCCAATTCAGGAACGATACGTGCTTGATGGCGAATTTTATGTCCCAAAATCCCCCTAATTTGTTTGGTTTTTACTCGTACATCATGAAGCAACCCCTCTTTATCGTTGGTGAGCATAAAGCTAAGATAAATACGTGCAATGGCTAAGTCAGGTGAAATTTTTACATCTGTAATAGTTATAAAAGCACTCCCGAAGGTACTACGCATATCTTTTTGAAAAATCTCGCTTAAATCTTTTTGAATGAGTCGAGCAAATTTTTGTTGTCTTTTCGAATCCATTTCCGCTGGTCGTTATCTGTTTTTCATAAAAAGCGAGTCATCTTTGACAAGGCTGTTTATGATTGTTTCTCTAATAATAATGCAAATTTCGGGAATTTAATTCGATTAAGCGTAATTTCGTGTCAAATACCTTACGGATATTGACCGAAACAGCCTCGGCGAGTATTATCGGGAGGTATAATGATACTTATTTTTTCTGATTGCTTTGTATCTTTAGGGTTTTATCCCTGCTAATGACTAAAAAGGAGTTCAAATGTTAAGTTTTTTTAGAGTTAATGCCCTATATCAAATTTTCAGTTTGCTTATAATTCTGATAATCTGTAGAATACCAAGCTATATGTTTGGGTTACCAAACTTGATTCCAGAACTGCAATGGATGTTGGTAGGCGAGCAAATCAACAAAGGCTTTGTGATTTATTCAGATATTTGGGATAATACCGCTCCTTTATCGGCAATGGTATACGCTGGCATAGATAGTGTCGTGGGGCGTTCACAATCGAGCTATCAGGCCTTGGCGTTGTTGGTAGCAGCCTTTCAGGTAATATATTTTAATGTTATTATCAACAATCGTGATATTTTCCCCAAACGAACCTATTTGCCAGGCTTATTATATGCTATTTTCTTGAATATTTCCTTTGATTGCTGTACACTTTCGCCAGTACTAATGGGAACTACTTTTGTATTATTGGCATTTGGTACAATCGTCAAGCAAATTAATCGCCTCGAAGCCACCGATGAAGTATTTGAAATTGGCTTTTTAATAGGAATAGCGACACTCTTTTACCCACCAGCGTGTGTATTTATTATTTGGGCAATAGCCTCTTTATTGTTTTTTAGTGGAGCTACACTTCGCCAACATTCTTTGGCTATTTTCGGATTTTTGTTTCCTTTATTTCTAACAGGTCTTTTCTTTTATTTGGATGGTACATACGACGATTTTTCTCGAAACTTTATTTCTTCGGTACTTCAAATTAGACAGTATAACCTCAATGATTTTAGAACATTATTAGTAACCTTATTTTTGCCTTTTACTTTTGGTGTTTTGGGTTTTTTGCGGTTGGTTAATGCAACGGGTTTTGTCAACTTTCAATTACGTTGCCAGCAAGTAATGATGCTTTGGGCCTTGGCGGGCGTATTGTCGGTAGGTTTGATGCCCTTTTTGGCACCCATGCAGTTTATTATATTTGTACCAGCATTGGCTTTTTTTGCTGTTAACTTTTTTAATAGCTTCAAAAAAGGCTGGCTTGCCGAGCTTACTTTTATGGTTTCGTTGGGCATAATGGCCTATTTGTATTATCAAGGTGCGTATGGTGGCGACGAGTCGTTTGCAAAGCTAAATAGCCTGAAACTAAAACGAAAAGAAGATTTGCAGATAAAAAATAAAAAGGTGTTGGTATTGGGCAATGGTATGGAAGAATACCTCGATAATTATGCCGCTACGCCGTATTTGAACTGGAATTTGGCCAAATACGAACTAGAACACCTCGATAATTATGATAATGTAATTAGTATTTTACGCAATTTTGAAAAAGATACTCCCGAGGTGATTATCGACAAAGTCAATCTTGTTCCCAAGCTTTTTAAGCGTATTCCAGCGTTGGCAAGGCGTTATACCGAGCAGTCGAAAGGTGTTTATGTAAGAATTTCTTAGTGAAAAAGGCTATCGAAAACCAGATTTTCGATAGCCTTTTTAGATTAACAAGGAATCTTGTTGACACGCAATTGGTGTCGTCCTCCTTCAAATTCTGTAGTCAAAAATGTATTTACAATCTCGATGGCTTCTTCCAAGCTGACAAATCTTGCAGGAACACAAACCACATTGGCATCGTTGTGAAGGCGTACCAAAGTAGCAACTTCGGTATTCCATGCCAAACCTGCACGTACACCTTGGTGTTTGTTGGCTGTAATAGCAACGCCATTGGCACTACCGCACAGCAATACTCCTAAGTCAAATTCTTTATTTTCTACAGCCAAGGCAACAGGGTGTGCAAAGTCTGGGTAGTCGCAAGAGGCATTACTATATGGACCAAAGTCTTTTACATCATAACCTGCTGATGATAAATACTTTATGATTTCGGCTTTGTATTCAAAACCTGCGTGGTCACCTCCGATGGCAATTTTTTTGGACATTTTTGTAAAAAAAACAGTGAATGTGTAACAAAAAATAAATTTTTTACGTTTAGCTTTTTTGGTGCTTACTTACAAAGGTACAGACCAAATACAATAATCACATTATTTTGCAACGATAAAAACCAGAAAAAGCTATGACAGAAAGAGAAACTGAGAAGCTGTTGAACGAAGAAGAGAAAATTAAAAGAGCTTTTGTAGACCATACTTGGGCTGAAGTACGTTCGGAGGAATCGTGGAGAGTATTCAAAATTATGTCGGAGTTTGTGGAGGGTATCGACAAGATGGCCAAAATTGGCCCATGTGTTTCGATATTCGGGTCGGCTCGTACCAAGCCCGATAACCCTTATTATCAAATGGCCGAAGAAATTGCTGCCAAATTGGTACGTCACGGATACGGTGTGATTACTGGCGGTGGGCCGGGTATTATGGAAGCTGGTAACAAAGGAGCAAAACTACAAGGTGGTAAATCTGTAGGCTTAAATATCGAGCTACCTTTTGAGCAGCATCCTAACCCGTATATAGATAGCGATAAAAGTATCAATTTTGATTTCTTTTTTGTACGAAAAGTAATGTTTGTAAAATACTCGCAAGGCTTTATTATTATGCCTGGGGGCTTTGGTACACTAGACGAAATGTTTGAATCATTGACATTGATTCAGACTCATAAAATAGGCCGTTTTCCTGTTGTATTGGTTGGTAAAGAATACTGGGGGGGCTTGCTCGACTGGATAAAAACGACGATGGTGAACTCGGGAAATATCAAGCCCGACGACCTCGATTTGTTGTCGTTGGTAGACAACCCAACCGACGCAGTACGGGTTATTGATGATTTTTATGCCAAATATCTTTTGAAACCAAATTTCTAAGATAGGTTTGAAAAGTAAAAGAGAAAACAAAAATCCCCAAGTATTTATACACTTGGGGATTTTTGTTTATTTTCTTTTTTCTAAAAAAGCCTCTATTTCGGTTAGGCTTAGGGCGTTGAAGGTCATATTGGTTGTAAGCCCACCTTTTCGGGCATTGGCTACTCCGTAGTGCATATCAAAATAACCTTCTTTTTCATGTGCATCGGGATTGATAGATAGCATCACATTTTTTTCTAAGGCATACTGAATCCATCGCCAATCTAAATCCAAGCGATAAGGGCTTGCATTGATTTCAATTACTACGCCGTTGGCAGCACAAGCATCTATCATTTTGCGGTGGTCGACAGGGTAGCCAGCTCTTGATAAAAGTAGCCGCCCCGTCGGGTGTCCTAATATTGTAGTATAGGGATTTTCGATAGCCTTTAATAAGCGAGACATGGCTTTTTCTTCGGTCATTTTTAGGTTTTGATGTATCGATGCTACAATATAATCAAAGCTTTTCAGTATATCGTCGCTGTAGTCTAGCGAGCCATCCCCCAAAATATCCGACTCAATTCCTTTCAGGATTTTAAAAGGCTTGGGGTTAGTAGAAGCAAACAATACATTTAGTTTGTCTATTTCTGCATGTTGCTCCCAAACACGTTCTTCCGAAAGTCCACGTGCATAAGAGGCTGTTTTGGAGTGGTCGGCTATGCCAAGGTATTCAAAGCCTAATTCCTGACAATAATGAGCCATTTCCGACAGAGTATTCTTGCCGTCGGAATAGGTAGAGTGATTATGCAAAATACCTTTGAGGGCATCCCATGTAACCAAATCGCTATTGCTATGTTGCTGAACCCATTCAAACTCAAAAGTACCTTCACGCATTTCGGGAATAATATAAGGGATATTTACTTGAGCATAAATGGCTTCTTCCGATTCAAACGAGCGTTGTTGTACCTCTTTGTACAGATGGTGCTGTGCCAAATGCTGTGGCGAAGCACTATAAACAAAACACTGATTGATGAATTTTTCGGGGCTACAAATGAGTATTTCGAGGGGAATTTGTTTACCTTCTAAAGTACCTCGCCAAACAAAAGGAGATGAGTTTTTCTCGTTTTGGTGCAATTGTTCATGAGTATTTAGGGCTTGCTGGACTTCCCAAGGGCTATGATGCCCAACTACTAGTTGAATCGTATGAATAACCTCGTTTTTGCGTCGTACATCGCCTACGATAGCAGTTTGTGGAAACTGAGGTTCTAGCAAATCTAGTAGAAATTCGGCTATTTCTTCACCTTTTTCCATGCGTAATTTACCCGAATTAGCTTGGTTGTACAAAATAGACTGTTTGATACTTTCCTGAATTTTGTCGCCAAAACCTTTCAACTTGGCAACTTCGCCATTTTCGCAAGCTAACAACAATTCGCGGGTATCGGTAATACCTAGTTCTGTCCAGATACTACGAATTTTTTTAGGGCCAATACCTTTAATTTGAAACATTTCCAGAATTCCCTCTGGCGTTTTGGTCAAAAGCTCTTGAAATTCCTGTAAATTTCCTGTAGTTCTTATTTCTTCTATTTTGTTGGCAGTACTTTTGCCTACGCCCGAAATAGCTGCAATTGCTGCTACCGAAAGTTGAAGTAAATCTTCGGTGGTTTTGTCTAAAGAACGAACTGCAAAATTGAGATTTTTAATTTTAAATTCATTCTCGTCATGAAGTTCAAGCAACTTGGCCGTGAGCTCTAGTATATCGATAATATCTTGATTGGTCATGCTGATTTTTGTTATATATACAACCTGAATCGACAATATGAGCCATAAAAAGTCATGTTTTATGGATATAGGGCAAGATTCAGCAGGCAAATTTCAGCAATTTGCATCAGCTTTACACAATATTGGAGCGATAATAATTTTGGCAATGCACCTAGTAAGGTCCAGCCACCCAATAAAATTGTGACTGGACCTTATCTTAACATTTTATCAATGAGGCGGTGTTTAAGATAAGATAAATTAGGCAGTTTTATAAATTTTAAGTTGGCAAGTTACTAAATTCCTTGCAGGAATTTGTATTAACCTTTCATCGAATTCATTAAATCTTGCAATATATGCACAACTTTTTCGGTTTGTTCACGGCTAGGAGTGGTATCCCAGTTTCCTAATATTCCGTTGCCCCCTAAGTAAATACCATCTTTGCGGGCAATCAAGTTTGCTCCTTTGGTATTAAGCTTGTAGGTTACTTCGGGCTGAGGTATCAAGCACGAAAGTTGCCCCGAAACAGGCATTAGTTCGTCGTCTTTAAAAATAGCTTTAGTACCTAAACCCATACAATTCATGACCACTTTTTCGGGGAGGGCATCTATATCTTCAAGTTTTTTGATTTCAAGAACTTTGATTTTACCGCCATACATGACAAAATCTTGGGTTTGATGACGAATATAAGAAGGTATATTGAACATCATATTGGCTCGTCGTGTTACAACTTTAGCTTTGAAAGGATGCTCTTTGGCTGTTAATGTCACTTTTTCGGGCAATAGCGGTAGCTCGTATGCTTCACCTCCTGCCATAAAATTGGCTGGAGCTTGTGGTAGTTCGTTGTAGACATTATATTCATCTACCCATGCAACAATATCATTGAGGCCTAATAAAAATTGAAATTGTTTAAATGAAAATAAGGTAGCTTTTTCCCAAAGTGCCTTAAAGTCGGAGCCAACTTTGCTGGGGTCACATACCCGTGAGGCAGGCGACCACGTACCTGTAGCCAAGCTCGATGTAATATTGGGAGGTAAATCTTTGGTATAAATAGTAACCTCGCAGCCTTTTTCTTGGAGCAATCGAGCCGTAGCAATGCCAATAGCACCACAACCCAATACCGCAATTTTTTTCTCGCCTGTAGCAAGAGCTTTTTCACGAGTAATACTGGCTGTACCCCACGATAGCGACCAGCCACTACCGCCATGACCATAATTATGAATAATGGTTTTGTTGCCAAGCATTTCTGTATCCAAACGTGGCCCCGAGGCTCGGAAGGGCCGTAATCCTACGGTTTCTTTCACAATCCGATCCATGGAAAGCTTGAGTTTGGGAAGTTGGTTTACCCCCGAATTAATATGGAAGTGCTTGTCGGAATAACTTGGAAGAGATGAAGTACAGGCATTTAAACCCGCAATGGTAGCCAAACCACCCAAACTGGTGGCTTCAAGAAAATTACGTCTATTCATTGTATCGGTTATCTTTAGTTTGATAAAATGAATTTAGCGATATTTGAAATAAAATACTGTAAAATAGCTATAATTGTGTTTTAATATTTTGTATAAATAAATATTGTTTATATAAAATATTGATAGATTAAAATTTTGCAGAATTTACTTAAATAGCCAATGGGTGTTTTTGCTTATTTGGCTGATTCTAGCAGTTTATTTTATTTAATCAACAATCAGAAAAACATGAAGAAAATTACTTTTTTAGGAATGTTTCTTGTAGCATTTTGTAGCCAGCTGGTTTATTCTCAACAGCTCGAAACAAATGCTCCTAATGGCCTTACTTTTTATGGTACTGCCAGTTCGCCTATTTCGTCGGGAGCGGTTGTACCTGCTGGGAAAAAGTACTTTTGGAGTAGCGGTATTACCTGTGGTGTAGCCGACAGTACCGCCAAAGAAGGTACTTACCAAAGGTATGGCAATACCAAAGTACAAGCCGAAAGTATTTTGAAAAACCTGTTGAGTACCCTCAAAAAACAAGGCTTGAGTTTTAAAGATGTACTTTTTATGCGAGTGTATTTGGCTCCTGATAAATTTATGGGTAAAACCGACTATCAGGGGTGGTTTGATGCCTATGGACAATACTTTGGCACAAAAGAAAACCCTATCAAGCCTTGTCGCTCAACCTTGGGAATAGCAGGCCTCGTTACAGCCGAGAAATTTGTGGAAATAGAGATTGTAGCGGTATATCCTTAGTCTAACACAACTTGTCGATAAACGGTAGTATTTCCTTCTAAAGCAGTGGCAAAGTCTATCATTTTGGTAAAAATACTCCGATAATCTTTGCTTGACCCTAGGCTATAATCAATTCTAAAATGAGCATTGCCTATGCTTCGGTTATAGGCATAAAGGCCACTAATAAATACTTGCTGATTTTCTATGCGGATATTCAGGAAATAAGAGAAAGATGCTTTGGGGGTAATATAACTGGTGGTAGTAATAGTTTGAAAATCTTTGTTGACATTGTCGATAAAGAATCCTTTTTCAATAAGAGTTTTCCCTATTTTCTGGTAAAGTTCTTCATCGGAAAGAGAAGTTGTTACAACAATTTGGTTGCATTTAGGAAATGGATATTTCTTTTCATTGGCTTGTCCGTATGTAAAGGCTTTGAAAAGTACAAAGAATAGGATAATGGCGAAGTTTTTCATAAGTATTATTTTGATATAGATAGCCCTACAACGAAAATGTCGAGATGAATATTTTCTTGAAAAGAAGGTATTCATCTCGACATACTTTGCTATTGCTACTATTGTATTATTGTTGAGCGGCTTCTTGTTCAGCCAAAACCTCTGCTACAGGGCGGAAATTCCCTGTTTTGAGTAACTCATTTTCAGGCTCGTAAGGACAAACCTCCAAGATAGTTGTAATATTAATATCAGTAATTTGGTAGTCGTTGAGGCTGCCCAAATTCTTTTTTAGCAATGCGTAAACTTCGCCTGGGTCGTTGGCATTAATCAGCATAATATGAGCTGTTTTCTTTTCTTTTTGCGATTTTTCGTCAAAAGAAATGTACTGTACTTTTGCCTTGAACCATGTTTCAGCACCATTTTCTTCAAAAAACACTTCACTTAACTTCATTTTGGTTAAGTTCGTTATCTGAAATTCGGGCGTATTACTTGCCACAATTTCAAAAACTCTTGCCTCTGCGTCGGTGTATGATACTGCATCAATCAAATAAGATTCGTTGATGGTTTTTAATGAGCCAGCTTCGTCTTCGCGTTGAAAACGAATTTTAGCTAAATACCAAGTTGCCATATTGTATGCTGTTGTTTTTCTATTGATTTTGGTTTACAAAGCTATCAAGACTTTGTAAGAAAACCATACTCTGTTTGTAGCAAGTTTTGAGGGTATCATAAAGCCGTATTATTATTATGCTCAAAATCAAAGAACTAATGGTTGGCTTATCTGCTTTTTTTGCGTAATGATATATTATAAAGACCGTATTTTGGCATAAGTATGATATATTTGGGTTTACTATTCATCGACTTTCTATGAAAAAACAATTATTACTATTAGGCTTTGTATTGTTGGGTTTTGCAATATGGGCTCAGAAAAAAACAACTTTAGCCAAATCTGTTGCCTATTTTCCAGAGGCACATCATTGGGAAATCAAAGCTCCAGAAACCTTAGGTTTGAAGCCCGACAAAATTCGGGATGCTATTGCTTTTGCTCAGTCGCACGAAATCAAGAATCCTCGCAATATGGAGGTAAATCATTACCAAACTTTTGGCAAAGAGCCTTATGGTATTGGTATAGGGCCTTTTGCCGAGCGTGGTGAACCGACAGGCTTAATTATTTATAAAGGCTATGTGGTTGCATCGTGGGGCGAGCCGCTTCGTTGCGATATGACACATAGTGTTACCAAAAGCTTTTTATCTACGGTGGTTGGGTTGGCAGTTGACAATGGCCTAATAAAAAATGTTAATGATACGGTGTACCATTATGTACCACCTATTGAACTATATGGAAGTGCGGTAGCACGCCCAGCCGAAGACTACGGCAAGCCTGAATTGATACGACCATTTGATACACCCCACAACCGTACAATTACGTGGGAGCATCTTTTGCGTCAAACAAGCGACTGGGAAGGTACACTTTGGGGAAAACCCGAATGGGCCGATCGCCCAAGTGCCAACCCTGCCGAATGGACAACTCGTTCACGCAATACTCCTGGAAGTGTCTACGAATACAACGATGTTCGGGTTAATGCTTTGGCCTTGGCTGCTACAAGCGTTTGGCGACAGCCATTGCCTCAGGTACTAAAAAAATGGGTGATGGACCCTATCGGAGCATCGAATACTTGGCGATGGACTGGGTATCGTAACTCTTGGATTGTATTGGATGGGCAAGCTGTACAATCGGTAAGTGGTGGTGGGCACTGGGGTGGAGGTATGTTTATTAATGCCTATGACATGGCTCGATTTGGCTTGTTGTCGCTCCATAAAGGACGTTGGAAAGACCAACAAATACTTTCTGAAAAATGGGTAAGTCAGGCTCTGACGCCAACTACCGCCGAGCCAACTTATGGATATATGAATTGGTTTTTGAATACCAATCAAAAACTATTGCCTAGTGCCTCAAGTAACGTTTTTTATCATTTGGGCAATGGTACAAATATGGTGTACGTCGACCCCGACCACGATTTGGTAATGGTAGTGCGTTGGCTAGATAACAAGTCGTTGGATGGAATGGTAAAAGCTGTATTAGATGCTTTTTAAACGAATCAACTTATTTTTATTAACAGGTAAGATAACTTGCCTGTTAATAAAAATAAAGTATGGTTTTTGTATAAAGTATTGATAATGAGTGTTTTGTTTTAAAACAAACTCATTTGGTAATTTCCCAAGATTTTGGCTTCGTGGTCGAGCAACCATTTTTTTCGCCACAAATCACCTCCATAGCCCACCAAGCTACCATTTGAGCCAATCACACGATGACAAGGAACTACAATAGTAAACTGATTATTGCCATTGGTAGTGCCTACAGCCCTAATCGCCTTTTCGTTACCAATACGTTTGGAAAGGTCTAAATATGAAATCGTTTTGCCATAAGGAATATTCAGTAGTTCGGCCCATACTTTTTTTTGGAAGTCTGTTCCTTCATGAACAAATACCAAATCAAAAACTTTTCTTGTTCCATCAAAATACTCATTGAGTTGATCAATACAAGCTATCATAACTGGCGAAAGCTCTTGGGTAGCCTGATTTTGTGGGCTAGGTCTTTTTTGAGTATCTACAAATAAAATGGATGTTAGAAAATCGGAAGTAGCCGATATTTCTAAAGCACCTAAAGGGGTTTGTATATAGGTAGTAAATATAGTAGGGGTTTCCATAATGGACAAATCGTAAATTTTAATGAAAATTGAGCAATAAAGATAGGCAATAGGCCTGTAGGTTGAACATTTATTGTTTATTTTCATGTAGGTTTGTATATGACAATACCGAAAAATAGGAGACGGTAGCCTGAAAAATAAATGAGTATAATTACTTATTTTTTTTGGGAATCTTTTTTATTTATAATAGACCATTTAAAAAGTTATATAATTTGCTCAAATCCAAAATATTGTTTGGTGATTCAATTTTGAAACAAAATAAAATTTTATTAAATTAGGTTTTACGTTCTGAACAAAACACTAAAAGATTGCCTATGAACTTTAGCTTCAACAATTACGATACCGAAGGATTTTATGATGAAATGTTTGACCCAGAAGGCAATGTTCGTATGGGTTACGAAGCTTTCAAAGAGCGTGTCGAACAATTAGGGGTAGATGAATTTGTTCGTCGACATCAGGCCGCAGAGCGAGCTTTGATGGCTATGGGTATTACTTTCAATGTATATTCTGAGAACGAAGGTACAGAGCGAATTATGCCTGTTGATATTATTCCGAGAGTGGTGTCGGCCGATGATTGGAACAAAACCGAAAGGGGATTGGTACAACGTATTACGGCTTTGAATCTATTTTTGGATGATATTTATAACGACCAAAAAATTCTGAAAGATGGAATTGTTCCACGAGAGCTGATTGAATCATCGAAAAACTTTCTCAAACCTTGTATTGGTCTGAAACCACCCAAAGGTATTTGGATTCATATTACAGGTACAGACTTGATTCGTGGTGATGATGGGGAATTTATGGTGTTAGAAGATAACCTTCGTTGTCCATCAGGGGTGAGTTATATGCTCGAAAACCGTGAGCTACTAAAACGTACATTCCCTGAAGTGGTGGGCAAAACACGTATTCAGCCTATTTCAGATTATCCAACTCGTTTGCTGCAAATGTTGCAGTATATTACCGACCGTCCTAACCCTACGGTTTGTGTGCTTACCCCAGGGATTTATAATTCGGCTTATTTCGAGCATTCATATTTGGCTCAACAAATGGGCGTAGAGCTTGTAGATACCCGCGATTTGGTGGTTCATGATGGTTATGTAAAAATGCGTACTACCAAAGGCTTTCAGGTAGTTGATGTAATTTATCGTCGTATCGATGATACATTCTTAGACCCCCAAACATTCAATCCGCATTCTTTGATTGGTATTCCGGGCTTGATGGATGTGTACAAAGCGGGTCGTGTGGCATTGGCCAATGCCCCTGGTACGGGTGTTGCCGACGATAAAGTAATTTATGCGTATGTACCTCGTATTATTAAATATTATCTAGGCGAAGACCCTATTATTCCAAACGTACAGACTTATATCTGTGGCGAAGACGATGATTGTAAATATGTGCTAGAAAATATTGAAAAATTGGTGGTAAAAGAAGCCAATGAAGCTGGTGGATATGGGATGTTGATTGGCCCAAAATCAACCAAAGAAGAACAGGAGATTTTCAAAAAACGTATTAAAGAAAACCCTCGTAATTATATTGCTCAGCCAACGATTTCGTTGTCGAGAGTGCCATGTTTGATAGATGACCACGCAGAAGGTCGTCACGTAGATTTACGTCCTTATATTCTTTATGGCAATGGCGTACAGGTAATTCCGGGTGGATTAACCCGTGTTGCATTGAGAAAAGGTTCGTTGGTAGTCAACTCGTCGCAAGGTGGTGGCTCAAAAGACACTTGGGTATTATATTAAGTGCTTGAATCTGTTGGTTTTGAGGATATCAACTAACAATCAGCTAACAGCAATAAAAAAGACAACGTATTGATATTTTAACAAAATTTTAGGAGTTAATAAAACGGAGTAAGATTTTTCCTACTCCGTTTTTTGTTTGTCATAAACCTAGTATCCAATCAATAATTTTGGGAAGGAAGATAATAATATGACAAATCATAGAAGCCATAGCGGTTATCCAAACCGAGCCAGCAGCAATATCTTTTGCTTTTTTGGCCAAAGGATGAAACTCTGGCGAAGCCAAATCTACAATAGCCTCAATGGCAGAGTTAAATCCTTCAGAGGCAATAGCCAATCCATTGCCTAATATCACAAAAAGCCATTCGGTGGTATCTATTTCAAAAAAACAACCAAACAAGATTCCAAAGCCAAATATGAGTAAGTGTATCCGAAAGTTATTTTCTTTTAGCAACATTCCTATGCCCTGAAAGGCATAGCCGAGACTTTTAAAAAATTTGGGAAATTGGATCATGATATTTTGTAATGAAAGGTTATTCAACTACGAAATTACGTTTAGTCGTTTCGTATGCAGTAGGAAATTCATTAATAGGGTTAACCAAACTCTATTGCCTTTATTCTTATTGATATTGCTTCTCTTCGCCAGTCTTTTACATAATTTATCCCTAGATTATCTATCATATCAATTTGTTCTTGACGCAAATCATTTGGGTATTGGCACAAAAAATATATTTTTTATGGTCGTATGCGACTAAACGGTATAGGGCATATCCTTCTCGGTTTGGTTTTAGCATATCATTTACCTTCACTTTTTTGCGATTGATTTTCCTATCAACCATAAATAAATTATCCCAGAGCCATCCTTTTTCTGTTTTTAAGCCTCCATCAAAATGCTCTAATTCGCTAAAGTAGATGGTAAATCAATAGAATATCTGCCTTCTTGAGTCCAATGTTGTTTGTCCAAGTTAAATATTGTGGATTGATGATATAATTATTTGCATGTCTATCACCTTGATAAAATCACTTATCTCCATTATGCAATATTATTTTCCACAATCTTTTCTACGAGTATCGGCTATAGCAATGATTTTCCAACCATTGTCAGTTTTGTAAAATTGAAAAGCATCTACACCACAATGACTAAACTTACCGTCGGCATAGAATTCGTAGGGAGTCCACGCAGTAGCAAGATTGCCATCAATACGAATCTCATAGCTAAGTACACGCTCTTCGATAGCCCTATTGGCTGGAATTGAGCCTATTTGTTTAACAAATCCATCAATACTATCTTCGGTTTCCAACGCTATTTTCTGGGTCTTCCTATTGAATCCTACCGACTGCATACGGGCACTTGGGTGAAATGCTGTACGCACCATCGTAGAGTCGTGTTGTTTCATACCCGTAAATAGCTGGTCGATAACGGCTTTGACAGCTTGTTCTTCAGCCGATTGTTGAGCTTGGGCCATTGGCAAAAACAGGATGCCAATAAAAAGAGAAAGAAAGATTTTTTTCATGGTTGAATAATGATAGAAATAGTATAAGTACAATCGTGTACAATAGAGGCAATTTAATAAAAGTTTTGTAAAAAAGAACAGAAAAAAGAATGGCTTGTCACAATACAAAACAGGTAGTGTATTGTTGGTATTATCCAACAAAATACACTACCTGTTTTGTATCTAGGGGATTCATTCAGCTCAATCAAATATCAAACAAACCCCAGAGCCTAATGAATAATTTTAGAATTCAGCACTTTTTGGTGTACGAGGGAAAGGAATTACGTCACGGATATTGGTCATACCTGTTACAAACATCACCAAACGCTCGAAACCGATACCAAAGCCAGCATGTGGTGCCGACCCAAATTGACGAGTTTCTAGATACCACCAAATAGTATCTTCGTGGATACCTACATCTTTGGTACGTTGTAATAATTTTTCGTAATCATCCTCACGTTGTGAACCACCAATGATTTCACCAATACCAGGGAACAACACGTCCATAGCACGAACTGTCTTACCATCATCATCTAACTTCATATAAAACGCCTTGATGTCTTTTGGATAGTTGGTCAAAATCACAGGTTTTTTGAAGTGTTTTTCCACCAAATAACGCTCATGTTCCGACTGCAAATCGATCCCCCATTCTACAGGATATTGGAATTTTCCTTCTTTATGACGCTTTGAACTTAATAGAATCTGAATAGCCTCGGTATATGTCAATTTGACATAGTCGTTATCAATCACAAACTTTAATTTTTCGATAAGAGAAAGCTCAGAGCGTTCGTCTTGTTTTTTGTTTTTCTCTTCCTCTTTCAATCTATTTTCCAAGAAAACAAGGTCATCGTAGCAGTTTTCCAAAGCATATTTGATAATATATTTGGTAAAATCTTCAGCTAATGCCATATTATCTTCCAATTCAAAGAACGCTACTTCTGGCTCAATCATCCAGAATTCGGCCAAGTGGCGGGTGGTGTTAGAGTTTTCAGCACGGAAAGTAGGGCCAAAAGTATATACTTTTGACAAGGCCAAAGCACCTAATTCGCCTTCCAATTGTCCTGATACCGTTAAGTTGGTTTCACGGCCAAAGAAATCCTCTTTGTAGTTGATAGAACCATCTTCATTCAATGGTGGATTTTTGGGGTCGAGGGTTGATACTCTAAACATTTCGCCTGCTCCTTCGGCATCCGAACCTGTAATAATAGGTGTGTGCAAATAGAAGAAACCGTTATCGTTGAAGTACTTATGAATGGCAAAAGCCAAACTATGACGTACACGGAAAATCGCAGAGAAAGTATTGGTACGAGGACGCAAATGACCGATTTCTCTTAAAAATTCTAAAGAGTGTTTTTTAGGTTGAAGAGGGTATTTTTCAGGGTCGGCAGTACCATATACCAAAGCCGAAGATAGCTGAATTTCAACCTTTTGTCCTGAACCTTGCGATTCGATAAGTGTACCTGTAATAGCGACGCATGACCCCGTTGTGATAAGCTTTAAAGTATCTTCACTCAACACGCCTGCTTCTGCTACAGCTTGAATATTATGAATGACAGAACCATCATTGATATTAATAAACGTTACGTTTTTAGATTCACGTTTGGTTCTTACCCAACCTTTTACCGTAATTGTCGAGCCAATGGCTGCTTCTGCTAAGATTTGTTTGATTTGCATTGCTTATTTCACAAAATATATTTTATATAAATCCAACCTACAATTTTTCATCGTAAGTATATTGAATGCTACGTAGTTGTAATTTCTAGCGTTACTCTTCAAAATTACTTACAATTCTTACAATAACCGAATAGATGTGACTTTTTCCTGATAGACAAGTATTAATAAAGAAATACTTGTTTTTGTTAAATTGTTGTTAAACAGTTATTTATGTAAAATGATTATTCTTGTTTGTAATTTTGTAATTAAACTATTATTTTTAGGCATAACTTTTGGCAAGGTTATTGCTAATGGGACTAAAGAGGCGTTCAACGCAAATCTTGTACCACACTTTGTTAATAATACTACTAATCCTTACTACAAAAGAAAAATATGCAAAAGCTATCCCTAAATCAAGCACTTCAGCAACGGCTTTCGCCGCAACAGATACAGTTTATAAAACTATTACAGATACCTACGTTTGAACTTGCCGCTCGAATTGAAGAAGAGTTAGAAATCAATCCTGCCCTTGAAGAAGGTATGGATCTGGATAATGATATTCAAGAACAAAAAGATGAATTTGACGACGATTATGATGAATATTCAGATGATGAATTTGCAGATTATAACGACCACGATATAGATATTGACAATTACCTCCACGATGATTATAGTGGTTATAAAATGCAAGGCGATGGCTCTGGAGGTGATGAGGACGATAAGGAAATGCCTATAATGATGGTTGATAGCCTAACCGACCATTTGACTACTCAGTTGAGTTTTCTGCGTTTGGGCGAAACCAAAGAAGCTATTGGTAATCAACTTATTGGCTCAATTGAGTCGGATGGGTATATTAGGCGACCAATGCAGGCTATTGTCAATGATTTGGCTTTTACACAAGGTATATACACTACAGTGGAGGAGGTTGAGGAGGTACTAAAGTCGGTACAGACTTTTGACCCTGCGGGTATTGCTGCAAGAGATTTGAAAGAATGCCTTTTGTTGCAGTTGGATAGAAAAGACGTGTCGGACCCCAGAGTACAAAATGCCATTAGAATTGTAGATGAGTATTTTGATGAATTTTCAAAAAAACATTATGAAAAAATTCAACGTCGTCTCAATATTGATGACGAAACAATGAAGCAAACCATTGCTATTATTACCAAACTTAACCCAAAACCTGGGGCTTCGGATGAAGACGGGGCGATTGTTCAATACCTAATGCCCGACTTTATTTTGGTGAATAATAATGGTAAATTGGAGCTAATGTTAAATTCAAAAAATGCTCCTGAGCTACGAGTTAGCAACTCTTTTCATGAAATGTTGGAAACTTATGATAAGAGCGACAAAAACAATAAAGTTATTAAGGAAACCGTAACTTTTATTAAACAAAAACTGGATTCGGCTAAGTGGTTTATAGATGCAATCAAGCAGCGTCAACAAACTTTGCTAAAAACAATGCAGGCAATCGTAGATTATCAAAGGGAGTTTTTCCTGACAGGCGATGAGTCAAAACTCAAACCGATGATTTTGAAAGATATTGCCAACGAAATCGAAATGGATATTTCGACAGTGTCGAGGGTGGCTAGCAGCAAATCGGTTCAAACTGAGTATGGTTTATATTTGTTAAAATACTTCTTCTCTGAGGGAATTTCTACTGAGTCGGGCGAAGATGCTTCGAGTAGAGAAGTCAAAAATATTTTGAAAGAATTAATAGAAAACGAACCTAAAAAGAGCCCACTTTCCGACGATAAACTTGAAAAATACTTGAACGAAAAAGGTTATAATATTGCCAGACGTACCGTAGCCAAGTACCGTGAACAATTGAATATTCCTGTGGCTAGATTAAGGAAACAACTTTAATTGGCCAAATAGTAAGTGTGAATGATGAATAGTTTTAAATTTGCTATAATGTCAAGGTATTCTAAACAATATCGCTGATTAGGCAAAAGAACTATTTATCATTCACTTTTTTATTTTATTACTTTGAATACACGCCTCGCACAGATTCTCTCGGCATTGTTGCACCCACTAATTATGCCCACTATATTGTATAGCATTATTTTTTATGTAGCTCCCGACGCTATCCATAATTTGGAGTTATTCAATGGTGCAGCCAGAGTAGGACTGATGAGTATTAAGGTGGGTTTATTGTTATTGATTTTTCTTCAAACCTTTGTTGTCCCTGTTATTAGTATTTACTTTGTTTATAGATTGGGCTTTATACAGAGTCTTCAGATGCAAACACTCAAAGATAGGCGTTTGCCGTATTTGATTACGGTGATAATTTATACTTTTGTCACAGCTTTTTATACCAAAAATATTACGCAGTTTCCCGAGGTTGCACTGATAATGAGTAGTATTACCTTTTCGCTTGCTACGGTAGCATTCATCAGTTTATACTGGAAAATATCGGCTCATGCCGTAGGCATTAGCGGAGCTGTCGGAGCGTTGTTAGGAATTGCTATTCGCCTTAAAGATAGCCAGTTATTATTTCCTTTGTTATTGCTCATTATTATAGCAGGTTTTTTAATATCGGCTCGATTGCACCTCAATGCACACACCCCTTCACAAGTATTGGCAGGCGTATTGCTTGGTCTTTTCATTAGTATTATGGTTACTATCTTCTTTTTGTAGATACATGAAGTTTTCTGAATTATAAGCTGTTCAACTTATGATAAACCTGAAATTGATTTGGAGAATAGTAAATAATACAAATCAAAAGGATTAATCTGATATGATTGTATGCTTCGCAGTCGAGGATTTCGGTTGTTTATTTTGTGTACTTACTTAAAGGTATGCTTGCATAATAAATTCCTTTTTCAGAACTTCAACTATCTATTGCATGTAAAACCTTTTTAACGAAAAGAATATGTATCAATTGTTGAAATATGAAGTACAGGAAGGTATTTGTACGATTGTTTTGAATAGGCCAGAAGTTTACAACGCTTTGAGTCCAGCCCTAATTCAAGAAATAACCCAAGCGGTAGAAACCGCCGCTGAATCGCTAGAGGTTCGGGTAATTGTGATTACGGGAGCGGGCGAAAAAGCTTTTTGTTCGGGAGCCGATTTGAAGGCAGGCGTAGGTAATGCCGCCAGTTTGGGCGAGTCGCTTCGCAAAAACTATAATCCTATGATTTTGGCTATCCGCAATGCTCCAAAGCCCGTAATTTGTCGATTAAATGGTATTGCAGCAGGGGCGGGCTGTTCGTTGGCTTTGGCTTGTGACAGTATTATAGCGGCCGAAAATGCGTCGATGTCACAAATATTCGTAAATATTGGGTTAATTATGGATGCAGGTTCGTCGTATTTTTTACCTCGTTTGGTAGGTTCACAAAAGGCTTTTGAATTATGCTCGACAGGGCGTATTGTAGCAGCAGAAGAATGTTTGGCATTGGGTCTGGTAAATCAGGTAGTTACCAACGATGCACTCGATGGTGCAGTACAACAGCTGGCCTTACAATATGCCAAAGCCCCAACCAAAGCAATTGGACTAATCAAGAAGGTGTTGAATCATTCGGGTAATTCGTCGTTGGAACAGATGCTAGAATTAGAAGCGGTGTATCAAGATGAAGCTGCCCAAACCCAAGATTTTATGGAAGGCGTTTCGGCTTTTTTACAGAAAAAACGACCCAATTTTAAAGGTATCTAAAATGAGAAAAGTCGTGGGCAATGCCCACGACTTTTTCTGTAACCCGAACCCATAAAAAAATAATCTATAAAAGATTACTTAGTTAGTATTTATATAACGTAGCGTATAGCTATAGTAATATCTATTAGCAGTGCCTTCGACTTGATAAACGTCGTAAGTCAAGGGAAAATTGTTGTCAGAAAATTAGTCAAAAGGAATACCTTTGGAATGAAATGGGACGACATTAAAGCCTGATAATCAGGTTTTAACAATATGAGGCAATTAGCGTTGGATTAAGTAAGGGTATAATTCGCACTAATTATATCATATCGACATCACATCTGGCGGTATGTTTTGAAGACATTTATAACTATAGCAAGTTGCAATAGTTAATCTTAAAAATCAAATTTTTTGCAAAATAAAATCTCTTTACAAGGCTATTTTTATTGGTAAAACTATTGAGTGGTTAATAACCTGAGCCTCAATTGGTTTTTGTAAAGCATTTTATTAGTAAAATATCTTGATTTTTATGTCCCTAATTTTACCCGATTATCTTCATTTTTTCGGCATCCCAAACAATCGGTTTCTTTTGCTCTACACTCATATTGCAGGCAATTGACGGAGCCGCTGCTCGTAAGCCAAACGAGGCATCCTCTACAACAGTCTTGCCAGCCCTAACAGCCTCAAAAAAACCAATGAAATGGTCAAGGCGATCGTCGTAGCCTTGTGGCGATTTGAAAACAATATCGTCATACCTTTTCCATTCTTTATCCTCTTTTGTATAGGTTGCCTCATATTGTTTTTTGGCTTCTATTTGTTGAGCTTCCGAAAAAGTCATAACAGAGTCATATCCACCAAACTCTGGAGCTTTTGGACGTTTGAAATGTTTGATAGTGAGGTCGTTCCAACGCATTTCTATAACCCCTTCAGTACCTACCAAACGAGTGTACGAGCCACCGCTTCCGCCATCGGCCAAATTTACTCTGGTAAAAAGCTGGAATGAAGGATGCGTTTTTCTTTCTGGATAATACATCATACCTGTTACTAAGTCGTAGGCATCTCGACCATCTTTCCAGTAATTGAGGTCGCCAAGGGCAAAAATTTTGCTAGGGCCAATAGAACTTGTTACAACATGTACGCCCGTAAGAATATGGACAAACAAGTCGCCAGCAACCCCTGTCCCAAAATCTTTGTAATTACGCCATCTGAAAAATTTAAGGGCATCGAAGGGTGTTTTGGGGGCATCGCCAATGTATTTGTCCCAATCTACTGTTTGGGGCGAGGCATCTGTTGGTATGGTATATTGCCAAGCTCCATTGGCACTAGTTCGGTCATTGACGGCTTCGATATAAGTAAGCTCGCCAATAATACCTTGTTCATAATATTTTTTGGCTTCCAACACCGAAACCGCACTAGCACGTTGGCTTCCTACCTGAAAAACTTTGCCCGTTTTCTTTTGGGTATCAATAACGGCCTGCCCTTCGTCGATATGATGCACCATAGGTTTTTCGCAATATACGTGTTTTCCTGCCTTCATAGCATCTATAGAAATTTTATCGTGCCAATGGTCGGTAGTACAAATCAGTACAGCGTCTATATCTTTACGAATCAAGATTTCCCGATAATCTTTGGTTGTAAAAATATTTTTTCCCCATTTTTCTTTGGCTCGTTCTAGGCGACCTGTGTATAAATCGCATACTGCAACGAGCTCGACACCCGGTACTTTTAGGGCTGTATCGGTATCGTAGTGGCCAATAATGCCTGAGCCAATCAGAGCAATTCTGATGGTGTCGTTGGAGGAAATACGAGCTTCTGATTGCAGAATAAAGGTTTTTCCGTAGGCTTCCGAAAGACTAACCCCGCCAACAACCATGGCCGAAGTACCGCTTAGTTTTTTGATAAAATCTCTTCTTGAGTTGCTCATGTTATTAGGTTTGGTATTCACTGTTATTACGTTCTTGTACGATATTTTGAACCTATCTCGAAAATAAGTCAATGCCTCGTACGTTGATTGGGTGACTAATAAACTAAAATACCTGTTTTGAGGGAAAAAGATATGCTAACCTGTGATGATTTCGGAAGAATGAACGGGTGTTTTGACAAATATTGAGTAATTTGCAATGTAATAGGCCAGTGACAGAAATGAATAAGAATATTAGCGACGGAATTAACTTTTTATCAAAACTTACAGCGAAGCGTGTATGGAATGCGGTGAAGGTTGTGAGTAGCTTTTATTCGTCTAAACTTACTGGTAAGCCCAATACTTGGGGATTGCCAATTAGTATTTCTTTTGAACCCACTACGTCCTGTAATTTACGTTGCCCCGAATGCCCTAGTGGGCTTCGGTCGTTTACTCGTCCAACGGGTATGTTGTCCTCAGGACTATTCAAGCAGACCATCGATGAACTATCAGATACCCTGTTGTATCTTATTTTTTATTTTCAAGGCGAACCCTACTTGCATCCACAATTTCTTGAATTAGTTGGTTATGCTTCCCAAAAAGGAATCTATACGGCTACTTCTACCAATGCCCATTATTTGTCGGACGAACAAGCTAAAAAAACAGTTGAGTCGGGTTTAGATAGGTTGATTATCTCAATTGATGGTACAAGCCAAGAGGTGTACCAACAGTATCGGGTAGGAGGAAAACTCAATAAAGTAATAGAAGGAACAAAGCATATCGTAAAGTGGAAAAAAGCCTTGAAGTCGAGTACTCCACACATTATTTTTCAGTTTTTAGTTGTAAAGCCTAATCAGCATCAAATTGAGGAGGTAAAGCTATTGGCCAAAGAGTTGGGTGTGGATGAAGTTGGGCTCAAAACGGCTCAGATTTACGATTATGCAAATGGCTCGGAGTTGATACCTACCATCGATAAATACGCTCGTTATGCTCGTCAAAATGATGGAAGTTATACTATCAAAAACAAGTTGGTAAATCACTGTTGGAAAATGTGGCATTCGTGTGTGATTACTTGGGATGGTTTGGTAGTGCCGTGTTGTTTTGACAAAGATGCTCATTTTCGTTTGGGTGATATGAAAACTCAGTCGTTTACCAAGCTTTGGAATGACCAAGCATACAACGATTTTCGGAAAACCCTTATCAAGTCTCGCTCACAGATTGAAATGTGTAAAAATTGTACAGAAGGTACACAGGTTTGGGCGTAGTATTGATAACGATTGAGTATTCAGGTTGTTGTATGATGGTTTTGAATATTATCAAAAGATAAATTCAAAATAGTTTTGTATAAACACTTAATTGACCTATTTAATTTAATCAACATTTTGAGTCTTTTTGCATATTATGATAATAGAAGAAATATTAAAAAAACAAAAATTTGCCAGTGTTGTTCCTTTTAACTTTCAAACAGATACATTACTTCATCTTGATTTAACCGAAGCCAATACTGATTTACATACAATAGATTTAACCAATACCCAAGTATTTTCTGATTATGTATTTCAGAAAATTAATGAAGCTGGTGCAGTTTGTGCGGTAGGAGGGTATCTCGAAAATCGCTTTATCTATCGTCGAAGCCAACATTTTCAACAATCATTCGAGCCACGTTCTATTCATTTGGGTGTAGATATTTGGGCAAAAGCTGGAACACCCGTATTTGCCCCGCTGGCTGGCAATGTACATAGCTTTGCCAATAACGATACTTTTGGAGACTACGGGCCTACCATTATTGTAGCTCACCGATTGCAAGACTGTACCTTTTATACGCTATACGGACACCTAAGCTTGGAGTCGCTGGAAGGCTTGGAAGAAGGACAGGCTATTGAACAAGGACAACAAATTGCTACTTTTGGCGATTTTCCTATTAATGGCAACTGGCCACCACATTTGCATTTTCAAGTAATAACCGATATGCAAGGGCGAAAAGGCGATTATGCGGGTGTTTGTGAACCCTCGCAACAAGACATTTACGCTAAGCTATGTATCAATGCCAATATTGTTTTGGGTATTGAGTTATAATCAAGACTGTGAATTTTACTTACCTTACCATATTATTTTACCAATAAACATTCTTTAAACAAATGCACATAGGTTTCTTAGATATTGATTTTATAGATTTATTTGATATAGTATTTGTTGCGTTTTTACTTTACCAAATATATAGACTTATTCAGGGGAGTATCGCTAATAAAATATTCTTTGGCTATATCATGATATACGTAGTGTATTTGGTAGCAACTGCCTTGGGTATGGAGTTGCTTTCTGCTATTTTGGGGCAGTTTATGAATGTGGGTGTACTGGCTTTACTGATTATTTTCCAACAAGAAATACGTCGTTTTTTGATGATGCTGGGGCGGTCTACTTCAATTCAGGAAAATGCCTTGCTCAAAAGATTTTATACGCCAAAAATTTCTAAAGAAAATGTCTCGACCTTACAAGCTATTGTAGAAGCTACCAAAGTAATGGCCACTACGCATACTGGAGCATTGATTGTAATAGAAAAGGAAGACGACTTAAAAAAGTTTATTGAATCGGGCGATGAAATAGACTCACAGGTTTCAAAAAGGTTGTTGTTAACTATTTTTCATAAAAATTCTCCATTGCACGACGGTGCTGTTATTATTAAAAATGGCCGTTTGGCGGCTGCACGTTGTATGTTACCAGTTTCGGAAAGTGGTACAATTTCGCCAACATTAGGCTTTAGGCATCGTGCTGCTTTTGGTATGAGCGAACAAACTGATGCTGCCATTATTGTAGTTTCGGAAGAAAAAGGAGAGGTATCCTTTGTTAATCACGGAGGAATTTTTAGAAATATGTCGGTTCGAGACCTCGAAAACAAACTCAGTGATTATTTGTTAAGCTAAATTGGATTGAGTGTCCTTCTCGTCAAAAAAAAATTATTGTAGATAAAAAAGCGTCATTCCTGATAGTTAGAAAGGGATGACGCTTTTGGTTAGATATGGTTAGGTTTCTCTAATACTATTTTTATCGCTCAATGTCATTCTGGCAATCTCATCTTTCCGTTTAAAAACTACCCCTTTGTGTTTTTGCATATACGTTAGCATATTTCTAATAGCTGTGGCCATTTGTGGTGTACCACCGATACGGTCATGAAAACTAATAGATAGCATACGGCGTTGTTGTTTAGATTCGAGGTAAAGCTGGTCAAACTCCATTTTTACTTGTTGTAAAAATTGCTCAGCCGAGAAGTTTTTGCCTTCAATCAAAACAATATCGTTACAACGGATAGTATAAGGAACAACCGCAAAATCTTGGTTGTTTACCTGAATAATAAAAGGTTGGTCTCTACTAACATCGTCGATATGATATATAAAGCCTAATTCTTGTAAAATAGCTAATGTATTAGGGCCTCTTCTGAGCCAGTTGGCATTATAACCCAATGCTTTTACTCCAGTAATTTGCTGAATAGCTTCTTGGCCATCTTTAATAAACTTTTTTTCTTCTTCATAACTCATGGTATATTGTGTAGCCCAATTTAGGCCATGTGCAGCGGCTTCATGACCTCTGTCTACAATTTCTTTGGCCAGTTTGGGATTTTTGAGAGCAGCCGTTCCAACAATATGCGATGTTACTTTTATACCAAATTGATCCCAGAGGTCTAACATTCTCGGAATCCCCTCTTTATATCCGTATTCGTACCATGTAGATGCTGGCAAATCAATATAACCTTTTTGAATATTTTGAGGAAAAGGGCTTTCGGCATTGTCGGGCTGGCCTCCTGCCTCAAATTGCATCGAAATAGATACAATAAGCGATGAGCCATCTGCCCATTGGGTTTGACGAGGATGCTCTTGGGGCGTACTCAGAGCCATACCTGATAACCCTAATAAGCCACTTTTTTTTATGAAATTTCGTCTTGAGTTCATGTTATTTTACTAAAAGGTTATCAATTGAATACTGGTTGGCTGAGATAAATTGAAGCAATAAAGCTATTATCATTACATGAATTAACTGAGACGGGAGTGCTTCCCAATTTTCGATTAGGCACGTTCCTAAAATCAAGATAATCATAAGAATAGCCGAAGCTACCAGTGCCTGTTTGGTCAATAAACCTAGTACAAGCATTAGCCCCAATACAAATTCGGCAATAGGGAGTACATAACTAAACGGTAATACTATAGCCGAAGGAAGTATTGATTTGTCGAAAATACCGACCATCCAGTTGCTAAATGTAGTAAGTTTGGGTAAACGAACCAGTCCGTGTCCCAAAAGACTAAAGCCAATGGCTAGCCTGATAAGTAAAAAAGGGAGTGAAGTCATCTGCTGAAATAGTAAAGTTTGTGAATACAAAATTGTTCATAAAAAAGCAAAGAGTACTTGTAAAAAGGCAGGAGTAAATAGTAAAATAAGAGGTATGGAAATCAAAAATTTGTATGCTCCTTTTGAGATGGAGCTGTTGGAAGTAAGTAATTATCAGGCAAAACAACATACAAATACGTTTTTTGAGATGGTATTTGTGCTAAATGGTACAGGTGTTCAACTGATTAACGACCATCAGTTGGCTTATAGTAGCGATAAGCTATTCCTGATTTTTCCACAAGACCGGCATGGTTTTGAGGTACATCAAAGAACGAGTTTGTTTTTTATTCGGTTCAATGACAGTTATTTACAAACTCAAAGCAAAGAATGGTTACAAAAGTTAGAATTTATATTTCATACTCACAATCATTTGCCAGGTTGTATTTTGAAAAATGTAGAAGATAAACCCCTGATACGTGCGTTGGTAGAAGGGTTAGTCCGTGAATACAGACAAGATAAACCACAGCGTAACGAAGTAATACAACAACTCATCAACACAATTATTACAATAGCCGCTCGTAATATTACTTTAATGGAGGTACTTTCGGGGCAGCATTATTATACCAAGCAAGCGGTACATTTACTTAATTATGTTCATCAGAATATTTATGACGCAGACATGCTGAAAGTCGAGAAAATGGCCGATACCTTTCATCTTTCACCTAATTACCTTAGCGAATATTTTAAAAAGCAAGTTGGCGAAAACCTCCAGCATTATATTATACAGTATAAAATTCAATTAGTGGCTACAAGATTGAGGTATACCAGTATGAGAATTAGCGAAATAGCTTTTGAATTAGGTTTTAGCGATGAAAGCCATTTGAATAAGATTTTTAAAAAATACCGAGGGGTCAGTCCGTCTGTATTTAGAAAAAAGTGGGAAGAATAAATAAACGCCTTGCCAAAATAGGTAGTTTTGACAAGGCGTTTGGCAGATTGGTACTATAGGATAAATCTAGTTGACAAGAAGTTAGATTCTTGATTTTCAACGATTTGATTTACTAAAGTTTTGTTTTCAGCCGTTTGTTTAGTAGCTACAACGGTTCTTATTGAGAACGAACGCAAAGCTGCTGTTACCGATAGCGTTCCCTCTGCCGAATCTTTCCGACCTGTGAAAGGGAAGGTGTCTGGGCCACGCTGACATTGGGCGTTGATATTTACACGCGATACTTGGTTGACAGTAGCATCAATCAATTCTGAAATTTGATGAACGTCTGTACCAAAAATCGAAACTTGTTGACCGTGCGATGAAGCCGTAATATAATCGATAGGCTCTTCGATATTGCTAAAAGAAGCCACAGGTACAACAGGGCCAAATTGTTCTTCGTGCCAAACTTTCATTTTGCTATTTACAGGTGAAAGAAGAGCAGGATACACAAACGATTTGAAGCTTTCGCCACCACCTTCATTGATTACTTTTGCCCCATGTAATTTAGCATCTTCAACCAATTCTTTCAAATACGCAGGTTTGTTTGGTTCAGGAAGTGGTGTAATATTTACGCCTTTTTCCCACATTAGGCCGAGCTTGAGTTTTGAAATTTCTTCGGCCATACGGGCATTGAATTTGTCAATCAAAGACTCATGCACAAACATGATTTTCAATGCAGTACAACGTTGGCCATTGAACGACAATGAACCTAACATACATTCTTTTACGGCCAGTTCAAGGTCTGAACTTTCGGTTACGATAGCTGCATTTTTTGCATCCAAGCCCAAGATTGCTCTTAAACGGTTTACTTTAGGGTGCATTTTTTTCAGCTTATCGGCTACTTTCGACGAACCTATCAGGGTTAAAACATCAATTTTTCCAGACTCCATCAAACTAGGAATTACCGAATTGCCACGACCATATACGGTATTGATTACACCCGCTGGGAACGAGTCTTTGAATGCCTCCAACAATGGATAGTGCAATAATGTACCATGTTTTGGTGGTTTAAATAACAAGGTATTACCCATGATAAGGGCAGGAATCAAGGTAGTAAAAGTTTCATTCAATGGGTAGTTGAACGGCCCCATACACAATACTACACCTAGTGGCGAGCGACGAACCTGCCCGATAATTCCTTCTTCAATCAAGAATGTTGACGAATTGCGGTCAATATCTTTCAAAGCATCGATAGTATCGTAAATATACTGAACAGTACGGTCAAACTCTTTTTGGGAATCGCCCAAAGATTTACCAATTTCCCACATCAATAATTTTACGACTTCGTCACGTTTTTGAATCATTTTTTGCGTAAAACGCTCAACACATTCAATACGTTGTGGTACGCTCATCGAAGGCCATTCGCCACGACCGTTGTTGTAGGCTTTTACTGCCGCATACAAAACCTCCATGGCATCGGGTGCGTCGGTAATAGGGTACGAACCAATGCGTTTTTGTTCTAAACCATTTGGCGTTTGTATATATATAGGCGACCACACATCTTGTGTTTTGCCTGCCCATTGACGCATTTCGCCATTGACCAAGTACTCACGTTGCTCGATAGGCTCGGTGATATTGTATTCTGCCGGAATATCTGCTTCCGAAGGAAAGAGATGTTCAAATTTTGTTATATTACTCATAATAGATTTGAATAGATTCTATTGGTTTGAGATTACTTACTATTTTACTAACAAATGAATTTACTTTTAAGTGCTTTTTGTTGCTATGAATTGTACAATTTTAGCGATTTGAATTCTTGGCAAAGTTCAATAAAAACCTAAATGCAAAAATAAACCATCTGTTTTTCTTGAAAAATAACAATATTCAATAAGAAAAAGATAAAAATAAAGTCTACAGCCTCAATAGATTGTTATTTTGGCTAGTATTATACTCAACAACAGCTTGGGCATAAAAAAAGGTTTGAGTATTGCCTTTTAAAGACTAACTCAAACCTTTTTTACTCGTAATATAATACTTATTAATGCGTCACTTTAGGTTCTAATTCTTTTGCAAAATCAATAAATCCTTCTACCTGAGAAAGGCTAGGAACTCGGCCACTCAAGCCTTTTGCATCGTTGACTTCAATTAATTTTGCATGAAGATTGGTAGCATTGCGGGTTGCTAATTCCTTAACTGTGTCTACACCTGCGGCTTCTAACAAATCTGAAAGTTCTTCGGCAACACCTTTAATTCTGAACAAATCAGCCATATTTACCCAACGAAGAATACGACTTTCGTCGATGCCTGTTTTTTCTGCTAATTCTTTACGGCCTTTTTTTGATGCACCTACTTCCAATAACTCTTCAACAGTTTTGATATCTACTGTTCCTAGTTTTTCTGTATAAACTGGACCAATTCCTTCGATGTCTGAAATTTTGTACGCCATTTTTCTAAAGTTTAAATTGGGGCTATGTTGATTGTTTCTATAAATACTTTTACGCTTTGTGGGGTAATAAGCTAATTACAAAGCCTCAAATTGCAATAAATAATTTGAATAGTCAATAGACCACAATAATCTTTAGTAAACGGTTTACTCAAATGATTTTTTTGAGTGCCTAAGCCCAGGCTCAAGTAGTGGGTTTAGGCATATTGCTTGAGCTGATATTTTTTTCGTAACTGGTTGATTAAAAACTTCTTTTGGGCTGTAAAGCTGTCGGGGTGTAGCTCGTTGAATATCTTTTTCAATTCAGCAAAATGCTGAGGATTGTCCCATAAAAAGATTTCAGCATTGATGTTTTTTTGTTCTAAATATTGTTCAAATACCATTGTTATCAATCATTGAAAGGTACGAAATAATTGGATAAACTATATTTAATAAAATCACTATAAATGGAGAATTACCTCTTTGAAACCTATTTTTGCCAATAACTCTATTTTCAGCTATTAGCGGTGTTTGGCTTTTTTCGTAATGTCCATAAATATACCAAGCTGACCAATGCCAAAAATGCAGATAAGAAATAAGGAATAGGAAGGTTATGGGCATTGCCTTGATATATTTTTCCAGCAAAAACCGCCCCAATACCAATTCCTGCTTCTAGGGCAATATACATGGTTGCCATGGCTCGTCCTCTGAATCGTTCGTCGGAAAGGTCGACTGTCCAAGCTGTAAGTGTTGGTGTATTGAAACCCCACGAAAACCCAAATAAAATAGAAGCTAGAATAAAGGTATATAACGATTGGGCAAATCCCAACATAATCATTGATACAATTAATAAGATAGAAGAAATAATCAAAACAGGAATACGGCCATATTTGTCTGAGCTTTTGGCAAAAAACATCCGTACCATAAGCGATGCAATGGTATAAATAGTAAAAAATATACCTTTGTTGCTCATTCCCAATAATTTGGTTTGGTCAGGAATAAGTGTTAGCAATACCCCCGACGAAAACGATACCAATAGCATAACCAAAAATGTAGGCATGACACGTGGCTCAAAAACATCGACCCAGCCAATTTTGAAAAGTGAAAGTGAGAATTTTTGTTTTTGGGTTTTAGGAAGCGTTTCCTCCATATTGGCCAAAATCAAAATAGATAATAAGGCAAATGCCGATGATGTGTAAAACATCGTATTGATAGAAAAAATGTCAGCCAAATATCCTCCAATTGTAGGGCCAAGCGACATCCCCGTTGCCGTAAAAATACCTAACATACCCTGAGCTTCGCCACGCCTATCTTCAGGAATAATATCGGCCACATAAGCTGCCGTAGCTGTGGGTTTTGTACCAGTCGAAAGCCCATGAATAAAACGAAGAAACAAAAAACCTGCCACTGTATGAACAAACGGATAGATACCCCCACACACAAAACAGACAATAGAGCCAAATGCCATAATAGGTACACGACCGATAGAGTCGGTGAGTTTTCCAGAAAATGGTCTTGAAAAACCTGCTGTTAGGGTAAACAATGCAATAATATATCCGATATATTCTTTGCCTCCCATACTAGCCAAGTAGTCGGGTAGTTCAGGAATCATCATTTGAAAACTTGCCGAGAATAAGAAATTACTTAAACATAAAAGCCAGAATTGAAGGGTATAAATTGATTTTTGTTGAGTCATATTATTGGGTTTGCCATGCAAAAATAGTTACTAAATAAAAAACAAAACTTGATATAATCATCAATGATATTTGTAGAGCCAACGAATGGCTAGCTAATAAGACCAGTAGTAAAGTTTAAATAGCTTTTTAATATATATTCGGGCTTTGCTGATGTATTATTTTTCAAAAACGGCTAGTAATTCTAAAGCAGCCTTAATCGGGAGTTTTTGCCCAGCTACTACGTCTTGTTCTATTAGGGGTAATTGGTTTGCTACTTGTGTGTTTTGGTAGAATCTTTCTTCCAATGTTTGCTTGATAAAATCGTGCATCCAAGCCAAATTTTGCTGTTGACGATTACTAATAAAATGTCCATTATTTTGCAAAAGTTCACGATGCCGAACAATACTCTGCCATATATCATCAATTCCTTTGTTTTGTAAAGCCGAACAAGTAAGCACTTGTGGATACCAGCCACTGCTATTGGTTGGGAAAAGATGTAAAGCATTTTCGTAGGCTATTTTGGCCTGTCGGGCTTGTAATTCATTGCCCGAATCGGTTTTAGTAATAGCAATCAAATCGGCCATTTCCATAATTCCTTTTTTGATACCCTGTAGTTCGTCGCCTGCCCCTGCCAACATTAGCAACAAAAAGAAATCTACCATACCATGCACAAAGGTTTCGGATTGTCCTACGCCCACAGTTTCTATAATAATAACCTCAAAGCCTGCGGCTTCGCACAATAGCATAGTTTCACGGGTTTTGTGGGTAACTCCTCCCAGCGAAATACCTGCTGGCGAAGGCCGAATATAGGCCCGTGGCTCGCGTGAAAGCTCTTCCATACGGGTTTTGTCGCCAAGAATACTACCTTTCGATATTTGGCTACTAGGGTCAACAGCCAATACAGCAATTTTTTTGCCTTGATTGGTCAAAAACTTGCCAAAAGATTCGATAAAGGTACTTTTACCAACACCTGGCACTCCTGTAATTCCAATTCTGACTGAGTTGCCTGTATGTGGCAAAACAGCCTCTAATACCTCACGAGCTAATTGTTTGTCTTCATCTAATTGGCTTTCAATCAAGGTTATAGCCCTACTCAATATAACACGGTTACCGTTCAAAACACCCGCGATGTATTCTTCTTTAGTAAGTCTTCTTTTCATGGTTTTGTTTTTGTTATAAGTAAGCGACTTAGTCAATGCGAGCATAGTATCAATTCATTATTTATGTGTAGCGGTATTTTAGATGTAGGCAAAATGCTTGTAAATCGTATTTTAAGAACAATACAACTATTTTAGCTAGCTACCGAAATGCCAAATCTGATATATACATTTGATGATACTTCCTTTTCGTAGTGTAAAAATGATTAATAGTATGATTATTAGACTTTTATTTATGCAAAACTAACGCGCCAGTTGAATCGTATGGTAAAGCCAATATGATCCTCAAGAGGTTTTTTTCTTGAGTAAAATATGAGCCAAGAGTAAATCTTCAGGAGTGGTTATTTTAATATTTTCATAAGTTCCTTCTATCAAGTGAATCTCAAAACCTGCTGCTTCGGCCACGCTTGCGTCGTCGGTAAAAGTGGGTAATTCTTCTGTTTGGAAGGCTTTTTTGAGAAGTCCTACTTGGAACGTCTGAGGCGTTTGAATAAGCCTGACAGTGGAGCGGTCAACAGCCAATCCGTTTACACGAACCGAGTCTTTGGAAGGTACACTTACTACGGCTGTACCATTTTGGGCTGCAGTAATATAGCTATTGTTGATAACCGATGAGCTTACAAATGGCCTTACGCCATCGTGAATAGCTACAAGGCTGCTTTCGTCGGTAATAGTATCTAGGCCGTTTTTGCAAGATTGAAAACGGGAAGCCCCGCCCGAAACCAAACAGTGTGGTACTTGGCTAGCAACAGATTCATGAGTTTGACAAAGCGATTTCCAATAGGCTTGATGAGCTTGAGGTAATACCAAAATTAGCTCGATTGTGGGGTCTGCTTCCTTAAAACGCAGAAGCGTATGAAACAGAATAGGGAGGCCATTTAATTCGATAAATTGTTTGGGCAAATCACTTTGCATTCTACTGCCACTTCCTCCTGCTACGATGATAGCGAATTTTTTGAGAGACAAACTCATCTTCAGTACGAGTGATATATAAAATAAAGAAGTCGTAAGGATTTATACAACTACATAAACCCTTACGACTCACTAACAAAAAAATCAGAATTATATAATTAGCATAGCATCGCCATAGCTGAAAAACTTGTATTTTTCTTTAATAGCAATTTCGTATGCTTCCTTAATCAACTCATAGCCACCAAATGCCGAAGTCATCATAATCAAAATAGATTCAGGCAAGTGGAAGTTTGTTAATAGGGCATTAGGAATACGGAAATCGTAAGGAGGGAAGATAAACTTATCTGTCCAGCCTTCAATTGGTTTTAAGTGGCCATCTGCCGAAACCGACGATTCAAGGGCTTTTAATACCGTAGTACCAATAGCACAAATACGCTTGTTGTTGTCGATACCTGAGTTTACCAAATCACAAGTTTCTGAAGGAATCACAAAATTCTCAGAGTCTGTTTTGTGTTTGGTTAAATCCTCTACGTCTACCTGACGGAAAGTGCCCAAGCCTACGTGCAATGTCAAAGGCGTAAAAGTTACCCCTTTTAGCTCCATACGTTTCATGATGATTTTGTTGAAGTGCAAGCCTGCTGTTGGAGCAGCCACAGCACCTACGTGTTCAGCATAAATGGTTTGGTAGCGGTCTTCATCGCTAGCTTCTACTTTACGTTTGAAGCGAATTTCGTCGGGGAGTGGGGTTTCGCCCAATTCATGAATAGCCTTCATCAAAGCATCGTGGTCGCCATCGTACAAGAAACGAATTGTACGGCCACGAGAAGTAGTATTGTCAATTACCTCGGCAACCAAGTCGCTGTCGCCAAAGTAAAGCTTGTTACCCACACGAATTTTACGAGCAGGGTCTACCAATACGTCCCAAAGGCGGTGTTCTCTGTTCAATTCACGAAGTAAAAAGACCTCAATCTTTGCTCCAGTTTTTTCTTTTTGGCCAAATAAACGAGCCGGAAATACTTTGGTATTGTTAGTAATCAGTACATCGCCATCGTCAAAGTAGCTCAGGATGTCCGAAAACATTTTGTGTTCAATTTGCTTAGTCTTACGATTAACAACCATCAAACGAGATTCGCCGCGGTTCTCAGGTGGATACAAGGCAATCAAGCTTTGGGGAAGGTCAAATCTAAATTCCGAGAGTTTCATTCTGGTAGTTATTGCTGTTTTGTTATCAGTCAAGGTGATATGGGAGTTTAAAAATTTGGAAACTTTATTTATGTCAAAGCCCAATTTCTCAAGACTCTCGACCTTAATGCGATTCTTGCAAATATACAATTTTAATATAGGGCTTGTCAATATGTATTTTTAGTTAATTACGTAATTAATCAAGTATTAGTATGAATTACGAACGAAAAATACAATGTACAGATACTCCAAAAAGTACAAAAAATATGCTTCATGGCTATTTAAAAGCCTTTTTTCTGGGTAGAAAAAAAACTTCAATGCTCTGAAAAAAAAGCTAAGTTTTTTTTAGAAAAAATAAAATATTTTCAAAAAAAGTCCTATTTTATATAATATCGACCCCTAAATCAGCGTGGATAGCTCGTTGTTTTATATAACAAGAATGATGTAGGAATATTACTTATTGTAACATACGTTGGTGGAAAACGAGGGTTTTGGGGAAGGTACTTCAATGGATTATTCATGGATAAATAGTTATTTAGGTTAAAGCAATTATTAAAGTACAATTAATCATTTTTGAAGCCTAAAAACAAATATATATGCCAAGAACTTAAAACAATTTGAGCAAGTGGTTAGTTGACTTTGCATAACTAGTAGAAATATGTCGAAGAATACACTTTTTTGGTTTAGACGAGATTTAAGATTACACGATAATGCTGGCCTTTATCAGGCTTTGAAGGCTGGCAAACCTGTTATTCCTATCTTTATTTTTGATACTAATATTTTGGATAAACTAGCTGAAAAGCAGGATAGGAGGGTCGAGTTTATTCATCGGGCCATTGGGGCTTTGCAAACAGAACTGGTGGCCTTGGGCAGTAGTTTGGTTGTAAAATACGGTACTCCTGAGGCAATTATTCCGCAGTTGTTGGATAAATATGATGTGGAGGCTATTTATACCAATCACGATTATGAACTTTATGGGCAACACCGTGACGCTATGGTACAAGAATACCTTCAGTCGGAAGGAGTGGAATTTTATACTTTCAAAGACCAAGTTATTTTTGAAAAAGACGAGGTGTTATCTAATACCAAAACACCCTATACGGTATTTACACCTTACAGCCGTAAGTGGAAAGAGAAACTAACGGATTTCTATACGAAGCCATATCCTACCGAAAAATACTTTCAACATTTTGCTCAAATCAGTCCAGTGGAGGTTCCGAGTTTGGAAAGTATGGGTTTTGTGGCTACAGGTATTAGTTTTCCTGCCAGAGAGGTTCGTGATAGTATCATCCAAAAATATGCAGAGAATCGTGATTTTCCTGCTATATCGGGTACAAGTCGGCTTTCGGTGCATCTAAGGTTTGGAACACTGAGTATTCGAGCGTTGGTAAAAACAGCACAACGCTTGTCGGAAACATGGCTTAATGAGCTTATTTGGCGAGACTTTTACTTCAATATTCTGCATCATTTTCCCTATATTGGCGAAGGGCATGCTTTCAGAAAAGAATATGATTCGATTACCTGGCGTAATAATCCTGTGGAGTTTGAGGCATGGTGCAAGGGCAAAACGGGGTATCCTATTGTAGATGCTGGTATGCGTGAGCTCAATGCTACGGGGTTTATGCACAACCGAGTACGTATGATTGTGGCGAGTTTTTTGACCAAGCATTTATTGATAGATTGGCGTTGGGGGGAAGCTTATTTTGCTCAAAAGTTACTCGACTTTGACTTTGCTGCCAACAATGGAGGCTGGCAGTGGGCTTCGGGAAGTGGCTGTGATGCCGCTCCGTACTTTAGGGTATTTAATCCTACTTTACAAACACAAAAGTTTGATAAACAGTTGGAATATATCAAAAAATGGGTTTCCGAATTAAATACGCTTAGCTATCCACAACCTATTGTAAATCATGAATTTGCAAGGAAAAGAGTGTTGGATGCGTATCAAAAAGCCTTGAAAAAAGAATAGACAACCAAACGGTTTCTTAGTGCATAGTCTTTTTATGCACTAAGAAACCGTTTTATCGTTAAAGTAGTATCTATTACTTTTGATTAGAAGTATCTTCTAGCACCAACACCCAGTCGTTGCCATAGCCTGTGCTGGGTGGCGACATTTTTTGTTGACCTTGATTTTCAATAACAAAGCTTGGTTTACTAATACCTGTTTTGGGGTCATACCAAAATGCTTTAAGTTGTTTGCCTGAAATTTTGCCTAGTACAAGTGTAAAAGCTTTGCCTGCTGCGGTGTATACCCACGCATAGCTACTTCCACGAGTGGCTTGGATGCGTTCGGCAGCTGCCAAATCGTTTTCTATGATCAATGACTGGTCGGGTATTCGCTCGGTAATAGGATAGCTTTCTATTAATTTTCTCAAAAATTTCATTTGATTAGCCCCAGGCAACAGTAGTGCCTCTTGCCAGTAGATATGAGGGTTATTGACCGCCTCTTGATTGGGGGCATAAAATTGCCAAATATCATGACAACCGTAAGTATGCCCAAAAGCTCCAGCAAAAACATCTAAATAGGCATATTTTCGAACATCGTAGGCACTGGAAACCCCCAAATCGTTGGCATTGAAGCATACAGGGTGGTCTTCATAAATGGGTTCGGCATCTAATACGGGCTTTATGGGCTGATACAAGTAGGCTTGATATATTTTGTTATAAATGGCTTGGTCTCGACAATGTCCATTTTGAAACATATTAAAATCTAACCATTTATCGTCATGAAACCACTCACTTGCCCCTTTTTGGTTAGGTTGAGGATGAAATGTAATAAAAGCTTTATCTGAGCCACCCACGCCATCTTCAATTCCCGATGCCATAGCTCGCCAAATAGCAATATGTTGGTTGTTTTGTGGATTGCGGTCACCGCCTAATATCCAAATAATATGCTGTTTGTTTTTATAGCGTTGCCCTATCCATTTACCGTATATCTTGGCATTTACTTCATTGAAAATTTCGGGGCCTGTTCCCCACGAGCTTTTCCATATTTTGTCACCCCAAGTAGGCAATAGCCCAATCGTGAGGCCATATTCTTCAGCCTTCTGAATAATGTAGTCTACGTGCTCAAAATAACTTTCATTGGGCTGAGTGGGGTCGTCGTTTTTGAGAGGCGTATTACCATAAGGGTTAGGCGTATGTAGGCCGTCAAATTCAGCTAATACAACAGCTTGAATAAGGGTAAAGCCTTGTTCTGCTCGTTTTTTGAGGTATTGGTCGGCTTCTTCACGATTGAGGCGATGAAATAACTCCCATGCTGTATCGCCAATCCAAACAAATGGCTTTTGATTTTTTAAGATAAAATGATGGTTGTCGCTTAGGCTAAATTGAGCTTCTGCGAAGATTGTATTGGCAATAAAGAATAGAAATAGGAAGAGTTTTTTCATCGTAATAAAGATTCATGTAAAATAAGTTGGAAGTTTTAAAATTAATATTTTCCAGAAAATTAACTATTTGCTTTTCAAACGTAACATTCCTATTCAAATTCTTTGGGGGTAGTTGAGGTTATTATTGTGAGGATATTATTCTATTGGCTGTGTCGTTTGCCTCTTCCTAAGGAGTAATACTTTGGGGCAACAGCTTTTCGCGTAATAAATTATTGATTTCTTGAGTGACTATCGTGTCCGAATGGGGTCTTAACAATACTATTTAGGGCGGTTACACCTTCTGTAGCCACTATATAATGTTGTGTAGATTTCAAGAAAGGTGTGGGATAATCTCCCACACCTTCTTTGTTTTGTTAGTTTTTATCAAATTTTAATTCATTTTTCAGGCCGCTAAAGCTGCGAATATCTAATGCCAAAGACCCAATTTTGAGTTCTATTTCTACCCGAATCGGTATTTTGTTGTCATCGTTAGATACCCAAATTTTAACAGATTCTTCATCTTGAAAAAAATTATTTTTGGGCAACATCGGAATAATCATATAGGTTTCTATTTTACCAAATTTGGTTTTAATAGTTTCTTTTCCTTTAAACTTCAATCGCATATTATAAAGTTTGTTATCGAAAAAAAACGTTAGAGGGAGGCTTTCGCCAGGTTTTGTTTTGGCAAAATCCATAGCCCTAACATAATAATAACTACTGACTACGTCTTGTACACCTTCGGGAATAGTGAAGACTTTTTTCTCTTTATTATCGTCCAACTCGTAGGTTCGGGCTTGTTTTTGGGCATGGTCAAAAATCACCCTTTCCTCTGTTCTGTAGCCTCCTTCTTGTTTTTTCATATAAAACTGCTGAGGTATAATCTTCTCGCTGTCGATATGCGAAGCCCAAGTATCACGTACACGAGTTACCCAGTCGGTTACGCCTGTAGTGCGTCCATTTACTACAACTTTATAGCAAGGTCGGCCATTGGCCAGTTGAAACTTGTCGTCTACATCTACAACTGCTTCGGCAGCATTGACAAATCCATAGTGTACACGGTATTCGATGTGTTCGCCTTTTACCAAGCTTGTAGGTTGTTCGATACTATTATCTTGTTGGTTTGCCCTAAATCCCATTATTCCGATTAAGATAGCAAGGCCAAACATGGTTTTTTTCATACTTTTGGTACTGTTTAAAAGTTAACTCGTGGTTCAAGTAGGAAATGCCTATTGATACGTTTTAGACAAATCTTTCATAAAAGTCGAAAAGTTGCTTTTATGTTTTTCTTCAAAAAGTGTTTCAAACTGATTTTGTTGGGCATTATAGGTTTTGAAACCAATAAAATAAGCATTATTGGGCAATTCGGCTAGTGGTATATCGGTTTTGGTATCATACTTTTTTTTGCGAAGCACCACTTGCTGGTAGATACGCTCTTGGTCTTGTACGATATGTTTGATAAACGCGTATTTTAAAGAATCCTTATATTTTTTTGGATATTCTGGTTGAAATGTCTGATAAAGGCTATCCAATGCCAGCGTACTTTTGTTGAGATGTGCCACCAAAAGCTTTTTCCAGACCTTGGATTGGGTATATTTTTTATATATTGGTGACTCCTTGCCGTATTTAGCCAGTAGGTAGCGTTTTGCACCATAATCGCCAATAAAATTGGCGAGGTTTTCACTGGTTTCATGGTCATTTTTAATAAATATAGTGCCATGTACCATTTCATGGATAATCAAACTGGCTAGCTTGCCTTCTGGATAAAAAAGCATACTCGACAAAATAGGCTCGGGAAGCCAGCCCAACGTAGAATATGCCGCTCCTTGACCAAGGTCGGTATCATAACCAGCCTTTTTCCATTTGTTTTCTTCAGCCACCGCCATTGTCGAGTCAAAGAACCCTTTATATGAAAACTTGCCTATAATAGGAAAATCAAAATCTACTCCTTTTACTTGATATGGTTCAGCTACAGTTACTAAATATACGAGCGGTTTACCTTTTTGGTCAAATAAAGTTTGGTACACATCAGGATTATCTTTGAGTCCAAGCGAATCGCTAGCAAAGCGTTTAATTTCGGCAATCAGCCTGATTTTTTCTTTCAGCGAATCCGCTACATTAGGGTCTTCGAGTACCTCTTTTAGTGGGCGAGTATTGAAGGCTACATTGAGCCCGCCTTTGGCCTGTTGGTACAAATAGACCGACCACTGCCATTGCCAGACCACAATGCCCAATAATACTATTAATAGTGTAAGGATAATTCTTTTTTTGGTGAACATCTGAAATATAACCCGTTTAGAAATACGTTATAATAAGTAAGAATGCCGATATTGAGTATCAATAAGTATCTCTACCTTTTGGCTGAATATGCTCTTGAAATCATTTTGTTTATTAATCCTAAATGAATATGTTATTTGGAATAGGGTGTTTCATGATAGCATTGAATTAAACATATATCAGTCACTCAATTATACCAGTTCAACATAGCACTGATATAATACAAAATTAGCCTATTATCTATAGGAAATGATATTTATGAAAAATATTGTGTAATCGGTACAAAGAGCCTTTTAAAGATATTGTTTGTATGTTTTTTATTCAAAAATAAAAAAGCTGTTTATTTTTTGCGGAAAATTTTTCAATAAAAAATACCTTTTTTGGTATAAAACTTGTAATTTCACTTTTGGAATACAAAAAGCCTCCTACAATCTGCCGAGGTGAAAAGGTAATAAAAGGTGTTTTTTTTATTTGAATAAAACTTTATACCTTGCTATTCTAATAGTATCAAGAATCGAAACATTGGCGATAGGAAACTACCCGCTACAAATACAATTAATTATTATAATACAACATGGCAAAGCAACAAGCAGAGGCTACTAACCCAGCAGCCGAGAAATTAAAAGCCTTACAAACTACCCTCGAACGACTAGACAAAACTTACGGAAAGGGAACGGTAATGCGTTTGTCTGATAGCAAAGTATTGGATGTACCTGTTATTTCGACAGGTTCTTTGGGATTGGACTTAGCCCTAGGAATAGGTGGCGTACCACGTGGAAGAATAGTAGAAGTATACGGGCCTGAATCGTCGGGTAAAACTACTTTGGCCATGCACTGTATTGCCGAAGCACAAAAAGGAGGAGGTTTGGCTGCATTTATCGATGCCGAACACGCTTTTGACCGCTCTTATGCCGAAAAATTGGGAATAGATACCAGCCAATTATTGATTTCTCAGCCAGATAATGGTGAACAAGCCTTAGAAATTGCCGAGCAGTTGATTAGCTCAGGTGCTGTAGATATTTGTGTGATTGACTCTGTGGCAGCCCTTGTACCAAAGGCCGAGCTAGAAGGCGATATGGGCGATTCAAAAATGGGTTTACAGGCTCGTTTGATGTCGCAGGCTCTTCGTAAATTGACAGGGGTAATCAATAAAACAGGTTGTTGTTGTATTTTTATCAACCAACTTCGTGATAAGATTGGCGTGATGTTTGGTAGCCCAGAAACAACTACTGGTGGTAATGCCCTTAAATTCTATGCTTCTGTGCGTTTGGATATTAGAAGAATAGGACAAATCAAAGAAGGTGCAGACAATATCATTGGTAACCGTACTAAGGTGAAAGTGGTGAAAAACAAAATGGCTCCCCCTTTCAAAGTTATCGAGTTTGATATTATGTACGGCGAGGGTATTTCTAAAGCTGGGGAGGTACTAGACCTAGCGGTAGAATTAGAAATTGTCAAAAAATCTGGTTCTTGGTTTAGCTACGACGGTAATCGCCTTGGTCAAGGTCGTGATGCTGTAAAAGAAATGATTAAAGATAATCCAGAGTTGTTGGAAGAATTGGAAGCCAAAATCAAAGATAAAGTAAAAGGTGATGAAGCCGCTTTATTAGATCCAGAAGGAGGTGTTGTCGATGCCGACGAGTTGGACGAAAGCTTGTAAAAATAGTTGATTTACGGCAATATGCTTTGAAAAAGGAGAAAATCGAAAGGTTTTCTCCTTTTTTTATGAAAATTATTGTATTTTGAAATTTATAATCTTAACTAATTAAGTAAACTCTAAACGGCTTAACAATCCCTGTATGAAATCATGAAAAGGCTGTGACCTGTTATGCTCAAGCTTTCCATGCACTTTTTCATTAACAACTATAAAATCCTCTAAAATGTCGGTACATAAAAAACGCCGTAAAGTTGAAATTTGTCATAATTGTCATACTATTCTAACGCCCGAAGATAACTTTTGCTCAAACTGTGGGCAAGAAAATCATGATTTGAAAGTTGGTTTAGGACAGCTCCTGTATGATGTATTTGAAGGCATCACCAATTTTGATACCAAGTTTTATAACACAGCCAAATCTATTTTTGCCCAACCTGGCAAAATTACCAAAGATTTTCTGGAAGGGCGTAGAGCTAGATATGTGCCTCCAATTAGGCTATATCTGCTTACTTCGTTTGTGTTCTTTTTGGCTTTTGACGAGCTTATCGACAAGGCTATTGCCGATGGCTCAGATACTACCAAGGGGCTAATAGATGGTTTGACAGGCCGAAGCAGAGGGAATAATGACAATAGCGATGACAATGAGGCTCAAGAAACCCAAAATGCTCAGGCTAATAAAAAACTCGCTAGTATCAAACTAGAGCAGAGGCTTAAGAAATTAGGAAAGAAAAATCAGATAACTAATCTGAAAGCCTTGCTTGATTCGGCAGTGGTTCATGAAGACTCTGCCAAACAGGCAGCGTTGAAGGAAAAAATACAACTTGCTGAAAAGGAGCTTGCCAAAATCAAAAAAGAAGATAATGGTATTAATGCTGCAAGCAAGTTTATTAAATATGTAACAGAATTTAAAGTAAGTTCGTCAGAGATATTAGATGAAATGAATGTTGCCCGAGACGATACCCTTAGGCAGATTATAGATTCGCTTCCTGAGGCACAACATAGACCTTTATTGATTGATATTCAGAAACAGTTGGCTTATGATACCCTCAATGCCGAAGAGATGTTTGAGGTAGATGATGACTTGAAAAAGTACTTTACCGAAAAAATGGGGCGAACAGGTAAGTTTGAATATACCCTGATTTTGCATTCTATTAAAAACAAAGCGGTTGTAAAATTGAATATCAATAATGTAATAATTCCAGTAAAAGGAAGCGATGGCGAGGTAAGAAATACAGCCTATAAAAAGCGTATCTTAACGATGAGCAACGACGAACTCGATAGCTTGATTACAAAAGAGGAGCTAAAAACGAGTCCTTTTATGTTTTTGAAGAGAGGTTTGCTTCGCAATACTACCTATTATGAGCTGGCTTTGAATGAGGATGCCGAAAAGGCTATCTCCGAGATAATTCATTTTGGGGTAGGGGTTATTTCGTTCATGATGTTTATTTTGATGCCTATTGTGGGGCTAATGCTCAAGGTCGTTTATAGCAAGCGAATGCACAGTGCCTTTAGCTATCCGTTTCGTTGGATACGCTATATTATGGACTGGGTATTGTACATTTTGCGGATGAGAAAGCAGAGAAAATATACCAGAATACCTATGTTGGTAGAAGGCCATACACGGTTTTACTATGAGCATTTGATATTTTCAATACATATTCATTCGGTTTTTTTATTAATGGTAATGTTGATTGTAGGTATAGGTGTGTGGTTGGGTTATTGGCAGATGTCGCTAGGTATAGCCATGATAGGATTCATGATTTATTTTATGGTGTCGTTGAAAGTGGTGTATCGACAAGGCTGGTTCAAAACCTTCTTCAAGTCGGTATTATTGCTATTTATGTATAGTTTTACGTTTATTTTAGTACTTACCATTACTGGCAGTATCAAGTTTGCTTTGCAGTAGAGGCTTTTATGATATAAAACACGAGTCGTCCCGAATTTTGGAATAATTTAAAATAGAGAACTCTTGTTTGTTGCTATTAGGTCGTCAAGAAAACATTGAAGAGGCTTATCTTAGAAAAATAGGGGTTATTCATGAAAAGGGCGTTCGAAAAACTAATTTCGAACGCCTTTTTGTATGTTAAATTTCAGAATGACTATTCTTTAGCCGCAAAGCATTGTATCTCTACTGGTGAACAGCATATTCAAAATAATCAATCATTCACTAAATTTGGGATGACTTAGTTCAATAAACAATTAGTTATCTTTCTTGATATATGTTTTGTTACCATTTGCATTGATATAGTAACGTCCACCTTTTGGGCCTTCGTAGATGGTTCTACCTTTATCATCTTTTCCAAAAACCTTATCGTCGCCAGCCGCAGCTTTTTCAACTTTTTTGTCTACCTTTTTAGGTTCAGGTTTTACCGTTGGGTTTTTGTCGTCGGCTTTTTCTTTTTTCTCAGCTTTTTCCTTTTTCTCAGGTTTTTCAGCTTTTTCCTTTTTCTCAGGTTTTTCGGCTTTTTCTTTTTTCTCAGGTTTTTCGGCTTTTTCTTTTTTCTCAGGTTTTTCGGCTTTTTCCTTTTTCTCAGGTTTTTCGGCTTTTTCTTTTTTCTCAGGTTTTTCGGCTTTTTCTTTTTTCTCAGGTTTTTCGGCTTTTTCCTTTTTCTCAGGCTTCTCGGCTTTTTCTTTCTTTTCTTTTTTCTCTTTTTTAGCGTCTTTGGTTTCGTCTTGAGGTTTTTGAGCGGTTACATCAAATACAAATAGACCCGACAGTAACAGTGCGAAAGCAACTATTTTTTTCATGATAGAATGGATGTTGAAATTGTGAAATTTAAGAAACGTTAATTGGATAATCTAAAACTAATTTACACTTTTTTTGATTACTCCTAGTTAAGTTATAAAAAACTTATGTTTTCGACTTGAATAAAAAAAAATAGTCACTTTGTGCATATTAATCATCGTATCTGTCAAACCTACAATAAGCTGTAAAACAAAAGAAAATACTATGATAAAAAACAGTAAAGGTGGTATAAAGTGACTTTTTTATTAACTTACCAACGAAGGGTATTGTCCAATACCTCAGCTATGTTATTACTTAACTATCTTGAATTTATAGTAACATCAATTATGGAAGAACAACATCTTGAAAGCTCAGATTTTCTTAAAGATATCGTTATAGGTATGTCCGATGGGCTAACAGTTCCATTTGCTTTGGCGGCAGGACTTTCGGGGGCTGTCACACAAACCTCCATTATTACCACAGCAGGTATTGCCGAAATTGTAGCGGGTTCTATTGCTATGGGGTTGGGAGGATATTTGGCTGGCCAAACGGAGGTTGAGCATTACGAGTCAGAACTCAAGCGTGAGTTTGAAGAAGTAGAGCGTGTTCCAGAAAGAGAAAAAGAGGAAGTGCGTGAGGTATTTGCCGACTATGGTCTTGACTTAGCAACCCAAAATATTATTGTTGAGGCTTTGGCAAAAGACAAGAAAAAATGGGTTGATTTTATGATGAAATTTGAATTAGGCCTAGAAAAACCTGACATCAATAGGGCCAGAAACTCTGCTTTGACCATTGGGGTATCTTATATAGTAGGGGGGTGTATTCCGTTGTTGCCTTATTTCTTTGTCGAGAACTCTTTGGATGGCCTCAAGCTTTCGGCTATGATCACTTTGCTTGCTCTATTTATTTTTGGGTATTTTAAAAGCAAAGTTACAGGGCAAAATCCTGTAGGTGGGGCTTTAAAAGTAATGACAATCGGAACAGCCGCTGCTGCTGCTGCATTTTTTGTAGCCAAGCTATTTTAAATTAATTTGAAGCTATGATTTGCTCTTAGCAGATAAAAATGGGTTATCTGCTAAGAGAATGATGAGGTTATTTGTACAAAATAAGTAATTCAATATTCCTTTAATAGCCAATGGCGGTATCATCAGCTCTGACATCGGCACCGCCTTCGTATCTGCCATCGGGATGCAATAAAATACAGTCCATACGACCAATAGTATTTTTTTGAGACTCAATTTTGTAACCTTTCCCCAACAGTTTTTGTAAAGTTTGTGGTGAAAAGCCTCCTTCTTCAAACGTGATTTTGTCGGGCAACCATTGGTGGTGGAATCTAAGAGCATCTACAGCCTGTTGCATGCCCATTTTGTGTTCTACAACATTCAGAAATACCTGAAATACAGAAGTAATAATGGTTGAGCCACCTGGCGTACCTAATACCATAAAGAGTTTCCCATCTTTTTCTACAATCGTTGGAGTCATTGACGACAACATACGTTTGTTGGGAGCAATAGCATTGGCTTCGTTTCCGATTAATCCATAAGAGTTGGGATGTCCAGGTTTAATTGAAAAATCATCCATCTCATCATTCATCAAAAAACCTGCTCCGTCTACTACGACTTTGCTACCATACGAGTTGTTGAGCGTAGTCGTGATTGATACAGCATTACCATCTTTGTCGGCAAAAGAAGAGTGAGTAGTTTCCATGCTTTCATAGCCTGGAATAGTACCACCCGATACCTTTTTACTGTCGGTTGCTAAATCAAAAGAGAAGTCGCCCCAGCGTTGTGTTAGAAAATTTGAGCTGAGCAGTTCTTTTTGAGGTACTTTTACAAAATCAGGGTCACCTAGCCATTTGGCACGGTCGGCAAATACCCTACGTTCTGCCTCAATCATAACTTGGGTAGTAGAGTCGGTATGCCAGCCCCATTTAGTAAGTGGGTATTGTTCTACATACTTCAATAACTGCATCAAGGCAATACCACCCGACGATGGCGGAGGCATCGTAATTACTTTATATCCTTTATATTTCTCAACAATAGCCTCACGCCAAACCGCATGATAACTGTCTAAATCTTTTTGGGTAATAATACCGCCACCACGTTTCATTTCATTGATAAGTAGCTGGGCGGTTTCGCCTTCATAAAACCCCTTGCGACCTTCTTGTTGAATTCGTTTAAGGGTTTTTGCCAAATCTTTTTGAATCAGTAAATCGCCTTCTTTCCACTCGCTACCATCTTCCTTTAAAAAGTATTTTTTGGTAGGATTGTATTTTAGTAAATCATCTTTGATACGATTGAGCCCACGGGCTTCACGTGTGGTGAGTCGAACACCATTTTCGGCCAAATCAATGGCAGGCTGTAAAATCTGTTTCCATGATAATTTACCAAAGCGTTTATGAGCTTGTTCGAGGCCATCGACAGCTCCGGGTGTACCACTGGCCAAATGGCCGTACCAGCTTGGCTGTCCAGGTTTTACCTCACCTTTTTCGTCGAGATACATATCACGGCTTGCATGTTCGGGAGCTTTTTCACGGTAATCTAATGTATAGGCATTCCCTTTTTTGTCACGATACACAAGGAATCCGCCGCCGCCGATATTACCTGCTGCAGGGTGTACTACCGCCAATGCAAATTGTGTAGCAATAGCCGCATCAATAGCATTGCCACCTATTTTTAGTATTTCAACTCCTACTTTTGACGCATCGGGGTGTGTAGCGGCCACCATTCCATTCTGTGCAAAAACGGGTTCTTTTTTAGCAACAAATGGAGACGCATTGGGGTCGTCGGTCAGAAACTGATAAAAGCCGAGGTTTTCTTTGGGCTTGTTTGCTACCTGTTGTACCGAAGAACTTGGGGTGATTTTTTTGCATGAAGCCAAAAAGGCCAAAGAAATTGTGGAAAGGATAAGTATATTTTTTATACGCATAACTTGATGAAGGGGTTTGTGAAAAGTCATGGAAATGGGCAATTGCTGCCCCCTAGATACCTGAATTTTGTATGAAAACTTAAATTAAGAAAAAAAAAGGATTGAACCAAAGTATAAAAGTAGTACTAAAGCAAAGGAGGGGGGGATTTGGGGAGAAAGGCTTAGGCATATCAAAAAATAGGCTGCCTATTTCGTCCAATTTGGATAGAACAGGCAGCCCAAGTCAACATACAAAAATGATATTGCTTACAAGATTTTGTAAATATCGACCGAATCAATTTTATCTTTCAATTCCTTGATATTGATACTTGATTTAATAGCGGCATCTTTTTTCTTCTTTTTGGCAGAAAGGTCTTTGATTAGGTCATCATAAACCATCTGTGCCGATTTTTCGCCGATAGGTTCAATGATATTATTGCCCTTGGCAATATTGATAGCCTGCTTTACTTGGTCGAAATAACGTGTTTCTAGGTCAAAATAATTGTCGTGAATACCAATAAAACGATTACATAGCGATTGTAAATAGTCTAGGTTGTTATTTACATGCCTAATATCTAGCTCGGTTTGAAGCATTTCTCCAAGATTCACTTTACCGTCTTTGGTTGGGTATTTCTTTTCGATTTCCGAGATTTTTTTACGCATAAAATCAGGCGTAAACTCGCTCATCATAAAATTGAAATAATCATCGAGGTTTTCATCGTTCTTGATTTCACGAGGGTTGTATCCAATTTTGCTGGCATCCTTTTTGAATTTCTCTAAGACATCCAATTGTAATGCTTCTAACAATGTCACGGTTTGCGAACTAGAAGTTTGGTTCATTAAGTTGGCTTTGTCCAATGAATTATAAAACCCTGTATAGCGTTGAAGCTCTTTTTCAAACTCCTTGATTTTATCGAAGTTCACCTTTTTATCTTGTACACCAGCCGCATAAGCCACATTGACCGCTGCCGTAGAAAGGTTTACAGCCTGCGATGCGTACGGAATAAGACCAACAATAGGGCTATCTTTTAAGCTTTTGAGGACACTAACAAACCGTTCGTTTTTCTCTTTTTTATCGAAAATCGCTTTACTCTGAGCTGTTTTTAGGATAACCTCTTCAAACGAAAAGCCAAGAGGGCCTTTTTCAACACTACTTAATTTTTTGATATACCCCTGATAATCTTGGTTAATTACCTGCGATTTTAGGTCGATAATATCATCGCTAAGAATTTTATAAACTTCAGCACTTTTAACGAGGTTTGTTCTGATTTTTTCCCATTTTGTACGGTCAGTTAAAGATTGATTTTTGGAAATATCATTCAAAGAAATACTTTGAATTTCCAAACGCCCTTTAAGATTTTCATTTTCGTTTTGAAGTTTAAGGAGATTACCTTGGATATTAAGTAAAAGGGAATCTGAAATAATTTGAGATTGTACAGAAAATGAAATGCAAAGAGTGGTCAGTAGAGTGATTGAGAATGTTTTCATCATGAGATACTTCTTAATAATTGCAAATGTTGAAACAAAAACGCCTTAGAAAAAAAATAATTGTTAAAGGTCGTAAATCCTAAGAATTTTTTATCTTGTATTATAGAGTATTCTTTTTTTATTAAAAGGGCAACTTAGAAAAGTTATAATTAGGTAGGTGTTGATATGAAACGAATATGTATAAAATTACTTTGTAGTGCATCAAGCGAGAAAAAGTATTCTAAAAAAAATACAATTAAGTTTGGATACTGAAAAAAACATACTACCTTTGTGAAAGTATTACAAAAACATCCGCACGTCTCTGTGTTCGCTTCGTTGGCATGAAGCAATTTCCAATCTCAAACTGCTTGTCAGTTTAAATCGGTATCTCCAGAGCTTTAACGGATGTTTCGGGCATCATTAAAGCAAACTTTAACAAATCACAATCTTGTCATTTTGACCCAGGCCATATTCGGGAATACAAGCATTCATTTATGTCGGAATGCCCAGTTCTCATGATGCCTTGTAACAAGGCTAAGTCAATAGATGACATTTCGCAAAAAACGATGAGTCAATTATTAAGATTCGATGAACTTTCTCTTTCACAAGAGGTTCAACAAGCGGTAGCAGATATGGGTTTCGAGACAGCGTCTCCAATCCAATCTGAGGCAATTCCTTTCATCCTTGAAGGTCGTGATGTAATCGGCCAAGCACAAACAGGTACAGGTAAAACTGCAGCATTCGGTATTCCAATGATCGAAGGTGTTGTAGGTTTTGAAAAAGTTGTACAAGGTTTGATTCTTTGTCCAACGAGAGAGTTGGCTGTTCAAGTAACGGAAGAAATTAAAAAATTATCAAAACACAAAAAAGGTGTTTGGGTAACAACAGTATATGGTGGTGATTCTATCGACCGCCAAATTAAATCATTAAAAGCGGGTGCAAACATTGTTGTAGGTACGCCAGGTCGTGTAATTGATTTGATTGAACGTCGTGCCCTCAAATTAGAAAATGTGAAAATGGTAGTGTTGGATGAGGCAGACGAAATGTTGGATATGGGATTCCGTGAAGACATTGAAAGTATTTTGCAAGAAACTCCAGACGACCGTCAAACAATTTTCTTCTCGGCAACGATGTCTAAGCCTATTATGGCCTTGACAAGCCGTTACCAAAACGACCCTAAATTGGTGAAAGTAGTGAAAAACGAAATCACTAACGCCAATATCGAACAGTTATATTACGATGTGAAGGGTAGAGCCAAAATGGAAGTAATGACTCGTTTGATGGATTTTTATACAGTAAAATTATCGTTGGTATTCTGTAACCAGAAGAAAAAGGTAGATGAAGTTGTAGAAGAATTACAATTGCGTGGCTATGCAGCCGAAGGTTTACATGGCGATTTGCGTCAAGCTCAACGTACTAATGTAATGGCTAAATTCCGTTCGGGTGTTGTAAATGTATTGGTAGCAACTGACGTAGCCGCTCGTGGACTAGACGTTGACGACGTTGATGCTGTATTCAACTTTGATATTCCATTAGACGAAGAATATTATGTACACCGTATCGGTCGTACAGGTCGTGCAGGCAAATCGGGTAAAGCTTTCACTTTTGTAGTAGGAGCAGAACGCAACCGCTTGCGCGAAATTATGAACTATACCAAAGTAAAAATCGACAAAGGCGTAATTCCTACTTTCTCTGATGTAGTTGGTGTGAAAAAAGGTATGTTTATTGAACGTGTAAGAACTGCCATTGAAGGTGGTGACTTAGAATTGTTTAGCGACGTATTGGAAGGGTTGCATCATGCAGGTCATACTACCGAACAAGTAGTATCGGCTTTGGTAAAAATGAACATGGGTGTTACGAAAAGCGAATTTGCTGACGAAAACCTAAGTGGTGATTCTGACCGCCGTGAACGTGGCAACGACCGTTTTGGCCGTGGTGACCGTGATGGTGGACGCAGAGGTGAAGGTCGTTTTGATAGAGAACGTGGTAGAGGAGGAGATGACCGTCGCTCAAGTGGTCGTTTTGACAGAGATAGCAGAGGAGGACGTGAAGACCGTGGCCCTCGTACCGATAAAGCTGGAAAGCCTTACCGTAAAGATCCTAACATGGTGCGTATGTTTGTTAATATCGGATTCAACGAAAAAATCTCTCCTGCCAATATTGTAGGTGCTTTTGCTGGCGAATCTGGAATTCCAGGTAATGTATTAGGCCAAATTGATATTTTCGATAAATATTCGTTTGTAGATGTACCAAAAGAATTTGCTTCAACTGTACTTAATCGTATGGAAGGTGCATCTATCAAAGGTAAACGTGTGAATGTTGAAATTGCTAAACCAAGCAACTAATCAGGAGCATAATAAAACAAAAAAGCCTTATGGATAAAATCCATAAGGCTTTTTTGTTTTATTGCCTGTTGTCCAAGCTCAACCTTTCAGATTCCCTCTTGTTTTTCTAGCTTTATGGGGCCTTTCTCTAGGACATATTTATGTGTCTCAATTCTTACGGCGTAATATACTTTTAATGATAAAATATGGAGGAATGTATGTGTTATTTTATATTTATTTTTTGATATAAAATATAATAATAATGATTTTTTGTGATAATGGTCATGTTTTTAAAATATTGTGCGGCTCAAAAAAATATAGTTTTATTTTTATTTAGTAGGTGTTTCTGTTATTATTTGGTAAAAATAGGTAGTTATAGAATTTTAAATTGTATAAGTAGTATATGGTAAAATAATATTTTGTGATAAGTATTTATACTTATTTTATTTTTAACTAATTCTTCATGTAGTATATTAAAATAATAGACTATTTGAGTAAAAATAAGTGATAAATTGTAGCTTGATTTGATAAAACTAAAGTATTTTTTTAGACAAAATGAAGTATTAGTTGTATTTTTTTAATTATTTTCAATAAGTGTCACAAAAATTATTGTTAAAGCAATTGTTAATACATAAATTCATGACTTGATTAAAACAAATAAATCACAAATAGTCAGTTTTGGTCAAGTAAAAATCATCAACAAATTAACCCCCCTCTATTGCATGAAAAAGAGACTTCTACTTACCATGCTGTTAGTTTTTTCTGCGAGCATCATTTTTGCTCAAAGCAAAATAACAGGAAAAGTCACAATGGCTGAAAATGGTTCGGAATTGCCCGGAGTTAGTGTTTCAGTGAAAGGTTCAACCCGAGGAACTACTACAAATGGGAACGGTGTATTCACCATCAATGCTTCTGCTAACGAAACTTTGGTATTTACTTTTGTAGGTTTTAAATCTACTTCTGTAAAAGTAGGTAGCCGTAGTGTTATCGATGTTCAATTAGAATCAGATGTTTCTGAATTGAGCGAAGTTGTAGTTGTAGGTTATGGTACTCAAAGCAAGAAAGTTATTACAGGAGCGGTAACATCTGTTTCGGGTAAAGAAATTGCTTCACAGCCAGTACAATCATTTGATCAAGGCTTACAAGGTCGTGTTTCTGGGGTAAATATCACTACGCCAAACGGTGTATTGAATAACGCTCCAATTATTCGTGTACGTGGTACATCTTCTATCAACCAAAGTTCATCTCCATTGATTGTAATTGATGGAATGCCAATTAACTCTGGTGACGTATCTTCAGGTGGTTATACAGTAAACAACCCATTAGGCGATATTAACCCTTCCGATATTGAGTCTGTAGAGATTTTGAAAGATGCTTCGGCTACAGCTATCTATGGTTCAAGAGCTGCTGCAGGTGTAATGTTGATTACTACTAAAAAGGGTAAAGAGGGTAAAGCAAAGTTATCATACGATACTTGGGTAGGTACAACACAAACATTTAGAAAATTCAAAATGTTGGATGCACAACAATTTATGGATTTGAAAAACGAGGCTTCAAGAAATGCAGGTTTGGCTGACCAATTCTTCCCTTCGTACAATGCCGATGGTAGCTTAGTAAATACAAACTGGTATGATTATGTTTACCAAACGGGTGTTTCTCAAAGCCACAACTTGAGCTTGAATGGTGGAAATAAAGACACTAAATACTCGTTTTCGGTAGGATATACAGACCAAGAGGGTATGATTAAAAAGAACACTTTTAGTCGTATGACAGGTCGTATGAACGTTTCACACAGATTGAATGATTATATTTCTATTGGTTCAAACATTACTTATGCCAATAGCTTTAACCAGTCACCAAACACAGGTACAACAGGTGCTTTCTCAACAGGTGGTTTGGGTCGTTTGCCATTGGTATTAGCTCCAAATATTGCTCCTTACAATGCTGACGGTTCTTATAACATTAACAAAGCTGGTAACAACATGGGCTTAGGTAAAAACCTTGTAGGCCCTGGAGGGTATTATAACCCACTTCCAGATTTGGATTTGAGTAAATTTACTTCTGAAAATGCTCACTTAATCGCTAATGTATTTGCAGATGTAAGGTTGTTCAAAGGCTTGGTGTTCAGAACATCTTATGGTATGGACAATACTCAGGTAGAAGATATTGCATTCAGTAACCCTGTACATGGTGAAGGTGGTGGAAGTAATGGTGTAGCAACTAACTACTATACTAATATAAAACAATGGAACTGGCAGAACTATTTGACGTATGACTTCAATATTGAGAAAAGTAACTTTAGCGTAGTATTAGGTACTGAATCTCAGAAGTTCACAATCAACCGTTGGGGGGCTTCTCGTAACAACGTTTCTGACCCATTCTTTACAAGTTTCCAAGGAAGCTTTGTTAATAACGTAGCTGGTACTAGTAACTACCAAACACAAAATGGCTTGGTATCATATTTTGGTCGTGTAAACTACGATTTCGACAAGAAATATATTGCTTCATTCACTTTGCGTAGCGATGGTTATTCGGCTTATGCAGTTGGTAACAAATGGGGTACATTCCCTGGTGCATCATTAGGATGGCGTTTGTCGGAAGAATCTTTCTGGAAAGAGTCGGTTATTGCTAACACCGTAAACGAATTGAAATTGCGTACAAGCTGGGGCCGTGTAGGTAATACAGGTGTAAGTGATTTCGCTTCATTGAGTTTATTTGGTTCTGGTTTGTATGGTTCTTCTCCAACTTGGGCATTTACACAAGCTGGAAACCCTAACTTGAGATGGGAACAAAGTACTAAATTGGATATTGGTGTAAGCTACGGCTTGTTCAAAGACAGAATTACGGGTGAAATTAACTATTACAAAAACGATATTAATGACCTAGTATTGGCAGAGCCACAAGCTCCTTCTCGTGGTGTTCCAAACAACTCTATCAACACAAACGTTGGGTCAATGGTTAACAAAGGTTGGGAATTTACATTGAATGCTTTGGTATTAGAGAAAAAAGATTTCACTTGGAATGCTAACTTCAATATCTCTACTAACTCGAATGAAGTGTTAGCATTGGCAAACAACAACGCTGATATTATTGCATTTACGGGTGGTTTGGAAAGCTCAAACATCGTGCGTGTAGGTTATCCAGTAGGTAGTATTTTTGCTGTAGAAACAAGAGGTGTTAACCCTGCAAATGGACAACGCATTTTTGTGAATGTTAAAGGTGAAGAAGTACAATACTCTCACCCAGGAAAATGGACGTATGTAAAAGATGGCTCAACAGCTCCAGCTATTACAGGTTCTGACCGTGTAGTAATGGGTACAGCTACACCAACATTCTTTGGTGGTTTTGACAATACATTCAAATACAAAGCTTTTGACTTTGGCGTATTCTTGCAATTCTCAGGTGGCAACTATATCTATAATGGTACAAAAGCTGGTTTGCGTGACCAACGTGCTTGGAACAACCACACAGATATTATCAACCGCTGGCAAAAAGCAGGCGATGTAACAAACATCCCTCGTTTGGTATTTGGTGACAACATCTCTAATGGTTCATCAACACCAATTTCTGAAAACGTAGAAAAAGGTGATTTCCTTCGTATGCGTAACATTTCGTTAGGCTATACATTCAAAAAAGGTTTGTTGGAAAAAGCTAAAATCTCAAGTGCAAGATTGTATGCTCAAGTACAAAATGCCTTTATTATCACTGGATATACTGGTGCTGACCCTGAAATCTCAACAAACCGTGGTACTGCTTCAAACATTGCTCCTGGTGTTGACCGTAACTCTACGCCACAAGCGCGTACTTATACTGTGGGTCTTTCAGTTAATTTCTAATTTTAAATTGATTTTACGATGAAAAAATATATCAATGTAACTTTTAAAAATGTAGGAAAGACTATCAAAGTATCGGTGGCTTCCCTCATGATGCTGGCAGTAATGTCGGCCTGCGATGAGAAAAGTTTGTTAGAACCAACTCCAATTACGTCTTTGTCAGATTTGCAAGCGTTTTCTACTCCCGACCGTATTTTGGCTCAGGTGAATGGCTTGTATTCAAGTACAAAAAATGGACAGCTTTTCGGTGGTCGTTATTATGTTTATAACGATGTGCGTGGCGAGGAGTTTTTGAACGTAACCTCTAATGGTGTTACGGCTCTCCAAACTTGGAACCATACCAACAACTCGTCTTCAAACGAACCAACAAACATGTGGAATACAGCCTATTTGGCTATTAACCGTGCCAATTTGTTTATTGAAGGCTTAGACAAAAATCCTAATGTTATTGATGCCACTTTGGCTACACAATATAAGGCCGAAGCTAGATTCTTGAGAGCTTTGGTGTATTATTCTTTGGTAAATACTTATGCTCAGCCATATACTAAAGATAATGGAGCTAGCTTAGGCGTACCTTTGCGTTTGACTGGTGAGGTTGGTAGTGGTAACAACAACCTAAAAAGAAGTACTGTTGCAGAAGTTTATACACAAATCTTAGCAGATTTGAATTTTGCAGAACAAAACTTACCTGCATCTTATGCTTCGGCAGCTTTGAACACAACGCGTGCTCATAAAAACAGTGCGATAGCTTTGAAGGTTCGTATCAATTTGATTACAGGAAAATGGAATGATGTTGTGACTGAAGCTAACAAAATTGTTTCGGCAACTGCCCCTTTCAAAGCAAGTACTGGTGTTGCAAATGCTCTACAAGCTAACGTAGCTTCTGTTTTTGCTGCTCCTTATACCACTGTTGAGTCTATCTTTTCATTCCCAATGGGCGATAACGACTTACCTGGTACACAAAATGGTTTGGCTAGTTATTATTTGCCTTTGATTGGTATTGGCGACTTCTCTTTGAACCCAAGTGGCATTTTGGCTAGCTCGGCGTTTTCAGCTACAGATGCAAGACGTACCAACTTTGTTAGAAATGACTTTGCTAGTGACCAAGGACGTTTCCGTTTAACAAAATTCCCTACAGGACCAGTTCATAAAGATTTTGTACCTGTGCTTCGTTATGCTGAGGTTTTATTGAACCTTGCTGAAGCAAAAGCAAGATTGGCTGGTGCTAGTGTAGATGCCTCGGCTTTGGCCTTGTTAAATGCTGTTAGAAGTCGTTCATCATCAGCTTATACAGCAGCAGATTTTGCTACAGGTTCTGACTTGGTAAGTGCTATCTTGACCGAAAGAAGAATTGAATTCTTAGGTGAAGGCTTGCGTTCTATTGATTTGCAAAGAACAAATCAGCCACTTCCAGCTAAAGCGAATATTGCAGCTATTCCTGTAACATCGCCAGCTTATATTTGGCCGATTCCACAATCTGAAATCAACGTGAATAAGGATTGTGCACCAAATCCATAAGAACAAAACGTTAATATAACAATTGAGTATATAAAGAAGGTTGGCCTTGATTGGTCAACCTTCTTTTATTTTTTACCAATGGAATAACTTAAAAAAATCCTATTAATGTGTATATAGAAGATTTACTCAGGTTTGGCAAAAATAGGAATTGGGAGTAGGAATACTGGCTAATTGATTATTCATTGAAATAATATTTTGTGATAAGTATAAATACTCTATATGCCTTTTGTTGGGAGGTTTCGTAAAAGCGTTTTTAACCATAAAATACTCATATAAGAAATAGAAATTTCGACATGAATTATATTACTTATTGTGGGCTTTATTTGTATTTATCAAATTAAATACTGTACTTTACAATGAATTTGAGATGTATGTCACAAAAATAATTGTTAAAGCAATTGTTAATACATAATTTCATAACACAAAACTATAATAAGTAGCTATTAATCAAGATTTAGAATCAAGTAAAAACCATCATACAACTAAAACTTCTACCACATGAATTACAAAATTATACTTATACTTTTTTCCGTATTTTCTACCAAAGTGCATATTCATAAAGTACAATAACTAAGGAAAATGCACAGAACCCAATATTAGATTGTATATCTATTCTTGGCGTTTATCTCACTATTAATTACCCCCAATATCAGTAGTTTGATTTATCAAGGAATCCCGATTTTTGATAGGGTATTTCTTAACGGCCAATAATCCAAAGTAGGTCGATAGTCATACTAGAATAATCAATAAGAGCTTTGTTATAGCCAATCTTATTACCTGAAAGTGTATTTAAACCAGTATTTTAATAATAAACAAACTAAATAAATAGAACATGAACAAAAAGCTACTAATGAGTTTTGTTTTGGTGTTTTCGCTAGTATTTAGCTTATTCGCACAAGACAGAACTATTACAGGAAAAGTAACGGCTTCAGAAGATGGTTCACCACTTCCAGGGGTAAACGTTACTGTGAAAGGTACATCAAGAGGTACTACAACCAATGGCGATGGTACTTTCAAAATCAATGTTGGAACATCGGCCGCTTTAACTTTCTCTTTTGTTGGTTATAAAAAACAAGATGTACAAGTAGGTGGAAGAAGTGTTGTAAATGTAAGCTTGGTGTCGGATGTGTCTGACCTTGAGGAAGTTGTGGTGATTGGTTATGGTGTTCAGAAAAAATCAAAACTAACATCATCAATTACAAGTGTACAAGGTAAAGATATTGCTGGCTTGACAACACCAAGTTTTGACCAACAGTTGGCTGGTCGTGCTTCGGGGGTACAGGTTACAGTAGGTAGTGGTTTGATCGGACAAGCTCCTCGTATCCGTATTCGTGGTACAAACTCTATTACATCTGGTGGTTCGCCATTAATTGTAATTGATGGTGTGCCGTCTATCGACGGAAACCAAGCTGGTGCTAATGCTCCAACCAACCCATTGGCTGATATTAACCCAAATGATATTGAATCTTTAGAAATTTTGAAAGATGGTGCTGCTACAGCTATCTATGGTTCAAGAGCATCAAATGGCGTTATTTTGATTACTACCAAAAAAGGTAAAAAAGGACAGCCATTGAAAGTATCGCTTGATTTGCAATATGGTCTAACAAATCCTATTAACCGTTTTGATTTGTTGAATGCAAAAGAATTTGTAACAATTGCTAACGAAAAAATCAAGAATGCTAGTTCTTCAGCAGCTCCGCAGGCATTTGAAGACCCTAACGGTACAGATACCGACTGGCAAAAAGTAATCCTTCGTCAGGGTATTGCTCAATCGTACAATGTTAACTTCAATGGTGGTACTGACAAAACTAATTACTATTTCTCATTGGGTCATAGCCGTCAGGAAAGTGCCATTGCTACTAACGGACAGAAACGCTACAACTTTACTGCCAACTTAGACCATAACTTCAACAAGTTTGTTACTATTGGTACTAAAATGCAAATTACTCGTACCGAAAATACTGGTTTGAACTCTGGTACAAACGCATTGTCGGGTAACTTGACTAACGCTGCTCGTTTGTTTCCTAACGTACCAATTTATAGCACTACTCATCCAACGGGCTATAATATTTCACCAGACAATGCTGTTTTGGGTTCAGGTGTCAATACACGTAACATCGACAACAACTACACCAATATTCAGTTTGTATTAGACAACAACAAGTTTAAATCTCAAATTGGACGTGTATTGTCAACTTCGTATTTACAAATCAATCCATTCAGTGGCTTGTCATTGAAATCTACCATTGGTTTAGATTATACAGACGTACGTCGTTTTGAATCGCTAGACCCTCGTCATGGCGATGGCCGTGGTTCAAATGGTATTGTTACACAAGTATCAAGAAACGTAACTCGTTGGAACTGGCAAAATACAGCCAACTATTTGAAAGATTTTGGCAAGCATTCATTCAATGTTACTTTGGGGGTTGAATACCAACAGCAAAAGATTTCTTCTTTTACAGCTAACCCAAGTAACTTCTCAGACCGTTTCTTCCAAGGTGAAAACATTATTTCGGGAAGTTATTCTACTCAAGCCGTATTTGGTGGAGCAGAATCGTCAGGCTTTGATTCATATTTTGGCCGTATTCAGTATGACTATGCTAACAAATATTTCTTGACTTTCTCGGCTCGTAACGATGGTATTTCGGCTTTACCAAGTGCTAGCCGTAGAGGTAATTTCTTTGGTGGTTCGTTAGCATACAAAATCTCGGAAGAAGAATTCTACAAAAACTCAGCGATTGCTTCGGTTATCAATGACTTGAAAGTACGTGGTAGTTATGCACAAGTAGGTAACGTAGATATTGGTGCATTCCCTTACTTAGGTTTGTTTGGTGCAGCACAATATGCTTCTCAGAATGGTGTAGGTTTTACACAAGCGGGTAACTCAGGCTTGAAATGGGAGTCTAGTTCTCAATTCAACGTTGGTATTGATTGGGGTTTGTTAGACAACCGAATCATTTTATCAACGGAGTATTACAATAACGATGTAAGTGATTTGATTTTGGCAGCACCAACAGCTCCTTCTTTGGGTGTACCTAATAACTCTATCTCTAAAAACGTAGGAGCATTGTACAACAGAGGTCTTGAATTTAGTGTAGACATTCAGGCTATCAAAAAACAGGATTTTAGCTGGAATGTTAACTTGAACTACTCTACTTCAAAAAACCAAGTTACAGCTCTAAACAAAGGTATTGACGGTAAAGACCAACCTATTTATCCTTCGGGCAACTACCATATTATTAGAGTAGGAGATGCTGTTGCGTCGTTGTACGGTTATGTATCGGCTGGTGTAAACCCTGCTAATGGTAATCCTTTGTTTGTAAAAGGAGATGGCCGTATTGTACAAAGAAGTGTAAACGGTGGTAACTATTCTTTCTATGACCCAGCTAACCCTGCAGTAACTACTAATACGTCTGGAGCAACTTTGTTAGCGGCCGATGTTGCTGATGGTGGCGATAGAAGAGTATTGGGTAATACCAACCCTACTTGGTTTGGTGGTATTTCAAACTCGTTCAAGTGGAAAGGTTTTGATTTAGATATTTTCTGCCGTTTCTCAGGAGGTAACAAAATTATGAACGTAACACGCCAAGAAACATTGTTGAACCAAGACTTTAATAACAATGGTCGTGAAATCTTGAATCGTTGGACAACAGAAGGACAAATTACAGATGTTCCTAAAGTGGTACTTAACAACGGTAATATTATCAACCTTACGGGTAACTCAGTATCTCGTTTTGTTGAGAATGGCGATTTCTTCCGTATTCAAAACATTGTGTTGGGTTATAATTTACCTAAAACATTGTTATCTAAAGCGGATATTGGTATCAATTCTCTTCGTGTGTATGCACAAGTTCAGAACGCTTTTACTTTCACTGGTTACAAAGGTTTAGATCCTGAATTGAATGCAAACGGTAACGTTAACCAAACTTTCGGTTTAGATTTTAATACAAACCCTCAGTTTAGAGTATTGACATTTGGTTTAAATGTAGGTTTTTAATATCAGCAAACAGAAATAGAAATAGTCATGAAAATATTTAATTATAAAAGAACCCTTGCCTTTGGTGCTATGTTGGCATTACTAACGGCATGTGAGGTAACGGATCTTCAGCCAGCCGATGCCCTTTCTGAATCTACGGCTTTCCAAACTCCTGAAAGAATCGAATTGGCTGTAGCTGGTGTGTACGATGGTGCACAGTCTGGTTTCTATGCCTCAGGACAAGTTCGTGGGTATCCTTTTGGAGCAGCTCACTTACAACAAGGCGATGCTCGTGGCGAGGATATGGTCAGTGTAGCTGCATTTTATGCTGTTACTTACGATGCTACTTACGATGCTACATCATTTAACAACGGATATTTTTGGCAGACAATCTATGCTATGGTAAACCGTGCCAATGTTGTAATTGATGGTATTAAGAAAGCTCCTGTAGGTGGTTCATTGACTCAAGAAGCTAAAAATGCTTATGAAGGTGAAATGCGTTTCTTGAGAGCTTTAGGCCACTTTTATTTGTTGGTGAACTTCTCAAGACCTTACGGTGATAACCCTACGACTGCCAATGGTGGTGTGCCATATCGTGACCAACCTGTAGGAACAAGTACAGGTATTACTGTTGACGAAGCAAGTAAAGTTGGACGTGGTACAGTAGCCGAAGGTTATGAAAAAATCTTAGCAGATTTGGATTTTGCAGAAGCTAACCTTCCTGTAACTCGTACTTCAGGAAAACAAATCACTCGTGCAACAAAAGGTGCTGCTATTGCCTTGAAAACAAGAATCAGATTGCACCAAAACAACTGGGCTAAGGTAATTGAAGAAGCTAATAAGCTTATTCCTACTTCGGGTACACCTGTAAGTTCTATCGGTGGTTATACTTTAACGGCTACTCCAATGGGAGCGTTTGGTGCAGCTAATAAAAGCAATACAGAGTCTATTTTCTCTATAGAAAACAACGACGTTGATAATGCTGGTGTTAACGGTGCTGCTCCTGCAATGTATATTGCATCGATTGCTGGCGGTCGTGGTATTTTGGGTATTAGTCCACTTATCTGGAATCAGCCTTTTTTCCCAGCTAATGACTACAGAAAGTCGGCTGACATGGTTTTGCAAGACGGAGCTAGCTCGCCAGGTCGTGGAGCGTATTTCTCGAAAAAATATGCAGATGCCGTAAACCGTACCGACAACGCACCAATTATTCGTTATGCCGAAGTATTATTGAACGCCGCCGAAGCGATTGCTCGTAGCTCGAATAGTGTAGACCCAAGAGCTTTGGCATTGTTGAATGCTGTTCGTAACAGAGCTGTACCTGAAGGAAGCGGCCGTTATACTGCCGCAAGCTTTGCTAATGGTCAAGAATTAACTCGTGCTATTTTGAACGAGCGTAGAATTGAGTTTTTAGCGGAAGGTATGCGTTGGTTAGATATTCACCGCTTAGGACCAGACCCTGTGTTTACAACAGGTGGTATTCCTGCAAAAGCGAGCCGTACGCTTACTTTTACCAATTTGTATACTAACAACTCTTCTACAACATTTGCTATGTTAGCGGCAATTCCATACTCGAATTTCAAATTCCTATGGCCACTTCCAGTAGAAGAAATCAATAACAACCCAACATTGAAAAATCAGCAAAACCCTGGTTGGTAAGCCCTTTTTTGATATAGGTATAATTAATACTAAGCGGTATCGAATAACTTCGATACCGCTTTTTTATTGGGTAAGATAACGATACGATTTTTCTAAGATAGCTGTTAATGCTTATTTCTTGAAACTTAGAATAGTTCTATTTTATGTATTTCTTAAAATATGCCTATTTGGCAAAAAAAGCTATTGCTAGAATTAGCTTTTGTCATAATAATATATGTTGAAATATTATTTGGCAGATAAGTAAAAATACTCTATTTGTAGGTCTTGAGGCTACACTTCTACAATAATTCAGAAGTGAACGAGATCTGTTTTTTGCTTGAAATAGTTATATAAATTAACCTAAATTTGATTATATAATATAAATAAAAGTACTTTTTGTTGTATTATTGGTTAATATTCATGAATGTTTTTTGAAAAAAATTGCATCATTGGTTGTTAGTGTATAATTTCAAGTCATCATTAAAAAATAACACTTCATTAATAAACACATAAAATTAAGTAGAAACTATTGGTTGCTACTGTCTGAAATGCTATGGAAAATATATTTACTACAACCCCACCACCAGTCTTCATTAGTACCATACATATTTGTAAAGTACAAATAATACAAAATTGTCATTAGGCACAAATAACATTTCTCAGAATTAATTCTCAGGGTTTTGTCTGTATTCATCATTGTTACAAATGATGACATAATACTGTTGTTTTATCTTTTTTGTACCGTTAATAATTTCTACATCAAATAGTTACAAAGCATACAACAAGTAGCGTAATTATCCCTTCAATTTATCTAGTTTCTATTCATCCCGAATAGAACAAAGTATTGCAAAGAGTATTTTCTAACAAACTAAATAAATCTAATACAAACATGAACAAAAAGCTACTAATGAGTTTTGTTTTGGTGTTGTCGCTAGTATTTAGCGTATTTGCACAAGACAAAACGGTTACAGGAAAGGTCACTTCTTCTGAGGATGGTGCTTCACTTCCGGGGGTAAGTATTTTAGTAAAAGGAACAAGTAGAGGTACAGTTACCGACAAAGACGGTAAATTTTCTATTGCTGTAAATGGGGGAGCTGCTACTCTTGTAATTACTTCGGTAGGTTTTATGAAAACTGAAGTACCTGTTAATGGCAAAAGTGTAATCAATATTGCTTTGGCTCAAGACGCACAGATGCTGAACGAAGTAATGATTGTAGGTTACGGAACAGTAAATAAATCAACGCACGTAGGTTCTTCGGCACAAATTAAATCGGCCGATATTGAAAAACGCCCTATTTCAAACGTAATGAGCTCGTTAGTAGGTTCTGCTCCGGGTGTTCAAGCTACATTGGCGGGTGGTGCTCCAGGTTCTGAGCCTGAAATTCGTGTAAGAGGTTTTGGATCTATTACAGGTTCAAACTCGGCTTTGTATGTGGTAGATGGTGTACCATTTAACTCATCGACTTCTACATTGAACCCTGAAGATATCGAATCTATTTCGGTATTGAAAGACGCTTCAACAACAGCCATTTATGGGTCAAGAGGTGCCAATGGTGTAATCATGATTACAACCAAAAAAGGAAAAGAAGGCCGTAATGGCTTTAGCGTTAGTGCTTCGGCAGGTGTTATTTCAAGAGGTTTGCCAGAATATGAAACCGTAACAGCTCAGCAGTATTATCCTTTGATGTGGGAAGTATATCGCAATAGTTTGGCGTATGGTTCATTGAAAGTACCTTTGGCCGATGCAAGTAGCATTGCGTCTGGGCTTACGACTAGTTATGGTGGACGATCTTACACAGGTATTGCTGATTTGTTGGGCTATAATCCCTTTAATGTTGCTAAAAATCAGGTTGTTGATGTAAACGGTGTACTCAATCCAAATGCTAAATTGTTGTATCCTGAAGATTTGAATTGGGCTGATGCAGTACAACGTGGAGGAAAAAGTAGAAGAAACTATACGATTTCTTATGATGGTGGTACTTCTAAATCTGACTATTTTGTATCGTTGGGTTATACCAAAGAAGAAGGGTATTTGTTGAAGTCTGATTTTGAGCGTATTACAGGTCGTATGAGCGTAAATACACAGGCTACAAAATGGTTGAAAACAGGTTTGAATATGAGTGGTACTTATAGCCGTTCTAATGTAGACGCTGGTTCTGATGGTGGTACTTCGTTTATCAACCCATTCTATATTTCTCGTTTTATGGCTCCGATTTACCCAGTTTATAAGCACAATGCTACAACAGGAGAATATATCTTAGATGCCAATGGTAACAAAGTGTACGATATGGGCGATACTAGACCAAACGCTAGTGGCCGTCATACTATTTGGGAAAACGAATTGAATGACCGTAAGCAAATTCGTGGTGTATTGGGTGCTCGTACTTATGCAACTATTACTATTTTGCCAAGCTTGAAAGCTACAACCAACTTGAGCTTTGATTTACAAGATACTCATTACCGTACTTACGATAACCCGATTCTTGGTGATGGTGCTCCTGCTGGACGTGCCAACCACTATTTGTATCGTACAACAAGCTCAACTTGGAACCAATTATTAGAATATGATAAAACATTTGGCAAACACCACCTTAATGTATTAGGAGGTCATGAAAACTATTCATACAAATACAACTACCTAACTGGTGGTCGCTCGGGTATTATTGTTGATGGTATTACTGAATTGCAAAATTTTGCAACAGTATTAAATGTATCATCGTATGAAGATAACTATACTGTAGAAAGTTTCTTTAGCCGTGCCAGCTACGATTTCGATAAAAAATATATTTTGAATGCTTCTCTAAGAAGAGACGGTAACTCTCGTTTTGCTCCAGGTGTTCGTTGGGCTAATTTCTGGTCGTTAGGTGGTGCTTATAATATCGAGAAAGAAGATTTCTTCAATGTACCAGCTATTGACTTACTGAAACTAAGAACTTCTTATGGTGTTGTGGGTAGCGATGGTATTCAAACAAGTAGTGGTGCTTCTAACTACTATCCATACCAAGCATTATATACACTAGGAAGAAACAACAATGCTGAGCCAGGTTTTACTCAATCTACTATTGCTAACGAAGGGCTTACTTGGGAAACAGCCAACAACTTCGACATTGGTATTGATTTTAGCTTATTCAAAGGTAAACTTTCAGGTAGTTTGGAATACTTCAATCGTGAAACTTCTGGTTTGATTTTCAACGTTCCGTTGGCATTGTCAAATGGTGGTACTACCGCAGGTGGATTTACGGTTTACAAAAACATTGGTAACCTTTACAACAGAGGGGTTGAATTACAATTGACAGGTGATATCGTAAGAAAAGGTAATTTTGCTTATACAGCCACTTTGAACTTGACATCGTTCAAAAACCAAATTACTAAAATGCCAGATAATCAGGCATTGATCCAAAATGGTACAAAAGGTTATAGTGTAGGTCATTCTATCTATGATTTTTATATGCGTGAATTCTACGGTGTAGACAAAGAAACGGGTAACGCTCTTTACAGAACAAATACTTTAACTACTAATGCCAAAGTAATTGGTTCAGATACTTTGACCTCTATTATCTCTGAAGCCAACTACCGTTATACTGGTTATTCTTCTATTCCAGATTTCTACGGTTCAATGAATCATAATTTATCGTACAAAAACTTCTCATTGGGTGTTCAATTTACTTTCCAAGTAGGTGGTAAAGTATATGATGGAGCTTATGCTTCATTGATGCACGGTGGTACTTATGGTACAGCAATGCACGTAGATGCCTTTAACCGTTGGCAAGCACCAGGTGATGTTACTTCTGTACCTCGTTTTGACAATGGTAACATTGTTAACCAAACAGGAGCAAGTACTCGCTACTTAACAAACGCATCTTATTTACAATTAAATAATGTTACGCTAAATTATAAGTTACCATCAGCATTAGCTGTAGCCATTGGGGCAAAAGATGCTAGTATTTATTTTGCTGGTGAAAACTTAGCTCTTTTATCTGCTAGAAAAGGTATGAACGTATCGGGTTCATTCAATGGTACTGTAGATAATACTTATAACTTCAACAGAGTATTGTCGATTGGAGCAAAAGTTAAATTTTAATTTGGTAAAGATTCAAATTCAAAAAAGATGAAAAATATTATTAAAAAAGGAATATTCGGACTTTTGGCAGTGGTGTCGCTATCTGCCTGCGAAGCGGATTATCTTGAAACAGCACCAACCAACCAAGTGGCTACGGTAGATGCTTTCAGAACAACCAAAAATGCTTGGGCTGCATTGAATGGTATCCACAGATTGATGTATTCTCAGATTTTTTCTGTTCAGGCTCAAGGTGGTCAATCAGGAAATATGTTATATACCGATATTCTGGGCGAAGACCTCGTGTTTCCTAACGTATCAAATTCATGGCTACGTTCAGAGTACCAGTGGATAACTCATAGAAACCCAACCAGTTCTATTTGTTTTTATAGCTATACATATTATTATGTGATTATTAGTAACGCCAACATGGTTATTGCTAATATCGACAAAGCAGAAGGGCCAGATGCCGACAAGAAAGCTATCAAAGCTGAAGCCTTGACATACAGAGCTTGGGCGTATTTCCAAATGGTACAATTGTTTGGCGAAAGATTTGTCGCAGGTGCTGCAAACAGTTCATTGGGTGTACCATTGGTACTTGAGCCAGGAACTACCGCTCGTGCTCGTAATACTGTAGCAGAGGTATATACACAAGTAAATACCGACTTGAACGATGCTATTTCATTGTTTACTGGATATACTCGCTTAGATAAGTCTCACTTTGACATTAGTGTTGCTAAAGGTATCAAGGCTCGTGTAGCTTTAACACAACAAGATTATGCAACGGCTGCCCAGATGGCCAAAGAAGCAAGGGCTTCATTTAGCTTGATGGCCAACGAAGATTACTTGACAGGATTCAATAATTATAGTAACAAAGAATGGATGTGGGCCTCACGTATTGTAGCAGACCAAACCAACTATTTCTATTCATTCTTTGCTTATATGTCTATCAACTACAACTCAACAGCGATTCGTTCAACGCCAAAAGTAATGTTCTCGGTATTGTACGATAAAATATCTAATACAGATATTCGTAAAAAGCTTTGGGACCCAACAGGAACAAACACTACCGATTTTCCTTTGCCAGCATCAACGTTCCAACGTTACAAATACCTCTCAAAGAAATTCAAAGTAGCTGATGCTTCATTGAGTATAGGAGATGTTCCTTATATGAGAGCAGCCGAGATGTATTTGATTGAGGCAGAAGCTTTGGCACGTCAAGGAAACAATGCCGCCGCCGCAGATGTATTGTACACATTGGCAGTAAACCGTGATTCAAAATATACCAAATCTACTAATACAGGTGCTGCTTTGATTGAAGAAATCATGACACAACGCCGAATCGAGCTTTGGGGTGAAGGTTTCCGCTTTTATGACTTGAAAAGAACAAACAGCCCATTAAATCGTAATGGAGGAAACCACAACGCATCGTATGTAAATGGTGTATTTGATGTTCCTGCAAATGATATCAGATGGCAGTTTTTGATTCCTCAAGATGAGATTAACAACTCAAATGGTTTAGTGAAACAAAACCCTCAATAACTTAGTATAAGTAAAAGATAAAGCTTTTTATATTTGAAAAAAGCCTATCTTCATTGAAAAGTCGGTATCGAATATTTCGATACCGACTTTTTGTTTGATACCAGCAATGATATTGTCTAGGTCTATCCTAATTCTGAAAATACTTTGCTACTAAAGATATTACATTCTAACTTTTTGCATGAATAGCTCCTTAATTGATAAGCCTCATCAAAGTATGTTCACTTGACTACCTTATGAATCACAACATACTTGGAATGACTCATGTTTGATTTTTGTAGTATTCCGCTAAATAGTTTTTAGAAAGACACGTCTATTGATCGCTTATCGAGATACGGGTATGTCAGCGGTTAGCTTTTTATCTATAACACCAAACCCTAATGTACGCTACAACTCCTCTTTGCCTCACAACCTTTTATGTGGTCTGGATTGGGAATCTGTGAAAAAACCAGTATTTTGCCCTATCAATTAAAACAAACTATCATTTATGAAAACAAACATGAAGCATCAGCTTATACCTTTTCTTCTGTATATGCTGATATCCTTTTCACCATTTGCCCAAAAAATTACATGGAATACCGATGGTGGTAGCTACACTACTTTAGAAGCTGGTCAGGTAGTAAGCGTTAATCCGCTTTCAGGTCAAAAAACCGTTTTGGTATCTAAAGAACTTTTAAAACCCTCTAATTCCTCAGAAAGCCTTAAACTAAGAAGTTATTCTTTTTCATCAGACAAAAACCAGGTTTTGCTTTATACCAACACCAAAAAAGTATGGCGTTTAGATACCAAAGGCGACTACTGGGTGCTTAATTTGGCTACCAAACAACTTACCCAATTGGGTAAAAAATTCCCAGCTTCTACCTTAATGTTTGCCAAGCTATCGCCCGATGGCTCAAAAGTGGCTTATGTACAACAAAACAACATTTATGTAGAAGATATTGCTACCAATACTATTATACCTCTTACTACCGATGGCACTACCAAGCTTATTAATGGTACTTTTGATTGGGCTTATGAAGAAGAGTTTTTTTGTAGAGATGGCTTTCGCTGGAGTCCCGACGGGAAGTCTATTGCTTATTGGCAGATAGATGCCAATACAATTAAAGATTTTTATATGATTAATAATACCGATTCGGAATATTCAAAAATTGTACCTGTTGAATATCCTAAAGTTGGACAAACGCCGTCGGCTTGTAGAATTGGCGTAGTAGCTTTGGCTACTCAGCAAACTACTTGGTTGAAAGTTCCGGGAGAAATCAATAATAATTATATTCCTAAAATGGAGTGGATTCCCAATTCAAATGATGTGATTTTGGAACAACTGTCTCGTAAACAAAACGAAGCGAAGCTTTTTGTTTGTCAGGCTCAAACAGGCGAAGCAAAAGTGATTTTTTCGGAAACAGACGAAGCTTGGGTTGAGTTTAATAACAGAGGAGGCGAGGCTATAGGCTGGGACTGGCTCAACAACGGTAAAGAGTTTTTGTGGGTATCTGAAAAAGATGGCTGGAATCATTTGTATCGTATTGGCCTTGATGGAAAAGCGAAATTATTGACCATCGGTAACTACGATGTTATAGATGTTTTGAGCTACAACGAAGCCGAAAATATCGTGTATTTCACCGCTTCGCCCGATAATGCCAGACAGCAATATTTGTACAAAACCACTTTGGACGGCAAAGGTAAATTGGAGAGAGTTACGCCAAAAGAACAAAGCGGAACACATAACTACCAGATTTCGCCAAATCAAAAACTAGCTTTTCATTCGTACAATAGTACCGAAGTAAGCCCTATCAACGAAGTAGTGAGCTTGCCTGCTCATAAGGCTATCAACGAACAGGAAAGTATTGTAGCTAAGCTAACAAAAAACAAACCTTCCAAACGCAAAGTAGAATTTTTTGATATTAAAACAGCCGATAATATTACGCTAAGTGCATGGATGGTAAAGCCCGCCAACTTTGATTCGACCAAGAAATACCCTATCGTATTTTATGTTTATACCGAACCTGCTGGAGCAACAACCAAAGATGAGTTTTATACAGGGTTCAATAATTTGTACTTAGGTGATATGGCCAAAGACGGTTATATCTATGCTTCGATAGACGGACGAGGAACGCCACTACCCAAAGGTAGAGCATGGCGTAAAGCGATTTATCGCAATATTGGTCAAATCAATATTCGTGACCAAGCTATGGGAGCAAAAGAGTTGTTGAAAAAATCATATATAGATACCTCTCGGGTTGCTGTTTGGGGATGGAGCGGAGGAGGCTCAACTACCCTCAATTTATTGTTCCAGTATCCAGAAATATACAAAACAGGAATTGCAATTGCAGCCGTAGGTAACCAGCTTACCTACGACAATATTTATCAAGAAAGATATATGGGACTTCCTCAGGAAAATAAGGAAGATTTTATTAAAGGCTCGCCTGTTACTCATGCCAAAAACTTACAAGGGAATTTGTTGTATATTCATGGTACTGGCGACGACAATGTGCATTACCAAAATGCCGAAATGTTGGTCAACGAGCTTATCAAATACAACAAACAGTTTCAGTTTATGCCTTATCCCAACCGTACACATAGTATCAGCGAAGGTGAAGGTACAGGTTTGCATTTGGCAACATTGTTTACTAATTATTTAAGAAAATATTGCCCACCAGGTGGAAAATAGGTGCTAAGCGTAAAGCAAAATTTTTTATGAAGGTGATAGCTTGTTCAATTAGCGGGCTATTACCTTTGTTTTTACCAAAAAACGATAGAATATTACAGTTCGTCGAAATTTTTACAGCAAGCCATTTTCATTGATTATGTTTGTAAAATGTCAAAGTCTTGGTTTATTGTATAACAAGCCATCAATTCAGTATTACTATGCCCTCAAAAGTTGGATTGATTATTGCGAGGAGAAATAGTAAGGGAAAAAGAATAAATAGTAGAGAAACAATCTAAGTATAGGTTGATATTTTAAGGGAAAGCTATCAATTAGTACAATTATCTCGGTGTTTGTTCTTGCAAGTAGCTTTAGGCCAATTCAAAGCTCATGACCTTGAAGAATTACTGCAAAAAATACACAACTTCGCTGAAAAATGAAAATCCGTCAAATTGCTTATCGCTCGAATAATTGGGAAACCTTGCGGCAGGAAGAAGGTTTTTTACCTGAAAATGCACAAATCGTTCTTGCATTTGGAGAACGAAAATTACTAGAAAGTGTATCCTCTTATGCTTATCTTCGTTCGCAATTTCCGCAGGCTTCCATTGTAATTAATTCAACTTCGGGTGAAATCTTTGACGATGGCGTTTATGATGGTACAATCGTAGCAACAGCAATTGCTTTTGAGGCTACCACTGTAAAAGCTGTACAAGTAGATATTGAAAGCCATGCTCAGAGCTTTGAAGTAGGTAAAAAAATTGCCGAAGCATTGATTGCACCAGATTTGACCAATATCATGATTGTTTCGGATGGTGGGCGGGTCAATGGAAGTGGCTTGGTAGCTGCCCTCAATGAGAAAACACAATATAAAATACCTATTACTGGTGGATTGGCTGGCGACGATGCTCGCTTTGAAAAAACCTTGGTTGGGCTGAACCAAGAGCCACAAGAAGGCAAAATTGTAGGTATTGGCTTTTATGGAACATCGTTACAGATTGGGCACGGTACAATGGGAGGATGGGATGTATTTGGCCCAGAAAGAGAAATTACAGAGTCATCTTATAACATACTGTATTCAATAGGCGACAAACCCGCTCTGGATTTGTATAAAGAATACCTTGGCAAATATGCCAAAGATTTACCGGGGGCAGCCTTGTTATTTCCGCTTTCGATGCGAATAGACACAGATTCTGAGCCTTTGGTAAGAACAATATTATCTATCGACGAAGAGACCAAAAGTATGACTTTTGCGGGCGAAATACCCAAGCATGCTTATATCAGATTTATGAAGGCCAATTTCGATAATTTGATAGATGCTTCGTCGGAAGCAGCCGAAAGCTCGTTGAAAGCTTTGCCTCGTAATCCTGAATTAGCTATTTTGATTAGTTGTGTTGGTCGCAAACTGGTGCTAGGGTATCGTACAGAAGAAGAATTGGAAGTTGCCCGAGAAATTTTTGGCAACGAAACCGTTATTACTGGATTCTATTCTTACGGTGAAATTTCGCCCCTGAAAGCAGAAACCAAATGCGAATTACATAATCAAACTATGACCATAACGACTTTTATTGAGAATTGATTTTATGCAAAACGACAACTTACATAAGCTCCTTGCTAAGCAAGCCAGCAAATTCCTAAACCCCGATTTACTTAGCAATCAGGAGTTACAGAAATTTCTTAGTGTAGTGAGCGATTCCTATTATAATTTTGACAGAGACAAGGAGCTTTTTGAACACTCGTCGGTACTAAATGAAAAGGAGTATGCCGAGATTAATGTCAGACTTAAAGAGGAAATAACCCAAAGAAAACAGTCTATCGAAAAACTTATCGAAGCTATTCATTCGCTAGAGCTGAACGATAATAATCAAGTACCTGATTTCGATGCTGATAATTTGTTATTGTTGGTTGATTTTTTGCAAAAACAAATTGATAACCGAAAGAAGATGGAAGCCGAGCTGCGTCATGCCAAAGATGCCGCCGAAAAAGCAACGCAAGCCAAGTCCGAATTTTTGTCGATGATGAGTCACGAAATCAGAACGCCTTTGAATGCTATCGTTGGAATGACTTATTTGATGCAACAAGAGGAGTGTTCGCCGACAATGGCTGATAACCTTAAAACACTTCAGTTTTCGACCGATAATTTGCATGTACTTATCAACGATATTCTTGATTTTAGTAAAATAGAAGCTGGAAAAGTAGAATTGGAAGCTACTAATTTTGACTTCAAGCAATTAGTTTCTAATATCAAACGTGCAAATCAGGTAAAAGCTGAGGAAAAAGGCAATAGGATTCGCCTCATGGTAGACGACGATATTCCTGATTCGTTGGTAGGCGATCCACTGCGTTTAGGTCAAATTTTATCTAACTTGGTTTCCAATGCCGTGAAATTTACAATGAATGGTAATATTTCATTAGAAATTTCGCTGGTTAGCAAAACCGAAGAAAATGCCGAAATATATGTTTCTGTAAAAGATTCGGGTATTGGTATTGCTGCCAATAAGCAAGATTTAATCTTTGAAAGATTTACACAAGCCAATTCTGAAACTACTCGTAAGTTTGGTGGTACTGGTTTGGGGTTGGTGATTACCAAAAAACTGCTTGAATTACACGGTAGCAAAATACAGCTAGAAAGTGAAGAAGGAAAAGGAGCGAAGTTCTTTTTTATACTAAACCTCAAAATTGGATCGAGTATCAAGAATGTACCTACTCAAATGGAAAGCTTCAACGAAGTTAGCCTAAAAGGGGTAAAATTGTTGTTGGTAGAAGATTACCCTGTCAATGTAAAAGTGGCATCGAAGTTTTTATCGCGTTGGGAGATTGATTTTGATGTAGCCGAAAATGGTTTGGTAGCAATAGAAAAATATAAATCTACCAAATATGAGGTGATATTGATGGACTTACTAATGCCCGAAATGGACGGTTATACTGCTACTCAGAAAATTCGGGAAATGGATAAAGAAATCCCGATTGTGGCTTTGACAGCCTCGGCTACGCTCAACAACCAAGATAGAGCTTTTGAAGTAGGCATGAACGATTATGTAACAAAACCATTTAATCCGAAAGAGCTATTTCAGAAAATTGCAAGATATAGCCATCGTCATTAAGATTATAGCATGTTTAAGCGATTCATTAGCTCTGATTTGTTGGCTCTACTAATAGGAATAACCTTGTTGGCTATAACGAGGTTATTCTCTTCTATATCTACAATCTTTTCGAGGTGAACAATATACGAGCGATGTACTCTTAAAAACTGTTTGCCAAGCTTTTCTTCCAGTGACTTCATGGTAGTATGTATGATATAAGCCTGTTTACTGGTATATATCTTGACATAGTCGCCAATATTTTCGATAAACTGAATATCTGAATAAGGTAGTCGAATATAACGGCCTTCGTGTTTGATATAAATTTCGTTGTGCTGAGCTTGAGTATTTTCTTTCTTTTGGCTTTGTTCCAATACCTTTTCTACAGCCAAATTGAATCTTGGCGAAGTAATAGGTTTTTTCAAATAATCAGTAACTTGGTATTGAAAGGCATCGTAAGCATACTCTGTTTTAGAGCTTGTCAAGATAACCTGTGGCATAGTTGTTATTTTTTCGAGTAAATCAAATCCGCTCAATTCGGGCATTTCAACATCTAGCCAAATCAAATCAATTTCATGTTGTTCTAATACTTTAAGGGCTTGTTCTGCATTTTCACAAGAAGCAATCAATTCTAAAGAGCTATTTTGTTCGCATAATTTTTGTAGAGATTTTCTTGCCATTAATTCATCATCTACAATAATACATTTTAACTTCATCGTTTTTCAAGGTTTTGTAAGCGGAACAACTCTTTTTCTAAGGTTGGTACAATTTGCTGCAAAGATGCAATAAACCTAGAAATTATTGCTTTTAATTCTTCGTATTCTGGCTTTTCTACCGCAATTCTTTCTATTTCTTGTAATTGTTTTTCTAAATAAGTAAGGCCAACCATACCCAAGGTTGGTTTGAGTTTGTGAGCTAACTTTTTTACTTCCATAAAGTGTAGCTGCTCATTGAGGGTAATTAGTTCATCAAATTCGGGCAAAACATCGTTCAGGAAAGTATCGAACATATCGGTTTGGTAGCCAATATCTCCTTCGTACATTTCGTCGAGCCGCTGAAAGTCGATGACGTATTCCTGTGCTGTGGAAGGTTCTTCTTGCGTTTCTTCGGGGATATTTGCCACTTCATCAACAGCTTTGGCATATTTTTGTAACATCTCAAATAGCTGATTTGGGGCAAACGGCTTGGGAAGGAAGTCGTTCATACCAACAGCCAAAGCCTTAACTTTTTGGTCGAGCATAGCCGATGCCGTTAGAGCCACAATCGGAATACTTTGGTTTTGAGATTGGGTACTTCTAATGGCAATGGTAGCCTCGTAGCCGTCCATGTGAGGCATTTGTAAATCCATAAACACAATATCAAACTTATGCTTTTGAATTTGCTCTACTGCTTGTCGCCCGTCGGACACTACGGTAAACTGGCGGTGCCATTTGCTTAATAAGCTAGAGATATACTTTTGGTTCATAAGGTTGTCTTCAACTACCAAAATATGTCCATTTTCAAAATCTTTGCTATTAATAAAATGACTGCTAGCGGGTTGCTGTACAATTGTTGTGTGTCCTTTGCGATATGGCAATACAAACGTAAATACACTTTGTTGGCCTTCTATACTGGTTGCACTAATACTACCGCCTTGTAGTTCGATAAGTTCTTTGGTAATAGCTAGCCCAAGGCCAGTGCCTTTTTGTTTGTGTCCTTGATGATTTACTTGTTTGAATTTCTGAAAAATCAGTCCTAGCTTTTCTTCAGAAATACCAATACCAGTATCGGCTACCTGAAATTCTAGTAATACTTCATCTTCGCTAATAATATCTACCTGTTTGACACTAAGCTCAATACTACCTTTTTCGGTAAATTTGTCGGCATTACCCAGCAAATTCAATAGAATTTGATTTAGCAATAGGTCGTCGCCAATATATGTACCATTGACTTTTGAATCAATTTTTACCTTTACATCAATAGGACGTGTACCTATTTTGATTTCAAATACTTTTTGAACTGTTTTGAGAAGACCCACCAAATCAAACTCTCTATGATGAATTTCGATTTTGCCTGCTTCAATCTTGGCCATATCCAATAAGTCCGAGATAAGTCCATGAAGGAAATCGGCCGAGCTTCTTAGTATTTCGAGGTATTCAAATTGTTGGGCATTGGGATGAGTATCGAACAACAAATGAGCCATACCAATAATGGCATTGAGAGGCGTTCGTATTTCGTGGCTCATATTGGCCAAAAACTGCTTTTCTGCTTGTCGGGCATCTTCTGCAATTTGTTTGGCAAGGCTTAGTTCTTGTTCAAGGAGCTTACGTTCATTAATATCGTAATGAATACCTATCGAACCCGTAGTAATACCATTTTCGTCAATAATAGGAGCACCACTAATGAGCGTCCATAAAATAGAACCATCTTTTTTGATAATAGGTACTTCGTACGAGCTACTACTTCCTTGTTTGCGAAGCTTATCCTGTTCTTCCAAAATTTTCATATAAGCAGGTGGAAGAAAAAGCTGTTGGGCATTTTTACCCAAGAGTTCTTCCTCTTTGTAGCCAACCATTTTACAAAACTTATTATATGCTCGTACAATAGTTTGGTGGTTGTCTACCTCAAGCAAGCCCAGTTCCATGTTGTTCATGATACCTCGGTACTTTTCTTCACTTTTACGGATATTTTCTTGGGCGTGGTACTTTTCGGTAACATCGTTATAACGCCACAAATGCCCCATATAGTGATTATCGATAAAAATCGGAATATAGTCTCGTTCCAGAATCCGCCCATCGGCCATATAGATGGTTTCATTGACCAACATCTGGCGGTTTTTTAGAAGGGTATTTACCTTGGCAATAAACTCTTCGGGTTCTTGAAAATGCTCCTTCAATTCGTTCATTGCTACCGAGCAGTCGATACCAATAATAGATTCAGGTGGAGTTTTGATATGTAAAATATCACAAAGGAATTGATTGATAAGGATAATTTTTCGGTTTTCATCCTCTACCAAAATTCCCGATTGCATATTAGAAATAAGCGTCGATAGCCTAATCTGAGTGCTTTTTAGGGCTTCTTCTGTGACTTTGCGGTTGGTAATATCTCGGGCAACAGCTACTAGTTCAAAAATATCACTTTCTTCAATAAGGCGTACTGTTTGCCCAATCCACACAACGTTACCATTTTTGGTGTATACAGGAAATTCGTTGTAAGTACTTTCCTTGCGAAGTGTTACCATTTCAGCATAGAAGCTGATAAGTGACTCACGGTATTCGGGAAGTACTAGTTCAGCAAAGTGTTTGCCAACAATTTCGGTTTCGGAATAGCCAAGGCATTGCTCTACGACAGGGTTGACAAAAGAAAAATAGCCATCGGGCGACATTTTGTAAATAATATCCTGAACCGACTCAATTAGTTGCTTATATCGACGCTCGCTTTGTCCAAGTTCCGATACCTTTTCGTGTATTTGAGCTTCGAGTTTTTGGTTGAGTTTGATAAGGCTCTGGTTGGACTCAAACAGTTCCAACGCTTTACTCTCAAGCACTAATTCGGCCTGTAAACGGGCTTTTTTTTCTTGTGCTAACTCTAACTTTAGGAGCTCTATTTCGTTCGTGTTCATTTATTTTTTCACTATTTCAAAATCTAACTTTACTACCAGACTCTTTTTTTGGGGGTATTGTGTGAAGGCATTTTATCCTGAACTATGGCTGGATTTTGCAATATTCCTTTGGTAATGTATGGCGGTAATCTGGTGTTGGAATATATCAATAGCCTTCCTTATGGCAGTTGAGTAAAAAGCCTTGGTTGTATATTGGATAAAATCTATATTTTTTGAAGTTACAATAGCCAATAAATAATGATATTTTTTTGGCGATACAATATTCACAAGCTGATTAAATAAGTAATTCAAATTAATTGCAAGTTAGGTTGTTGGACAAAATTAGCTGGTCTTTTCACATATATACTACTAGGTATTTTTTGTGGTTGGTATCTCGAATCAAGGAAGATAAAACCAACAGTTACCAAGTATTTGTTCAATTACTTAGGCTGGGTAAGTGTACAAATAAAGTATATTTTATTGATTGTCAGGTGCTTGTGTATTATTGTGCAATCTGATTTTTAATTTTTTTAAAAGGCTATTGAGGAGGATACCCGTATTTGTACCACAAGTAGTAAATTATTCAAAGAGAATATCGTGCCGTATATAATACATTAAGCAAAAAAAACTTATAATAAAACAATGCTTTTGATGATATTTGAAACCGAATCAGCGATGATTGAATTGCGATAGTAGTACCAATTTATCAATATTTTTCAGAAATACGAAGAAATTCTATTGCTGAATATTTATTAATAGACAAAGTTTTAATGAAAAAGCGTATTTTACGTATTATCCAAAATTAAGGCTACTAAAATACTACTAATCTGTTTTTTCTCAAATGAAGTATAAAATTAATCATATATCATGTATTCTCAGCGAGTAGCTAAATATATTGTTGCATATTCTATGTTGTTGGTTACCTTGGCTGTGAATGTATCAATGCCTTTATTTAGGATTTATGCCCAGCGAGCAGGTTTAGGAAACGGCCAAACTGCCTTGGTTTTGGCTTCTTATATTTCGGGGATGTTGCCTTGTTATATCTTTTTAGGAGGTATTTCGGATAAAGTAGGGCGTAAACCTATTATGTTATTGAGCGTTATTTTTGCTTTTATTGCTACAAGTATTATTACCGCTTTTCCAGATGTTTATGCTTTGATATTTGCCCGATTTTTTCAGGGAATATCTTTGGGGCTGAGTATGGGGACAGGGACAGCATACTTGACCGAGATTTTAAAATCAGAGAAAAATCCTGCTACTCAAGCAGCCAATTTGGCTTCATTTTCTACAGCAATAGGGTTTAGTGGAGGAGCTTTGGCCACTACTTTATTGCTGTTACAAGAGTTTACTCTTGTGCCACTGAGCTATTATATTTTGTTGGTAATTACCTTTGTTGGCCTAGTACTGATGATTAAATTACCCAATTTGCCCCCGATAGGAGGAAAGGTTATGCGTTTGCCTTATTTTCCAGATGGCTCGTTTGCTGTCAATATGGGTATTGGTATTTGTTGGGCTATTACGGGTACTATTATTGCTATTGTACCAGGGCAGTTGGCTCACATGGGGCTTTCTGCTTTTGCGGGCTTTTGTTTGGTACTGATTAATTGGACAGGAGCTTTCTTACAACCTTTTATTCGAGAACTTAACCCGCAAAAATCTGTCAAAATTGGTTTTATATTACTACCAATAGGTTTTGGGCTAATCATTGCTGGATGTGCTTATGAGCAATTCTGGATTATATTATCGGGTACAGCTATGATTGGGATGTCGGCATACGGGTTTAATTATTTGGGTGGTTTGGCTATTATTGCCAACTTGGGTGGGGCCCAACGTGCTAGAGCCGTGGCGGGATATATGTTTTTTGGATATATTGGCTTTGGTATTCCCGTAATTTTGTTGGGTTATTTGTCCGATGCTCTAGGTATTGTAAATGCTTTGTTGTTGTTTGAGGTAGTGATTATAGCATTGGTAGCCTATTTTATTAATAAAATAGGAACTAAATAGGAGTAATTAATGAGGCTTTTCGCACCTAAAATTTGAGTGTAAAATGCTGTTTGGGCTGTTTGTTACGAAAAAATACTAAACCTACAAAAAACAAATCTATTGTTATAAATACCTTGGGATGAGCCTTGATATATTGCCAGGCCTGATACATTTCGCTAGACCAATGAATGTCATCAAAAACAAATAACGACGAAGCTGTAGCCTTATTCAAGCAAGCTTCAAAGTACTGGATAGTGGGTTCGTACCTATGATTGGCATCAAAAAACGCAAAGTCTATCTGAGGTACTTGCTCGATTTGATTTTGTAACGTTTCGTTTAAATTGCCTATTACAAGTGTGATATTATTGGCTTGAAGTTGCTCAAAATGTTTTTGGGCATACGCTGCTGTTTGTGGGCATCCTTCAAAAGTAAAAACCTGAGCCTGTGGGTTGCCATGAGCTTGGTATAACGTAGTAAGCCCAAGTGATGTCCCTAGATCGAAAATAACTTGAGGTTGAAAAAATTTCACCAAGCGATAAAGCAGTTGCCCAAATTTGCTAGGCTTTTGGGCGCTACGGGCAATCTGTCCGATAGTTCTTTGATTATTTTTATAGACTCGCGAGCCTGCCCCAAAATCAGTAATAGTAATACTACTGGTATTGTGAAGAAGGCTTTTACGAAGTTGCTCGATCTGAGCAAACAAGCTTTGATTTCCTTCAATATTACGAGGGGTATTGGCATCGTCAGGAATCATTCTGACGAGTTGGAAATACTTACTTTTACTCGACTTAATAACCCGACAATATAGTTCAAAAACAAATGGAGAGTGTATCGAATGCTCGTCCTTGGCTTTTATAAGGTATTTGAGATAATGCTGAATCAATGGTTATACTTTGTTAACTGAAGGCAGATGCCTAATTGAGACGGTAGGGGGCTGTCATGGTAAAATCAGGAATAACTACATTGAATAGTTTGCCATCAAATACCCTTTCCATTTGGTAAGTACCAGCCATTTTGCCAATAGAAGTATTGAGGTTACAACCACTCGAATACTCGTGCGATTGCCCTGGTTCAAGGGTGGGTTGTTGACCAACTACCCCCTCACCTTCTACTTCACGAATAAGGCCATTGGCATCATAAATATACCAGTGTCTGCGAAGTAGCTTAACTGTAAAATCACTTTCATTTTCAATTTTGATTTTGTAAGAAAATACAAAATGAGCATGATATGGATTAGAATATTCAGCTTGATATTCTGTTACCACACTTACTTTTACACCGTGAGTTATTGCCGATACCATAGATATAATATTCAAAAAGTTCCGAACTTCTTAAGTTTTGTTTACCAACACGACCCCTCAAATCATCCATTGGTAGGGTTGCTAAGCGAGTTGGCTGTTGAGTGATTCACTATTGAGTAGTTAGATAAATCCTATATTTGAAGTAATGATGTCCAAAGAATTTGGGCTTTTGCTTCAGAAATTATAGAATACCCCACTGTTGAATCTCAAAATATTGTACTGATTATTAAGTACTCTGTACTTAATAGCAGCACTACAAAATAAATGGAGTAAATAGTCAAAAACACACACAGAATTAAAAAATCAACCTTCTTTCGTTTTTGTGTTTTCTATATTAACCCTATAAAATTAAAGATAATTCCTTGAAACAGTAACCATCCTCATTTAAAAGTTATTGTGTGCAAAGCTAAAATACGTAGATTTGCTACAAATCTACATGAGGAAATTTGATTTAGAAGAATGGATACTTACAAAAATTAATAAGATAAGAAAACTGTATTTTTGCCAAATCAGATAAACACTACTAAAGATGCCTTATTACCAATAATTTAGGGGTTATTATTTTGGGGTATAAAGCTATACAAACGAAAGAAGAGATTTCAGCTTTAATATTTTATAAGTCAACAAAACACTTTTTTCTACGTATTTTATAATGTAGTCATTTTGTCCAATTCTAGGTTTGTAGTTTCAAGTGTGTGTGCTTTGTCTTAATTTTACAAAATTATCATCTATATGAATGTAAAAATTGCTGAGTCTTGGAAAACAAGGCTTGCTGATGAATTTGAAAAGCCTTATTTCACCAATTTGGTAACATTTGTCAAAAACGAATACGCCAATCATGTGGTGTATCCTCCAGGGAAATTGATTTTTAATGCCTTCGATAAATGTTCTTTTGACGATACCAAAGTAGTTATTTTAGGTCAAGACCCCTATCATGGGCCACGTCAAGCAATGGGTTTGTCGTTTTCGGTAAACGATGGTGTGGCACTACCTCCGTCATTGGTCAATATTTTCAAAGAAATTAAAGATGATTTGGGAATAGATATGCCTACTTCGGGTAATCTCGAACGCTGGGCAACACAAGGCGTTTTGTTGCTCAATGCTACGCTTACGGTACGGGCAAGTACGGCTGGCTCTCACCAAAAACAAGGTTGGGAGCAGTTTACAGATGCTGTTATTAAGCGTATTTCAGACGAAAAAGAAGGGGTAGTATTTATGCTTTGGGGAAAATATGCCCAAGATAAAGGGGCTGTAATCAATACCCAGAAACACCTTGTTTTGAAATCGAAACACCCTTCGCCTATGTCGGCCAACCAAGGTGGATGGTTTGGCAACAAGCATTTTTCGCAGGCCAATGTGTATCTTGAAAAAAATGGGCAAAAAACTATAGAATGGTGATAGAATAGATGAATGGTAAGTTATGTGGATGTAAGTGTTTTTTAAAAGCTATATTTTTTCAAAACCATCATTAATGCTCAATGAATCATTAGATTAGTGTTCACTCCACGAAATAAATACCTCCCAATTCCCTAAATCACACAATTACATTAAAAACACTATTCAACTCAGATGAAAACACACAATCTTATCTCAAAAACACTTTTCATTTTACTATTACTTGTATCATTTGTAGGTTTTACGCAAAATCAATTTGAAAAAGAGATACTCGCTTTTGAAAAGCAAGATTCGCTAAAAATGCCTGTACCTCAAAAAATATTGTTGGTAGGTAGTTCTTCTTTACGGCTTTGGAATACTTGGCAGCAAGATTTGCAAGGTTTTCCTGTTATCAATCGAGGTTTTGGAGGCTCGCAAATGAGCGATGCCAATTATTATTTTGATAGAATTGTGTCAAAATACAAACCCGCTTTAATTCTATTGTATGAAGGTGACAACGATATTAATGCAGGTAAATCTCCTGAAGTAGTATTTGCCGACTTTAAAGAATTTGTAGGAAAAGTAAAAACACAATTGCCCAAAACCAAGGTAGTTTATATTTCTATTCGTCCAAGTTTGGCACGATTGGCGGCATTAGAAAAACAAAAACTGGCCAACCGTTTGATTGATGATTATTGTAAAAAAGAGAAAAAACTCAAATACCTGAATGTTCATGACGATTTCTTTTTACCTTCTGGCGAGCTAATGCCAGATATATTTGTGGCTGATAAGCTTCACCTAAATGCCAAAGGGTATACTATCTGGACCAAAAAAGTACGAGGATACCTAGAGAAAAACTGGAAAAAATAAGTTATAGATACATCTGTTTTAGACAGAGTTACGTATATTATTATGTTGTCTAATAGCTCTGAAAATTATATGAAAAAAATATTAATTACTTGCTTATTATTTGGTATAAGCTTAGTTGCTCAATCACAGCAGGCTGTTATCAATATCAATACAACAAATGCAATTGGTGATACCCTCAGGGTTTTGTACGACCCTCTGTATTTGGGCATAAAACCCCAAACACAACAGTTTGTTATTGATAAAAGCAACCAAGGGAATAGTTTTCAGGTAGGAATAGCCAGCGAGGGAATCGTTGAGATAAGATATAAGCAATATCAACTGCTGATATATTTGACGCATGCCAACCAAACTACGATTGCGTTTGACGGCAAAGATTTTCAAAAATCGTTAGTAATCAAGGGCGATCAAGCTTTAGAAAATCATTTTTTGAATGGATTCTACCAAAAATTTGCTGATAATTTTAGTTCGCCTAAAGTACTGGCCAATGCCCAAAATATACCCATTGATACTTGGGAAATGGAGCTGTTTGATGCCAAAAAAGCTCAATCTGATTACTACAAAAAGTATGTGGATTATCCGAAGTTTTCAGCATCGTTCAAGCGTTATCTCGAAAACCAAATTCGCTGGAATTATTGGTATTATATGGTGGCCTATCCAATTGTCAGAGGCAATGCCAATACGACACAAACCAAAGTGATGTCGTTACCTAGCTCGTTGTTGGAGGGTTTAGATACCAAAAAGATTACCGACGATGCCCTAATCGCGTCTTCTTATCGCAATTTCTTGGTGTATTATGTTACCTATTTCAATTCAAAAAGCCATGATTTTGAGAAATATAAAGATATGAGTAAGGCCATGATAGACAAGCATAAGTTTGCCCGTGAAAATCTACCAATTCAGTCATATCAGTTTTTCTTGGCGTATCTGCTTTATACCCAGTGCGACCAAGTGCTACCTTCGGTGGCTCGAAATACTTTTGAAGCTCTTAGCGTAACCCCCGATGCCGATAGAGTGGCATTGTTGGTAAAGGAAAAATGCAATGATATATTGACGAAGAAAGAAGTAGTGGTACAACCAGCCCCTAAAGGCGATAAAAGTAATTCTTTCAAAGCTATTTCGCTGCAAGGCGATACCATATCGTTGGCGAGTCTAAAAGGGAAAGTAGTATATATAGATTTTTGGGCATCGTGGTGCAAGCCTTGTATTCAGGAGTTTCCTTTCTCTAAGTTGCTCTACGACAAATTCTCTAACAAGCAGAAAAAAGATATAGTATTTTTATATATTTCGATTGATGAATATGAGCAGAATTGGAAAAAAGGTGTTCAAAACTACAATTTACAAAATGGACTAAATTTACATTCGGTAGGAGGCTGGGAGTCGAATGCGGCAAAGGTGTTTAATATTCAGTCTATCCCAAGGTATATTATGATTAATAAAAAGGGTGAAATTGTACAAAAAGAGGCCAAGCGACCAAGCGACCCTCGTATATTCGACGAACTAATACAATTATTGGAAGCCAAATAGAAGCAGGCTTTCAGAACTATTGGGTTGATATAGCCAAAGCTTTTATCTTGTCCGAGATATTCTATTCTTGGACAAGATAAAAGAAGCAACACTTCACAAATTTGCTATAACTCCTGTAGCAAGCTTGCAAAGAATACATATTTTCCTCGATAACGCTCATCTACTTTTTGGATAATATCATCAAAATGAACCGTTTCAAACGTCTCGAAAGTTTCGGGTGTTTCAAAAGAATATTGAAACGAAAAAGTAGAACCTCCATTATTCACTTCTGTTAATAATTTGAGAACTTTGAAACTGGTTGGTAAACCTGTTTGCATAACCGCAGGAACATGGTTTGATTTCATCCATTGAAGAAAATCTAACTCCTCGTTGGTATCGATATTGAAAGTAATATTATGTAATAACATGGCATAAAAATTAAAATCCATTACCTTGAATTAGGTAATGGATTTTGCAAAAATACAACAAAAAAACTGAATCAGTTTATTGGTTGGCAAGTTTTCGGATTTCGTCAAACTTGCCGCAGTTGGTTACACAATCGCCGAGGCTATTGAGAATATATTTACTACCGCTGGTATCAATTAGCTCAAACTGCTTGGTAGCAGGTAAAATATTGATTTCGCTAAAATAACATGGGGCAATTTTGGCATTGAAGCGGTTGATAATACCGAGTTTGCCACCACCTTTAGAAACAATCGCTAAGCCATTGTTGAATGGCCTGATTTCGTCATAATCGAAGGCTATCTGTACTTTCCCTTTTTTGTCGATAAAGCCATACTTATTATTGTCAAACTTTACGCCATATAGCCCCTCTGTTGAATAAAGCATTTCTTTGTAGGCGGGCTTGGCTACGACCTTTCCAGAGGTATCAATAAGCCCCCATTTGCCTTCTTTTTGCACAGGGAATAGCAAGTTGCTATCGTATTTCCGAATAGATTTATAGCCTTGGGTAGTAATACGTTTTACATTGTTTCTTTCTACCAAGTTAAATTCCATTTCGTCATCGCCGTTTTTGGTAGGGGTAAATGTTTTGATGACAATATAGCTACCATTAAAAATAGTATCGGTGGTGGCGTATCTGATACCAATAGGAGCTACTTCGTTGGTTTTGCCAATAATCATTGTACCCGACTTATCAAAAACCATGTCTACTTTACAGTTGCCCGAAGGCATACTACAGTTTTTGGCATTTTCACGAACAACCACCAAACCAAATTTATTGAAATTGGCCACTTCATCAAATGCCAGAGGAATCACCTCTGTACCATCGTGCTTGATATATCCACAACGTAAGGCATTGTTGTTACCATCTTTACAAGCCGAAATAAGGCCATATTGATTGAAAGTACCCAACGAACGATAAATAGGCTCAATAACAACTTGTAGGTCGGTATTGATAAAGCCAAAATACTTGCCATCTTTTACCTGAGCCAATCCATATTTATTAAATTCGCCAATAGCCTGATAGGTTTTGCTGATTCTCAAATCCTTGAAGTCGATAATTTTAAAACCTGTTTCATCTTTGGCCAATCCCAACGAAACTACCGCAATACTTGGGTCAATTTGAATATTGCTGATGCTTTCAAAAGTGGGTTTAAGCCTGATATTGCCATCGGTATCCATCAAGCCCACTTTTTTATTTTGTTCAATAATCATCCATTTGCCTTGTTCGGTAGTCGAATTTAGGTTGTCGTATATTGGGTCGATTTTTACGCTACCGTCTAGTTTAATCAGTCCATAATATTTACCAAGCTTTATACGGAAAAGGTCTTTGTTGAAAATACTAATGTCGTCGTAGTATTCAGAAAGCACTTTTTTACTAACATCGTAGCTATTATCAATAAGGGCAAATTTTCCATTTTTAAACTTTGCAACACTAATTCCATACTTTAAGGCTTTAGCATCTACAATATTTTCGAGGGCTTCGCTTTCGTTGCCATATACATCTATAAAATACCATTCATATTTTTTGACCAAAGCTTTTCCGTCGTTAAAAATATCGGCTTTATCAAATTGGCAAGGAATCACTTCGTCGCCACAATAGTTAAGAAAGCCAAATACTTGGTCTTTTTTAATACGGGCAAAGCCTTGGTGAAAGTTTTCGACAAGGCCATAGCGTGAGTTACCTTTAAAGTTTTCGAGAGGAAAGCCTACGATTTCTTCGCCATCGAGGTCGTTCATTTTAATATAATTACCCTCATTTTTGGATGAAAAACACTGGGCAGAAACCACATGCGAATGTCGACGCTTGATTTCACTTTTTTGTTCAATCTGAAAAATATCTCGGATATTGTCAGTCTCAATCGAGCGAATATCGGCTTTGTATTTTTTGTCGAGCTTGGCTAAATACAGCGAAAAGGTTTCATTGGCTAGGGTTCGTTCGCTATTGGAAGCCGATAGTTCGTTGGACAAGGTACTTTTGTTACCTTTTTCCAAAACTTCTAGGTCTTTTTTGAGCTGAGAAATAGCATATTTGCGAGCAATAGCTACCGATTCAACACGTTCTTTGGCGTGCATATCTCCAATGAAAATGTTGGAAGAATCTTTTTTGGAGGATGCTAGCAACTGATTTTGCTGTCCAAAGCCATGTTGCCAAAAGCTAGAGAGTAGCGAAAGGAGTAATAGTTTTTTCATGATACTTAGTAACTTCTATACTTTGGGGTCGGGTTATACTAAAATTGTATTAAAAGGAATAGTAAATTAAGTCCTATTCTTTATTAAAATCAAGTATTGGGCAAAAATACTTTATTTTGTTCGTACTCCTTAATTATGCAGCTTTCAGAATAACCATCGACAGCGTTATTCTGAAAGCATATTTGCTCTTTAATCGTTCAGGGCATTCCATAAAATTTCTACTGGATGCAGGGCTATACGGTTAGTTCCATCCTTAATTTGGTGGCGGCAGCTTGTACCTGGAGCTGCAATAATTACGTCGTTGCTTTGTTGGCGGATTGTAGGAAACAATACCAGCTCTCCGATTTTCATGGAGGTTTCGTAGTGCTCTTCTTCATAGCCAAACGAGCCTGCCATACCGCAGCACCCCGAAGGAATAAGCTGTACTTCGTAATTTTCGGGCAATGACAATAATTTTTTGGTAGGTATTAGCGACGATAAAGCCTTTTGATGACAATGCCCGTGCAGTTTTATAAGCTTTTTCTCTTTGGTAAATAAGTCTTTGGTAATACGTTTTTTGTCTATTTCCTGTGCCAAAAATTCGTCGATAAGATAAGTGTTGTCGGCTACTAATTCGGCCTGAGCACGGTATTCGGGTGGTACTAAGTCGAGATATTCATCACGCAGTGTCAAAATTGCCGAGGGTTCTATCCCCAAAATAGGACTTTGGTCTTCGAGTGCTTTTGCCAGTAATTGTACATTCTGAATGGCTATTTTCTGGGCATCTCGGACCAAACCTTTCGACAAATAGGTACGTCCACTTTCTAAGTGCATCGGAATATGTACTTCGTAGCCCAAGGCTGTTAACAACAAAATGGTTTTTTGCCCAAGCTCAACGTCGTTATAGTTGGTAAACTCATCACAAAACAAATATACTTTACCTTGCTTGCGTGCTTTGCTAGCCTTAGTTTTGAGTGATGCAATACTATTTTTTTGTCTTTTCTCCTGTGTTTTTAGGCGTTTTATTTGCCAGTCTCGTAGGGTGGTTTTACCCAAAGTAGGCAGTGTTCTTTGTTGTGCAAAGCCAAGCGTTTTTTTGATAAGCTTACTAGTAAAAGTATTGCTAGCAAAGAAATTATAAACCCTTGGCATAAGCATACCCAATGCCTGCGATTGGGTGAAGTTGCCCACCATTTTGGTTCGGAGGGGTATTCCATTGGTATCGTAGTAATGTTGCAAAAACTCAGCTTTCATTTTGGTAATATCTACTTGCGAAGGGCATTCAGATTTACAACCTTTGCAAGAAAGACACAAATCCATCACTTCCTTGATTTCTTCATGAGCAAATCGGTTGGGCTTATCTGAATTGGTCAAAAACTGTCGAAGTACATTGGCTCTTGCTCGGGTAGTGTCTTTTTCTTGGCGGGTGGCCATATAACTTGGACACATAGTACCGCCTGTTACTTGTGTTTTACGGCAGTCGCCCGACCCTGAACATTTTTCGGCCAAGCGTAAAATACTTTCTTGTTTGCTAAAATCAAAAATGGTATCAATTTGTGGTTTTGCTTTGCCTGCTTCAAAACGTAGAAACTCGTTCATCGGCGGAGTATCCACGATTTTATGGGCATTGAAGATATTTTTGGGGTCAAAGATTTTCTTGATTTCTCGGAACAAGCCATATACTTCTGTACCCATCATATATTCAATAAATTCCCCACGAAGTCGACCATCGCCATGTTCGCCACTCAACGAGCCACCGTATTTTTTGACCAATACGGCTGTTTCTTTGAGTACTGTTCTAAAAAGCTCTTTACCTTCGAGGGTTTTGAGGTTAATCATTGGCTCAACGTGCAATTCGCCAGCACCAGCATGGGCATAATAAGAGGCATTGAGCTGATGTTTGGCCAAAAGCTCTTGTAAATCGGCGATATAGTTGGGTAAATCTTCGGGCAAAACGGCACAATCTTCAATCAAATTAACAGGTTGAAGGTCGCCAGGAAGGTTTCGGATAAGCCCCAAACCAGCTTTACGAACATCCCAAGCGGGCTTGGTATCTTGCCCTCTAATAATCGGATAAGCATAACCATACCCCGCAGCCTTCAGCTCGTCAATCATGGTATTGGCGATTTGAGTGATTTCGTCTTGGCTATTGGCCATGAACTCAACCATCAGAATAGCCTTGGGGTCGCCCTCAATAAAAAAGCGATTTTTGTGGTACTCGTGGTGTCCGTTGGTAAAATCTAATATATACTTATCTACCAATTCTGAGGCCATAGGGCGGTATTTTAGGGCAATCAGGTTGGCATGTAGCGAGTCGGCAATAGAGTTGCAGTGGATACACACAAGGGCTGCTTCTTGAGGAGGCAGTGGTAATAAACGAAGCTTGGCTTCCGTAACAAAAGCCAGCGTTCCTTCCGAGCCTGCCAGTAATCGACAAAAATTAAAGGTTTTTCCCGAATTATGTTGAAAAATTTCATTGTCACTGAGGATGTCTAAGGCATAGCCTGTATTTCTTCGTGTCAACGATTTTTTAGGAAAAGCTTTTTCAATAGCGTCTTGGCTAAAAGGATTGTTGAGAGCTTTATGGACTTCTCGATAAATATCGCCTTCTAAGTTTTGTAGTCGGGCTTTTTCATAGAAAGCAGGCTTTTCTATATCTTCAAAAGTCGTTTCAGTACCATCGCTCAATAATACTTTGGCTGCCAAGAGGTGGTCACGGGTGTCGCCCCAAACAATAGAATGTAACCCACACGAATTATTACCAATCATTCCACCAATCATAGCACGGCTTGAAGTAGAGGTTTCGGGGCCAAAAAGTAATCCATAAGGTTTTAGGATAGCATTGAGGTCATCACGGATAACTCCGGGTTGTACACGTACCCAACGCTCGGAGGTATTGATTTCGAGAATTTGGGTGAAATATTTTGAAATATCTACCACAATTCCCTTCCCAACCACCTGCCCTGCCAGCGAAGTACCCGCCGACCTAGGAATAAGTGTTATTTGGAACTGATTGGCTAGCCGAATTAAATGTTGTAAATCGGTGGTATTTTGGGGAATGGCTACAGCAAGCGGTTTTTCTTGATAAACGGAAGCATCTGTAGAATAGATAACTTTTTGGGCTTGGTGAGCCGCAGAATTATCAAAGTATAGCTCTCCTTCAAATTGAGCTTGTAAATTTTTGAAATCGGAAATCGTAATTTTTTTAGACATGCGATTCAGCCATATTAGCCAAGCTTACCTTGACCCAGTGCCGTATTAGTACTTGATGAAAAGAAACCTATGGACTATAAAAATAGACCGTAAATTTAAGATTTAGCAGGGCATTTTGTATCAAAGTTTACAACTTTATTTCCAATCCTAAACTTATATTACCACTCATGCTAAAGAAAATCAAGGTTGGTCATTTCCTGATTTGTTTTCTTTGCTAATGCTTGTAATTTTATCTTGCTAAAATAGCCAGCATACGCCAAAATGCGTAGTGTATTAGATAGCTAGCTTATCCAAATCTGACAATATGAAATTTCTTCGACAAATTTTTGAAAGTCTTCGTTTTGCCCTTCAAGCTTTACGAACCAATTTACTCCGAACAACCCTTTCTTTATTGGGCGTAACAGTAGGGATTTTTTCTATTGTAGCGGTTTTTACGGTCGTAGATTCTATGAATATGAATATCAAAAGCCAGATTGATGCTTTTGGTAAAGGAGTGGTATATGTAGGCAAGTGGCCATGGATTATGAGTAATTCGTACCCTTGGTGGAAATACATCAATCGTCCTAATATGAAATATTCCGAATTTCAGTATTTGCAAGATAACCTTGAAAATGCTCAGGCAGTATCTATTATTGACGGTCGTCAAACTACCTTGAAAAATGGTAACAACAGTATGGAAACCCGCTTGATAGGCGTAAGCTATGATTATAACCAGATTTCGGATGTACCTGTAGAAGATGGCCGTTATTTTATGCCAAGCGAAACCGATAATTCGGCTTTTTCGGTAATTCTAGGAGCAAAAGTAAAAGAGGCTTTATTTCCTAACAGAGCCGAGATAGTAGGCGAAGTAATAAAAATCAATGGTATAAAGTTTAAAGTAATTGGTACAATGAAGCTCAAAGGCGAAGACCTACTCAGTTTGGGGGGCTCGCCCGACGACCGTGCCTATATTCCTTATACAACTTATGCCAGTTTGTTTCAGCGAGACGAACCTGAGCCAGATGTTGCTGTAAAAGCATTTGACTGGGATAATGGGCAGGAGGCTCTCGAAGGTGAAGTAACAGGGCTAATGCGTGGGCGTAGAGGCTTGAAGCCAACCCAAGACGATAACTTTTCGATTAACCGCCTCGATGGAGCTGTTAAGTTTTTTGACTCTATTTTTGCCCAAATGAATGTAGGAGGCTTTTTTATTGCTCTATTCTCGTTGTTGGTAGGGGGCTTTGGTATTGCCAATATCATGTTTGTTTCGGTAAAAGAGCGTACCAATATTATCGGCATCCAAAAATCGCTAGGAGCTAAAAACTACTTTATTTTGTTTCAGTTTTTGTTTGAGTCGGTTTTGTTGAGTTTGATTGGTGGCTTAGTAGGTATTGGAATAGTCTGGCTGATTGCCCAAATACCAATGGGCTCATTGACTTTGGTGCTTACCTTCAAAAATATCTTTTGGGGCCTATTTACATCCACTATTATTGGGATTCTTTCTGGAATTATTCCAGCGTGGTCGGCGGCTCGTATGGACCCCGTTATTGCCATTCGTTCAAAATAGGATAAGATACAAGAGACTGAATTTGTAAACGTTCATAAAGTTTTGCAAATTTGATTGTTCCAAAGTACTTAATAATCCTAAAATATATAACACTATGGCCTTTAACGAACATATAAGCTCTGCAAAACAAGCAACCTATGCTTTTTTTAGAAAACTATTTATTACAATCATTGTATTAATTATACTAGCCGTGGTGGGTTCTTTTGCCCTTACCAAGGTTGCCTATTCAGAAGGCGAAAGAGCTGGGGTTGTCTCAAAATTCTCGAAAAGAGGTGTAATATTCAAAACTTTTGAGGGCGAACTCAATGTGGGGGCTCAGGGGCAGGTAGGCAATATGGTAAATAATATGTGGTCGTTTACTGTAAATGACAACGACCAAAAAGTTGTACAAGCTCTGGAAACTGCCATGTTAACAGGCAAAAGGGTAAGATTGCATTACGAACAGCGATATATGAAGTTTTCGTGGATGGGTGAAACCGAATATTTTGTAACACGTATAGACTTTGCACCTTAGGTGAGGCAGAGTGTTTTTATAATAGAGGCCTTTTGTTTGTATTTATTGGAAAAAAGTACACAACTGTTAGGCATTTATTGATTATTAATCAAACAAGGCGGTCGAAATTAGTTTTTCGACCGCCTTGTTTGTTCTCAATATTGGGGATGACTTATGTTTGATGTATTTATCTAACAAAAACTACAAACTCAATGTAGATAGTACATTGTTCATATTACGAACCGCATCGGCCGATTTGCTGAATAATGCTTGCTCTTCTTCGTTGAGGTTATAGTCAATGATTTTTTCCCATCCAGATTTACCCAAAACCACAGGTACACCTAGGCAAATATCAGATTGGCCGTATTCACCTTCCAATAATACCGAGCAAGGGATAACACGTTTTTCGTCACGGATAATAGATTCTACTACAGCAGCAGAAGCCGCACCAGGAGCATACCATGCCGAAGTACCCAACAAGCCCGTCAAGGTAGCGCCACCTACCATTGTATCGGCAGCTACTTTGTTGAGGGTATCGGTGTCGAGGTAATTAGCCACAGGCGTACCATTCCAAGTAGCAAGGCGTTTTAGAGGAATCATGGTAGTATCGCCGTGTCCACCAATCACAGTAGCATGAAGGTCGTTTGGCGAAACATTCATAGCCAATGACAAATAGCATTTGAAACGAGCCGAGTCCAAAGCACCACCCATACCAATAATACGGTTTTTAGGCAAGCCCGACGCTTTCAATGCCAAATAAGTCATAGTATCCATAGGGTTAGATACAATAACAAAAATAGCGTCAGGAGAATATTGTAAGATATTATCAACTACAGATTTAACGATTCCTGCATTAACCCCAATAAGCTCTTCACGAGTCATACCAGGTTTGCGAGGAAGCCCCGATGTAATTACAACAACATCCGAATTAGCCGTTTTAGCATAATCATTAGTTACGCCTGTTAAAGTAGTGTCCCAACCCAATAATGCGGCAGTTTGAAACATATCCAAAGCTTTACCTTCAGCAAAACCTTGTTTGATATCAAGTAATACTACTTCGTCTGCTAATTCTTTGCGAGCAATATTATCGGCGGTAGTAGCACCTACTGCACCTGCACCTACGACAGTTATTTTAGACATGATGATATTGAATTAATTGTTTTGTAAAATTTTAATGATTCAATTAACACGACCTTCTCATAAATAGCCAAGGCATTGTTAACTGCTCCAGAACTGTTTCTTATAGTACGATAAATCCTGAAAAGTTATTATTCAAGACTCATGCAAATGTAAAGCATTTAGCAATTCACAAAACATTAAAATCTAAATTTATGAAAATTTTATATAGGAAATTTGCTAAATGGTATATTTGCAAAAAAATACCATGATGATATTTATCATGGCTAATACGGAAGTGTTTCTTCTATTCGTTGTCATTCCAAAATAATACTTGGATTGCCAATTTTTAAACCAAACGACACCAATATCATCCAAGTATTATAAAGCAATGACAAAAGAGGATTTAGCAACAAGAGTACTAAAATCTGTGTTTTTTAGACAAGCCACCAAAAAAGCAGGTAAATATGCAGGAGGAGGGCTAGCCTTATTAGAATTACTCAGAGAGGTTTTGACAAAAGCCAAGGAGGTTTCTGCCAAAGAAAATAAAGGTGTTGGGCAATTACTTACCGACAAAATTACTACGCTAGTGCGTATGGTAAAAGCCTATGTATCGGGCAACTATCGCATAGTACCTTGGAATAGTATTCTCAAAATTGTGGCGGTGTTGATTTATTTTGTTTCGCCCATCGACCTAATTCCAGATATATTGCCAGTAATAGGGCTGTCCGACGACCTGGCTCTTATTATGTGGTTGTTTCGCTCGCTCAAAGATGATTTAGAAAATTTTGAAGCATGGGAGAGAGGCGAGTTTATAGATTCATTGAAGGATATAAGCTAAAACTAACCACAAAAAGACGTATATTAGTACATACGTTTGAGTGACTGAAAAGTCTTTTTAAAAGGTCTTGTAGGGGTCGGTCAACAAAAAACCGAAAACGAACAGACCTAATTCGAAAATCATTAAGTATATTTACAGAAAATTAAACTCATTAAGGAAATGGAACTGACTTCAATCTTATTATTTTTGAACGGTTTAGGTGGCGGCGAATTGATGTTGATTGGCTTAGCTATTTTATTGTTTTTTGGTGGAAAAAAATTGCCTGAACTAATGAAAGGATTGGGTAAAGGAATCAAAGAATTTAAAGACGCTCAAAAAGACGTTCAAGAACAAATCACTAAAGGTTTGGACGATACAAAGTAGTTATTCAGTGGCGTGAAACATTGGGCTAGCTTACTGATAAACTAAATAATACGCTAAGTTGTATGATTTGACGTGTTGTTTGTTGATAATCAGAAGTATAGCTAATACAGTATCGTCAACAGCTGTTGCTTAATTGCTGTAATTAACTGCTATCTAACTATCAAAATTGCATAGTCGAGCTTGTTTTTCAATCTTGACTATGCTCTTGTTTTTTATAGTCATTTCAATTATTATTTATCTGTTACCTTGAAGAACTATACAACACTGAAGGATATTCAAACTGACTTGTTTGCAGGTACTATTACCTGTCGTCAGTTGGTAGAATATTACCTTAAAAATATTGAAGAAAAGAATGTTACGCTGAATGCTTTTTTAACGGTTTTTGACCAAGAAGCCCTTGCTAAAGCCGATGAAATAGACCAAAAAATTCAGCAAAATACAGCAGGAAAGCTGGCAGGAATGGTCATTGGTATTAAAGATTTACTTTGCTACAAAGACCATCCGTCATCGGCAGGGAGCAAAATCTTATCAGGTTTTGAATCTCAGTTTTCAGCTACAGCAGTACAAAGGGTTGTTGATGCCGATGCCATTATTATTGGTAGCCAAAACTGTGATGAATTTGGGATGGGGTCTACCAACGAAAACTCGGCTTATGGGCCTTGCCTGAATGCTCTGGGCAACAATCGTGTGGCTGGAGGCTCGTCGGGAGGTTCGGCGGTGGCCGTACAAGCCGATATGTGTTTGGCTTCGTTAGGAACAGATACTGGTGGCTCGGTACGTATGCCAGCGGGTTTTTGTGGATTGGTAGGTTTAAAACCAACTTATACAAGGGTATCACGCTGGGGGTTAATTGCTTATGCGTCTTCGTTCGATTGTATAGGCCCAATCACCAAGTCGGTAGATGATGCCGCTGTATTGTTGGAAGTGATTGCAGGAAAAGACGAACAGGATAGTACCGTTTCAACTTTAGATGTACCAGCATATTCAAATTTTGAGCTATTAAAGGCGAATAAAAAACTCAAAATTGGGTATCTGAAAGAGGCCGTTGAAAGCGAAGGTTTACAGCCAGAAGTAAAGGCTGCAACATGGGCAAAATTAGAAACTCTGAAAGCTCAAGGCCATACCGTCGAAGCGGTAGATTTTCCACTAATAAAATATTTTTTACCAACATACTATATTTTAACTACTGCCGAAGCGAGTTCTAATTTATCTCGTTTTGATGGTGTTAAATTTGGACATCGTAGTAATCAAGCCAACGACCTAATGACGATGTACAAAAAGTCAAGGGCAGAAGGATTTGGCAAAGAGGTACGCCGTCGTATTATGCTAGGTACATTTGTACTAAGTGCTAGTTATTATGACGCTTATTATACCAAAGCACAAAAGGTACGTCGTTTGATTAAGAATTATACCGACGAATTACTACAATCGTACGACTTTTTGGTATGTCCAACTACGCCAACAACTGCTTACAAAATCGGTGAAAAAACCGAAGACCCTATCCAAATGTATTTAGGTGATTTGTTTACCGTGCAGGCCAATGTAGTAGGGTTGCCAGCCATATCTATTCCCAACGGACTCGACAACGAGGGAATGCCAATTGGGTTTCAGGTAATGGCAGGAGCATTCCAAGAAGATGCCCTTCTTTCATTTGCCAAGAGCTTGGTATAGTATAAAAAAACCTAATTGAATAAAAGGTATCCTTTACCTGCATGGGTAAAAGATACCTTTTTATTTGTACTTCAAATAATCCAAATTGACGTGGTCTTAAAATACGAATATACTTGATTAATAACCTATTGGGAACCCTAACAAAAGGCCTTATAATGCCCTTATAGATAGTTGAATACCCTACAGATACTCACAGATTTTTAGTGAAATAAAAGCGATAAATAATAGTAATAGTAATTTTTCTTGTAATAATTCAATAGTTTACTTATCGTGTACAATAAAGTACTGGTTTCCTAAGTTAAAAATCAGTAACTTTGTTTATCGTGAAAATACTATTTTATCAAAAAATTGATTATCAACAGAAATTAGATGACATTAACTACATTCCGCTCCATTTTGGCAGGTTCTCTGTTGTTGGTTAGTGCCGCTACCAATGCACAGATTTCGGCAGCACCCACACCCACCGAAAATCAAGGTGTAGTGGATACCAGTTCGGTAAAAATAGTTTTGCCTCAGCCAGCTACTCCAGTTGTTGTAGAACAAAATTGGTTGATAGACCCCAATATCGTTAAGCCAAGATTAGAGGCACTTCAGAAAGAAATTCCATTGACATACAATGCCGTAACACATCAATTTGTAGAATACTTTGCATTTCGTAAGCCATCTTTTACCAAAACGATGCTTGAACGCAAAGATGTGTATTTTCCTTTGTATGAAAAATATTTAAAGAAATATGGCTTACCCGACGAACTGAAATATTTGTCACTTATTGAGTCGGGCTTAAATCCCCGAGCAATGTCTCGTGTAGGGGCAGGTGGTTTGTGGCAGTTTATGCCCAAAACAGCCAAAATAGATTTTGGTTTACGCATTGATGAATATGTCGACGAACGTTTTGATCCCGAAAGGGCTACCGAATCGGCTTGCCGTTATATGCGTCAGTTATATAATATTTTTGGAGATTGGCATTTGGTGTTGGCTGCTTATAACACAGGACCGGGCAATGTACGTCGGGCTATTCGCCGTTGTAATGGGGGGCAAACCTTTTGGGATATTTATAACTGCTTACCTCGCGAAACACGTGGTTATGTACCTCAGTACATCGGTATTTTGTATATGATGCACCATGCCGAATCGCATGATATTGTAGCAGAAAACTATGAGCAAAGAATTGAACACGATACTATCCAAGTGAATAACTACTTAGATTTAGACAAGCTGGCATCGTTGAGTAATATTAGTTTAGAGAATATCCAAAAACTCAATCCTCATGTATTAACTCATATATTACCAGGGTTTACACGCAATTTTGCTTTGCGACTTCCCAAAGAGGAATTGGCGTATTTTCGAGCTAATCGTGCCATGATTATGGATTCGGCATCAAAATTGCCAACAGGTATTGTAGGAAGTTTACAACAAGATGTACTGGCCGAAACCAAAACGTCAACCTCCGAAGATTCAACACCTAATACCAAAACTATTGTGTTGGCATCTAACCGTACCAAACAAGAGTTGGTCGAAGATGATGTAGAGGATGTGGTTATCAACAAAAAACCCAAAAAGAGTAGCTATAAAGTTAAGAAAGGAGATAATCTCTTTAATATTGCCGATAAGTTTAATGTAGAAGTGTACGACCTAAAGGTTTGGAACAAGCTCAAAAAATCGAATATTCAAGTAGGACAAACGTTGGTGATCTTCAAAGAAGTAGCCGTAACAAGCTCTGAAAAATACGCCAAGTCAAATCGTACTGAAAAAGAAGCAGTTCATAGTGGTAAAGTAAAATTCCATAAAGTAGAACAAGGTGATACCCTCTGGAATATTTCTCAACGATACGGTGGTATTTCGGTAGAAAAGCTTAAAAAAATGAATGGTATAAAAGGAAATGTTGTAAAAGCTGGTATGAAAATCAGGGTTTCGTAATTATCTTTTTCCTATTTGTTGATTTCGTATAAAAGTCCGCATCTATGCCGTTTGGCTTATGCGGACTTTTTATGTATTTTTGAAATTATCATTTCTCAAAACATAAAAAAGAGTATCTTTCTTGAAAAGTAAACGTTATAAGAAATAGCATAGAGCAACGATAGTGTTTACGTTTGCCAATGATTAAACACATATAAATTTTAGCAGTAATTATGATTGCCTATATCGATGGTAAATTGACTTATAAAGACCCCGCATACGTTGTAATAGATGTAAATGGGGTTGGATACGAATTAAAAATTTCTCTTCAAACCTACGCCGCACTCCAAGATGGAGTAGAACGATGTAAACTATTTACCTATCTGAATATCCGTGAAGATGCCCATATTTTGTATGGCTTTAAAGAACCTGACGAAAAATCCCTATTTCTTGATTTGATTAGTGTTTCGGGAATAGGGCCTAATACGGCTTTGATTATGTTGTCGTCGTTGTCGTCGGCCGAGATTCGTAACGCTTTGGTTTCGGAAGATGTAAAAACTATCCAGAGTATTAAAGGAATCGGTGCCAAAACAGCTCAACGGGCTATTATTGAGCTGAAAGATAAGCTCAAAAAAGAACAAATGTTGGCTGGCCCTCAAACCTCATTTTTACCTACTACAGGCTCAAAAGTGCGTAACGAAGCCTTGGCAGCCTTGGTTACTTTGGGTATTCCTAAAAATGTGGCAGAAAAGAGTATAGAGGCTATTGTGAAAAAAGAAGGCGATAACTTGACTGTAGAGCAACTCATCAAATTAGCCTTACGATAATTGACTAGGTGTAAGTAATATGGCTGATTTTGAGACAAATTTGTAAGAAATTTGAGGCTGTCACTAACCGTAATTTTGAGCGTAGGGAAGGAATACTAAGTAGTAAAAAAAGCCAACCCTCAAAAAATATTAAAGAGTTTTGGTCGTTGTGGCATTGTGCCACTTTGACATCACCTCTGTTTTGACTATTAAGCTGTAAACTGTGCAACGGAAAAAGTTTTACATACTTTCAGGTAGTTTTGTATTGTCAGTATTTGCGTCTTTAGCATGGGAGTTCCCTACGCTAGAGGAAAAAACTGTTTATACAACTAATAATACCCAGAATAGCTCTGCGAAAGCCGATACTGTTCGAAAATCTGGTCGTCGTCCTCGATATAGACTAAAAGACCGCTATACCAATCGTTTTTCAGATAAAACCCCATCGTCACCATTTATCATAAAAGATACCAAAACTACCTCTACCGAGTTTAAACTGGATTCGGTGGGTAGAATGGCAGTTTATGAAAAACTCAATAACCTTAACGATAATCCTGACTACAGGCCAGCTCAGCAGCTTTCAATAGCCGAATATGAAAAGGTTCAACAAAATCGTTTTGTTCGAGACTACTGGCGGAAATACGCTGCCGCACAAGATGGTAAAGATGACACCAAAGGGCGAGGACTATTGCCTAAAATTGAATTGCCTCCTGCTATTGATAGAATTTTTGGAGGAACTGAAATCGACTTCAAACCCAATGGTAATATATTACTTGATATAGGATATATTGGTCAGTTTATCGATAACCCAGCGATTCCTGTTCAGCAACGTTATATTGGTAATTTAAACTTTAATGAACAAGCTCAGATTAACTTTCAGGGTAAAATCGGTAATAAACTCAATCTCAATACCAATTTTGATACCAAGGCAAGTTTTAATTTCCAAAACCAATTAAAGCTTAACTGGCGTTCAAACGAAGAGGATATTCTTCAGAATATTGAAGTTGGTAATACTTCTTGGACACTCAATAGCCAGCTTATTCCTGGTGTACAGAATCTTTTTGGGGTAAAAACTCTTATGCGTTTTGGCAAAGTAGACGTAACTGTAGTGGCTGCTCAACAGCGTTCTAAACAAGATTGTATTACTCTGAAAGGTGGTTCGCAAGGCAAAAATTTTGAAATTCGTGCCGACAATTATGATGAAAACCGCAACTTCTTCTTATCGACGTATTTTCGTAACAAATATGAAGGGGCTTTAAAAAGCCTTCCTGTAATTACCTCGGGGGTTACTGTTACAAGGGTAGAGGTGTATGTGACCAACCGCTCTCAAAATACCGAGACACTACGAAATATTGTGGCTTTTTCTGACCTTGGAGAAGCCAGCCCCAATAATCCTTACAACCCCAATAATGGGGTAAGAGCCAATGTTGCCGCTAATTCGCCTGTCAACAACAAAAACAATACTTTATACAATGACATCCTAGACCCTAATACAGGGAATAAAGAGGTACGTCAGGCCGATAAAACTACTACTGTACTAACCTCACAGTATAAGTTTGATAAAGGAACTGACTTTGATGTTTTGAGAGGTGCTAAAAGGCTATCCGACCGAGAGTTTCGCTTTAGTCCAGAACTTGGCTATATCTCATTGATTACGCCATTACGCAACGATGAGGTATTGGCTGTAGCCTATGAATATACCCTCAATGGCCAAAAATACCAAGTTGGTGAGCTAACCGAAGATTATCAGAACCGCCAAGACAATGAGGTATTGGTACTAAAAATGCTGAAATCATCGACTGTCAGAAATGTACTCAATCACCCCATGTGGAATTTGATGATGAAAAACGTTTATTCATTAAATACACAACAGTTGACTAAGCAGGGCTTTCAGTTGCGAGTAATTTATAAAGATGACCAAACAGGAATTGATAACCCCAATTTACAAGAAGGGCGAAATCTAAAAGATGTACCGCTGATTCGAGTGTTTGGGCTAGATAGGCTCAATCAGAATGGTGACCAACAAATAGACGGAAACTTTGACTTTGTAGAAGGCGTAACCATTGATAGCAAGAATGGTAAGGTAATGTTTCCTGTACTAGAACCTTTTGGAAGTACTTTACGGAAAAAATTTGATTCAGATGAAGTTCAATTAATAGATAAATACGTATTTGACAAACTATATACTTCGACATTAACAGACGCTCAGCAAATTGCCAGCAAAAACAAGTTTTTCTTGAAAGGAAGCTACCAGTCGTCATTGGGTGGCGATGTTACCTTACCTTTTGGGGTAGATGGTAGTTCTGTTCAGGTAACAGCAGGAGGTGTGCCTCTTACTGCTGGTATTGATTATATTGTTGAGCCACAGTTAAGTAAAGTACGTATCTTGAATGCCAGTATTTCTAATTCAAGTCGTGAGATTAGAATATGTTATGAAAAACCTGATTTGTTTAACAACCAAATCAGAACATTGCTTGGTTCGCATGTTGATTATATGCTAGGTAAGGATATTCATATAGGCGGAACTATCCAGCACCTAACCGAAAGCCCTCCAGGATTTTGGAGAAGGGTTCAAATCGGTAACGAACCTATCAGTAATACGGTTTTTGGCGTAGATGCTGCTTTTCAGAAAAAATCGCTTTTACTGACTCGTTTGGTAGATGCCTTGCCATTGATTAGTACCAAAGAGGTATCGGCTGTAGATTTTCAAGGAGAGTTTGCCAAAATTATTCCAGCTGTTAATAGCGATGTAAATAGCAATGCCTTTATCGACGACTTTGAGGCAGCACGTAATATCTTTAGTTTGAACAACCAAGCTACAGCGTGGCGGCCGGGTTCGGTGCCTAAAACACTTGTTACCACAGCCAATCCAGCTTCGATAGAAAGTAATTTTAATAGAGCCAAAATTTCGGCCTATACTGTCGACTATAGTTTGTATGGTTCTAGTGGCCTCGAAACTGGTAGTTTAGGAATCAATTCTCAGGAGGTAAATAATTTTGCCTATGAGCGTGTGGTGGCATCTCAGGCACTATTTCCCAATAGGTCAATTGCTAATAATATCAATATACCTATTGGTGTGTTAGATATTTCATACTTTCCAACAGAGCGAGGGATTTATAACTACAATCCTAGGCTAGACAATTTTATTAATAATCCTCGTAAAAACTTTGGGGCAATTACCCGAGCTATTACTTCTGATACCGATTTTGACAATGCCAATATCGAAACATTGGAGTTTTGGATGATGGACCCCTTTGTGGATTTTGACCCAACAGCTACTGAACAGGCTGGTAATAGAAGTGGTATTGTACGAGCAACAGGCAATTTTGATAAAGACAAACAAGCCAGTGCCGTACGAAATAATACAGGTGGAAAGTTGGTCTTTAACTTAGGGGACGTTTCAGAAGATTTTATTCCTGATGGAAGATATAACTTTGAAAATGGTATTCCTGTAGGTAAAAAAGTATTGGATGGCCTTCAGGCCAATGTCGATTCTACAGTATGGGGGCTGGCTCCTCGTCGTCAGTTTGTTACCAATGCTTTTGATTTGCAAAATGGTAGAGAACAACAAGACGTAGGCTTGGATGGCTTACCGAATAATCCTACTGCCGATGATGATATTTGGAATGAAAAAAATAAATTCAGTAGTTATGTAAATGCTATTCAGGGGCTAAATATTGATGCTGATATTAAATCAGAAATTGAAGCTGACCCTTCTGGTGATGATTTTGTCCATTATCTCAACGAACGTTATGCCAATACCTCAAGTATTGTAAAGCGATACAAAAACTATATGGGCTTAGAGAATAACTCGCCCCCATCTACAACCAATACCGCTTCAGGATATACCGAGGCTAACAACCAACAACCCGACCGTGAAGACTTAAATAACGACAATACCATTACCGACACCGATGCGTATTACGAATATGAGTTGGATATGAAGAAAGAGAAAATGGCGGTTGGTCAAAATTATATTGTCGATAAAATTACAGAAGGTGGTGTAAGTTGGTATTTGTTCAGAATTCCTATCAAAAATTACACGGGTAAAGTAGGTAGTATCAACGGCTTCAAGTCGATGCGATTTATCAGGATGTTCCTCACCGACTGGGAAGCACCAGTGGTAATGCGTTTTGCTTCATTTCAATTATCGGGCTATCAGTATCGTAAATATACTGGCGAACTCACCCCAAGAGGTTTGCAAGAAGTACCTGAGCCTTACGATGCACAATTCAAGGTAAGTACTGTCAATATCGAAGAAAATGGCCCTACCGCCCGAACCGACGGTAAATCTAATCAGACTGTTCCCTATGCTGTTCCGCCAGGTTTTGAAAGAGACCGTGATGTAACAACTGTCAATAATATTGCCCTCAACGAGCAATCAATGAGCTTGTGTGTGGATGGCTTGAGAGATGGCGATTCAAGAGCTGTATTCAAAAATACGCTTTTCGATTTCCTGAATTATAAAAATCTCAAAATGTTCGTTCACATGGAAAGTCAAGAAAATGTAGATGGACAAGTAGCGGCTTTTATAAGAGTAGGTACAGACCAAACCGATAACTATTATGAAATAGAAACCAAAGGGTTGCGTCAAACGGCCTTCCGCTCAGGAGGGTACACACCATTAGACGTTTGGCCAACTGAAAATGAAATAGATATTCCTTTCGATGCTTTGAGGGCTGTCAAATTAGCACGAGACAGAGCCAATGTGGCCTTGCTAACGCCTTATTCAAAAGATACGGTGCTAGGAAACAACGGCCAAGTGTACAAAGTAACAGTGGTGGGTCGTCCAGACCTAGGGGCTGTCGTGTCGTTGATGATTGGGATACGAAATCCTAAAACCGCTGATGCTTTACCAAAATCATTCTGTATTTGGGTAGATGAATTACGGGCCAACGGCTTTGACCAAACTTCGGGAAGTGCCGCTATAGGTAAACTAGGCTTAAAATTAGCTGATTTTGCCAATGTAACCATTAATGGAGCTTATAAAGGATATGGATTTGGGGGTGTTCAATCAAAAATTTCAGAACGCTCACGTGAGAATACCTATTCCTATGGAATTGCGGCTAATATTAATTTAGATAAGTTGTTGCCCGAAAGATGGGGACTCAAAATTCCTTTGTACATTAGTTATGACCGTAGTAATGCTACGCCACATTTTAATCCACTCGACCCTGATATACCTTTAGAGGCTTCTTTGAATAATATCAGCGACCCTATCGCAAGAGAACGCTACCGTCGATTGGTAGAAGATAATACCGAAAGACGAGGTATCAACCTTACGAATGTTAGAAAAGTAAAAGTAGGAAATAATAGTAAATCGCACCCTTGGGACATCGAAAACGTTTCTATTTCGTATGCTTTTGCCGAAATGACAAGGCACAACACATTGATTGATGAATACCGTCAGGTATCACATCGTGGAGGTATTACTTATACCTATACAGGTACGAGCCGTCCAATAGAACCCTTCAAAGGGATTAAATCTAATTACCCATTGTTACGCTGGGTCAAAGAATTTAATTTCTCACCATTGCCAAACTCTGTGACAGTGCGTGCAGATATGGATAGGAATTTTGTGAAAACACAGCTTCGCAACTCAGAGTTAACAATCGACGGTGTGCCTCCTATGTTTGAAAAATATTGGATGTTTAACCGACAATATAACTTGGGCTGGAATTTGACCAAATCTGTTATAGTGAATTACAATGCTACAGCTAATGCTATTATCGACGAACCAGAGGGCGACATCAATACTCAGGCCAAAAAAGATTCTGTTTGGCGAAACCTAAAAAGCTTTGGTCGTACCAAGAATTTTGACCAAAACTTTAGTGCTGTTTGGCGTTTGCCACTCAATAAATCACCATTGACCGACTGGATGACGGCCGACTACAGCCATAAATTTGGGTATCAGTATTTGGCTAACTCGTACGATATTCGAGACTCATTGAATCTTCCTTTTGGAAATTTGATTAAAAACACCAGAGAAAGAGGCATTACTGGTAAAATCGACTTTGTGGCTTTGTACAACCGTATTCGTGCGTTAAGATTGGCTAATCAGCCACGAACAGAACGTAAAAATGTTGCCAGAAATCCGGGTGATGATGAAGACATTATCAAGCCACAACCTACTTTTGTTCGTAGTGTAACACGCTTGCTGATGGCAATTCGGGGAATTCAGGTAAACTATAATATTGTAGAATCAACTACGCTACCAGGCTTTATGCCAAGTCCGGGCTTGTTAGGAATGAGTAGCGATGGCTCAGCCCCAGGCTTTGGATTTGTCACAGGAAGTCAGGATTATAGTATTTTGGAAAGGGCAGGAGCTAATGGTTGGCTCACTAAAAGTACCGTACAAAATATACCTTTTGTTCAGACCAAAACCCAAAATCTTACTTATCGAAGTGCTGTAGAACCATTTAGAGATTTCCGTATTCAGATAGAAGGTAAGTGGTCGAGAACCGATAACTATCAAGAATTTTATCGACCAACAACCCCAGGAGGAGCCTTTGAGCACCAAAGTCCTTTGCATTCGGGTAATTATAGCATGACCTTTTTGTCGTTTCTAACAGCATTTGATAGCAATGCTCCAAACGAAACGTCTAAGTTATTCAACCGTTTTAGAGAGTACAGAAATATTATTTTAAAACGTTTTGAAACCGAACGAGGGCCTATTTCGGTGATTGGTGAAAACGGAGAAACTATTATTGGTAAATATGACCAAAATTCGCAAGATGTGCTTATTCCAGCTTTCTTTGCAGCTTATAGTGGTGTATCGCCCAATAAGGTAAGTTTCTCGCCATTTGTGAATATTCCTTTGCCCAACTGGCAATTAGATTACAACGGATTAGCAAATGTAGGTTGGTTTAAAAGGAAGTTTTCGGCTATTTCACTTACACATCGATACACTTCTACTTATAGTGTAGGTAATTTCGTTTCGTCGCTCGACTATACCAATCCTTTTGAACTAAATATCAACAATATGTTATATCCACTTTCATCAAGGATTAACGACCAAGGGTATTTAGTACCTGTTTATGTAATGAGTACCATTAAATTTGAAGAAAAATTTGCTCCATTGGTAGGCTTTAATGCTACTACCAAAAGTAAAATTACACTTCGATTGGAGTACGCACAAGACCGTAGTGTAGGGCTCAATTTGTCAAACTCGTATGTAGCCGAATTGAGTAATAAAGATTTTACGATAGGAATGGGCTTTACCCGTGCTAATATGCTAGTTCCGTTTAGGGTTCAAGGGCGTAGAGTGCGTTTGCCAAATGACCTGAAATTTCAAATGAACTTGACAGTAAGAGATACCCGAACGATTCAACGGAAATTAGATGCAGAAACCGTTGTAACACAAGGTTTTGTGAATTTTCAGTTTAGGCCACAGATTAGTTATAACGTCAGTAAAAAATTGAACTTGAACATGTATTTCGACAAAATGTTTAACAACCCGTTGGTATCTAATTCATATTATCGTTCAACTGTGGCGGCTGGTGTTCAAGTGCGTTTTAGTTTGTCGGATTAAGTAGAAAAATATCAAACGGCCTTATAGCCAATTGTTTAGCTAGCAAGGTATTTGAGGCAAGTAAGCTTTCTATTCAAAACCTTGTTTGAAAGATTGGCAGTTTGGAGTTTTTCCAGTAAATTGCGTCACAATTCTTCAACAAAAATATCAAATTACAAACCGTAAACGCATAAGAAATGAATTTCCCAGCAGAACTTCGCTATACGAAAGAGCATGAATGGATTAAGGTGGATGGAGACGTTGCCATCGTAGGTATTACAGATTTCGCACAGGGCGAACTAGGTGATATTGTTTATGTTGAAATCGAGACCGTTGGCCAGTCTTTAGGTGAGAACGATATTTTCGGAACGGTTGAAGCTGTAAAAACAGTATCAGATTTGTTTTTACCAATTGCTGGAGAAATCGTTGAGGTAAATACTCAAGTAATTGATTCGCCAGAATTAGTAAATTCAGATGCTTATGGCGATGGTTGGTTGATTAAAATGAAGCCTGCAAACTTGGCTGATGTAGACGCATTGATGGATGCCGATACATACAAACAACATATTGGACTTTAATTAAGATTACTTTTTGTATAAAGCCCTGTTTCTCAGGGCTTTTTTTTGACCATATCTCGAAATACGATTCGAGTTTTTACTACAATGAAAATCCTGATTCGCTCCGCAAAAATTATTCAAAAAGGTACTGCCCTCAATGGTCAGCTCAAAGATATTTTTATCGAAAATGGTATTATTCGCCAAATAGGAGAGGGACTAACCCTTGAGGCGGATGAGGTGATAAGTCACCCCAATCTTTGTGTGTCGTTGGGTTGGTTTGATATGCGAGTTCATGCCAAAGACCCAGGCTATGAGCAAAAAGAAAGTCTATATTCTTTAGAAAAAGCCGCTTTAGCTGGTGGTTTTTCTGAAATTGCATTGTTGCCTAATACCAAGCCAACTGTTCAAACACGTGAAAGTGTTCATTATCTCAAAAAGTCTGGAGATTTGATTAAATTTCACCCAATGGCTGCTGTAACCTTGAAATGCGAAGGAAAGGATTTTACAGAGATGATAGATTTGCATCATGCAGGAGCTGTGGCTTTTACCGATGGCGAGCACCCTATCCAGAATCCTGATATTTTACTGAAAACTTTACAATATCTAACGCCATTAGGTGGGGTGCTAATTAATCGCCCAGAAGATATGAATTTGACCCACTTTGGGCAGATGCACGAGGGTTTTGTGAGTACGCTTATTGGCATGAAAGGTATGCCTAGAATGGCCGAAGAAATCAGTGTTATGCGCGATTTGAAGCTTCTGGAATATGTTATGGAAACGCCTTTTGGTACACCCAACACTAGCCAACCTTTATTACACTTCGCTTGTATTTCGACTGCCGAATCGGTTAGTTTAATTCGTGAAGCAAAAGCAAAAGGGTTGCCTGTATCATGCGATGTGGCCGTACATCAATTATGCTTTACTGAAGAGGATTTATTAGGTTTTGATACAAATTATAAAGTAAACCCTCCTTTCAGAACACAAACAGATGTACAGGCTTTATGGGCAGGTTTGGTAGATGGTACTATCGATGCTATTGTTTCTGACCATAATCCTCAGGACGAAGAAGCCAAAAACTTAGAATTTGATATGGCCGATTTTGGTATCATTGGTCTCGAAACGTTGTATGCAGTAGCTAATTCGTACAATATCGGTTTAAGTACCGAAGACTTAATTGAAAAAATTACAGTTAATCCTCGTTATATCTTGCGTTTGCCAATACCCGAAATCAAAGAAGGAAGCAAGGCTAACTTGACGCTATTCAATGAAGATGAAGAATGGGTTTATAAAGATATTGTATCTAATTCTAAAAACTCTCCTTTTGTCGGAAAAACGCTCAGAGGAAAATCCATTGCTGTAATTGTTTAGTAGTTGGCTACTAGGCGGTTAAAGTATAACCAATAATTGTGTAAAAGCACTTAATTGCTGATGTTTAATAAATATTTTCTCAGAACAACCGTTTTGTATGGCAGTGTTGCAGGCATTTTGTGTTTTGTATATTGCCTAGCCCTAAATGCCTTAGGTATTATTCCGTTGTCTGGAAAGCTATTTCCAAGCAATATATTTATCCTTGTGGCTGTTTTTCAGGCTGTAAAAACCTATCGAAAGCATAACCCCGATATGACTATGCACTTTTGGGAAGGGCTTTCGGTAAGTATGCTTACGGCTATTATAGCTTCGGTAGTTATTGCTGTTATTTTATATATATTTTATAGCAGCGATTACGGTCATAACCTTATTGCTCAGTTTGTGGAGCAGGCTTTGAAAGAATATATCGGAGCAAAAGCTCAGATTGTCAAAGAAACAAATCTTGATTATTTTAATAGCCTGATTGCAGGCATCAAGGCAATAGACCCAAGTTCTATTGCATGGACAGAGATTAAACAACGTCCTCTTATTGCTATTTTGCCATCCATCATGATTTCGTTGTATTATAGAAGACAGTATATTAACTAGCAATGAGGTTCACCAATAGTTTGTTTGTATTATAGTAGCTTTGGCGAATCAGTAAAAATTAGTTAAACCAAATTCTAAACGAAGGTAATATTGTGAATATCGTGTCGTTCCTAATACAGGATACGCAGGATTACCTAAAAATCTAAAATTATGGAAAATCAAACAACTACCACAAAAGTAGCTTTGAAATGGGGGGCCATTGTCGGAATTATTAGTATTGTGTACAGTACCATAGTAATGGTGTTGGGCTTAATGGGTAATCAGGCCATAGGCTGGCTTGTTTATTTGATTATTGGAGCAGGGATATTCTTGGCGATGTCTAATTACAAAAAAGAAAATGGTGGGTTTTTATCGTATGGACAAGGGCTTGGCATAGGAAGTATGATGTCGGCTATTAGTGGCTTAATTTCTAGTGCTTATTCTTTTGTTTATATGCGTTTTATTGATGCTACAGTAGTGGATCAGTTACTCAAAAAAGCACAAGAAGATATGGAAAAGCAGGGTTTTTCGGATGAAAAAATCGAACAAGCCTTAGAAATGAGTAAGATATTTATGAGCCCTGGAGCGATGTTTGTTTGGGGAGTGTTGGGTAGTATTATTATAGGGTTTTTATTGTCGTTGATATTGGCAGCTATTGCCAAAAAAGATAAAGCAATATTTGAATAAGCTAAAGTGCGTTTGCTGAGAAGAAAGGCTTTTCAGCAAACGCCAAGCCATATTTTACCACAAAGCAATATGTTTCAAATCTTTCAAAAAGAAGTAAATTCATTTTTAAGTTCCCTAATTGGTTATATCGTAATTGGGGTATTTTTAACAGCCACAGGACTATTTGTTTGGCTTTTCAAAGACAATATTCTTGATTTTGGTTATGCCGACCTAACTTCTTTTTTTCAAGTAGCACCTTTTGTCTTCTTGTTTTTGATTCCTGCTATTACGATGAAAGCCTTTTCGGAGGAAGTAAAAAGCGGAACAATCGAATTGTTATTTACCAAACCTATTTCTCGATGGGAAATAATTTTGGGTAAATACTTGGCCAGTTGTTATTTAATTCTTTTGGCTTTGTTACCTACATTGCTCTATTATTATTCGGTGTACCAGTTAGGAAACCCACAAGGAAATATTGATTCTGCGGCTGTTTTTAGCTCTTATTTGGGGCTATTGTTTTTAGGTTGTGTATTTGCCGCTCTTGGCATATTTTCGTCGTCCTTGACCGACAATCAGGTTACAGCTTTTGTATTGGGTTTTGTATTGTGCTTAGTGTTGTATTATGGAATAGGGCGATTGTCGGAGTTATCTTTTTTGGGGGCATCGGGTTATATTGTAGCTCAATTAGGGCTCGATTACCAATATGATGCTCTTAGCCGTGGCTTGATAGATTCTCGCAATGTTTTGTATTTTTTGTCTGTAATAGCGATTGCCTTATGGGCAACAAAATTGAAAATAAGTGCTATTTAAGAAGAGAGATTCGTCCTCTACGAAAGTGTAGATATAATAAGCGTATGGTTGGCCTTATGCTTTGTGTCGCATAATTGGTACAAGTTCTGATTTTACAATTCTTTATGTTATAAAAAAATAGTGAGCAAGTTTAGTTGCCCACTATCAATACTTTGCTGTTATTTTATAATTACGCCATTGGCAACAAACGATACTGCTTTTTCTGGCTCAGTGATTTGGGCAATTTCATCTTTGCTTTTTCCAGCATCTTCTGCATAATGCTTGAGTTCGTCTACTGGAGTTGTTTTTACTTTAGCAATACCCTCAAATACCACTGTTTTTCCTGCAATATCTTTAGGTACAAAGAAACCATAATCTTTGAAGGTAACACGCATCGTTTGGCCGTCGTCTAGTTTTACTTTCATCCAACAACCTTTTACTTTACAAACAGATTCTACAACACCCGAAACTTTGGCCTTTACTTCTTCTTTCTTATCCATTTTTTGGATAAGTTCAGTAGCTGAGATAGCTCCTTTTTCAGAGATTTTTGCTCCAAATTTATTTTGTGCTTGTACGGTGTGCAACCCCAATGCCAATACCGCTACTAGAAATACTCTTTTCATACTCGGTTTATTTGTTGATTAATAAGTGATTACTTTTGTAAAGATACGGAATAGAGCAAAGAAGGGCAAAGAAGAAATACGTTAAAATAACAATTGGATATTTTGATACAAAGAAATTATAGCCCCAAGGATACAGAAGGGTATTTTTATGAAACACAAAAGAGATACGCTTATTTGAATGATTGAATATTATAGATATTATGGCAAAATTCGTACTCGTTGGGCTGGTTTGAGCAAATGAATAACATTCTGTTTTGGGCGTATTTTTGTACGTTTTCGATATACCAGTTTGTTGCTTTCAAGTCGAGGTTGGATGAAGGCTCATCGAGCATCAAAATAGCGGTATCAGACAAAAATGCCAATCCCAACTTAACACGTTGTTTCATACCCGAAGAAAAGTGTTTGATTGCCTTGTTTTTGGCTTGAGGAAGCTCAATAAAGTCAATAAAGTCGCTAATAGATAAATGATTAATAAGAGGCTTGAATTGTACATGAAATGCCAATAATTCGGACAGCGTAAACTCCTCGATAAGTTCTAAATAAGGAGCTGCAATCACAATGTGTTTGTAAAACTCTTCAGCACTGATAATTACATCGTTTTTTTGGTAAATCAATTTTCCTTCCGACTGCGGTATAAACCCTGAAAGTATTTGTAAAAGAGTAGATTTGCCGCTACCGTTTGCTCCTGTAAAAGTATAGGATACCCCTTGCTGGAATGTTAAATTAACAGCTTTGAAAATCCATTCGTTTCTAAACTTTTTTCCAAGGTTTTCAGTGATGATTTGCATATATAAAAGAAGTAAGACAGAATCGAGTTCTGTCTTACATTAACTTACCAAAATATCTATTATTGACAAAAATTGAGCTGTAAGATAAACTAACGCATTTGTAACAAATTGTACATAAGGGTATTATGGCAGTTTATTGGGTATTCAATAACGCATCTATTTATAAATTATAGTACTTTTTTTGTCAGTTGGCAATACTTTTTGAATGATTGCTAGTTACCTGTAGGGCCTTTAAAAATTCCTCTTTCAGAGGTTCTAATAAAGTTGATGATTTCGTCTCTTTCAGGAGTAGCTTCTAATTCTTGTTCAATTTGTACAAGAGCATCGGAATTGTTGAGGCCACGCAAGAAAATAAAACGATAAGCATCTTGAATAAGAGCAATCTGTTGGTCGTTAAATCCACTTCTACGAAGGCCAATAGAGTTTACACCAACATACGAAAGCGGTTCACGTGCCGATTTGGTATAAGGTGGTACATCTTTACGAATGAGCGAGCCTCCAGAAATCATGACATGCTTACCAATTTTCACAAATTGATGAATAGCACATGCTCCTCCTATTCGGGCAGCTTCTCCGATTTCTACGTGTCCAGCTACTTGTACACTATTGGCAATAATACAATTGTCGCCAATGACACAGTCATGAGCAACGTGTACGTATGCCATTAGAAGGCAGTTTTTGCCAACTTCTGTTTTGTATTTTTCTTTTGTACCACGATTTACGGTTACACATTCACGGATGGTAGTGTTATCGCCAATAATGGTAATGGTGTCTTCACCATCAAATTTGAGGTCTTGCGGAATCGCAGAGATTACAGCTCCAGGGAAAATACGACAGTTTTTACCGATTCTTGCTCCAGGGAAAATAGTCACATTAGAACCAATCCAACTTCCTTCTCCAATTTCGACATCTTGGTAAATCGTCGAGAAAGGTTCTATCACAACATTGTGTGCGAGTTTGGCTTCTGGATGTATATATGCTAACGGTTGTGTCATGGTATTGTTTTCAGATAATTACCTAGCTATGATTTGTGTTTGATTAGGTTTTACGATAATTAAAAATGCCAAACTTTTGACAAATATATAGGCTCAGTAATTATTAAATATTCTTTTCATTGAGAGTAAAAAGAAAGCTAAAGAGAAAATAGATTTGTCTCTGACTAGCTTTTGCGTACAAGACTGGCAGTCATATCAGCTTCACAGACAATTTGACCTGCCACGTATGCTGTTCCGTGCATTTTAGCAATACCTCTTCTAATAGGAGCAAGGAGTGTGCATTTGAATATAACGGTATCTCCAGGGATTACACTTTTGCGGAATCTACAGTTTTCGATAGCCACCAGATAAGGCCAGTAGTTTTCGGGGTCGGGTACTGAGCTAAGTACCAAGATACCACCTGTTTGAGCCATAGCTTCTACTTGCATTACTCCAGGCATTACAGGGTTGTTGGGGAAGTGTCCCATGAAGTAGTTTTCGTTCATGGTAACTTGTTTGATACCAACAACACTTTCATCGTCTAAGTAGATAATTTTATCTACCATTTGGAACGGGTAACGGTGTGGTAGCAATTGGTAAATACGTTCGTGCGTAAAAATAGGAGGTTGTTTTGGGTCGTATTTTGGCACTTGGTTTTTGTCGGCTTCAAGCATCAATTTTTTGATTTTTTTAGCCAGAGCAACGTTGGCTGCGTGTCCTGGGCGTGCTGCCAAGATTTGTGCTTTAATTGGACGGCCTACCAATGCCAAATCGCCTACCATATCCAACAACTTATGGCGAGCCATTTCGTTTTTGTAATGTAAGCTAATATTATTTAGAACACCAATTTCTTTAGAAACGCTTACTTTTGGTTTGCCTAATACCATTGCAAGATGCTCTAATTCCTCTTCGGTATAGTCACGGTCGGCAATAACTACGGCATTTGACAAGTCACCACCTTTGATAAGGCCAGCTTTATAAAGTGCTTCTAGCTCATGTACAAAGCAAAAAGTACGGCATTTGGCAAAATCCTCGTTGAATTGTTCGATATTCGTTAAGTTGGCATGTTGACTACTCAAAAACTTTGAGTTATAATCTACCATTACAGTAAGGCGGTAGTCGCTATGAGGAAGAGCTGCCAATTCAACACCTCTTTCAAGGTCTTTATAACGTACTTCTTCTGTAAGTTCAAAAAATTTGCGGTGAGCTTCTTGCTCTTCCAAGCCTACATCTAACAAAGCTTCTACAAACTTGATAGAGCTACCGTCCATAATAGGAGGCTCGGGGCCATCTAGCTGAATCAAAATATTGTCTATCTGACAGCCTACCATGGCAGCCAGTACGTGTTCGACGGTATTGATTCTAGCACCATTGTGTTCAATAGTTGTACCTCTCGAAATATCAACAACATGATCTACATCGGCATCAGCAATAGGTTGACCAGGTAAATCAACTCTTTGAAATTTGTAACCATGGTTTGGAGGAGCAGGCAAAAAAGTCATGGTTGACTGCACTCCTGTATGTAACCCAACGCCTGACAACGTTACTGACTTTTTGATAGTGTGTTGTTTATTGTTCATGTTTATCTTTGGCGAGCCTATTGCTCATTTTGGAGTTTTGTAAAAAACTCGTCAATCTACTTCAATTTGTTTTCGAGTTCTCTCAAGCGTTGTTCTAAAGCGGGAAGCTTTCTATACACTACCTGAGATCTGAGATTTTCTGTATTTTCCATGGCAGGCGAACCGCTTAGGATAAGCCCTTCTTTTTTGATATTTTTTGAAATACCCGATTGAGCAGTAATAATGGTGCGATTGGTGATGTGAAGGTGTCCTGCAATACCCACTTGGCCGCCAAGCATACAGCTGTCGCCTACTTTACTAGAGCCCGAAATACCCGTCAAAGCAGCGATTACGGTATTTTTGCCAATTTCTACATTGTGGGCAATCTGGACGAGGTTGTCGATTTTGGCCCCGTTTCTAATAATAGTAGAGCCCATTGTGGCACAGTCTACACAGGTGTTTGCCCCAATACTGACATGGTCTTCGACAATAACGTTGCCCAGTTGTGGAATTGTTTTGTAAGTGCCATCGGCCTGCGGAGCAAACCCAAAACCATCCGAGCCAATTACTGCATTGGCATGAATGGTACAGTTACTTCCAATCACACAGTTGGAGTACACCTTTACCCCAGCGTATAGCGTAGTATTATCGCCAACAGTTACATTGTCGCCAAGGCTTACTTGCGGGTAGATTTTAACATTTTTCCCAATCGTACATCCTTTACCGATATAAGCAAATGCTCCTATGTAAATATCGTCGCCCAAAGTAGTGTTTTCGCCAACAAAACTAGGTTGTTCAATCCCTTTTTTGCTATCGGACAAAATCTTTTGGTACTCTTGCAATAATGTAGTGAAAGCTGAATAAGCATTTTCAACCAAAATCAATGCAGGGGAATAGGACTTTTTGGGTTCAAAGGACTTGTCAACAATTACGGCTGATGCCTTTGTTGTGTACAGGTATTGCTCATATTTTAAATTAGCTAAAAATGAGATTGTACCTTCAGTTCCTTCTTCAATTTTGGCTAACTGGCTTACTTTAAGGGTTTTGTCTCCCCTTACTTCGCCATTTAGCATAAAAGCAATTTGTTCAACGGTAAATTCCATGTAATCAGTTATGAGTGGTAAGAAGTAAGTGGAAAATCGTAAGTATAAAACCCCCAAATGGGAAAAGCATGCCTATCAAAAATCACTTACCACTATTTCGACTGCAAATATACATTCTTTGCCCAACATATATAATATTTTTTGACGATGTTGCTCAAGGCTTTTATTGTGGGTAAATCAGAAGCCTCGGCAATATCGAGTACACCTCTGTCTTTTGTTAAAATGTTAATGTTTTGTTTTTCAGATAAGTAGGCTGCATTGGTAATATGCCCCTGAATCATCAAATAGGGGAGGTCTTCGGGGTGTACATTTTCTTTACTTAATAAATCAATTTGAATTTTTTCAAGATAGGATGATGGTATTGGCTCATCTGAGAGGATGATTTTATAAAGTTTTCGATCCAGTAACATTTTACTGATTCCTGAAAGAAGCTTGTCGGGATGTTTTGCCCAAACCTTAATACAGCCCCAAACGTCTGTGTCGTCCATTTCGGTAAATGCTTCTAATATATTTCTGTTGGCTTTGAATTGTTCCAGTGAAATATTTTCTTGTAGAAAAATACCAAAAGCTGGGGTCGAAAAAACATAATGCCCTGCTTTGATAAGCTCTTTGGCTCGTTTAATCACTTGAATAAGCATAGTTTCGGCACAAATACAGGTTTTGTGGAGGTACACTTGCCAATACATAAGCCTACGTGCCGTAAGGAAGTTTTCGATAGAATAAATCCCTTTTTGCTCTACAACGAGCTGATTGTCGACGACATTAAGCATTTTCAAAATACGGTCGGCACCAATAAAGCCTTCTCGAACTCCTGTGAAAAAACTATCTCTGTTAAGGTAATCCATGCGGTCGACATCTAGCTGGCTCGAAATAAGCTGATGAAAAAAATGTCTAGCATAACGCCCCGTAAACATATCAATAGCCAAGCTCAAAGCCCCTTTGAATTGGCGGTTGAGTTCTTCCATCAACAACAATGAAATTTCTTCGTGAGGAACATGGCTCAAAATGGTGTTTTCAAGGACATGTGAAAAAGGCCCATGTCCAATATCATGGAGTAAAATCGCAATTTGCCCTGCCTCAAACTCTTCATCAGATATATCATGTCCTTTGTATTTGAGGGCATTTAGAGCTTCCTGCATAAGGTGCATAGCACCCAAAGCATGATGAAAACGGGTATGTAATGCACCTGGATATACATAATCGGCAGTACCCAGTTGTTTGATTCTACGAAGTCGCTGATAGTAAGGATGTTCTATAAGGTCGAAAATAAGCGGTGTAGTAATATTGATAAATCCATAAACGGGGTCGTTGACGATTTTACGTTTATTCATGGTAAATTTTGGATTAATTGAGTGTTTAAAGCGCGAAAATAGGTTTTTGGTTAGTGCCTGAAAATTACAGTTTTATCTCGTCAAAAACACGTAAAAGCTATATTTTTACCTTAAATTTAAGATAAATGCTTGCAATTTAATAAGCATTTTTGTAATTTTGCACCATTACAAAAAAGCAGTAAAAACTGTTTTGCTGTAGGGACTTGTAGCTCAGCTGGTTAGAGCACCTGACTCATAATCAGGGGGTCCATGGTTCGAGCCCATGCTGGTCCACATAATACAATTTTTAGGTAAAAAGCGGTACTTTCAGTATCGCTTTTTTATTTTATGCCCATGTAATTATTTTTCAATATAATATTTTAGATATTAAGTCGAAAGATTTTGGCTTAGAATATAATGCTACCGCTTATTGAAGCGGTTTTAGCTTGGAAAATATGGTTGGCATTTCTGTAACACCGCTCGGAATCGGTACTTATCTTATGAGTATTTTTTTGTTAGTGGTGGTAGAATTTATTTTATTATCTATCAGGTTTTTAATCAGAGTGCTTTAATAAAAATATAAAAACAATGATACTGATTGATATGGAATCCCTCAAAATGAAGGTCGTCTACTAGTGGGCTTAACAATATCTAAAATAATGTTTTTAGATAAACCTCTTTTAACCAAGATAAGTTACTGAATATTGATGCTATGATAAGAATAGATAAATGCATTCGTGGGACGTTTATTGAATATCGTTAGCTTGAAATCTTGTAGATAAACATATAAATGCTTAAAAATGAGTAAGTTATTGTTAGGTAATATTCGATTGTCGAATAATGGTATATTGGCAGGGTGTAATAGTAGCATTAGGCAATATGGATACGTGTTTATGGCTTGTGAATAAAATGGATATTTCAGGAAAATAAAGTGCTTTGGTGGGTATGGATCAATTGCTGGGAAGCACACGCTAGCTTTTAAATCAGGTATCAGGGTGGAGAATTACTGATAATATGCTGAGATGGTTTTTAAATCACTTAGCTGTTGTTACGTTTTGCCCAAACAAAAACCTCCTAATTACTGTGTTTTCACACCCAATCAGGAGGTTTTGTTTGGTGAAATCAATATTTATTTAGTAATGTACAAAAGTTGAGCTGTTATATTGTATTTAGAAATATGGTTAAAAGATTGTATCTATCATTTATCAATATGGAATAAACCTTATAAAATAAATAGCTGATTTTGTCAATTACTCGTTGATACTTATTCAATAATTCCCTTCATGCTAAAGGCCCTATTAAGGCTTTTAAGAATGGCTAACTGGCCATTGGTTGGGTCATAATCGAAAGTGAAAGTATCGTTTTCTAAAATATTGATTAATGGCTGAGCCCCTTGTTCTACAGCACCATTGATACCATTAGTACCGAGGCGTTGGAAGGTATAGTATCCACGGCTATCACTTGTGATTTGATAATAGATAATGCCTTCAAAGATACTCGTACTGCGTGTATATCGTAGAGCCAAGCCCATCAAAGTACCGTCTGTACCAAAATAGAAACCAACCCTTGATAGTTCACGAGTAGGAGGGGTTGTTGACAATGCCCTAATGCTACTTTGAATATCGTTGTACATTTTGGTGTACACGGGGTCTTGGGTGGCAAGTGTTGGGTCAAAGTTGACTCCCGAAAACAGTGTGCCGATCGATAACCTAAAAGGTAAACTTGGTCGAGTATTTTGTTTAAGATTAATCCTTGTACCGTTTACTGTAAGGTAATATAGCTGCTGGACGCTATCCCAATACATATCTTGGAAAGTGTACCCTAAAATACTCACAGGCGATTTGAAATGAATACCTTGGGTAGTGAATGAATAGGCCGACGTGATGGTATTTAAGAAATTATTATTGACATAATATGCTGAGAAAATCTTACTATTCATATTGATATTAATATCAACTGATTCGCCCTTGGGAAATACAATCGATAAAAACTTTCCACTACCATAGATATATTCGTAAGAACCAGCTAGGATATTGTACAGCTGTCCATTGCCTACACTCACTGTTTCTTCACGTGTCATACGGGTTAATAGCATTTGGGTTTTGTTGACATTTCCGACTAATACTACCGAGTCGGCAGTAGCCGATTTGATAGAAAGCTCTTGGTCGGCATAAAACCCTTTACCCGTTTCGCCTCCCCACACATTGGGGTCGGGGTCTACTAGCAAATGTAAATAAGAGTAGGTATCAAATACCAATGAGGGAGCTTGTTGAGCTTTTACTTGATAGGTTGTTTGAAAATAGTCGGCTGCCGAGAAATAGGCTAGGTCAGAAAACATCAGAACCGTGCCTTGGTCGTCGAAACGTAGATAAAAGCTATAACCACCCTGGGTACCGCCATCGGGGTAGTAGGTGGCTTTCCAGCCAAATTCTGCACCAACAAGGATTTTTTTATACTTGTTGATAATATCGGTAGTTCGCTGATTGGCCGATGCAGGAAATAAAGGATCAACTTCTGATTTTTTGCAAGCAAAAAACATCAGTTGACTTAGGAGTATATATAAGATAAATTTTTTCATTGTATAGTCATTTTGGGTCTTTATAAGTTGGTCAAACGCTCTAATAATCAAGGAGCAAAACCATATTGATAAGGACAACATTACATTAGGCTACTTACTTGACATAATTGGCAATAGCCGCTTGTGTGGTAGTTTGTAAGCTTCTGAAATCGATATTATAGGCTTGTTTGAAATACGTAATAACGATTTGCTCTTTTTGTCGAATAGCAGCTCGCCCTGTGGCACTTGGAATAGCCTCTACAATAGCATCAAAGCCGCTTTTTCCTTCTACCAACATCGTGGCTATCATTTCTACAAAATCTTCGTCTGTTCCTGACATCGAATAGGGAGTAATATACCCTAGTGCATAGGCTTGGGCATCCGAAACATTATACCAGTTAGAGGTATATGTACCTGGTGTAATTTGCTTGAAGGCTACAGGGTAAGCAATATTTTGATGTAAAATATGTCCAAATTCGTGATGAATTACGTGCAGAGTAAATTTTACGCCATCAAGGTTCTGCTGACTAAAATTATTAACTTCAAACAATACTACTTTTCTACCTCCTTCGGCAGTACCAAGGGTTATTGTTCCGTCGCTGTTGTAGTTGGGACTTCCTACTAATACGTATTGTTTTGGACAAAACTTTTTCACAAAGTCGGCACCAGCTTCTTTGACGTACGGCTCGATCCAAATAGACTTTACAGCCTGCATAATCGGCTGTACTTGTGAAATAAAAGGAGGAACAAGCGTTTTTTCGAGAGGTACTTCATAAGGGTCCCAGCGGTATTTTACTTCGATGTTGTAAGGTTGGGTAAAATTGGTATTTAGCCAAGCATCTAAGTTGTTTTTGGGTAAAACTTCGCCACCCAAGCCCTCTACAGGGGCACTCACATCGTCTGATTTGGAGCAACCCAATACAATACTTATGGTGAGTATTGATAATAATAACTTATATATGTGTCTTCTCATCGTTATAATGATTAAAAGTATAAATCAGTTGGAGTAGTAAACTAGGCTGTTGGATACCTAAGAAGTAAGCAACATTGTACTACAAAAGTTTATCTAGGATTGGCCGCCACACCCGATAGCGATGCTTCCTGTGGAATTTGTAAAACTCTTCTTAAATCGTTGGCCGAAAGTGTTTGGCTTGAGCCATCCTGATTGCTATGTGTTACAGGGATTTTATAACGTAAAATATCAAACCACCGTAAGCCTTCGTGCATAAACTCAAGTCGTTTAAAGTTGAGTATTGTTGTTAGCATAGCTGCACGGGTATTGCTTGTACCATAGAAGGCATTGTTTTTGGCTACAGTAAGGTTGTGGAGGCTCGGCGAGTAGCTATCGATTCTCAGGCTTAGGAAAGTATTGAGGTCGGTAATAGCTGCATCGTAATTGCCTTTGAGGGTATTGGCTTCGGCACGGTTGAAAAGGACTTCTTCGGTTGTAAATAAAGGAATCATATTATAACCATTTCCGATATTGGCATTGGCACTTACTCGTACAAAGTGTTCGTTATATTTAGGCAAATAGATGCCTCGTTCGCTTCCAAACAACGAATATGCCCAAAAACCGCCCGAAGGATTTGCCCCAAAGTATAATTGCTGCCCTAGGTCGGAAGGAAGCATATATCTGTTAGCAGCCCAGTAGCGGCCCCAATAAGAGCCTGTTTCGGCCAAAAGTAAATTGGCTTTTTCAGATGCCTGCGAGTAAATAAAGCTAATTTCAGTAAAGCTTTTGGTTGAATAATCGGTATTCCAGTTACGCATATTACTAGCAAAGCCACCTGTGCCTGCTACGTTGCTGGCATGAAGAATTACTTTGTCGTAGTTTTGTTTATACAAATAAAAACGAGAGGCAAACGCATTGGCGGCTGCTTTGGTAAAATGATAAGCAGGAATTTTGTAAGCTTGGTCACTAATCAAAGGTAGGCCTTCGTTGAGGTCTTTTTCTATCATATCATACACGTATGCTACAGTTTTGCGGTCGTATTGCTTAATAACCACTTTTTCGGTTTCGGTTACATACGGAATACCGGCATCGGTACTGGCAGTGGCAGGATCATAGAATTTGGCAAATAAATTGACCAACATAAAATGAGCATAGGCTCTTGCTACCAATGCTTCGCCCTTTTGTGGTGCTAGTTTTTTGGTATCGCCAAGTGCCTTGATAGCCTCCAAGGCCTGATTGGCACTAGCAATAGCCGAATAGCAGGCTGCCCAATAGTACTGGGGCGTGTCGTTATCGTCGAGGAGGATGTCTTCCCAGAAATAAGGTTTAGAATAGATAGGAGGGGAGCTAGTTTGTACGTTGTCTCCTACGTTGTCCGACATTATTTCGCAAAAAGGTGAATAATTGGCTGAAGGATAGGCACTCACCAATAATTCTGAAATTTTTTCGGGCGTATTAATCTCTGTTCTGTTGTCGGGTACTGTATCCAGATAGGACTCACAACTAGAAAGGGACAGTCCACTAAGTATGCTTATATATAAGATGAATTTCTTCATGATTTCAAACCGTTTAGATGCTTAATTTTAATGAAAGAGAAACTTGTCTTGGAATAGGCAAGGCTACCCCTCCCGAAGTGAAAAACTCGGGGTCTTGTCCAAGAAGTTTTTTGTCAGAATACAATAGCATTAAATTGGTTGCCGAAAGTTTTAGAGCAAGATTTCTCACACCAATCGATTTTGCCCAGTTTGCTGGCAATGTATAAGCTACTGAAACGTTTTTCAACCTCACAAATGAACCATCGGCTACACGTGTCGACGATAGGTTATAGTAAGTATAAGGGAATTCTAAACTTTGTAAATTGTTAAATTGACGAGCATCGATAATAGCTGGAATATCGGTAATCTTTTCATCGCCAGGGAACAACCATCTGTTTGAAAATTCTTTTGGCATAGCCGAAAGGTCGGTATAAGATTGGTTGAAGCTAGGGTTGAGTCTGATTTTGTTGCCACCTTGATACGATACAAAGATATTCAACGACCAGTTTTTATAATTAAAGTTGTTTGACCAGCCAGCCGATTGCGTTGGGTCTACCGAACCTTCATATTTTAGGTATTGAGTTTCTTTACTTTGCATATCTACAATGGTACTAACTTCGCCATTTTCATTCACAAAAGTTGGGATACCGTCTGAGTTTAACCCTTTAAATTCTAAAGAAAATAAGCCTCGTACAGCATACCCTTGTTTGGGGCCTCCTTCTGCTTTGGTAAGGTCATAAATCAGTGGAAGGCTATTGAGATTGGTGATTTTGTTTTTGTTGTAGCCAAAAGTTAGGTTGGTTTTCCACTGAAAATCTTTGGCACTTACAATCGTCGAAGCCACCGAAATATCTATCCCTTTTGAATCCATATCGGCATAGTTGGCTAGTTTGTACAACTCGCCGCCAATACCTGAGGTTTTAATCAAACCAATCAAATCAAAGCCTTTTCTTTGGTAGGCATCTACCTCAATACTGATGCGATTGTTGAATAAACCCAAATCAAATCCTACGTTAGTTTCGTATTGTTTTTCCCATGTGAGTTCTGAGTTTTCTAAGTTTTGAATGGCAATAACCGATTCTTTTTCAGACAAATAAGGGCGATTGGTAATAGCATTTTTGAAAATAGCCGTCGAGTTTCGGGCATTTCCCATACTGGCTGTAAGGCCATAAGTACCACGTACCGAAAGGCGACTGATAGGGTCAATATCTTTCAAAAAAGCCTCATCTTTCAAGTTCCATGAACCACTGATATTCCAAGTAGGTAGCCATCTGGCCGAAGCAGCTTTGCCCAGTTGGTTTGAGCCATCCATTCTGACAGTCCCATTTATCGTATATTTTCCTTTGTATGAGTAGCTTCCATTCGAGAAAAACGCCACAAAACGGTCTCTTTTATTTTCTAAACCATAATAATTAAAGTTACTCTCAAGGTTTTGTTTGATAATTCTATAATCTACAAATGGTACGCCACCTTTATCAAACTGATACCCATAGCCATTCAAATACGATTCCTGGCGGTCGGCATATCTGATTTCTTGTCCAAGCAATACATTTACAATATGTGTTTGGTCAAATGTCTTGTTCCAGTTAAACTGGTGTCGTGCATAGTAATTAACCAACTTATCTTCGTTTCTTTTATAAATTCCACCCTGTGGCATTACCACAACAGGTTCAGCTTCTGGGTTGTCGGGGTCACGGTACAAAAACTTATTTCCTGCTCGTACTGTTGAGTTTTCGGCGGCACGGTAGGCATTGGCCATATTCGAGTTTTCGTAGGTATTGTTTTCACGAGTAGATTTTACGTAACGAATTGTACCGAGTACGTCGTAGGTAATATTAAACGGAAACTTATATTGCCCTTCTGCCTGAAACTTTAGGTCTAATTGGTTGAGAGACAAAAAGTTGTTTTTTAGTTCATGGATAATATTGAATGGAGCATAATTTTGTTTAAAAAACTCCAAATTGCCATTTTCGTCGTATGCCGTCAACGCACGACTTGTATTGAGGGCATAGCTAAATGGATTAATGTCAAAATCACGGTCGTAGCGTCCTTGATAGGCATTATTTACCCTGTCTTGCGAACTTGGCGTACGTTGTTCACGAATAGCCCCCACTGTTGTAAAGCCCAAAGAAAGGCGTTTACTCAGTTTATAATTGGCACGCATCGTAGCGGTATATCTGCGTACATTGTCGGCAATAGTCCAGCCATTGTCGTTGTAAACCGAAGTGGAGAAATAATATTGTGAAGCATCTGTTCCTGAGTTGATACTCAAAGAATGCTCTTGTGTAAGAGAGTTTCTAAACAATAAATCAAACCAGTCGGTATTTACTTTGGCATAACGTTGTAAAAATGCCGAGCGAGCTTCTTGGGTATTGGCCAAGCCAAACTGCTTGGTGTCGGGATTGTAGGTACTAATTAAATCGTACATTTTACCATAAACCCCAGTATTGGCACGACGAGAAACATCGCTATAAGTAAGCCAGCCTTTTCTTTCCATTTCGGCATATACGCCCATTTGCTCGTTGGAGTTCATGATATTATAGTCGTTGTAGCTAGGCTTCACCATCATCGAAAAATTGCTTGTATAGCTTACCGTAGGCTTTTGGATACGTCCTCTTTTGGTAGTTACTACCACAACACCATTCATGGCTCTTGCTCCATACAAAGCGGTGGCTGAAGCATCCTTCAAAATCTGGAAACTCTCAATGTCGTCGGAGTTGATACCCGAAACCGCCGAACCCAACAAGGTATTGGCATTACCCGACGACAAATCATCGTTAGATATATTTACGACATCTTCCAGTACAACGCCATCAATAACCCAAAGAGGCTTATTTTCGCCTGTAATAGACGTTGCCCCACGGATTCTGATTTTAGGAGCTGTACCAAAAGTTCCCGAAACGTTTTGTACCGATACCCCGGCCGCTCGGCCTTCAAGCATACGGCCCACATCGACAGTTCCTGCAATTTTAATTTCGTCGGTTTTTAGCTTTACGGCAGCACCCGTAAACATACTTCTATCAATTTTTTGATAACCCGTCACCACAACTTCGTCGAGGCTTTGTGCATCAGCTTCAAGGGTTACATCAATAATGGCTTTTTTGTTAACAATAACCTCTTTGTTTTTATAGCCGATACTAGAGAAAACCAAGGTTGCTCCATCGGCTACTTTAATACGATATTGTCCGTTGCTATCGGTAGCTGTACCATTTTTAGTACCTTTTTCGCGGACTACAGCCCCAACAATAGGCACGGTATTGCCATTGGCATCTACTTCGGTAACTTTTCCCGAAACAGTAATGTCGGCTTCTGTCCTAGCCAAAATACTTCTGTTGGTGGTAGTAGCAAAGGAAGGATTGTTCCACAAAAGAATAGACATTGCCAGAACACACATCAATGGTGCTGGACGGAAAAGTCTAATAAAATGTTGCCTTTGGCAGCATAGGAATACGAAAATTCGGAGACTGAATTTTGTAGTGCTTTTCTTCATAATGAGGTGGTTTGACTGTAAGATGCTTAGGTCACGATTGGAAGACTCTTTTTATACAACAATTATCGAAAATTAAGTTGAGGTTATCAAATTTTTAGAGGTAATTACTCAATTTAGGTTGTTGGCATCAAAATCTTAATATACCAAAGCTTTTAGTATAAATGTACATAAATATACGGCTTGTAGTATTAAATTGTTTGATTTTGTAAAGAGAAATTGATAAGAATGAGGGAGATAATTGAGAATTGGTGGGTTGTGAATTGGTGGGTTGTGAATTGGTGGGTTGTGAATTAATAGGTGAATTGTGAGTTTTTTGATAATGATATAAACAATATTAATTTCATCACTAACTCACAATTCACTCATTGATAACCTTAAAAAGACCTTCTCATTTTGCCTTTAACATTGTCTTTGGCATCTTCTTGTAAGTCTTTAAACTGCGTAAATTGTTCGGGAGTCAAAATACCCTTAATTTTTTCTTCCTGCGAATTAGCCAGCTCACTAAGTTCTTTTAGGGCTGCACGTTTGTTGCTTGCTTGGCGGATAGCCTCTCTTTTTTTCACTCTTTCCAAAACCAAAGGCGTTAATTGAGCCTGTTGGTCGGCAGTAAGGCCTAATTTTTTTGATAGTTGTTTTACTTGATTGCTAGCTCTTTCTTCGGGTGTTTTGTCGGTTCTGTCCATTTGTCGGTCGGTGTCTTGAGCAGAACTTTGGAAAGCTACGCCTCCAGCCAAAATAAGAGATAATGCCAATACGCTAATGCCTTTTGTAATTTTCATGATGTTTTTGGGTTAAAAATGGTGATATAAAATGAGGTATTCCTATGGTGTTGGGTAGGAATATTGTAAAAACTTTTGCTTTGATATTCTTGCCAAAGAAAGGTTTAATATAGCAGTGTATTCCTTTAAAAAAGTACAAAATACCATTAGAAATAATAGAATATTACCAAAAGTAATACTGGAAAAAATTATACTTTTTGTAGATTTATTAACTGAGTTTCAGGTATGGCATAATCCTGATATATGAGTAAAAACTACACAACAGTTCTAAATTCAGTGTTTTGTGTAAAAAAAATTACTGTATAGAAATGATTAAGTGAAAATAAAGAATCTTGGAAAATTAAAACTTTAATTGAATTAATCGTTTTTTTCTTTTTATATTGCATTCGTAATACAAAAAACTATTTTGCTGTCTAAGTTAAAATAATAATTCTTGCCTTATCGTCTAAAATAATACTTGAACATACAAAATAGTATGTTGATAAAATAGCAGCCCAAGTAGTAAGTAATAGAATTTATCTTCAAAGTTTATTTTCACGTTTTCTTGCTCTATTAAAAATACTCAAGCATATCCTTATTGGAGTTGTGTTTGCTTGTTATTATATGAATTTATATCCATTCCTTACTCTGTATTAAAACATCCTTGACATTGCTTACTAAGGCAGTGTGTTTTTTCTATATGGCTTTGTTGCATTGTGAATTTATTCATCTTGATGGATGTGCCTCCAGAGATGAGATAAAACGTATATTGGACCTAATCAAACTAATAAATTTATGATTGTAGTGTTGCACATAGCCATGATAAGCTTTGCTCTTTTTTGGGGTGTAAAGGCTATTTTTTGGCCAAATGCGATTTTTAATAGAATTTTTGGTAGTATATTATTAATCTGGACATGGTTTTTGACAGTAACCTTGTTGATCCAATATGATTGGCTCAACATCTCTGTATTAGCTCAGTTATTTTTGGTCAATAGGCCTTTTTATATAGCTATCCCAATGCTAGTGTACCATTTTGTGGCTGGGTATTTAGGGAAATCTGAACCTTGGAATAAAAGGAAATTACTTCATCTTGTTCCAAGTATTTTAGTCTTCATTAATTATCTACCTTTTTATTTATTAGATGCCTCACAGAAGCGTCAAATTGTAGAAGGTTTTATGCTTAATCGCCATAATTTAATCAGAGAACACTGTGGAATAGTATCAATTATATGGTTAGCTTGGTTTGCTACCTTATTAGGCTTTTGGTATCTCCGAAAAACCACTTTGATACTCAACGACTACTATGTGCATCAACACAAAAGTATCGACTACGTATTTAAGTGGATAGCTCTTTTTAGCATCATGTTTCTCCTACTATTTTTTGTACAGGGGTTTATCATTACGTTTTCATTACAATTGCTTAATAAGTCTAATGCTAAGCCATTTTATGTAGAGATGTCTACAATACATTCTCTAATGATATTATTGTTTCCTATTTATTGGCTATATGGAAAATGGCGTTCGTCAGATGCCATAACGATACATAATAAAGACGAACCCGAAATCCCCGATATTCCCGAGTTGGTTGATATACCAATTGTAGTGTCTAGTCCGCCCCCATACCCCAAGAGTTATAAACGAGATAGTATTTCTTTCGACATTATACAAACATATTTTCTTGAACATAAACCCTATCTACAAAAAAAATTTACCCTTAACGAACTCGCCTTTTCACTTGGGACACAGCCCTATGAAGTTTCGCAGATTATACAATCGGAAACGAAAATGAATTTCAACGATTTTGTTAACTCTTATCGTATAGAAGAAGTAAAAAGGAAGCTGTTATCTCCCGAATTTAAGAATCTGACTATCGAGGGTATTGCCTCCGACTGTGGTTTCAATAGCCGTAGTACATTCTTTTATGTATTTAAGAAGCACACAGGGCTGACTCCAAGTAGTTTTATTGAAGAGTTAAGAAACAAAGGAGATTCAAAATAACTCCTACAGATGTTTAGCAGTAGAGATATGGTTGGGTCGTTATGCTCTGGCTAGATATTAGCTACACAAGTTGAGGCTTGTAGTTAGGGTAATTATTCAAAATAGTACAATATAATGAATACATATACTCTATTGATGAAGTATAAATTATATCACTATTTTTAGGGGTATTGATAGTGTGATGGCTAGAGTATAAATACGATTGATTGGTGACAAAAAATGACAAAAATTTCGTTTAATGTTAATTTTATGCTTTTATAGGTAATTTATTTCGTCTGTTATTTTAGATAGAAGACAATAGATTACCTATATAGTCTGATATTTTTAAAAGTGGACTATCTGTCTATAATTGTACTTTTCTTATAAAAATACTATGCTTTAATTTGTATAAAACTTAGATGATACGAAAGTTGATTTTATTGCCAAGGAGTTTCGTGAAAATAACATTAACACTATTATGGAAACAACTCTATCTATCACGATTGGGGTTATCTTGGTAATTGTATTAACTATAATTTTCTATAGAATACGATTGCGAGCTAGAATAACCGACAAAAATCATTGCCCTGTTTGTCATCAAAATTATGGGCAGCGAGCACACCCACCTTTTACATATGAACTTGCTAGGCTAAACTTAAATACAGAATATAGAACCTACAAGTGTTTATCTTGTAAGTCTTATTTTTTTGTACAAAAAACCGCTATTAAATCCCCTAGGGATATTACAACAACACACTAATTATATAGAAATTACTTGGCAATAAAATTGCTTTTTGCTAATTAAATACAAACCCCTATTTCTACTTGAATGCTTATGGAAAATTATAGAGAGACGCCATCTTTTCGTGAGAAAGAGTCTTTATTTGCTATTAACAAAACGGGTTTTCCGACGATTTTTTTTGTAAAATCAGGAGGTTATTACGTTCGGATCAATCTGAGTGATTTAGTGTATATAGAAAGCGATAACAACTATATTACACTGTTTGTAAATACAGGCAAGCGCTATATGTTAAAGAAGAGCATTAGTGCAGTGCAGGCAGTATTAGATAACAACCTAATGATTAGGGTTCATAGATCATATTTAATTAATGTATTGCATTTAGAGAAATTTAGTTTTGAAGAAGTAACTATTAATGGCATTATCATTCCTATTGGTAAAACCTATCAAAAAGGATTCTTGGATAGAATGTTTTATAGTAACCAAAAAACAGAGACAAAACCCTACAAAATAGCCTAACCTCGTTACTAATATTTAGGACATACAACTTTGTTTGGCAAATGAAAAATTAAATTGATAGAAGTAACCAGATAACCATCTTTCAAGGCAGAACCGCCTCTTGATGTCCCAGCTCGGCCAAAATTACGAATGCTTGTTGAAGTGAAAGGGTCGGTTGCCGGGTTTGCATAAAAAGGTTCTTTTAGTACAACATAACTACGGATTCCCTCGGTACGGTCAATACCCGAAAGGATCGCCACTTTTTCGCCCGATCGATTGGCCATAGCAATGGCTAATGGATCTGTTAAATCGGTGTTGGAGGCATATTTGCCATAAACATCATCTAGGTAATCTGTAAAGGCATAATGAAAACTACTTTCTAAACCTAAATCTAGGTGTGGGCTAAGCTTAATTCTGATGCCTGCTCCAACAGCAGCTCCCATACCCCAGACTTTATAGGGAGTATCATAATTGGGTAATCCTTGTCCTTCTGTATTCAGAGGGCGTAATTTGACCCATGTGCCATCAGGAGTTTTTGCTTCTGGGCTATGTAAAAAGGCTGTAATCCCACCTAATAAATAAGGTGAAAGTAGCTTTCTCTTAGCATAGTAACGAGGAGCATTAACAAAATCATAAGCCATCATTAAAGATAGTTCTTTGACATCATTCCTAAAATGCAAATTTCTTACAAATCTAGCTTCTTTTCCTTTAACGCCCAGCATATTAGCATCATCACCTGCAATACGGATATACTTTAATCCAACTCTTGTACTCCAATGGTTTCCAAAACTATGGATATAATTGGCTGCGATATTCCATCGTATCTCATCGATTGTAGATTGAATAGGTCGACTATATGGTGATAAATCGCCATAGTAACTTGCTGTTCCTGCACCTACGCTCAAAGTATTGTGAGGAACATAGAAAGAATTTTGGGCAAAAAGATATGGGCTATTTTGAATAAAAATAGTAAATATGATAACGCAAGAATAGTTGCAAAAACTTTGCAACCTATTAATAATAATCTTCATGATAATAGCAATGTCTGTAATGGTTCTGTTAAGACTTACGAAATAAAATAAATTTAAGTTGTTTTATTAAAGTCTATAGTCTAAGCTATAATTAGTTATACAAGGTGGTAGAATAATAGTCCTTCAAAATCATAAAATCAAGTTTAGCCTCGTGCTTTTATACCTAAGCCTATTGTACTATTACTACTTATTAAAGAATGACAAAACTAATCAAAAGAAAATTGTTTGATCAGTAATTTTCTTATTTCTTTGTAATTGGCTTTTTTCATGATTGAAGATTTTAGAGGTTGTACTGCTGATTTCTGGATGTCGAATAAAAGTCAGTTATCAAACCAAATTGTTTTTTTGTACAAAACAAACATTAATTATTGTTTTTTACTAAACAAACTACCGTTTAATAAATTAGGGGGTATAACCTTAGAATATTTACAAATGATAGTGTTAAATTTGTTTTCAGAATCGAAATAATATACGGTTTAAGAACACATAAATTATATTTTATTTTGATTTGACTTGCCCATACAAATAATTTATTGTAATATTACAACAGTGATTACTTATGAAAAAAGCTAGTTTCTCTTCCTATTTAGTGCAGAAAAATCGAAATGCCTTCTTGTTGAAAATATAATAAAACCAAGATGTTATAACTTGGACTTCTTCTTGCAATCATCATATAGACACATACTTGTATAAGTACTATCCACTATAAAATATGGTAATAATTATCTAAAAGAGATAATTACATTAATCGTTAAAAATCCTCAGTTGTAGTTATTAAAAAATAACTATCACAATCTCCACTGAAGCTTATGATATGTCAATCATGAATATCTGAGAGAAAATAGACTTTGGATGATTGAATTATTTATAGACTGTAAATACAACCGTAGACTCCTAGAGAGTTGGTATGAATAGACTTAAGTATGCAGATACATAGAAAAATTGCCTTTCTTATAATATTATTAAGTACAAGCTGGTGTGCTTACACGCAAGTTGTGTTTGAGCCAACATACCATACAGTCTATCCATATCTATCTCGTTTGGCACAAAAAGGGGTAATAGACTTAGACGATGTTGTATTGCCTTTGTCCAAAGACTATATCTATGGCAAGTTGGATGAGCTTTCTAGTAAAATGACCGAACTAACACCATTAGAACGAGAAGAGTTAGCCTTTTATCTGAAAGAATATACCCTTTGGTGGCGACAAGACCCCAAATCAGGGTTTGAGGGGGAATATAAAAGTGTATTCCAAACAAAAATTGGGGATAGATTTCGTTGGGCAGCCTATCAAGACAAAGGCTTTGCTGTTAACATACAGCCAATTGTTGGATATGAAAGTAGTTCTTCTGGCAAGTTTTCTACTTCTAACTTCAATAAAGGCTTTTGGGCTTATGGTTATATTGGTAAGCATATAGGTTTTTCGGTGGATTTTAGAGACCATGTTCTTACGGGTGATTTGGACTCAACAGACTATAAACGAGAATTTAGTCCAGAAACAGGCCGAATAGGTATAAGATGGGATAAGAATACCTTTAAGTATAATGAGGTTAATGCACAAATAACGGCTCAATGGAAATGGGGATATGCCTCTTTTGGGAAGACTTACTTACCAATTGGATATGGTACAGCAGGTAAAATTTTTATTTCTGAAAAAGCCCCCTCAAGTCCTAACTTCAAGCTTGTTTTGCATCCTGTAAACTGGTTACAGTTCTCATATACTCATGCTTGGCTCAATTCTGATATAGTAGATTCAACAAGTATTTATCCAACGACTATTCCTAAATGGAATCAGTATAACTATAGAGCCAAATACTTGGCAGCACATACTTTAACTATGAAACCAATGAAAGGTTTGTCGGTCATGATTGGAGAGTCGGTCATTTATAATAACAGTAATTATTCTCCTACATATTTAGTGCCTTTGATGATGTTTATTGGTACAGACCACTACTTAGGAGGAAATCGGAATAACTCAACTTCAAATACCCAGCTGTATTTTCAAGTAAGTTCACGAAATCATATAAAGAAAACACATTTATATTTTAGTTATTTTATTGACGAAATTCGTTTAAGCGGTGTTGCGGGAGATTCTTCTAATACAAGAAACCAAACCGCCTATCAGTTAGGGATGAGTGTTGCCGATTTTCCTGTAAAAAATGTATCAATGACTTTGGAATATGCCAAAATAAGACCATTCGCGTATGAAAATTACGTTCCTGCTCAAACTTATGCTAATGGAGGGTATAATTTAGGGTATTGGACTGGTACCAATTCTGACCAATTATATATGGATATACTGTGGAGAATAAAAAGAGGTTGGAATTTTAAATTTATCTATCAATATGTTAGGAAAGGTGATAAAGGAACAGGCTATCAACAACAGTATGAGCGAGCAACTCCTTTTTTGTTTGGTGATGTAAGAAAATTTGAGGAGTGGGGACTTGAAACTAACTATGAAATTATCCATGATTTATTTGTTAGATTGTCATATAGAGCGAGGAAAAACTCTTCGGATACGATTTTAAAAAATAATTATTATAGGAATACATTTACATTAGGTTTTAATTATGGATTTTAGTTTTGCTATTAACAGAATATTACACAATTCAATTATCTCAATGAAATTAATGAATACATCGGCTCTAAAACGCTTTATTCCACTGATTTTATTGATAGGCTTTGTGAGTCTATCTCTAATGACATCATGTGTACAAACCAAAAAAATCATCTATATGCAGGGAGATACCAGTAAGTATCTATCTTCTTTCGTACCTAAGATGAAGCCTCAAACAATTAATTCTGGAGATTTAGTTTCAATTATGGTTGTTAGTTTAGATGCTGAATCTAATGTGACATTTAATTTCATGAATCTAAGTAATTTATCAATTAGTAATTTTTCAAATTCACAAGGACTAGGGAAAAGCCAACCTCTAGGATATTTAGTAGATTCAGCGGGGTTTGTAAATATGCCACTTATTGGGAAGATTTTATTAAAGGACTTGACTTTAAGTGCAGCATCTGATTCAATTGGATTGAGACTTAAAAATTACTTGAAAGAGCCTACTGTAAGTGTAAGGATATTGAATCACAAGTTTTCTGTGCTTGGAGAAGTGAATCGTCCTGCAGTTTATAATATGGTAGAAGATAGAACTACTATTTTAGAGGCTCTTAGTATGGCAGGAGACTTAACTATATTTGGTAGGCGCGAAAATATACTTCTTATACGAGAAAGTTTGGATGGTAAAAGAGAGATGGTGAGAGTGAATCTGACTAAGAGAGAATTTTTGGATTCTGATTATTACTATATTAGGCCAAATGATGTATTATACGTAGAACCTTTGAAAACCAAGGCTACAGCTACTGACCAAAACTATCAGTTAGTTCCAATTTTTACAGGGATTGTCTCTGCGCTTGGAATTTTGATTCTAAATCTAAGGAATTAAACTTTAAATTTTAACAGTACAATACTATGTCCAATAATTTAAAAGAAAATATTGCTATTGATGATGCTAATGAAAGTGTAGATCTTAGGCTTATTTTAAGCAGATACTATCGATATTGGTATCTCTTTCTAATATTTATATGTATAAGCTTGTTTTGTGCATTCTTCTATTTATGGTATACCAGACCAACATATGAGGCTAAAGCAGTTCTACTTATTAAGGATGAAAAGAAAGGAATTGGTGGAGGTAATGATATCATGAAGGAATTAGAGATGTTTGGGGGGAATAAGTTGGTAGAAAATGAAATAGAAGTATTAAAATCTAGAACATTAATGGAGCGAGTGGTTAAGGATTTAAACTTAACGGTTTCATACTATCAACCTAATACTTATAACCGGGCCACTCAACTTTTTTCAAATACTCCTGTAATAGTTAAAATTGAAAGTTTTAACAAGGCATCGAAAAATGAACCATTGATGATTCAAGTGAAAGATCTTGGCCATTTTATGATGAAATTTACTACTGAAGAGAACTTTAAGACTTATAAGTTTGGAGAAGTAGTGACTATTCCTGCAGGAAAAGTGCGTGTATTTTTGAATAAGACAGTTGCATTATCGAGTGAACTAACAAAAGTTACTTTGTCGGATGTAGATGTGGTTGTCGATATGATGCTTAAAACATTAGATGTCTCATTAGCTAATCAAAAGGCTACTGTGTTAAATATTAGTTATCAAGAAACATCCAAAGAGAAAGGGAAAGCAATTCTTAGTAGGTTATTAGATGTTTATACTGAATCTTCTCTTGAAGACAAAAATAAAGAAGCATCTATGACTCTGCAGTTTATTGAAGATAGGTTAAAGCTAATAACAGGAGAATTAATAGATGTAGAGCGAGATGTTGAAGGATACAAAATGTCAAAAGGATTTACGGATTTAACAGCTGAATCATCACTTTTCTTAGATAAGGTTAAAGAGAATGATACAAAATTAAATGAAGTTAATATTCAACTTAAAGTACTGGATAATATAGAAAATTATATTAGCCAGTCTACACATATTGTAGCCCCAGCATCATCACTTACTTCTGATCCACTATTAGTTGGACTCGTATCTAAGTTGAATGAGCTTGAGCTTCAAAGGGAAAAAATGTCAAGAACTCTACAACCTAATAACCCCACATTTCAAACGATTCTTGCTCAAATTGAAACAACTAAGGAATCTATTCATGAAAATATTCAAAATCAAAAAAATAATTTATTATCGACACTCAATTCTCTTAAGAAAATAAATAATAAAATCGAGAGTTCAATTCAAGGAATACCTAAAAAAGAGAGAGAGTTTTTAGGTATAAAACGTCAGCAGGCAATAAAAGAAAGTCTATATATTTTACTTTTACAAAAACGAGAAGAGACAGCTCTTTCGTATGCTGCCTCAGTATCTGATAGTAGAATTATAGATTCTCCACATGTTAATGGGATACCTGTAAAACCAAAGAAACAGATTGTACTTATTTTAGCATTTATCTTTGGAATTGCTTTTCCTATAGGTCTAATTAACTTAATTTATCTACTCAACAACAAAGTAAAAAGTAGAAGCGACATTGAGGAAAACACGTTGGTTCCTATTTTATCTGAGATAGGAATGAAACCAAAAGGCATTGATTCTGTTGTTGATATGTCTGGTAAAAGTATTATTTCTGAACAGTTTAGAATGTTTAGAACTAATTTACAATTCATGGGAGGAGACGTTAACGAACACAAAGTCGTATTATTAACCTCATCCTCAAGTGGAGAAGGGAAGAGTTTTGTTGGTTTGAATTTAGCATATAGCTTAGCAGTTCAAAATAAAAAAGTAATCATTCTTGAGTTGGATTTAAGGAAACCTAAAATATCAGAATACTTAGGAATTTCGAGGGAAAAAGGGATAACTAACTTTTTAATAAATGAACTTAGTGAGTCTGAAATAATCAAGACAACTGATATTCATCATGGGCTATACGTAATAAGCTGTGGACCAATACCTCCTAATCCCACAGAGTTATTATCTATGCCTAAGTTTAGCCAATTAATAGAGAATCTTAAAAAGCAGTTTGATTATGTAATTCTGGATACACCTCCAATCGGATTAGTTACAGATTCTATAATAATAGGAAGGACGGCTGATATTTCTCTTTATTTGGTGCGTCAGAATTATACTTTTAAAGGACAGTTACAAATAGTTGAAGACTTGCGTAGGAATGATAAGTTAAAAGGCCTAAATATTGTTTTTAATGGCGTTAACTACACTGAAAAAGGTTATGGTTATGGCTATGGCTATGGCTATGGTTACGGCTATGGTTATTATGAAGATGTGAAAAAATAAGAGTAGTGTAGTAGTAGTTTTTATATTTAATATATAAAAACTACTACTATTAAATATACTATATATTATTCTGATACTTAAATTATAATGAATTCTTCTAAATTTTTATTTAAGAATACTATAATAAATTACTCGCGAATGGTATTTACGATGGGAGTTTCTTTGTATTCGACGAGAATTGTTTTGAGCTCTCTTGGTTCCCTTGATTACGGTATTTATAATCTTGTGGCAGGTATAGTCGCTATGTTATCATTTCTTAATTCTGCAATGTCTGTTTCAACACAAAGGTATTTATCATTTTATAAAGGTAATGGAGATATTAAGACCCAATCTGATATCTTTATAAATAGCTTTTTTTTACATATTATAATCGGATTATTGGTTGTTTCGTCACTGGAGTTTATCGGGATATTTCTATTTGAGTTTGTGTTAAAAATTCCAGTAGATAGATTTTTGGTAGCTAAAAGACTGTTTCACTTTATGAGTGCTACCGTTTTTTTTACAATTGTGATTGTTCCTTTTACTGCACTGTTGAATGCCTATGAGAATTTTACGATGATTGCCATTGTAAATGTTTTAGAATCTGTGTTAAAACTTACTATTGCATTTTCTGTAAGTTGGGTAACAATGGATAAGCTAACATATTATGGAATACTTACAGCATCTATTTCGGTAATAAGCTTTTTACTTTATTTTATTTATTGTTTCAAGTCATATACAGAAGCACAGAAGATATTTCACTATTTTAGCGTTAAGACGTCAATTCTAAAATCGCTGACTTCTTTTGCAGGTTGGAACTTATTTGGAGCTTTATGCTTTCTTGGACGTACACAAGGTGTAGCAATTATTTTGAATGTATTTTATGGAACTATTATTAATTCCTCATATGCAATTTCTAATCAGGTCTCAGCACAATTCAATTTCTTTGCATCTACATTTATGCAAGTGATAAATCCTCAGATCATGAAACAAGAAGGTAGTGGAAATAGACGTGAAATGATACAATTAACTTTAGTGTCATGTAAATATAGCTTTCTATTAATGTCAGCAATTTGTTTACCTACAATATTTGAGATGGAGTTTTTATTGAAAACATGGTTGAAAAATATTCCAGAGAATACGGTAGTCTTTTGCCAGCTAATATTAGTACTAGTCTTAGTAAATCAATTAACAACAGGTATTCAATCAGGATTACAGGCGACAGGTAAAATAAAACTTTACCAAATTTTTGTTGGAAGTTTAATACTACTCAATGTACCAATTAGCTTTTGGATTTTAGCAAGTGGCCTTCCTGCTTATAATGTGTTTATAGGCTTTATTATGATTGAAATTATAGCTTGTGGACTAAGGTTGTTTTTTTTCAGACTTTATTCAGGTTCAAATTACAAGGATTATTATGATAAAGTGCTGAAACCATTATCAATTCCATTAATAGTAACCGTACTGATATTATTTCTAATAAATCAATCGGTATTATTGCCTTATAGAGTTTTTACTACGTATATCTTTACAGTTGCTTCCCTTTTAATAGCTGTATATTTCTTTGGACTATCTAAACAAGAAAAAATGTACTTGAGCAATCTCTTTGTTAATTTAAAGAGTAAGTTTTTAAGTAAGAATTTTTAATGATAATAATAGAGATAAATAAATTGGTACGTTTATAATAAATTAAGTTATGAGTAAAAAAGTTGGTATTCTTACATTGCAATTTGCAAATAATTATGGAGGTTTTTTGCAGGTATTTGCATTATCCCAAATGCTAGAGAAGTTAGGCTTCACTCCTGTCATTATAGATCGGGTTCCAACTAAGCATTTGAGCTTATCAAAAAGAATAAAGATTTTTTTAACGAGCTCAATACATTCGTATTTGAATACCTCTTTTTCTGATTTTAAAAAAAAATATATTCATAACAGAACACAGGTTATTAGAACTCATGATGAGATACTGAAATACAAAGATGAATTCTTTGCAGTAATCGTAGGGAGTGATCAGGTGTGGCGGCTTGCATATACTAAAGAAGAAGGTTTAGGATTTAATATGTTTCTTGATTTTGTGGGTGAAAAAACATTGAAGGTTTCTTATGCAGCAAGTTTTGGTACAGATCAATTTGAAGGCTCTGATGCTGACGTTACTCGAGTAAAAGAGTTATTAAAGACTTTTAGTGCAGTGTCGGTAAGAGAAGATTCTGCAGTAGATATTTGTAGTACAGTTTTTAATATTGAAGCTCAACATGTATTAGACCCTACATTATTATTAAAAGGGAGTGATTATGTCAAGCTTTTTAAGCTACCAGAACAACTTGCAGACTCACCTTTTTTAGCATATTATTTGTTAGATTTTGATAGCAACAAAATAGGTTTTATTAATACATTAAGTAAGACCCTACAACTAGAAAAAGTTAACATATATCGAGAAAGTGAAAAAGTTTTTAACTTATCAAGTGACTTTATTCCAACATCAAAATTTCGTTATCCTTCTTTTTATCATTGGTTATCAAGTATATACAATTCTCAGTTTGTTGTAGCAGACTCATTTCATGGAGTCGTTTTTTCAATCATATTTAATAAGCAGTTTATCTGTATTGCTAATAGAAAGCGTGGGGTAGCTAGGATGGAAAGCTTATTGAGAAAGTTTGGATTACTCGATAGGTTGTTATTTGAGGGTGAGGAATTTAATGGTAAAGAAATAGATTATCAAGCTGTCAATGCGATATTAGAATCAGAAAGATATAAATCAATGAAATTTTTACAAGAGGCATTACTATTTAGGCTAGATGATTAAGCATCTATAGGGGGACTTAAATAAAATGCTGTAATTTAAAAGAATGAAATGAATAAATTAATTTTTATAATACTTATATTTCTTTTACTCGCTATTAAGATAACTCATCAGCGTGATAGAGATTTTAAACCATTACTTGTGAGTTTATTTATTATTTCTGTTCCTCTGGTTATATCATTTGAATTGTATAAGGTAAAATCAGAGAGTCCTAGTGGAACTCTTTCTACTGTATTTTTTTTGAATACACCTCTAATTTTATATTTCACTTCACTTTTATTTTTTAAAAGACGAAGTATCAGTTTTAATTATCAAGATAATAAGCTAGAGTTAGCAATTATACTTCTTGCTATAATATCGCTAATAAATCCAGAGAATCAGTTAAGAGGGGCAACTTTAGTTTTTGTATACTTTATTTTTTCATATTTTGTTTTATTCAAGCTCATCATTGATAATCTTTCTGCGAACCAAATTTTTAAAGGTATATATGATGGAATTGCACTGTTATCAATCCTTCAATTCTTTCTTGCCATAATGTTTCCCCTATTGAATATAAAGGAGGTTACAGATATTTTTCATAATGAAGGGGGGATTTGGTCTACAAGAGATGGAACGAGGCCCGGTGCTGTTGGAATTTTTAGTCACCCAGGGAATTTAGCTCTTTATACAATGATGACAAGTACATTTTTACTTTCATGTTATTGTTGTGGCTTAAAAAAACGGATGAGTGTATTTTTTATTTTAATAAATACGGGAACTCTTTTTTTAACTTATTCAAGGACTTCTTATTTGACTTATATCGTAGCCATGTTTACAGTTTATTTCATAGGCTCAAATAGACGTTTTAACCTCTTTTCCTTGAAGAATCTTTTACGATTTGTTTTACCATTGGTTCTTGTTTTAGTATGGGTTGTCTATTATTCACCATTAAGTGATATATTCTTAAAAAGTGATAGTAATGAAATGTTTGATGCAAGGCTAATTCACTGGACTCTTGGATTTAAACTATTTACATTACATCCTTTGATTGGAGTGGGGATAAATTCTCATTTAGAGTACATAGCAAAAAATATGCTACTTTTTGATAATGGAAGTATTCCTAGTTTTTTCTGGCAAAATCCAATACATAATATTCATCTCATAATATTAGTAGAACAAGGATTGCTCGGTTTCCTTGTATGGATAATATATGTAGTGCTAAATATTGTCAATGCACAAAGAGCTGTTAATGCTGGGAAGAATATGTTATTCCCACTTTGGACTATAGGGGTTGTTATTTCATTTTTTTTATATGGATTAACAGGATGGGCTCCGCTGTCACCAAGTATATTACCTTTATTTCTATTTGTAATATATTTTTCCTCAAAGTTAAAAAATAAAATTCTATAAAATATTAATATGGAACGAGTGTATATAATATACTATGATTTTAAAAACACATCAGGAAATCATGCCGGAATGGCTTATTTGTCCAGATATATTAATAGTAAAAATGAAAGAGTAAGGCTTATCAAAAACCCTAATCAAGAATTTAAGTTTGGACGGTTACTTGCTAGGCTCTTTGCATTTTTCTTACCTTTTTATTTATTTATTATTTTAAGAAAGACGGATAAGGTGTTCTTTTTTGAGTATCTGAGTAAAGGCTTTGCCTATCAAGATTTATCACTGAAAATCATGAGGATTCTGGGGTTAAGTAATCATGTCAGCGTGCTTGTTCATTTATCTGGCGATAATTTACTAGAGCTTTATAATAGTGAAACAGTCATTTTACAGAAACTAACACTGGCTGATCAAGTTTACACATTAGGTTCTAGCTTGAGTAACTTTATTAAAAGAATAGGCTATTCTAACGAAATAGTTACAACATTTCATTACGTTGATACAGACTATTATAGAAGCGTTGATATAGGAAAATCGGAAGACTCTATGTCGAGACTCAAGGTAATTTGTATGGGAAGTTTAAAGCGTAATTTTAAAACGTTAGTAGATATCATAAAACATTGCCCAGATGTTGACTTTTATGTTTGTATGGGTAAGTCAAATAATAGCCAATTATTTGCTGATTTTGATAATGTTAGGGTGTTTGGATTTCTTGAAGAGGAGGAATTACTTCGCTTAATGCAAAGCTCTCAAGTAGGATTATCAGTGTTACATGATACAATTGGAAGTAATGTTATTACAACGAGTTTAGCTGTTGGATTAGTTCAAGTGGTATCAGATGTGGGATCTATTCGTGATTATTGTTCTGAAAATGATAGTTTCTTTTGTAATGATGTTTCGAGTTTTGTCAATGCGATTAGAAAGCTTGATGGCGATAGACATCTATTGGAGTCTATGCAACACAATGCTTCAAATAAAGCTAGACATTTTTCAAAAGAGTCTTTCCTTGAATTCTTTAATAAATCAATTAATTAGCTTAGATGAACCGAACTTTTCCATTAATTTCTGTTATTATTCCGTGTTATAATGCTGAGCATTTTGTGGAATCTGCCGTCAATTCTATTCGGTCGCAATCTTATTCTAATCTTCAGATCATTTGTATTAATGATTGTTCTAATGATAAAACAGGTCTCATTCTTGATAGGTTGAGTGAAGTTGATCCTAGAATTATGGTTATCCATAATAAATCAAATCTAAAGCTAATAAAAACATTAAATGTTGGCATTGCCAATGCTACAGGAGAGTATATTGCTAGAATGGATTCTGATGACTTATCTCTGAGTAGCAGAATACATATGCAAGCTACGTTATTAATTGATAATCCAAATTTAGATGTCATAGGTGTCAATCCTTATCTAATTAATCACAAAGGCGTTGAACTTGGGTCTATTTCAGACGTAATATATACTAGTCATTTAGTTGCAAAGTTCATTTCTATGTTTAACCCGCCAATTTGTCACCCGTCTGCAATGTTTCGCTCATCAGTTCTGAAAAAATATATGTTTCGTGATGAACCTGAAAGCCTACATGTTGAAGATTATGATTTATGGATAAGAATGCTTAAGGAAGAAGTTAAAATGAGGAGCATTGATGAGCGGTTATTCCTTTATCGATTAAATCCAGAAGGTGTTTCATCATCTAATCGAGATTTGCAAGCAAAAAATCATGCGATTTTGTCAAAAGAAATGATATATTATTTGACCTCAATAGATATTCCTATCTCTTATTTGAGTATTCTTAATCGAAATTTTATAGACATAGATATTTTAGAATTGAAAAAAACAATACAAATTTTTGAAAATATTAAAGTTGCGTTTTTTTCAAAATATAATGTATACAATGAAATGTCAGCCTTTAAAGAAATTACTGAGTGGTATAATCAACGTATAATTTTGATTATGGGAAACTATTTGTTTAAAGGTTCTATATCTCAAAGGATGTATTGTTTATATTTTTTTACTAAACATTTTAGAATTTTATTATCAAAATTCACAATTCGTAACATCAGAGCAAGGTTTCTTAAAATATTATTGAAATAATGAATTGATTTATAATAATTCATAAAAAAAAAATCAATGTTATATAAAGAGGATTTACTCGTCAACAAAGGCAACTTTAAAGGTGCATTTTTTATTATTTGTTTTAGAATATCCAATGCGATTCAAAGCAAAGGTAAGTTTTTTAGATATCTGGGATTTCCTTTTAGAGCTTTTTATAAAATTTGCTTTAGATGGCTCTTAGGAACAGATATACCCGATACAACTAAAATTGGAAAGGGGTGTGCTGTTTATCATGGGCATTCTTTAATTATTCATGATGATTGTATTATTGGAGACTATTTTACCGTGAGGCATAACACAACAATAGGGCAGGCACGAAAAGGAGGAGGTGCTCCTATCATTGGCGATTATGTTGAAGTTGGAGCAAATGCTGTCATTATTGGAGATATACATATTGGAAGCTATTCTATTATCGCTGCTGGTGCTGTTGTTATAAAGGATGTGCCTGAAAAAGTTATCGTTGCTGGAAACCCTGCACGAGTGGTGAAGGTCTTGGAGTAATCTTTGACCATATATTTTTGAAGATTTTGATACAATCTAATAATAATCAATGGTGGTAAATTTATCAACTCAATCCATAGCGTTAATTATTCCTGACTTTGATTTTGGAGGGGAAGAGAAGCGTGTACTCTTTTTTGCTAATAGCTATGTGAACCATTTTAAAGAGGTTTTCTTATTTGCACCTAATGGTAAAAGTGCGGCCTTATTGGATAAAAGAGTGAAGCATATTATTGTTGAGACGCGTAAGTATAAAAATATATTTAGCATATTAAAGTCTCTAAAACAAAATAATATTACTTTTTTACAGGGACACAAAAGAGCTACGTTACCTTATTTAGTGGCAGCTGAGAAGTTATTGGGAATAAAGAGTTGTTTTAATTTTGATAATATATACCTTGATAATGGGATTAGCAATTTCTTGATGCCTAAAACTATTATTTATCTATCTGAGGTTTTAAAGGCTCATTATCTTCCATTTTTTCCAAAGCATGATAATAAAGTTATCAATATGGGAGGTGACTTTTTAAGTCGAATTGAAGAATATGAAGTTAGTAATATAAAAAAGTCATTGAGGATTACAGATAAATTTACAATACTAAGTTTGGGGCGTTTATCTTCTCAAAAAAATCAAAAATTGCTAATAGAGGCATTAGCAACTATTTCAGATATTGATTTTACAGTTTTATTTGTAGGAGAAGGCCCATTGGAAAATGAATTGAAAGACTTGTGTATTGCAAATAATATTATAAATAAGGTTCAATTTTTGGGGCATCGCACAGATGTGAATGCTTTATTGAGTGTTGCAGATGTGTTGGTTCAATCCTCTATATTTGAAGGATTTCCTAATGTATTTATAGAAGCAGCCTCTTTGGGCGTTCCGATTATTGCTACTAATGTAGGGTCGTCAATGACACTTGTACAAGATAATGGTATCTTGATTGAGTCAGGGGATATATCTGGTTTAGCTAAAGCCATTCGACAGATAGCTCAAAATATATCGACTTATAGAGTAAATGCTGAATTATTAAAAAATAGTGTTTTCTTTCAGCAGTTTCATAAGGCTGAAATGTTAAAGGGCTATCTCAAACACTATGAATCGTATGTTTGAGATATAGGTGTGTTTTTGTAAATTATACTGAATGTATTTTATAAGCTAGTTAAACTAGAGAAATGAGAACTATACAAATTTTAAAAGCAAAGGTTAATCTTTTAACAGTAGATGAACTTCACCGAGAAATTAAAAGACTGATCGAAACAAAGCAAAAAGCTGTTGTAGATTATTTAAACATTTATTCAGCTAATATTGCTTATGAAGAGGAGTGGTTTGCCAAATTTCTAAATTCATGTTCTATCGTATTATGCGATGGGAAAGGGGTGCAAATGGGTGCCTATTTTCTTGGACAAGAAATCCCTCCACAGATTGCTTATAATAGATGGTTATGGGAGTTTTTTTCTTTTTGTCAAACTGAACATTATTCTATTTTTTTATTAGGAGCGAAGCCTGGAGTTGTTGAAAAATCAATAGAAGTGATTGAAGAAAAAGGATATAAATTATCTATTGATGGTTATCACGGGTATTTTAATAAAACGAATGAAGAGAATGAGGAAGTTGTGAAAATTATTAATACATTTTGTCCTGATATATTACTTGTAGGGTTTGGGATGCCAATTCAAGAAAAGTGGGTTATTGAAAATAGAGAAAAGCTTAACGCAAAGGTTATTATATTAGGCGGTGCATTTCTTGACTGGATTAGCGGCTCTGTAAAGCTCCCTCCTAGATTCGTTACAAAATTTGGTTTAGAATGGTTATATCGTCTTATATTAGAGCCAAGAAGATTAGCCCATAGATACTTGATTGGTATTCCTCAATTCTTCATGAGAATTTTCTGGTGTCGCCTTTTTGGGAATTGATTTTATTCAAATTGCTATAAATCTCCAATTATTTAGATTTAGTAATAAGTTGTTCTAAATCTAATACCCATCTTGCTATCAATCATAGAACTTACACAGGTAATACGTATATAGGTTGTTATCACAAATACAGTATTAAAACATTACTGTATTTTGTAAGAATCTTATCTAAAAAGAGCGGATAAAATATTTATAATAAAATCTTAATATTATATGAAAATTGCTGTAATCGGAACTGGCTATGTGGGCCTTGTAACAGGGACATGTTTTGCCGAGACAGGAAATCAAGTCACCTGTGTTGACATCGACGAAAAGAAGGTCGAAAAGATGAAGAATGGTATCATTCCAATTTATGAGCCAGGTCTTGATGTATTATTTAACCGAAATACCGCCGAAGGAAGATTAAAATTTACGACCAATTTAGCTGAGGGAATCCAAGATGCCAAGGTGATTTTCTTGGCATTGCCAACACCTCCAGGTGAAGATGGCTCAGCAGACTTAAAATATATATTGAAGGTTGCTAATGACTTGGGGCCTATTTTGGACCAATACGTGGTGGTTATCGACAAGAGTACCGTACCTGTGGGTACAGCCGAAAAAGTACATGCTGCTATTGCCAAAAATGCTTCAGTGGAGTTGTTTGATGTGGTATCGAACCCCGAGTTTTTGCGTGAGGGTGTAGCCGTAGAGGACTTTATGAAGCCCGACCGTGTGGTGATTGGTACAACTTCAGAGAAAGCCAAGGCTGTGATGAACAAGCTATATGCTCCGTTGGTGCGTCAGGGCAACCCTATTATCTTTATGGATGAGCGTTCGGCCGAAATGACCAAATATGCTGCCAATGCGTTTTTGGCTACCAAAATCACCTTTATGAACGAGATTGCTAACCTTTGTGAAAAGGTTGGAGCCAATGTAGACGATATTCGTCGTGGTATAGGTACAGATTCTCGTATCGGAAAGCGTTTCTTGTTTGCGGGTATTGGTTATGGTGGTAGTTGTTTTCCCAAAGATGTTCAGGCGTTAGAAAAAACCTCTCAGGATTCAGGCTACGACTTTCAGATATTGAAGGCGGTTATGAATGTCAACGAAGACCAAAAGACCAAGCTTATTCCACGTATCAAAGAGCATTTCGGAGGCGATTTGCAAGGGAAAGTCTTTGCTATGTGGGGGTTGGCCTTTAAGCCCTATACCGACGATATTCGTGAGGCACCTGCTTTGTACAATATCAAAGAACTTTTGGCAGAAGGTGCAATCATCAAGGCATTTGACCCTGAGGCTATGGAAAATGTCAAGGGAGTAATCGGCGATAGCATTACTTATACCAAAGGCCCTTACGAGGCTATTAAAGATGCCGATGCGTTGTTGATTATGACCGAATGGCCACAATTCCGTACACCAGAGTTTGAGGTTATGGATGTATTGTTGAAAAATAAGGTAATTTTCGATGGTCGCAATTTGTACGAACTAGAGCAAGTGAAAGAGTTGGGTTATACCTACTATTCAATTGGACGAGATACCGTAAAATAATCGTGAATGAGAGAATGAGGGATAGATAAACATCGCTCATTCTCTAAATCTAAATAAATATGAAACGAGTATTAATTACAGGTGGAGCAGGTTTTTTGGGCTCTCACCTTTGCGATAGATTTATCAAAGAAGGTTATCATGTGATAGCCATGGACAACTTGATTACGGGTGATTTAAAGAATATCGAACACCTTTTTAAATTACCTAATTTTGAATTTTACCATCACGATGTCTCAAAATTCATCCATGTACCTGGCGAGTTAGACTATATCCTCCATTTTGCATCACCTGCATCGCCCATCGACTATTTGAAGATACCCATTCAAACCCTGAAAGTAGGTTCTTTGGGTATTCATAACTGTTTGGGCTTGGCAAGGGTAAAGAATGCCCGAGTATTGATAGCATCGACCTCGGAAGTGTACGGCGACCCCAATGTACACCCACAAACAGAAGAATACTGGGGAAATGTAAATCCAGTAGGGCCACGAGGCGTGTATGACGAAGCCAAGCGTTTTCAGGAGGCAATGACAATGGCCTACCATACTTATCATGGTTTGGCAACACGCATTGTACGTATCTTTAACACTTATGGCCCAAGGATGCGTCTGAACGACGGTCGTGTATTGCCAGCTTTTATTGGTCAGGCATTGCGAGGCGAAGACCTAACGATGTTTGGCGATGGTTCGCAGACACGTTCATTCTGTTATGTAGACGACTTGGTAGAAGGGATTTATCGTTTGTTGTTGAGCGACTACGCCTATCCAGTCAACATTGGTAATCCAGATGAAATCACCATCAAGGAATTTGGCGAAGAAATCATCAAACTGACAGGTACAAACCAAAAACTGATTTCGTTACCTTTGCCAACCGACGACCCCAAACAACGTCGTCCAGATATTACCAAAGCAAGAGAGATTTTGGGATGGGAACCAAAAGTAAGCAGAGCCGAAGGTTTAAAGATTACTTACGAGTATTTTAAATCATTACCCAAGGAAGAGCTATTCAAAATGGCAAATCATAGAGATTTTCAGAGAAAGATATTTTAGCGAAACATTTACATTATCATTATAAATTTCTCATTTTAATGAGATAATTAGTAAATTTGGGAAAAGAAAATATATGCGAATTGTACTATTAACTCAAAATGACCCATTTTATTTAGGTCGTAATATTGATTATCTCATTAAAAACCTTCCAGAACATTCGGAAATCGTTGCTACTGTTCTCTTTGAAGTATCACCATTTGGTAAAAGAGAGTCTTTCCTTCAAAAAATGAAAAAGACATATGATATTTTTGGTCTAAAATTTTTCGTTTATTATGGAATTAAATTTACATTATCTAAATTTAATTCTATTAACTCAGTAGCAAGAGTCTTAGCTAAGCATAGTGTTCCGTTAGTTGAAATTGAAGGAAATATTAATAGAGCTGAGAATTTGGCTAAAATTAAATCATACAATCCTGATTTGTTAGTTTCGATTGGAGGAAATCAGATTTTTAAAAGACCCTTATTAGATTTGGCTCCACATGGTTGTCTTAATTTACACACAGCATTACTTCCTAAATACAGAGGATTAATGCCCTCTTTTTGGGTATTAAGATACAATGAGAAATATACAGGTGTGTCGGTATTCTTTGTAGATGAGGGTATCGATTCTGGTGATATATTGGTTCAGAAAAAAGTAGAAATAGGGAATCGTTCACAAGAACAATTGATTTCAGATACCAAGCAGATAGGCATGGATAGTATTATTGAATGCGTAGAGAAGATTCATTCAGGAGGCTATGAACTTATTCCTAACCCTGATGAAGAACAAACCTATTTTAGCTTTCCTACCAAAGAAGATGTCAAGGCCTTTTTAGCAGCAGGTAAGCGATTTTATTAGTGCATATACGATTACTATAATTTATGAATATATTAGTATTTGGAGGGACAGGCCAGTTAGGACAATGTCTTAGAAAGGTAGCAAATAGCCTAGGAGTTGAAGGTCTAATTTATTTAGATAAACACCAGGGGAATATTTTAGATATAGTGTCTTTAGATTCTTTATTTAAGACATATCAACCAAGCTATATAATTAATTGTGCTGCTTATACCGCTGTAGACAAGGCAGAAGATGAAATAACCTCATCAAGGGAATTAAATAATCATGGTGTTGCTAATTTGGCTCATGTTTGTAAGCAATTTGGTACTATCTTGATTCATATTTCTACAGATTTTGTTTTTAAAGGCAATGTACCTACTTTGTTAAATGAGACAGATTTAACTGAGCCAATTAATGTATATGGTCTTACTAAATTGGAGGGAGAGCATGCTATTGCTACAATCATAGAGCATCATTTTATTTTGCGTACAAGTTGGTTGTACTCTGAGTTTGCTAGTAATTTCGTGAAGACTATGATTCGTTTGAGTAATGAACGCAAGGAGTTAGGGGTAATCATAGACCAAATTGGTTCTCCGACATATGCTATAGATTTAGCAGAAGTAATACTCAATATTGTTGTTAATCAAAGTAAAGAGTATGGCTTATATCATTATAGTAATGAAGGGGTTGCATCATGGTTTGATTTTGCAAAAGCAATTTTTGAACTAAGCAGTAAAGAAGTGTACTTGAAACCGTTAAAAACATGTGAATATCCTACTAAAGCACTGCGTCCAGCATATTCGGTATTAGATAAATCAAAAATAAAAGAGAAGTTGCATATTAAAATTCCTTACTGGCGTGATAGTTTAGCTAGATGTATTGAAAATTTAAAACAAAATATATAGATATGTGGGCAAAGAGTTTGTTAAGATCTTTACTTTTGTTCCTAGGATTTATTGTTATTTCTTGTAAGCAAGGAGTTTTGTTAGCTGAGAAAACTCCAATTATACAAGCTGTAGAGAATGCTCATAGTCAGATATGGAATCGTTATGTTAATAAGTTTGGCTTATTAATTGATTTTACTTCCTTATCAGGTGAAGTCTATTGGCCTACACCTGAAGAATGTTTAGAGTCTAAACCAAATGCTTTAGGTTGGTGGTCTCCAATCGAAAATGGAGCAATGTTTAATGGACTTTATATGGATGGAGTTATTCAAAGATGGGAGAACTCTAAAAGTGAAAAAGATGCTGAAAAAGTAAGAACAATAGCTAGGGGATTGATGTTAACCGCATCTTTAAGTAATGTTGTTGGCTTTATAGGTAGAGGGGTAACATCGGATGGAGTTTCACACTATCCACTAGGTTCTAATGACCAAACTGGAGGATGGTATTATGGTGTTTGGCGTTATCTTGAAACAGATTTACCAACACCAAGTGAGCGAAAGGCATTTGAATCGAAAATATTAACGGTATCACAAGCGATTATTGATAATAAATATAACCTACCAGCAGAACCTCCTTTTAACTTCAGAGGTAGTTTTGGTACCTTTGACCATAACTGTTCTAGGTTGATTTTTTCTGTTAGAGCGGCGTATTTGATTACAAAAGATGCTTATTGGCAAGATTTGTATATAAAACTTCTTTTCCAAAGAGGCGGAACACTTAATAAAAGTAGAGCGGAAGTAATCGAAGAAGGATTAGAATATGATCCTTCTGGTAAGTTTTCAACTTGGGATGAAAGTCCTTCTATGGGGTGTTTAAGGCTTCTTTGGGAAAATGAAGATAATCCAGAAATAAAAGAAATATTTCGTAAAGGTTTAGAAAACAGTGCGACTAAATCACTGAAAAGTTTGGAGATTGCTTATAATTACTATCCGAACGACCCAACTATTTATGATATAGATTGGCGAAAAATGAATAAATTTTGGGAAGTGCAAACGACATCAGATTTTGCTGTAAGCATAGGAATGAAACAATTAGATTTTTTACATACCTCCGTTCGAAGAAGAGTACTTGAAGAACGATATGTTAGAGAGCCTATATTTGCAGCTTGGGTTGTTTCGCTTGATCCTAATGTAGCTACATTGAAAAAAAGAAAACCTGAGCTAGAGAGGTTGATACAGCATTATGATTATGCCAATTTATATGAAGTTTGGTTTTTCCCAATAGAGGCTACTTGGTGGAGAATTCATAATCTATAAAGAAGAGTATTGAAAAGACTAAACTTATAAATAGGATAATAGCTAATACAATAGCTTTTAGAAGTACTATTTGAAAAATATAGGCTTTATTTTTCAAATAGACTTTTTTTCGTAGTCTATTGGTGTTATTAGACTTAAATGTAATATCAAAATGCAAAAAACAATATACTTATTGATCTTTTATTTAAGCATTAGTTTGTATTCAGCTAATAAGGTATATGCGCAAGCATTTTCAGATGAGAATATTTATATAAGTACCACAATAGGTTTAAATTCTTATTATAGAAGTATTCCTATTAGTTTTTCTTATGAATGGCCTGTAAGTTCAAAAGAGAGTCTTTCCTTTCTTTTGGATACAAACTTTGGTAAATATCCTTCATCTTTTCTTCCCGGAGATAATTGGGATTATAAAGCCTTCAATATGTCAATCAGATACTCCTATCATTTAAGTGAACTTCTTCATCAAAAGAATGAAAATATAGATCATTATGTAGGTGGAGGTCTTGGTTTCCAGCATTTTAAGTGGAATAATGAGTTGCAAGGATATAGATATAATTTTAGGAATGGAATTTCACTAGATTATTATTTAGGGACAAGATATTTTTTTTCTGAGCGGGTTGGTTTTTGTTTAGAAGTAGGAAGTATAGGTATTTCTAATATCCGTATTGGTACAACATTTCGATTATAATAATTTTTGAATATTTACTATGTATAAAAAATGTTTTTCTGTTAAAAAACATATGTATATCGCACAACTCCTAATAATTGTATCAATCTATTTTAGTTGTAAGAATGACGGTGTAGTTAAAAAAGATGATAGTATGTACTCTATAAAAGTAGAGACTGCTCATCTTAATATTTGGTCTAGATATGTGAATCAATATAATATTCTAAATGATTTTACGGGGCTTGATGGAGAGGTATCTTTACCAACTCCCGAGGAATGTCATGATGGTAAAATCAATGCTCTTGGTTGGTGGACGCCAATCGAAAATGGTGCTTTTTTCAATGGTATATATATGGATGGCTTGATAAAAAGATGGAAGCATACAAAATCTGAAGATGACCTTCAGAAGATTAAAAGAATAGCCAGTGGACTAATTTATTTGTCTTCGATTAGTAAAACTCCTGGTTTCGTTGCCCGAGGAGTCGCAAGGGATGGTTTTTCTCATTATGCAATGAGTTCGAATGATCAAGTTGGGGGGTGGTTCTATGGTCTATGGTTATACCTGAAATCAGGATTAGCCTCTGAGTCTGAAAGAAGAATTATTGAAACTAAAATGCAAGAAGTTGTTCGGGAGATTGTCCGATTAAAATATTTTGTACCAGCAGAGCCTCCATTTTTAACACGTGGCTCATTGGGTTGGTTCGATCATAATTCAGCAAGGCTTCTCTTTATGTTCAAAGCATTATATTCACTAACTTCTGATAAATACTGGTCAGATCTCTATTCTAAAAGTTTATCCGAAAAGGGAGGTTTCTCTAAGAAAACGAGATTAGAAATAATTGAAGATGGTATTATTACAGATAAACAAAATATTAATTCAACATGGGATAAAAGCCCTTCAATTGGTTGTTTGAGAGAGCTGTGGGAGCTAGAGCAAGATACATTGATTCGCAATAGTTATAAAAAAGGATTGACTATATCTGCAGTAAACGTAATGAAAAATATCGGAAAGGCATATCTTTGGAATCCAAATGATTCTACTAAACTAGAATTAGATTGGAGAAAGCTTAATATGTTTTGGGTACCACAAAAAACAGATAAGGAAGCAGAAGAGTTAGCCGAAAAACAATTACGAATACTTTATAAAACTGTTCAAAGAAGGGTTTTTGAAGATGTCAATTTGCGTGATCCTATTTTTTCAGCATGGGTTATAACTCAGAGTCCTGACGTTCAAATGCTAAAAGAAAAACGAAAAGATCTTCTAAAGCTAATCGACTATTATGATTACTCAAATATATACCATGTTTGGTTTTTTCCTGTGGAGTCAATTTGGTGGACTCTTAACTAGTGTTACTATTATTAATTAACTTGCTAAGGATAACCTTCTAGGTTGGATATTTTAGTTAAATATATAAAATAATATCATATACCCGTATGAGTTATAGATATATAAAGTATATAGATATTTTAACTGCAATAAAAATATAAAATTTCTAATATTTAATATTCATTGAAAGTGTTGATATATACGTAGGGTAGAGTATTATATGCAAAAAATCATACATTTATCATGCTTTTGCAAGTATTTTCCTCTAATCTTACGTTCCAAAATCTACTTCACTGTAATTTCCGGAAAAATATTATTGTATTTTTCCTAGTTTATGCTATCTTTGAGCAGTTGATTAATATAAAGAATGCCCTATTATCAACGCCAACAAGATTTAATAGATTGGTAAATACACTTCTTCTTGCTACATTATATAAAACAACCGCTAATTATTGCTGAAAATTATATCCGTTGTTATGCTTTGGCATAATACAAAACGATTTCATTCAAATGCTTTCAGGATTTACTAAAAGCAATAATTAGAATATTATGCTTCGTTCGCTCTTAATAATTATAATGCTGTTTTTGCCATGTAGTTTGTATAGTCAAAGTTTTATACAAGGTGGAGGCGTAAGCCTATTGGCATCGAGCTCAGGCTTGGGATTAGAGTTTTCTTGGCAAAAGCCTAGTAGTCCAAATCTAAGATACCGTTTGGGCTATACGTATTTTGAGTTTTTGAAAACGCAACGAATCAATATGGAAAAACAGAAAAATATTGATTTGACTCCGCAGTTACGCAAACAGGTGCTGTATGGTGTTGTTGATTATTTTCCATTTAAGAAAAAACGTTGGCATGTCTCGGCAGGTTTGGCTTATAATATCAAAGACCAATATCAGTTTAAGGCGAGTACCGAAACAGGCGTAATATTTGGGGGAATAGAGATTTATGCCGAAGACTTCGGTACAATAGAAGGAGATATTCGTTGGAGCAAACTAATGCCATATTTGGGTATTGGTTATGTGGCTAATCTTTATAAAGATAAAGTATTATTGGGTATAGATATTGGCTCATATTATATGGGTAGCCCTAAGCTAAATTTAAGCTATGAAGGCTTTTTGGAAACAACCACCTTGGACGAAGAAATCCCAAAAATAGAGCATAATCTAAGAGGTTATTCGTACTATCCCAATATAGCATTTACATTAGGCTATCGTTTTTAAGATAGTCACTGTGTAATTGTTCTTTATAAACTACGCCGTGTTAATGGACAATTCACAGAAAGTTATCCAATTAACAAACTACCAATAAATACAACCGAAGATGAAAAAAATAATTGGGTTATTAATACTGATAGGTTTTATCGTTTGGGCCTGTGAAAATCCATTGGAAGGTTTTACACTAAGATTCAAAGAGCCTATCGAAAAGGCAAAACTTGATATACGGGTTTATAATGTATCTGGGGCATTGCCACAAAACATCAAAGTAAGTTTTGTAGGGCCCGATTCAAGCTTGGTGGTTACTAATTTGAATACGAAAAAATTCAAACTGAATGCAGAAGGAGTAATGATAGTGGCTGTTAACCCTGAAATTATTCCGTCGACTGAGCGACCTGTGCGATTTTCGGTAATTGTAGACGCCCCAGGTTATACTCGTGCTATAAAGAGCTTTATATACACAAGTCAAGCCAACAAAAGTGCAAGCTTTCCTTTGTTTAATGAGTCGACGCCGCCATCGGGAGTATCGTCTTTTGAAACAACCATCAATACCGACGTTACTACTGAACAAAAATTTACCAGTGTTCAAAGCAGCAAATCAGAGCAAAGTACGGTCTTCTTTAGAGCAGGTACAACGCTAAAAGATATAGAACAAAATACAGTTTTGGGGCCTTTGAATTTGGTGATGCTTCATTTTGACAACAGGGGGAGTACAAGAGGTTTTTTGCCAGTAGGAGGAGTCGCCACGAATCCATTAGATACACAAGGGAAAGCTTTGGCCGACCCATTTGATTTACCCAATATTGCAGGATTTGTATCGATAGAATTAAGCAATGCGTTAGGACAAATTGTCAAGACGCTATCCAAGCCATTAGGAATAAAAATTGAACTGAATTCTTCAACGATCAATCCTACCACTGGTAAGGCTATACAAGTAGGAGAGTCGATTCCTATTTGTAGCTACGATGGCGATAAAGGCGAGTGGCGAGTAGAGGGTTCGGCAACGATTGCCAAGTATGCTTCTAATGGAAAATTGTATGTACAGTTTGATGCCAGTCATTTGAGTTATTGGATTGTTTGCTGGCCACGTTCGATTTGTAGAAAAGGGCCAACATTTACTTTCAAAAGCCAGTTGAAAAATGTAGATTTAACCTATTATTGTCAATTGGTAGATGCCAGTAACAATAAATTGTTCCGTGAATATTATTTAACGGTAAATGACGGTTCAAGTTTTACACTTACTTTTGTACCAAAAGATATTAGCAATCTTAAAATGCGTGTATTTGCCGCTAATAATATTATGGGCGGTGATCGTACCAAAATTATAGCCGAATCGGCAGTAGTAGGGCTTTGTGAGGACAAGAGATTACAAGTAGATGTAAGTAGTTTACCCGTCCCACCTTCAGTTTCTGTAGCTTTTGATATTGTATGTCCAACTGGAAAAGTAATGGACGAACAGGCCTTACCTTCTCAATTTAGGATTCAGTTTAGTACACCAGATGCTAATAGTTGGAGGGAGTTACTCACATTGACAAGGACATCGCTAAAGGCTACAACCTATAAAGTGTTACAAAAAGGAACGTATGATTTTAGAGCCAGTACCGATGGAGGCGTAACATGGCCTTATAAGGAGAACAAAAAGTATTTAAACAGTGCATTAATAACCTACAAAATTGAGGATAAAAGCTTTTGTAAATAGTTTTATCTGGATAAATATCCAAACAAACGTTTGAACCTGCTTCGTCAGCGGGATAAAGTATTTTATGTGTTTTGGTATTATAATGAAATTTATGAGATTGTTAAAGATATATATTCTTTGACATCTTTCTTAATCTATATTTAGCTAGATTTATACTAGATATAGATAAAATAAAACTCTTGCTTCTCTCTTTGCTACCTAGCCTAAGTATTAAAAATATTAAAGTTATCAACCTGCTATAGGTATTGATACTGGATTGCTTTACATAAAGAAACTTGATACTACTATGTATAACTCTATGAAAGGATTGGGCTATTATCGCCTATTATCAGACTTTATTTTCATTTTTGTGTCTTTTGAAATGGCCTCAACCATGAGTGGAAGAGAGCTGTCTCGATTGGATTGGGGAATGCTCCTCTTCCTAATGGTTGCGTGGTATTTTTCTAGCAAAGCTACCAACCTATACGACGATTTCCGAACGGTAAAATTTATTGATGAGTTTTTGTTGCTGATACCAAATTTAATGATTCAAATGATGGTATTGGTAACAGCTTTTTTTATGTTAGATGACAGAGTACATGCTCGTAAATTTGTTTTCTTGTATGTAGGGGTAAGTTTAGTGATATTGACGGTTAAGAAATATATAGCAAAAAAAATAGCTCAATTAAGACGTTTAAAAGGGAAAAGCTTAAGGAAAGTTTTAATTGTGGGAACTAGTGAAGTTGGAATGTCTTTTTATGAAATGATTAATAATTCTCATCATTACGGGTATAAAGTTGTAGGATTTGTTGACGCCTTCAAACCTGTTCACTTAAATGGGATGTACAAAGGAAATATTAGTGAAATAGAGGAGATTGTGAATAGGATGGAAGTAGATGAGGTGATAGTTGCACTTGATAAGTTTGAAGATGGTCAATTAGATGAAATAATTCGAGTAAATGAGAAGTTAGCTGTAAGAACACGCATTATTCCTGATTATTTTAGATTCAACTCAAGTCGTTTTAGTATTGAGATGTTTGGGAAATATCCTGTAGTAACAGTTCGTCATGAACCATTAGAGTATTTCCACTGGCGTGTGCTCAAAAGAGCATTCGATATAGTATTTAGCTTACTGGTATGTGTATTTATATTTTCATGGCTGTTTCCTATTATTGCAATTCTGATTAAGTTAGATTCAAAAGGACCAGTTTTATTTGTGCAAGAACGATGGGGTAGAGGTAGCAAACCTATTAAGTGTTTCAAATTTCGTTCAATGCGTACCAATGCTCCAGATATTGACAAAACAGGTAAGTTTATGCAGGCAGGACAAGATGACCCACGGATTACTAAAGTAGGGAAGTTTTTACGTAAAACAAATCTTGATGAGTTTCCTCAGTTTCTTAATGTGATTTTAGGAGATATGTCTGTTGTAGGCCCAAGACCTCATGCTGTAAAACATAATATTGAGACAATGGGTAAAATTGATAATTATTTAGTTAGACACTGGGTTAAACCAGGAATTACAGGCCTAGCTCAGGCTAATGGTTATCGTGGAGAAACAACCGATTTTAATTTGATGCGAAAAAGAGTACATTTTGATATTTGGTATATCGAAAATTGGACATTCTGGTTAGATATAAAAATTATCTTTATGACTGCCTATAACATGATAAAGGGCGAACCAACCGCTTATTAATTACTTGCTATTGGTACAAAAAGCAGTGGTAAAAATGTCACAAACATAGCAAAATATGAATAATAATTACGTGATTATCATGGCAGGTGGGGTTGGAACTAGATTTTGGCCATTTAGTAGGGTTACTAATCCGAAGCAGTTTCATGATGTTTTAGGAACAGGCAGAAGTTTGTTGCAGCAAACCGCCGACCGTTTTGAAAACATTTGTCCGCAAGAACATATTTATGTAGTTACCAATGAAGACTACGTCGGTTTGGTGCTGGAACAATTACCTTTTTTGAAGCCAGAACAAGTATTGTCAGAGCCTGTGCGACGTAATACCGCACCTTGCGTAGCTTATGCTTCATACAAAATTGCTCAACAAAACCCTTTGGCCAATATTGTAGTAGCTCCTGCCGACCATATTATTTTGAAGGAAAAAGCTTTTGAAGATAAAATAAAGATTGCCCTAGAGGCCTCGGCTCAAGGTGATGTGTTGGTTACTTTGGGCATTAGCCCTAGTCGCCCCGATACAGGTTATGGTTATATTCAGTACGGAGCTGCGGAGGGTGAAGTGAAGAAAGTGAAGTCATTCCGAGAAAAACCCAATTTGGCTTTAGCGCAAGAGTTTTTGGCTAGTGGTGAGTATGTTTGGAATGCAGGTATTTTTATCTGGACAGCCCAAAGTATTATCAACGCTTTTGCTAAACATGCTCCTGCTATTCATCAAATCTTTGCAGAAGGAGCGTCGGTATATTATACGCCCGATGAAGAAACCTTTATTCAGGGGGCTTATAAAACCTGCGAGAGTATCTCTATCGATTATGCCATTCTAGAAAAATCAGATAATGTGTATGTGGTTTTGGGTGATATTGGCTGGTCAGATTTAGGTACATGGAAGTCTTTGTACGAAATATCGGAAAAAGACCAAGCCGAAAATGTGCTAGATGGCCAAACGATGTTATATGATGTAAAAAATTGTATCATCAAAACCCCACAAGGTAAATTAGTGGTAGTACAAGGGCTAGAAGATTATATCGTAGCCGAATACGACAATGTATTGATGATATGTCAAAAAAGTCAAGAACAAAAAGTAAAAGACTTTGTAGCTCATGCTGGCGATATAGATAATTGTTTTGTTTAAAATATACTGTTATTTACGCAAAAACCTCCTGAAAATTTTATTTCAGGAGGTTTTTGTATTTAATCAATAAAGGAAATATGTTTTTCTGTCAAAAATACACTTACTTCTTTCCACCTTCTTTTAGAAATAGGGATATTTTTGCCTGATTTGAGCGTTAAGCTTTTGGAATTATAATGGCCAATACAATTGATATTGACAATAAATGCCTTATGTACTCTAAGAAAATGAGAAGACTTTTCAGCCAGACGAGGGAGTAGGTTTTTCAAAGTAATCGAAAATACCCTCGGAGGTTTATGACGCTGATGAATTACTGAATAATTTACTTGGGCTTCTATAAATATAATATCTTCGATATGAATAGTAATATTATATTTAGGTCTGTCCAATAGTTCGGGAGGGCATTTGTCTAGCAAGTAAGGATACGCAATTTTTACGTCCTTTTTCATAACTGTTAATGATGTTTCCATAAGCGAGATTTTATGATTGAATATCAGTTGATTCGTTTAAGTTTTTTGAAATAGTAACATTAATACTAGATGTTGAGCGAAAGTTGATGGCATTCGTTACTGTATTAAGATTGTTTTCAAAGAAATCATAAAGCGAACTTGTTGATAAATAGGGTATAGTTTGATAACTAATGGGCTGGCAATATAGCCATATCGTTGGTCGATAAGGCTATATTATGCAAAGAGTTTTTTATTCAAAAAAGGGTAGTTTTCTAATAGTTTCATTTCCTTACTCATCTCAGAGAGTTTTTTTATTCTATTGAGATGACGCTCGTGGTGCAAATCTGTACCAATAACATCATACAGATTATTTTTCATAAGCTGTAAGGCACATTTTTTAATATCGGGGCCATAATATCCTTCTACCGACAAAATATTAAGCTGTAACAGGCAGCCTAAATCCTTTAAGCGTTGAAAAACTTCAGGCTGAGCATGCCAGTATCTGTAACGTTCGGGGTGAGCAATGATTGGCGTAAAACCACGCTTGGTCATTTCAAAAACCCTTTGTTCAAAATTCATCAGAGGGGCAATCATTGGGTATTCGGCCAATAAATATTTGTTGCCAGGAAATGGAATCGTATTCTCTGACTGAAGAATTTCGGAAAAATTGTCGTCGATATAATACTCGGCCGAGCCTTGAATAGTCATATTGATATTTTGCTGAGCAAGGGCGGCATTTACTTCATCTACTTTTCCTTTAATAATACTTGGCGTGTTGGGGTATACCTCCATGCGAATGTGAGGTGTCGTAATGATGTTATGAAAACCCAACTGTGACAGCTCACTAATTAGATTAACAGAGGTCTCCATATCGGGCGAGCCATCGTCAATACCGGGCAATACATGTGAGTGAATGTCTGTTAGAATTGCATGATTAATAAAATCATAAATTCTTGCGTTATTAGGCTTTTTACTCTTAAAAAATGAAAACATACTTGATTTAATTGCGATTAAAATAGCTAAAACAGTAATTTTAAAACCGTTATTGAGCCTATTTCCTCAAAGTATCGAGGAATCTATTGCCTGTTGAGTGTTGTAATTTTTGAAAAGGAATAGGCGAAGATACAATAAAACGCTCAAAAATAGTAGAGAATATAGATTAGAAGCTCCTTAGAAAGTAAATGTATTTATTAAATGGTTATATGAAGCGGAGGAGACACTCATATACGCCTTATTATATTGTACTTTTTTAGAAAAAATATAATATAATTAATATCTGTAATTCTTTACTAATCAAAAAATATCATCATTCAAGTATGAAAATTAGGCATTTAACAAATAAAAATACCGAATACTAAATAATTTCTTCGTCCATCGTAATAAATATTGCGAATATCAAAAACATGATAATATTCAATCATTTTTTAATATGATATTATTTATTTTTTGTAATATTGTGTGAAAATATTGTATTTAAGGAGTTCAAGAATAAGTAAAAATAAATTACAAAATATTTTATGATATTATTCGTTGTATAAATACAATTTAATCTTGAGTTAGTCTAAAACAAATATCACTAAATAAAATGACCACTATAATTGTTGTACTGTCAGCTGTTGTTGCTTCTTCGTGCATTGAAGCAATTATTGAGACTAGCGATTTGTTTTCAAGTCGTAGAAGCCGATAAGATAAAGTGGGTTTAGTAAACCAAACAGGTTTATTATATCGCTTAATCCACAGATTCAGAAAGCCAGTCGGGAGAGAATGGTGAGGTATGATATGAGATTTTGACGGTTAAAATTAAGCATAAATGTCAAATAGCTTCTTGCAGAGTAAAAATGATTGCTATCGCTAATACTGTCTGTATTTCATTATGCACTTCAAAGAGCAACCAAATATCAAGAATTTTCTTCATGTTTGGTTGCTCTTTTTATTTTTGAGCGATATTGCTAGGCTAAAATATATGACTTATTAGAGAAAATTATGTAATTTTGTACATAGTATTGTGCCTGAAAATATAAAATTTTAGGTGGTTTAAATACCCCTCTAAACGCTTCTCATAAAACTATATTATTTAAGTAAATTCTAGGGTTTGGCCGCTATATAGGCTTTTAGATTTCTCTATTTGTGTTGCTTAGATATAACGTATGCTTGATATATTACTTTTAGAAATCCAACTATCATTGGTATAAAGTAAGCGATTACCTGATTTTTAGCAGATATTCTTGTAGGGAATAGACCAAACAAAAGGACGTTTAATGGATTGATGTATTATAAAAATAAAGTGATTGTACAAAATAAATTTTACTTTTGAATTGAATCATTATCGGGTAATTAATTATTTAGTTTTAAAACTTAGAGTTTCTTCTTATGTGTTGATTATTAATTAATTATATTGAAGGTAGTTCGCCGTTATTTATCTCAAAATACTCAGCACGTCAATATTTTACCTCTCTATTTAATGTTAATTATTATGTTTCTTGTTATCACTGGATATGATAGCAAGATAATACCCTGTTGATAAAAAAACCGCTGTTGTTAATGGCTTATCGTTGAACTTTTACTTGTAGGCGATTGGCTAACTTTATAACTTTTTGCTACCATAATAATATACCAAGCATAGAATGCTAGATACTACCAAAGGCTTAAATATTCTGATTATTGAAGACCAACAAAATGAGTATAGTCTTTTGTTAGACTGTATTACAAATTCTGGAATTTATACAGCATCTATTGCACAGGCTCTGAACATGGAAGAGGCAAAGGATTATTTGTTGGGCGAAATACCATTTGACCTCATTTTTATTGATTTAATGCTAAATGCTTGTCAGGGAGCTGATTGTTTTTTGAGGGTAATCGATATGGCCGACAACAAGTTGCCTATTATTGCTCTTTGTGAAGTAGCATCGCCCGAAACAACGTTGTTGGCGCTTATCAATGGAGCTAAACATTACCTTATCAAAGGTTCTTATGATGAGCTCAGTGTCAAGAAAGTCATAGATGATTGCTTGGTGTTGATCGGGAAAAAAGCCAATTTATTTGAAAGTAAGCAGATTCAAGGTGAGGGCGACAGCTTGGGGGCTATTTGGGATATTGATTTGGTTGGGCAAAAGGTGAAGCGTTCGGGGCATAAGTTTTATCATTTATTAGGGTACAATACTGAAGAGTATTATGAAGATTATTTTTTTTGGGATAAATCTGTACACCCCGACGATAAAGCTCATGTAAATCAGGTAATTGAATCGTCGCTGGCCGATAATACTAGGCGGTATTGGGAGGTAGAATACCGCTTTAGAAAGAAAGACCAAACCTATATTTGGGTAAACGACCGAGGGTATATTTTGTATGATGCACAAGGTAAGGCTATCAGAGTCATTGGGGTTATTGTAGATATCGACGATAGAAAGAAAAATGAAAGCCTTATTGTTATGTCCGACCAACAACAACGTGCATTCTTTTTCCATAGCCCTTATCCGATGTGGATTTATGACGAAGAATCTAAGCGAATTTTGGAGGTTAACTGGGCGGCTATTCGGTTATATGGGTATAGTCGTAATGAATTTTTGCAGCTTTCTATTTGGGATATTCGACCAGAAAATGAAAAAAAATATTTCTTGAATGGTAGTGGCGATAACACCGTAGATTCGCCGATAAGGCATTGGCAGGTAAAGCATAAAAAAAAGAACGGGGAGTTACTTTTTGTAGAAGTAACAGCTTTGAGTATGTTGTTTGCTGGGAAAAATGCCGTACAGGTGATGATGGTAGATATTACCGAAAAAGTGAATGTTCAGAATGAACGAATGTTTGTATTAGAGGTTGTCGAAAAACTTAGACGCGAAATAAGCCTTGTCGATGGCCTAAAGGCTATTCTACAGTATGTTCGAGAATATATAGGCTGGCAATTTGGTGAAATATGGCTTTCTGATTTTCACAAAGAAACCATTAAACTGATAGCGTATGATTTTGACGAAATAGAAAACCCTAACTGTATCAAATTGGTAGAGGAGGCACGAGACAAGATTTATCCGATTGAAAAAACGGTATTCAAACGAAAGTCTAAGCATTATAACCCTTATTGGATTGAGAATCTGCAAGACGAAGAGTTGTTTGTACGAAAAACCATAGCCCAAAATATTGGCCTAAAATCAGGGTTTTCGGTACCAATTCCCTACAAAGGAAATTATGTGGCATGGGTTATTTTTTTTAATAATAAACCTGTCAAAAAAGATGTAGCTCTGCTTAATTTAATGGATAGTATTTGTAAGCAACTTGGCTCGGAAATAGAACGTCGTAATTCGGAAGAACACCTGAATTATATGTTTAAATTGAGTCGAGATTTGTTAGGAATGGCTAATTTTAAAGGCAAATTTACACAAGTTAACACTGCTTTTAGAAAAATTCTGGGTTATGACGAGGAGGCACTCTTGCATACATCTATCCGCAAACTTGTACATCCCGACGATTGGGGTATTTTGACTAAGGCTTTTAATGAATTAAAAATAAAACCAACAACTCCTCCGTTTGAGTTGCGTTGTATTGCCAAAGACAAAAGTATCAAATGGTTGTTGTGGACTATTACGCAGTTGCCAACAGAGGAAATTATTTTTGCCTCAGGACGAGATATTACTTCCAGAAAACAGCATGAAGCAGAACGAGAGGTGCTTATCAATGAATTGATAGAGAGTAATAAAGACTTAAAACAGTTTTCTTATATTACATCGCACAACCTCCGAGCTCCCTTGTCTAATTTATTGGGTATCTTGGACTTAATCAATCCTGCCAATATCAAAGATGAAATGACACTTTTTCTGTTTGAAAAATTCAAAGAATCATCTTTAGCCTTGAACCAGACCATCAATGACTTGCTGGATATCCTTGTCATTAAAAATAATGTCAATATAGAGCAACAATTAATTGATGTTGAATATGAGGTAACGAAGGGGATTAATGCGTTGGCCTATTTACAACAGGATGTCGATATGACCATTGAAACGGATTTTTCTGCAGCCCCGCAACTTAGGTTTAATATTACCTATTTTGAGAGTATCTTGCAGAACTTATTGACCAATGCTTTCAAATACCGTTCGCCCAATCGAGCGTTGCATCTGAAAATATACACAAAAGATACCAAAGATTATGTTCAGTTGTTTTTTTGCGACAATGGTTTGGGGATTAATTTAGAACGACATAAAGATAAAGTATTTGGCCTATATCAACGATTTCATCATTTGCCCGATAGCAAAGGATTGGGACTATATATCATTAATTCGCAAGTAAGAGCACTCGGAGGTACAATCGAGGTACAAAGCAAAGTAGAAGTAGGAACGACCTTTATCGTTTCTTTTAAAAAATAGCTTTATTGTGCAGGCAAACAGGTATTATTTATTGCAATACCTGTATGTGGTTATACGTTGATATACAGTTGGTTATAGATTATTGCCTTACTTTCATTATATCATATTACTTATTAAAATAAAATTATAGTTATATTAGCAAAATAGGAATGTTTAGAATAAAAAATAGATGAGTCTATTTTAGTTGAACGAAAAAGCGATGATAGAAAGCGTATTAGTTGTAGATGATGATTTAATAGCGCTCTCACTTTGTGAGTTTGCTATCAAAAACAGTAATTTTTCTAAGCAAGTGCAAACTGCAAAGAATGGGAGGGAAGCCTTAGAGATTTTTTTTAATTTAGAAGAATCGAAAGATGAAAATTTAGTAATTCCAACTTTGATATTTTTAGATTTGAACATGCCAATCATGGATGGCTGGGATTTCTTAAAAGCATATTTACAAAAGTTTGCAACCAAATATCCCGAAACAAAGGTCTGTATTTTGTCGTCGACCATAGACCCCGAGGATTTTGTTAAAGCTGGAAAATACAAAATTGTTTTGGAGTTTATCAGTAAACCTCTCACCATGGAGATTCTGCATGAACTTAAGAAAAGTAGTCAGTTGAAGAAATATTTTGAAAACTGACAGATGAGTTATCCTGAATTTTGAAACGAGGATTATCCTCCAACTGTTTATCAAAAAAGCGGTCGAAAAACAATTTTCGACCGCTTTTTTGATATTAATCTACTCGATGACTCATTTTTGGTACATCATATTACGTCTCTATTGCAATAAGCTAGACATAAAGAATAATCACTTATTCACACAATGTTTGTTAGGAAATAATTCCATTGAAGTCTAAAGGAATAGCCAGTATAGCAATTACCATATTCTCTTCTTCGGTAACACGAAGGCTTGCTTTGCCTGCGTACATTACCTGAAGCCTTTTGGCAAGATTGTTGAGACTTGTACCGAAAAAGTGTTCTTTCTTTTCTAATCCTCCTGTATTTCTTACAATAATAAACAAGCTATTGCCATCGATTCGTGTATGGATAAATAGCTCGCCTCCTTTGCGTAACTTGCTGATACCGTGTTTGATAGCGTTTTCTACCAATAGATAGAGCGACATCGAAGGAATTCTACAGTTTAAGGATTGGTTTTCTATCTTGAAATGATATGTAAGTCTTTTATCAAACCTGATTTTCTCTAAATCTAAGTATTGTTGCATCATCGACAACTCTTCTATTAAATTGACCATAGGTATTTCGCTGATTGTCAATGACTTGCGAAGTATGTCGGAGAGTTGGATAATTGACTTTTGTGCCAGCGGTGGGTCTATTCTTACTAAAGCCTTGATAGAATTGAGCGAATTAAAGAGAAAATGTGGGTTGAGCTGGCTTTTTAGGTTATCTAGTTCGGTGGTTCTGATAAGGTTCTGAACGGTAGCTTCAGTTCTGAGGTCTCGATAAAATTGTTTGATACTACGAATAGTAATATATAGCGATAACCAGATACCTATTCCCAAAAAGCTAATCAAAAAGGCATTGAGCCAAGTGATTTGAGTATTGGAAGGAAATAGTATGGTGGTAAAGCCTTTTAAACAAAAAGCCAATACAAGGACACAGCAAAACGACGCTCCAATACATTCTTGTAAGTTGGATTTAAGATATGGTAAACTAAAGTTATTTTTTGAAAAATAAACAAAGAGCCCCTGAGATATAAGTACTCCTAAGCTCGTGTTGGCTAGAATTAGAAGGAGAAGCTCAACAAAAGATGCAGTAGGACCAATCGTAATTAGTATTATACAAATACTAAAGCACAACCAACCCAACAATTGAGCACTCCAGTAAAGGCGGTTTTTATTCATTTATTCAAAAATTATATGCACTCATATTGGCCTTGAAGTATTTGCAGCGATTAGGCTGGGTATTCTTCAAAATACCTCGAATGAGTATGTGTGTTAGGGAAACATCACGCTTATACAAACGTGAATCATCCTATTGATTTTTGTTTAATTGTTGTTGATAGGTTTGTATAAGGCCACGAGGTAAGTGGAAAAAATAAAATAGCTTTTCGTTAGTGGCGTGCTAAGGGAAAGACAATTTTGCAACAATTATACTCATATAATCAATAGTAGTGCAAAAATAGGAGAACTAAGGAGATTAAAATAGATAAATATCAGTTTTCTATGAAATGAGACAACAAATACTGGTGTTGTTTGATTTCCTTGATAACCTTTACGGTAAGGGGTTTGCTAATAAACTGGATGATGATGTCGTAATTATTGGCTTTTTGTATATCATTTGGATCAATACTCGACGAAAGAATGATGATGCGAGTATCAGGAAAGGTTTTATGGAAGTCATTTTGAACAAACTCATCTAAAAAGTCCCAACCATTCATCACTGGCATATTTAGGTCGAGAAAGATAATAGAGGGGGCTACTGATTTTATTGCGTCGGTGGTACGGTTGAGCAGGTTGGAAAAATAATCCATTGCTTCTTTTCCATTTTGAGCCATGTCTACCTGTTCGGCAAAGGTAAAACGTTTGATAACCATATCGCAAAGCGATAGGGTGACAGTATCATCATCAACGAGTAAGACTTTTTTTAACATATTCATCATCATACAAATTGAAATGCTCGGGAGAAGCAGTATTAAGTTAGCGGGTTGGGTTCAAATAATATTAGCAGTACTGTACTTTAAGCCTTCCTAATGAATTGATGATATCTAGAATATGTATGTTCATGCTTTCAAGAACGTTTTCATAGTGAGATACAACAGCTCGCCAAGTTATAAAGTATTTTACAAGTTAACGGTAAAATCGACAATCTTGTTTTGTTTAGTGTGCTAATTGAGTAAACGGTACTGCTAAAATCGAGCCGAAATATGCTATTTTGGCTTTTTCTTTACCAAAAATATTTTTTTTTATTGAATATATATCCTTTTCGCTAATAAAATAGGGCTTTTAATCAATAGGTTATCAAAAATGAAGCCATTAATTGGTATTTTATAAAAACTGATATTTATCATATTTCATAAAGCTGATGTAGATTTTGGACTTTAAAGCCCTTTTCAGTTTCAATAACGGTTGCACAATCATACAGTGGGTCGTGGTCAAAGAACAACGACCACTCTTGGGCAGCAGCTTTTTGGAGAATACTTTGTTTTTCTTCCATTGTTTGCAAAGGACGAATATCATAGCCCATTACATAAGGTACAGGTATGTGTGCGTGTGAAGGAATAGTATCGGCTACAAAAAGCAGTGTTTTTTCTTGATAGGTAATTTTGGGCATTATCATTTTTTCGGTGTGGCCATCGGCAAGTAAAAAATCGATGTCTTCAAATTGATGAGCATCTTTATCAATAAAATAAAGCTGGCCAGCTTCTTGAATAGGCAATATATTTTCTTTGAAAAAAGTAGCTTTTTCTCGCAAATTTGGCTGAATTGCCCAGTCAAAATGAGTAGAGTGAGTCCAATAACGGGCGTTTTTGAACGTAGTTTTATAATATGTTTTGGTATTGTTCCACTCAACAGCCCCGCCACAATGGTCAAAGTGCAGGTGGCTCAAAATAACATCCGTAATATCGTCTTCAGAAAACCCTACATTCCTGATGCCCTGAATCAAGTCGCCTGAGCCATGGCGATAATAGTACGACTGCCATTTGGGGTCTTGTTTATTGCCCATACCCGTATCTACTAAGGTAAGGCGTTTGCCTTGTTCAATTAGCAAACAACGCATTTTCCAAGAGCAGAGGTTGTTTTCGTCTGCGGGCATCCATTTTTGCCAAAAAGATTTTGGAACAACCCCAAACATAGCCCCACCGTCGAGTTTGAAATTTCCTGTGTCAATACTGTAAAGTTTCATGTGTTCTTGTGTTTTGTTCTGTTTAATTTTTGCAAGATAGGAGAAGTTAAGTAAATTAGAAAATACATACTATAGCAGGCCCTAAGCAAAGGGTTGGATTACAGATGGAATACAGAGTTTCATACAAAGCTAAAAACTCAATAAAGAAGAACAATTATGAAAATAGGCCTAGTGTTATCAGGAGGAGGTGCTCGTGGAATTGCTCATTTGGGAGTTTTGAAGGCATTACAAGAACAGCAAGTACCAATACACCAAATTTCGGGATGTAGTGCTGGTTCTATTGCTGGTACAATGTTTTCGGCTGGGTATTCGCCCGAGCATATCTTTGAAATTGTGGTATCGACCAATACCCTAAAGGCATTCAGGCCTGCTTTTAGTAGGCTAGGTTTGCTAAAAATGCAAAAAGCCGAAGATATATATATGAAATATTTGCCCCACAATTCTTTTGAAAACCTAAAAATTCCGATGGTGGTGAATGCCACCGATATTCAGCTTGGCGAAAGTGTCTTTTTTTCAACAGGCGAACTCATCAAACCTGTATTGGCATCGTGTTGTATTCCAGGCTTGTTTGAACCCGTCAATTTTGCCAATAAAGTACTGGTAGATGGCGGTGTGCTGAATAATATGCCTATCGAGCCACTCGAATCTTCATGTGATTTTATTATAGGAAGTCATTGTAACCCTTTTGGACGTAACCCCAACCTTCGATCGATGCAGACGATTTTGCAGAAAAGCTTGTATTTGGCAATCAATAATAACTCAAAGCCCCGAATAGCTCGATGCAATTTTTTAATAGAACCACCAGCCCTCAAAGAATATGACCCCCAAGATGTGCGAAAAGCCAAAGAAATATTCAAGATTGGATATGATTATGCTATGTCGTTAGATATAAAAGGAAGCCTCGATACATAATAATATGAATGCAGAGTATTGAGTAAAACGTTTCTATGAAAAGTTCAATTTATTACGTAAATATCAGGAGAATGTATCTTCCTGATATTTTTTTTTATATAGCTGCTCATCACTAAATAAGATTATTTAATATAAAAATAAAATTTTACTATTGAGCCTAAAAGCCTAGTGTTTTAGTATATTATTTGGGGGTTAATACTTATAATAGAATTAAATGGAGGTATATAAGGTAAAAAATATAAGTAGTTATTACAGGATATTTTTTATATAAAAAATGGTCAAATCTCGTATTGGAAGAATATTTTACCATTTGTAAAGTCAATTTGCCAAATATCATTTTTAATTTGATTTGCTAGTTTCTTTAAAATTTTATAATTTGGTGTCGAATCATCTTAACAAATTTTAACCTTAACTAAATTAGTAAATGAAAAAAAGTCTATTATTGACTTGCCTCTTTGCTATGCTCTCTTGTGTAAGTTTATTAGCTCAAGACCGCAAAGTAACAGGGAAAGTGACATCGGCTGAGGACGGGTCGAGTCTTCCAGGAGTTACTGTTCAACTTAAAGGAACAGCCAAGGGTACACAAACTGATGGTAATGGTAGTTATTCTATTACAATCCCCTCATCAGGCACATTAATCTTCTCATTTGTAGGTATGGCCACTCAAGAGGTATCTGTTGCAGGTAAAACTGTGTTAGATATAAAACTTGACGTGGATGCTCGTCAGTTATCGGAGGTTGTAGTAACAGGTACAGGTTCGGCGGTTGACAAACGTAAGTTGGCGATTGATGTACAATCGGTAAGTGCCAAAAATTTACCATCTGTTCCGTCGGCATCAATCGACCAAGCTTTGGTAGGTAAAATTGCAGGTGCTCAGATTAGTTCAGGAAATGGTATGCCTGGCCAGCCCGTAAATATTTTGTTGCGTGGTATCAACACAATCAACCGCGGTACTTCGCCAATGATTTTGTTGGATGGTATTCAATTAGGCTCAACCGACTTGAACTCTATCGACCTAAACACCATCGAAAGAGTTGAGGTTGTTCAAGGTGCTGCGGCAGCTACTATTTATGGTGCACAAGGTGCCAATGGTGTAATTCAATTGTTTACAAAGAAAGGAAAAAATGGTCAATTGAATATTGATATTTCTTCTAGTGTGATTCAAAGTGAATACTTGAATATTGGTGGTGTGAAAAAAGCTAACCTTCATGGTTTTGAAACTAACGCTAATGGCGAAGTTATTGGAGGTACAGGAAAGCCTTTAACACTAGACCCTGTATATGGTTCGTATAGTGAGAACGTAATCTGGAATAGTACAGACCCAAATGTACAAATTAACAAGCCTTACGGAAAAAACCTGTTGTACTATGACCACTTTAACATGTTCTTTAAGCCATCGACCAACTACAATAACTCGATTGCAATATCTGGAGGTACAGGTAAAAGTGATTTTAGTATTTCTTTGTCAAACAATCAGCAAGAAACTAACTTTAAAAATTTGGGAGGCTTAGGAAGAACCAACTTCTCGGCTAATATTGGTGCTGAATTGGCAAAAGGCCTGAAATTACGTTCTATTACGCAGTTGATTTATACCAAAAATACTATCAACGATGCTACAGGTAGAAGTATTATTTACTCTGTATTCAACTCACGCCCATTTGCTAACTATGATTTTAAAGATGCAGACGGTAACTACCCCGTATATTTTGGGGATGCAGTAGGGGTGAACGGTGCCAACCCGAACTACGTAAACCAATATACCTCTTCATTGATTCATAAGGTTGATGTTGTACAAAACTTGTCATTGAACTATCAATTCCCTCGTTTTGTAGAATTGGATGCAAAATATGGTATCAACTACCAGCACCAAGAAGATACCTATACGTATTTGAACCAAGAGGGTAATAAAAATGCTGTTGACCAACAGTCATTTTACAGTAATTATGGTTCTGATGGTAAAGGTGAGTTAGACCAATATAATTATAATACGACCTTCCAAAACTTGATGGCATCTGCTTTTTTCAAAACAGACTTCCAAAAAGACTTTAACTTGAGCTTGCCAATTCGTACATCTACGCAGGTATCGTTCGACTGGAGAGATAGATATTATAAAGAATACAAAACTTATGGCTTAGGTTTACCAAATTATACGCCATTCAACGCATCTCAAACGCCTAACAACCGTATTGCTAGTGATTACAAAGAGCCATTTGTAACGTATGGTTATTTGGTCAACCAACGTGTTGATTATGGCGATGTTGCGGGTATCTCTGGGGGCTTCCGTACAGACTACTCTTCTGCATTTGGTGCAGCGTCAACACCATTTACTTTCCCTCGTGGAGATGGTTATGTACGTCTTTCTGCTTTGGATTTCTGGAAAAATGCTAAAATTTCGAGTACTATTGAAGAGTTCAAAATCAGAGCTGCCTATGGTGAAGCGGGTATTCAACCAAAACCATTCGACCGTTATGTAACTTTGAACACTAAAACGATTGGCTCTAGCAACAGTTTTTACTTCCCATTGGCACAGTCAAATCCTGGCTTGAACGTGGAGGTATCTAAAGAGCTAGAAATTGGTACTGATATTGGTTTGTCATTGGCCAAAGGAACACCTTGGCTGAACGATGTGTCTTTCTCGGGTAGCTATTGGAAAAGAAATACAGACAATGCCATTTATAAGATTGATGCTGCCCCTTCAACAGGTGTAGGTACATTATTGGATAATGCGTTCTCTTTGGCTTCACATGGTATTCAGTTCTCAATCAATGCCAATGTATTCAAAAACAATGATTTTTCATGGAACTTTACCACCAACTTTGGTAAGCAAACATCAGAAATTACGTCAGTGCGTGGTGGTGGCGAAGTAGTAGTAACTTCGGCTGCTGGTAGTACTGGATATGTATTGAGAGCAGGCGAAAAAATCGGTCAGTTGTATGGATTCTTTGGTGTACATAGCCTAGACGCTAAACTACCAGATGGTACCGATGCTATTGCTGCCGATAAACGTGCAAACTATGAAGTAGCAAGTAATGGCTGGGTAGTCAACAAAACTACAAAAGCTCCTTATTTCTCTACAAAACAATATAGCTTTGGCGACCCGAACCCTAAGTTTAATATGTCGTTTATCAATGATTTCTCATGGAAAAACATTGTAAACTTTAGTTTCCAAATTGACTGGGTAAATGGCTCTCACTTGTACAACCAAACCAAAGAATGGATGTATCGTGACGGTATTCACTACGATTATCAAGTACCTATTACTATCAATGGTCAAACAGGTGCTTGGTCGGCGTTCTATCGTGGTGTGTATGCTGAGGTATCACGTAACGGTACTAAAAACTATTTCTACGAAGATGCTTCATTTGCTCGTTTGCGTAATATCTCATTGGCGGTTGACTTAGTAAAAGCATTTAAGGTGAAAGGGTTTAGAAAGTTACAACTTGTATTTACGGGTCGTAACTTGGCTACTATTACCAACTATACTGGTTTAGACCCAGAAATTTCTTCTGGTACAAACAACTCTGCTTGGGATAGAGGTACAGACCACAACTCGATGCCAAACTTACGTTCATACCAAGTTGGCTTGAATATTGGTTTCTAGTCCGTACTAATTTTGGTCGGGAAACAATTTCCCGAAATAGAAAAAATTATTCAGTTTAAATGATTCAACGAATGAAAAAGATAAAAATAACTGCACTATCATTGCTACTTATGGGTGGCATGCTAACATCGTGCAAAGATCAACTCGATATTCAGAACCCCAACCAACCAACACCCGCTAGTGCTGCTACAGAAACAGGTGTAGTTGGCCTTGCTCAAGGAGCTATCTATGTCAATGGATTTACGTCGTCGGGCGATAAATACTATGACGGTGTAGTAGGTGCATTCTATAATGGTGTTGTAGGGTTTCATGAAATGATGGGTGATGTAGTAGCTGCCGAAGCTGCCAACACTTATATGAACAACCTTTCAGCTCCTAATGAAGTAATCCTAGACGATGGTACAAAGGTGGCAAACCCTAACTCGCCAAGTGCTCAGATTACCTTGTTGCGTGCTATCAACGTAAATGCTCAGCAAGGCGGAAACCCAGGTTTTCATGAGTGGGCAATGATGTATGGCTTGAATAATGCTGCCAATTCGGTATTAGAGGTGGTTGGAAAAACTACTTTTTCGGGCGATGCTGCTACCAAACAAAATACGTTGAAAGCTTGGGCTTATTTCTGGAAAGGTTTTGCATACTCTCGTATTGGCTCGATGTACTATGCAGGTTTGATTAACAATACCTCGGGTTCAACAAACGGTAACTATGTTTCAAAAGAAAAAGTTATCGAAGAAGCTAATGCTAATTTTGACAAAGCCGCTGCGTTGCTAAATGGCATTACCAATACGGCTGAATATACTACTATATTAACGGCATTGATTCCAAGCTATTTCCAAACTGGTAAAGGGGCTGTACCAACACCTGCTCAATGGATCAAAAACTTGAATACCCTAAAAGCTCGTAATATTGTGGTAAATACTCCTGCCGCTTCTATAACAGCCGCTCAATGGGGTACAGTATTGACATTGACCAATGCTGGTGTAGGTTCGTCAGACCCTGTATTTGCAGGAAATACCAACTCAACAGGTGATATTTTCTCTCCATTGTCGTACAGTGTAGCAGCTCGTTGTGTAGGTGCCAATGCTGCAGGGGGTACGTACAAAATCTCGGAACGTCTGATTCAGGATTTTAATGCTGGTGATAAACGCTTGGCTAATAACTTCAATCAATTTGCTGTTTGGGTTGGTAACTCTGACCGTGGCAATGCTTTTAATACTCGTTGGGCATTAAAAGATGGAGGTAATGGATTGGCAGGTGTAATGGTTTATACAAACCGTACTGCGGGTCAAGCTGAGTTGTATATGGTAGGTAGCTACGAAGAAAACGAACTGATGAAGGCTGAAGCAAAATTATATACTGGCGATATTGCTGGTGCGGCTGCTAGTATCGACAATGTTCGTAAATACCAAGGAGCTGGCTTAGCTGCTATTACAGCTACAGACTTAGCTACAGTAAAAGAAGAACTTCGCAAAGAAAGACGTGTAGCTTTGGCTTTCCGAGGTTTAGCATTTTATGATGCTCGTCGTTGGGGTGTACTTGACAGTGGCCGTAAAAATGCGGTAGTTATTTCTAAAGATGGAAAGACTATCAATACTAAAGCTACTATCAACTATGGCTATCTTGATTATTGGGATGTTCCAGACAACGAATTGGCGTACAATCCTGCAGCTGCTGGTAGTGCTGCTATCAAGAATCCGAAATAATACGATTGTATATGAAGGTATAAAAAGAGGCTTTCCTGAAAAGGAAGGTCTCTTTTTTTTGTATAGCAATAAACGTTTGCCATGAAGTTGTTCACCCAATAACAAAAAAAAATAATACTATGATGCTAACGTCTTCTACTTGTATTTTCTTACGGGTTGGCGGGTACTTTTGGGCTAATAGAAAAATGATAAAAGCTTCAATAGCCAATACCTTAATTTATATAGGAATTGGGACAGAATAAGTACTAAAAAAGAAAAATAGCCACCGATACAGAAACTAAAAATTCTAAGAATAGTTCAATATTGTGCTTTTGAGAGATAACAGAAAAATTATTTTATTTTTTTTGAAAGTATTTCAAGGAGAATTAATAAATTTTTTTAATAAAAATATAAAATTTTATCATAATTAATTTTAACCTACTAAAATAGTATATTATTTGGGTGTTAATACTTAAAATAGAATTAAATTAGGGATTGGCTAATAAAAATAATAAGTAGTTATAATCTATTTTTGAGATATAAAAAATGGCTAATTTTCCTATTTGAAGAATTTTTTACCAATTAAATAGATAAAAGACAAAATTTTGTATTTAAAATTATTTGTATGTTTCTTGATAATTTCATAAGTTTAGAATAGTAAATCACATAACTAATTTTTAACCTAAACTAAATCAGTTCATGAAGAAAAGTCTACTAATGACTTGCCTTTTTGCTATGCTCTCTTGTGTAGGATTACTTGCCCAAGATCGTAAAGTAACGGGGAAAGTGACTTCGGCCGAAGATGGGTCGGGTCTTCCTGGAGTATCGGTTTCTATAAAAGGTACTACCAAGGGAACACAAACAGATGCCAGTGGTAATTTCTCGATACCCATTGGTGGCGAAGGTGGAACATTAAGATTCTCATTTGTTGGATTTGCCTCCAAAGAAGTAGTTATCGGCAGCCAAGGAGTTATCAATGTTCAGCTCGTTAGCGATAACCAACAATTATCTGAAGTTGTAGTAACAGCTCAAGGGATTGTTCGAGAGAAAAAAGCCTTAGGTTATTCAGTTACTTCTTTAGACAAGAAAAGTGTTGAAGACCGCCCACAAGCCGACGTGGCAAGGGTATTGCAAGGCAAAATACCGGGTGTCAATGTTACATCTACATCGGGGGTATCGGGTACTGGTACCAACATCACCATTCGTGGTTATTCTTCTATTACAGGTTCTGTTCAGCCGCTTTTTGTTGTAGACGGCGTTCCTTTCAACTCAAATACTAATACTCGTGGTGGATTTACTGGTGGTGGGCAATCGTCGTCAAGTCGTTTCTTGGACATTGACCCCAACAATATTGAAAATATCACTGTACTGAAGGGACTTGCTGCAACGGTTACTTATGGTGATCAAGGTCGAAATGGTGTAATTTTGGTAACAACTAAAAATGGTACGAAAAAAGCCAGAAAAACAGAATACTCTGTTACGCAGTCGGTGTTTACCAATACGGCACACCTACCTAAATACCAAAATTCGTATGTAGGTGGTTTTCAACAAAACTTAGGGTATTTCTTTAGTAACTGGGGGCCAACCTTAGAAGAAGCCAAAATTTACCCTTCACAAAATACCAACACAGCATTAACCACTCACCCTTATGCTTTTTTGACCAATACTGCAGCAAGAGATGCTTTGGCTGATTATGTGGCTTCGGTAAGCCCTTACAAAATGGAGTTTTTTCCCAATAACGTAAAAGACTTTTTTCGTACAGGTTTGATCTCAAATACCTCGATGAACATATCGGGTGGTAGCGAAAAAGTAAGCTTTAATGTGTCGGCAGGTTATAATAAGGAACAAGGTTATATTCCTAATAACGGCTTAACCAGAATAAATCTGGGATTGGGTTTGAATGCTCAGCTTTCTAAGAAATTATCAATCAATACATCAATCAACTTTAATAATACCGACCAAACATCGCCTCCTTTGAGTGCAGGACAAGGAAATAATGCCTTAGATTTCCCTTCGGTATTGGCAAACGTGATGTTTACTCCTCGTCAAGTGGATTTGATGGGCTGGCCTTACGCCAATCCTGTAGATGGTAGCTCGGTGTATTTCCGTAGTGGCAATGATATTCCGAACCCAAGATGGATTTTGGAAAATTACAAAACAACAGGTGTCGTAAATCGTTTCTTCTCGGCTACTTCTTTTAACTTGGAGCTAGCCAAAGACCTTGCTTTTTTGTATAAAGTAGGTTTGGATACATACGATGAAACCCAAGAGTTTATGTTGAACAAAGGGGGTGTTTCGTTTGTGAATGGCCTTTATAATACGCTTAATTTCAAAAATACCATTTGGGATAACTCTGCTATATTCTCATATACCAAAACGTTGTCTGATAAGTTGACAGTAGCCGCCAAAGTAGGTGGAAACTTGCGTAATGATAGATTTTCATTATATAATATCAATAGCCAAAACCAGTTGGCTCGTGGCTTATTTCGTCATTCCAACTTTATTGATAACGTAGCAAGTAACCTTACTACCGAACAAACTCGTATGGGGGTATTTGGTGAAATTACGGCCGACTATGAAAACTATTTGTATTTGAATGTAGCAGGTAGAAATGACTGGACTTCGACAGTAGAAAAAGAAAACCGTCAGATATTTTACCCTTCTGCCAGTATATCGTTTGTACCAACCTCTGCGTTCAAAGACTTGGCCTCAAATACCATCAGCTTCCTAAAGATCAGAGGAGGGGTAGGTACGTCGGCTGGTTTCCCGAACCCATATCAGACACGTAATATTTTGAATCAGAATGCCAGAGGTTGGTTTACAACTGGAGCGATTCAAACACACTCTGTAGATAACGTTTTGGGTAATCCCAACCTAAAGCCTGAGCTTCATACCGAAACAGAGTTTGGTATAGAAGGTAGATTCTTCAAAAACAAACTAAGTGTAGATTTGACACTCTATCGCCGCGATACTCGTAACCTAATTACATCGGCACCACTCGATGCTTCTACAGGGTATACCAGTACTACTATCAACGTAGGTAAAATTCGCAACCAAGGTATCGAATTTAGTCTGTCGGGTACTCCTGTAGTACAAGGGCCATTTTCTTGGGATGTAGCCTTGACGTACTCTCGCAATACCCCCGAAGTGCTAGACTTGGGAGGTACTATTCAAGAAGTACAAATCAGTGGTTTTGGTTCAGCATTGGGCAACTATGCTATTGTGGGTAAGCCATTCAATATTATTAAAGGAACAGGTTTCCGTCGTGATGCCCAAGGCCGTTTATTGATTGATGGCTCTGGTAACTTACAGGCTACGGCTTCACCAGTAGTTTTAGGCGACCCTAACCCTGCATTTTTGAGTAGCATGACCAATACGTTTAATTACAAAAACTTTTCATTGAATGTAATGGTTTCGTATCGTCATGGCGGTGTAATTTATTCTACTACTGCAGGTGCATTGTTGGGTAGAGGCTTGACAATCGAGTCGGGTTCTGAAACAGGCTATGACCGTGCCCAAACCTATATTTTCCCAGGCGTAAAAGCGGATGGCTCACCAAATGATATTCAGATTACAGCTTCTGACATCAACTTCAATAACGTTTATTTCTTTGGTGATGAAGGTCGTATTTATGATGGCTCAACGGTACGTTTGCAAGAGGTATCACTTTCGTATAGCTTACCAAAAAACTTGCTATCTAAATTTGGTATCAAAGGCGCAAGCCTTACATTCTCGGGTAACAACCTTTGGTATAAAGCTCTTCATATTCCAAAAGGACTTAACCTTGATACAGACAACCTAGGTTTGGGTGTAGGTAATGGCCTTGGTTTTGAGTTTTTGACAGGCCCAAGCTCAAGAAGACTAGGAGGAACACTTAAATTAACATTCTAAGCTGTCATACATTGAAGAAGATGTGCTAACATTTATTTCAAAAATAATATCGATATGATCAAGAAAATAAAAATAGGTCTGTTTGTGTTGTCTGCCCTAATAGTCAGTTCTTGTAAACTAGACTTGCTCGACAACCCAAACGCTGTGACTACCAACAATACGGATATTAACTATTTGGCTAGTCAAATACAAGTTACTTATGCGGGGCATTTTAACCAAGTTAGCGACCCCGGAATGCGTCTTACACGTGTTTTACATGCTGGTGCGGCTATTTATGATAATGCCGTAACCCCAGGAGGGTTGGATAATACTTGGACAAATGCTTATGCTGGTATTTTGAATGACATCAAAACACTTATTCCTCTTGCAGAGAAAGGTGAGTTTTTTGTACATGCAGGTGTAGCCCGAGTATTACGAGCATCGGTTTTGGTAAATTTTGTGGATGTATTTGGTGACGTGCCTTATACAGAAGCTTTAGACCCTGCAAACTTTAACCCTAAAGTAGATGCTGGAGCTACCATTTATACCGTTGCATTGGCCGATATTGATAAGGCGATTGAAAACTTCAACGCTAAATCTAAATCTGGGCTAACAACCGACCTATACTATGGCGGTACTATAGATAACTGGATTAGAATGGCCAATACTCTGAAGCTGAAAATATTATTGAACCGCCGACTAATAGACCCAAGTGGTTCTCGTACAGCTATTAATGCTTTGATTACGGGCAATAAGTTGATTTCTTCAACAGCTCAAAACTTTGTATTCAAATATGGTACAAACCAAGTAAACCCCGATAACCGCCATCCAAGATATGCAGGACAATACTCTCCAACAGGTGGCGGCGACTATCAGTCAAATGCTTATATGGGTGGAATGTACGATAAAAAAGACCCACGTATTCGTGCTTATTTCTATCGTCAGGTAGTAGTTAACTCCAAAGATGTTAATGAAATTCGTTGTATAACCAACCAAAAGCCTAACCACTATGCTGCCACAGATTACTACTGCTTGCCAACCAATGTAGGGTACTGGGGGCGTGACCATCTTAGCAACGAAGGTATTCCACCAGATGGCTTGAAAAGAACAGCTTGGGGGCTTTATCCTGCGGGTGGTTTGTACGATGATAACGCTGGTAAGCCTGTATCGTTGGTAGCAGGTGCAGCAGGTGCAGGTATTCATCCAATCTTGATGTCTGGATTTACGGATTTTATGCTTGCTGAATCGGCTTTGACATTAGAAACTGCGGGCGATGCCAAGGCTTTACTAGAGTCGGCCGTTAGAAAGTCAATGAATGATGTAAGAACGTTTATGTTGGCTTCGGCCGAGGCTGGGAAAATTGCAACATTTGAAGCAGCGAACAATATTGTATGGGCCAACGAAGTAAATGCCTATGTAAAAGCAGTATTAGATGCTTATGCTGCAGCTCCTACCACTGCCGACAAACTCAATATTGTTGCAACAGAATACTGGTATAGTTTGTTTGGCAATGGTATCGAAGCTTATAACTTGTATCGTCGTACAGGTATGCCTCGCAACCTACAGCCTGCACTCGACGCAAACCCTGGTGCTTTTATTCGTTCGTTCTATTATCCAACTTCGTTTATCAGCAGAAATGTCAATGCTAAGCAAAAAGCCAATATGACAACGCCGGTATTCTGGGATAATAATCCAGCTAACTTGTTTAAATAAATACCTTCGTTGTATTTCAAAAAATGATATTTATGAAAAAATATAAAATACTTTCGATGTTACTGGCTTTAGGCTTTTTTGTAGGTGCCTGTAAGACTGAAATGATAGAGCCGATAGACTTAGATGCCCTCGAAACAGGTGGGTATGTTCGTACCGTTACTCCGTATCCTGTGGGGGCTTCAACCTTCAATTATAGTGCCGCCGATATGGCAGGTACTAAAATGGAATTTTTAGCGGAGGCTGTAACGCCAAATAAAGGAGCTGATTTTGCTTCGTATGAATTGGTTATCAAATTTGTAGATGCAACTCCTGCCAACGGAACCAAAACTACCGCTGCGTTGCCATTGAAGGTGCTCCAAGCATCGTCTTTTACCAAAGATGCCACAACAGGCTATCCTAGAGCAACTATCACGGTAACAGGTACTGAGGCGTTGACAGCCACCAAACTTACAACTAGCGATATTGCAGTAGGAGATAGATTTGAAATAACTGGTACAATGAAATTGACCAACGGAAAATCATTTTCTATTAGTAATACAGGGGCTAATATTACGGGTGGGGCTTTTTATAGCTCGCCATTCTTTTATCGTGTCAATGTGATAAAATAGGGTATTAGTAGTTGTTTAAGAATATCTCAGAGCCGAGCAAGTTCATCTTGTTCGGCTTTATCTTTTTCGTGTTTAGTCATATACAATTGCATAATTGGTCAGTAAGCAGGTGGCTAATTGGTAGCAACTTTGTATCAGCTAAAACGCAATAAAAATGAAATCAGATATTCTTATTTTAGGGGGTACAGGTAGTATTGGATATGCTTTTACCCAAAATCTGCTGGCAAAAAATAGGCCAGTAACTTTGTTGGTTCGTAATGTGGCAAAAGCTCAGGGCATATTTGAACCAAACCCACTGCTAGAAATAATAGAGGGCGATGCCCAAAACGGAGCGTTATTAAAGGAATTGGCTCAAGACAAAAAGGTGATTTTTCATGGCATTAATTATCCGTATCACGAATGGAAAGTAAATATGATGTCGGTAACTCAGCGTATTATTGAGGCCGCTAGTATTAATAATGCTCAAATTATTTTTCCTGGCAATGTCTATAATTATGGTAATATGGCTACGCCAATTGTAGAAAATAGCCCCGAAAAACCGTGTTCCATAAAAGGACAACTTCGTGTTGAGCTGGAAACAACTTTGAGAGAAGCTGCTCGGCAAGGAAAATGTAATGTTTTGATAGTAAGGCTCCCCGATTTTTGGGGCGAAAATGTTCAAAACGAAGGAGTAAAGCCTATTTTTATGAATGCCTTAAAAGGTAAAGCCATGCCATGGCTTATTAGGATAGATATTCCTCATCAAGCGGTTTATACGCCCGATGCCGCTGAAATAATGGTAAGGCTGATGCTGGCAACAGCTAATAGTACTTTTGAACTTTATAATTATGGTGGGCAAATCCATGACAATATCCAGACACTTTTTGAGCAAATTGCTAAGCAGGCTCATGTAAAGCCCAAATTTATGGTATATCCCAAATGGATGGTAGCCATTTTGGCTTGGTTTATTCCTGTGCTGAAGGAAATACAAGAAATGTATTATCTCTATGAGAATACAGTAGTGCTAAATGATGATAAGCTAAGAAATTTGTTTCCCGACTTTCATGAAACATCTTTGGAGGAAGCTATTCAAAATACTTTACGTTGGTTTAAACAATATTCAAAATGATGAAAACTTTATTGAAATTAGAAGAATTGGCTCAGTTTGTAGCAGGAATAATACTTTTCAACTATTTGCCTTATGCTTGGTGGTATTTTTTGGTATTGATTTTACTGCCAGATATTGGAATGTTGGGTTACTTGATTAATACCAAAACAGGAGCATGGATATACAACCTATTTCACCACAAAGCAGTTGCCCTTACGATATTAACAATAGGATATTATCAGCACAACCATATTTTACTTTTGGTAGGAGTGATATTGTGGAGTCATGCGGCAATGGATAGATTGATGGGCTATGGCCTAAAATACGAGGATTCCTTTAAGCATACTTCGCTGAGTTAGCTATACCAAGAGTCTGTTTCTAAACATGGTGGGTGTTTGACCTGTCCATTTTTTGAAAGACCGAAAAAATACACTTGGGTCGGAATAGCCAAGCAAATACGCAATGTCGGTGGTACTAGAATGAACCTGCTGAAGATGTTTTATGGCTAGTTCTTTCCGAGATTGCTCTAAAAGTTGCTGAAAAGTAATACCTTCTGCTTTGAGCTTTTGCTGGATACTTCTAATGCCAATGCCCAGTTGTTTGGCAATATTACCAAGTGAAGGTTCTTCTCCTTTGAGGCTTTTTACAATTTCGACCCTAATAATATCGCTAAACGCTTCTTTGGGCTGGAGCTGTGCCAGTAAATCCTGAGCGTGTTGTTCAAAGATATTGAATAAATGAGGATTGGCATTGATAATACGCCTTTCTAGTAGACTTTTTGAAAATATCATCTTGTTTTCTGAACTATTAAAATAGACAGGACATCCAAAAACACGTTGATATTCTGCTACATCGGCAGTGGGTGGGTACATAAGATAGATGGCATCGAGGGGAAAATCAGACTGCGATAAGGCCCTAAATGCACTAATATATACCGACATTTCTGACTCTACGGCATAATGAGGATAAATAATGTCGGTCGAATTTACTTCAAATTTAAGAATAACTTGTTGTTCGGTATGTTCTTGAATGGTCATTACTGCATTACAAGCAATATCTTGATACTGACAAAGTTTGTCGATGGCCTTGCCCATAGTGGGCGAGTGCATCATGATATATGCCAGAATACCTACCGAGACAGGATTGATGATTTCGCCCATACACACAGGAATATTAGGCATTTGAGAATACGCTATGACTTCTTGCCAAATAGCCTGTACTGTTTTGATAGCAAGCCTATTATCGGGGTTGTTTAGAATGACTGGGTCTATTCCAACAGCATCAATAATGGCTTGTTGTGGAACGCCTTTGCACTGAGCAGCCCATAAAATCATATTGACCGACCCAACCGAGAGTGTTTTGTTCATAGGTATTGGGCATAGAGATTGGGCCCCAAAGCCCAATCTCTACCTTAACTTATTTGATGTATCTCCAATCTTCATTGCCTTGTAGTGCTAGCAACGAATCATAAATCAATTGAATTACTGCACTAACATCGTCTTTATGAACCGTTTCTACGGTTGTGTGCATATATTTCAATGGCAATGAAATCAAGGCCGATGCTACGCCCTCTGTTGCATACGCAAATGAGTCGGTGTCTGTACCAGTAGAACGTGATACCGCTTGGCGTTGAAACGGAATATTTTTTTGAGTAGCCACATCAATAATAAAATCACGAAGGTTGTTTTGTACCGCAGGGCCATAGCAAATAACGGGGCCTTTGCCACATTTTAGGTCACCTTGTTCTTTTTTATTGTACATAGGAGCTTGCGTATCGTGGGTTACATCGGTAACAATTGCTACATCGGGCTTGAGGCGACGTACTATCATTTCGGCACCACGCAAACCAATTTCTTCCTGTACGGCATTAACAACATATAAAGTAAATGGAAGCGTAACATTGTTTTCTTTCAGCATACGAGCCACCTCTGCAATCATAAAACCTCCAACACGGTTGTCGAGAGCACGACCCACATAGTAACGATTGTTGAGTTCGGTTAGGCCGTCTTCAAAAGTCACAACAGTGCCTACATGAATTCCCATTTCTTCAACTTCTTTTTTATTGGCAGCACCAAGGTCGATAAAAATGTCGTTTACCGTTGGTGCTTTGTCTTTGGCAAGGTCACGCACGTGAATAGCAGGGTAGCCAAATACACCTTTTACTACGCCATTTTTGGTATGCAAATTACAACGCATCGACGGAGCAATTACGGCATCAGAACCACCATTGCGACGTACAAAAACATAACCGTTGTCGTCGATATAGTTGACAAACCATGAAATTTCGTCGGCATGAGCCTCGATAACTACTTTGTAAGGCTGTCCAGGGTTAATAACTCCTACAGCAGTACCATAAACATCAATAATTGTTTCATCGATGTAAGGCTTCAAATAATCAAGCCAAATTTGTTGTCCAGAAGCTTCAAAGCCTGTTGGAGAGGCATTGTTGAGGTATTCGTAAAGGAATTTTTTTGCGTTTTCAGTCATAATTTATTCTATAAAAAATTTATCTAAAAAAGTTTTTAATTGAAAAGGGCAGGAGTGTCAAGATTCCAGTGATTAGGTTCTAGGAAATCTCGTTCTGCTTCTTTTATTTTTTCTTTTGGGTTTTACTACTTCCTAAAAGTGCTTCTAAATAAGCATAATTTTTTGTTTTACGGGCAGATATGGTATAATTCTTATCAGGATATTTTTGGGAGTATCCCTCATAACTTTCCCAACAATCAAAAATTTCTTTGTGTTCAAGATGGATAATTTGTTCAAGCCATATTTCTAAATCCTATCTCCAAATCTTGTAAAAGGGTATAAATCTTATTGTCGTTAAATAGCACAATACCAATACTTTCTGTATTGAAGTAGGTATGTGGACGAGTTTCTTATAGGTTAAGAGTTGAATGATACTATCAAATGTTTTTCGAGTAATTTTGTCTGGATTGGCATGTTGCATGTATTTTTTACAAGTTGGCCTAAGTATCCAGTATTATTAGCAAGCAGATTAAAATTTTTTTAGCTTGAGCACGAGGTTGAATTGACCAAGGTTTTGCATTTCAAACGACTCAAATTGTTTGAAATTTTCTATTTTGAAGTATGCTAAATGATTTTTACCCATTGAATACTCCTTTTCAACAAAAATACAAAACCCCAAAGGTTTTAAAAGCCTTTGGGGTTAACAAATATAAAAACATCTTTATAAAAGAACGACTACAATGGAATATTGCCATGTTTTTTACGAGGCAGTGTAGCTACTTTATTTTCTAACATACCAAAAGCACGAATCAGTTTTTGGCGTGTTTCGGACGGCAAGATAACTTCGTCGATATACCCTCTGTGAGCTGCACGATAAGGATTTGCAAATTTTTCGGTATACTCATCCACTTTTTCCTGTAACTTCTCTTCAGGATTTTCGGCCTCAGCAATTTCCTTTTTAAAGATAATTTCGGCAGCACCTTTGGCACCCATTACAGCGATTTCGGCTGTTGGCCAAGCATAGTTCATATCAGCACCGATATGCTTTGAGTTCATTACGTCGTATGCTCCACCATAAGCTTTACGGGTAATTACGGTAATTCGGGGTACTGTAGCTTCACAGAAAGCATACAATAATTTTGCTCCGTGAGTAATAATGCCACCCCATTCTTGGTTGGTGCCTGGCATAAAGCCCGGTACATCTTCCAATACCAATAACGGAATGTTGAAGCAATCGCAGAAACGTACAAAGCGGGCAGCTTTCATACTAGCGTGGATGTCTAATACACCTGCCATAACCGCTGGCTGATTGGCTACAATACCGATACTTTTTCCAGCTAATCGAGCAAAACCTACTACAATATTTTCAGCATAATTTTTATGAACTTCAAAGAAAGAATCGCTATCGGCGATATGCTCAATAACCTCTTTGATGTCGTAAGGCTGATTGGGATTTTCTGGAATAATTTTATCTAAGTCAAGACGAACCTCATCGCCAGTTTCGTAAGGGAGGGCAGGAGCTGAGTCTTCGCAGTTTTGAGGAACATACGATAATAGTTTTTTGATATCATTGATACATGCCACCTCGTTGGCACATGAAAAATGAGTAACGCCCGATTTGGTTGAATGCGTAGAGGCTCCCCCTAGCTCTTCGGATGTAACAATTTCGTGAGTAACGGTTTTTACGACATTGGGGCCAGTAACAAACATATACGAGGTATTTTCAACCATCAAAATGAAGTCGGTAATAGCAGGAGAATACACTGCTCCGCCTGCACATGGACCCATTACGGCTGAAATTTGAGGAATAACGCCCGATGCTAAGGTATTCTTATAAAAAATATCGGCATAGCCAGCCAGCGACATTACGCCCTCTTGAATACGAGCCCCCCCCGAATCGTTTAGACCAATGATTGGTGCTCCATTTTTCATGGCTAAGTCCATTACTTTACAGATTTTTTCTGCAAAAGTTTCGGATAAAGCTCCACCAAAAACTGTAAAATCTTGGGCAAATACATAAACAAGCCGCCCATGGACAGTACCGTATCCTGTAACAACTCCATCGCCCAAATAATATTCTTTATCTAGGCCAAAATCTTTACAACGGTGCATGACAAATTTGCCAATCTCTTCAAAAGAGCCTTCGTCCAACAAAAGAGCTATACGCTCACGAGCGGTAAGCTTGCCTTTTTTGTGTTGTGCTTCAATACGCTTTTCTCCGCCTCCAAGTAGGGCTTCTGCATTTTTACGAGCTAAAATTTCAAATTTCTCTTGGTTTGTCTTTACCTTCATGGTATCCTATGGTATTTGTTTTGTATAGAGTACCAAATATAAAGGGCAAAAATTAGATAACGTGTAAAATTGATATAGTTTCTTGAAAATTGTATATTTCATAGGAATGCTTTTGAATTATTCTTAGATAATTATTTTCCTAAAAGGAAATGATAGCATCTTTGGCAATATACAAGCCTCCATCTATTTTAATTTGAACAGGTCTAAGTACTTTATTATCAATATTGATAATATGCGAGTTGGTTACTCGCATTGAGTGGTAGTTTTGGGGAAAACAATTGCAAGACCAGTTTTGAGGGGTGTTCCAATACCCCGACTGCAAAGAGTTAATCCATAAGGGTTGAGGACCCGTTGGTGCAATTTTGACCAATAGTTGATTTTCCATTAAATTGTTTGTCCACATATTAGCAGCGGCTATGATTCCCCTTGCCGAAAAGTGAAGACCATCGGGGCGGTCGCTTCCATCCATACCTTCATGATTATCGATAATACTGTTGAGGTCGGGGCCTCTGTAGGCATAAGGGGTATGGGCAATAGTATGTAATTGGGCTTCCAAAGGATTGGGATATACCCACCCTAGGTAGCTGTCGAGGGCTATTACCCAGCTTAGATTGGGTATTTTGCTATCTTCTCGGCTTTTGACAATATAGCCATTCATCCATCTTTTGATATCATCGGCAGGGGCTTCTCGTTCGTTGACACCGTGCAGCGTAAGCACAGTTCTAACACCAGTTAGTGGCACATACAGTTGTAGAATGTTTTTTAGGTTGATATAAGGCATTCCTATATTGGCATTTACAAATGAATGATAAAAATAAATGTTATAGGCCGCTTTGTACCAGTATTCGCTAGTAGTACCACCAAAAGCAGCATTATAAATGAGTATAGGAACGTTGAGCTGGCGACTCAAAGAATCGCCTAAAATACTCCAAAACCAAGGAATATCGCTAAAGGGGCTCATTCCTGAGTTATTGGTAATTTGCTTGAACCTAAGTATAGGTAATACGTTGGCATCGCCAGTAGCTAGGTAATTACACCAAGTAGAATCGGTATTACTAGCGGGTTGGTATCTGGGGTAACGTCCTTCACAACTGGGTACTTTACCCATTTCTATGCAATTGACACGGTCGTCGGTAGCATCGGGGCCTGTTACACCGTACGAGCCCCCTTGAGCATTTGAATGCCCCACACTGATGAGTACCTCGCCTACACCAATGCGTTCAATCGTGATAGAGTCTTGGATTGTATTGTTGACCAATGTTCTGATTTTGAGGTTATACCAACCTCCTTTGGCATTGATTTTACCTACAAAAGCATTTAGAATATTTCCCTGACTTACAGTTTGCCAAGTACTAGCCACAATAGTATCTAAGCGGCTTTGTTCTGTTCTTGGTATTAATTGGGCTTCTATTTTGTCGCAGGGCTTGTCGACATGCCCTGTAATATAGAGGTCTGCCTTGTTGGAAACATCTCGCTGAATTACAGCACGTGGTACAGGAAACCGAATGTTTAACTGAGCAATACTTACAATTGGTAACATTAATAGCAATGCAACATAGTATAGTTTGGGTGTGTATGTTATTGATACACGGAGGATTGAAGTTGGTTTTAACGTGAATGGTATATATTTCATGGCTAAATGGTTCTTAGAAAGATTTGTTTAAATAAATTCGTCCGAGGTGTAGGAGATAAAGGCTATCTTTGTCAACGTATGAGATAATACCTGCCTATAGAGAGTGATTGATTGAAGCCGAAATTTTTATAAAAAGTGTTGATTATGCAATTATTGAAAAGTAAAATAATCCAATATTTATTTTACGGAATAATCATATTAAATAACCAAGTTTTGATTGGACAAATAAGGGATAATACATCTTATACTTTTTTGAATATACCTTCCAATCCAACAGTAGCGGCTTTGGGTGGGTATCGGGTAAGCCAAAGCAAAACTACGGTAAATAGCTTTTTACAAAACCCAGCCTTGTTAGACTCTACACATCAGAATGTGCTAAGCCTCAATTATATGCCATATTTTCAAGCAGGGCAATTGGCTTCGGTAGCGTATGCTCCAACAATATTAGGACATACCTGGGGAATAGGTGTGCAATACCTCGACTATGGCAAACTACAACGAACCGATGCCGTCGGTAATGTTCTTGGCGAGTTTTCGGCCAATGATTATGCTATTACAATTGCCACATCACAACGGCAGGGAAATATTACATTTGGTGGAAGCTTAAAATATGTGGGTTCGGTAATTGAGCAGTTGGGCTCATCAGCAGTGATGCTCGATGTAGGAGGGTATTTTAAGCATCCCGTTTATGACTTAACCTATGGAATAGCAGTAAAAAATATCGGTTTTGTACTCAAAGAGTTTTCTCCGACTAGTACCAGTAATTTGCCTTTTGATGTACAAATGGGTGTATCTTTCAAACCTCAATACATGCCTGCTCGTTTTTCGCTCAATGCTCATCATCTTTATCAATTTGATATTGCCTATGCCAACCCCAGTGTTGTTGTAAAAGACCTTAATGGCAATACCGTATCGACAAAAGTGAGTTGGCCAGATAAAATTGCTCGTCATTTGTCTTTTGGTGCCGAATTATTATTAAGCAAGCATGTTAACCTATTATTGGGCTATAATCATTTGTTAAATAGAGAATTAAGCCTAAGTTCAGCGGCTGGCCTCAGTGGTTTTTCGGGTGGAATCGTTATTAGAAGTAAAATATTTGAACTGTACTATAGCTATTCAGGTTATCATGCTAGCGGAAACTTGAGTAGTTTTGGGATAATTTTAGATTTAAAACGTTTGATAAAATAGTTAAGTCTGTAACAGCATTTTGCTATTACAGTATCCAATCACAGAATATGGTAAATTTAGATTCTTTAACTCCTAAACAAATCGTCGAGCAACTCGATAAGTATATCATTGGGCAGCACGAAGCCAAGAAAAATGTAGCTATAGCCTTGCGTAATCGCTGGAGAAGAATGAATGCTCCTGCCGATATGCAGAAAGAAATTACACCTAATAATATTTTGATGATAGGCTCTACGGGTGTTGGTAAAACCGAAATTGCTCGTCGTTTGGCCAAATTGGCCGATGCCCCATTTACAAAGGTAGAAGCATCTAAGTTTACTGAAGTGGGGTATGTAGGGCGTGATGTCGAATCTATGGTACGTGACTTGGTGGAGTCGTCGGTACATCTTGTACAGCTTGCCAAAAAAGAGGCTGTCAAAGAAAAAGCTGAGGAGGCTGTTGAGGAGGCTATTTTAGAAGCCTTGATTCCTGCTGTAAATAAGTCGACCAAAAAGCCCTCAAAAGAATTAGCTCTTTCACAAGATATTGCCAACGAACCCGTTTCGGACGAAGAACTCAATCATAAAACAAGAGAGCTTTTTCGTGAAAAACTCAGACGTGGCGAACTAGAACACCGCAAAATTGAGATTGAAATGAAGGCAACCAGCTCGCCCAATATTGGGGTAATGGGTGGCCCAATCGATGAGATGTCGATGATGAATCTGCAAGAAATGATTGGGGGAATGATGCCTAAAAAGCAGAAAAAAAGAAAATTGACTATTGCCGAGGCTAGAAAGATATTGTTGGAGGAAGAATCGGCCAAGTTGATAGACATGGACGAGGTAAAAGAGGAGGCTATTCGTAAAGCCGAAAATTTAGGTATTATATTTATTGATGAAATCGACAAAATCGCATCGAGCAGAAGTGGTGGAAACGGCCCCGATGTAAGCCGTGAAGGTGTACAGCGTGATTTGTTGCCTATTGTTGAAGGCTCAACGGTTAATACCAAATACGGTGTTATCAATACCGACCACGTTTTATTTATAGCCGCAGGGGCATTTCATGTAGCCAAACCAAGCGATTTGATTCCTGAATTGCAAGGACGTTTTCCTATCAGAGTAGAACTTCAAAGCTTAAAAGAGGAAGATTTTTATCGTATTCTCAAAGAACCTAAAAGTGCATTGACCAAGCAATATGAAGCATTGTTAGCTTCAGAAGGGGTTGAGCTACAATTTAATGATGATGCCTTGTCGGAAATCGCTAAAATAGCTTTTGCGGTAAATGCCGAGGTCGAAAATATTGGAGCAAGAAGGTTACAAACGGTGATGTCACATTTACTCAATGATTTGATGTTTGATATTCCCGATGTAATTTCAGCCAATGCCAAGATTATTATTACCAAAGAACTGGTTGCTGAGCGATTGGGGGGCTTAGTAAAAAACAGAGATTTGAGTCAATATATTTTGTAAAATACACAGGTGTTTTGGCTAGAAAAATGAGTCATCCCTAATTTTTAGATAACAAGGCGGTCGAAAAACAATTTTCGACCGCCTTGTTTATGAATAGCCACTAAATTTCTACCATTGGAGCAATTGATAAGCCTCATCAAAGTTCACTTGACGACTTCATGAACTACAACAAATACAAATAGGAGGGCTTTTAATATATACCTAATATTGGGGAGGACTCATATTTTTGAGGATAATAATATACCTAACATTTATTGTCTTTTCCAAAACATCAACTTTTCTTTCAAGGTTTTTTTTGCTGGCTGCTCGTACCAGCAAGCATTCGGTGTTTCGGGAGGCTTTCTGAAAATAGGAATATTCAAGCCAAAATAAAAATCAAATCCTTTAGGTTTGCCAATATTGAGCAAACTTCCCAAATTGTCTGTGCCAAGAAAAAGAGGCCCCAATCTACCAGCCAAACCAAACGCCACTTTGCTATAATTATCAAATAACACCAAAGGCATTGCTACGTCTATCCACTTGGTTTCGTAGCGAGGAATAACCCCCAACAACGACGGTGATTTTAAGCCCAAAGCATTGGTAGAAGTTAGGTTTTGAACCAATAATGCCCCCACATATATATGGGGTTTTATCAGATAATCGGCATTGATTTGTAAAGTACTTGGCAAAACAGTTGAGAAATTATCGCTGAAATCAGCACGAGTAACACCTAATTGGGTATTAAGTTGTGTAAAAAGATTATCAAAACCTTTGGCATTGATAAAGTCGTTTTTCGAAAAATCAATATTACTAGCTCTTACTTTCCACTGATTGGCATAGAACGTATTGTTGTAATTGATATAGCCTATATCATGCAACGATACCCCTATTTTGAATAGATATTTGTTTTTGCTGGCATCAAATTTTCTAACTCCTTTTTCACGATAAGCAAATTTATTGATATTGGGGCGATATTCGTACACAACCCCTATATCAAGCCCCCAGCCACCACCAGCAGCATCGCCCCCCAAAAGCCAAGGAAATGAAGGAGAAGACGCTTTAATAGATTCCTCTTTGGTATAGCCATACTCAGCAACAATATTATTAACTCTTAATATTTGGTTAGTGGGGTCGTTAGGGTCAGGAACTAATTGATAACTAGCTTTGTTGATATAAGAGTAAGCCGAGTAAATACCCGCCAATCTTTTGGCTGTAATACCCAATTTGATAAACTCTTCTTCATTGTTTGTTATTATCTGGCCATAACTTACTCCAACTTCTGCGTAACTATTGATATTGAGTAGGGCATTGGACAAATCGCCACTGCTTGTAGAAATAATAGGCGAATTGATACCAAAATACATTAATTCTGCAAAAGAAGCCGAAATACCAGTAGCACTGGCTCCCGTCCGAACCCGAGTAGTAAGGGCTACAGCACGCTTGTCGTTGATGGTATAAAGTACCGAAGGCCCACGGCTATCAGCTAAAGAATATCCCGACTTTGAGCTACTGTTGGAACTAGCGTTCAGGTAGGTATCCCTAAATACAGTAACACCTTGGCTATTTCTGTATTCTGGAGCTACCGAATTGGTAAGTAACGAGGTATAAGAATAAGGGGCATCCCAGCCTAAGTAATTATTGGTAGCAAAAATATCGTTGCTAACGAGGTTGACATATACTTTATACCTAGAATCTACGACATTTGCAGGGTTTTGATAAAGGGCATTTGTACCAGCATAATTACTTCCAGCCATACCTAGCCAATGCTGGGCTGTTGTTTTATGAAGGAAAGACAATAATATAGTTGTGGTTATGATGTATTTAAACATGTATTATAAAGCCTATTAGAGTTGTTTTTGTAATTAGTGCAGTCTGTTTTTATAAAGAAAAAGTGGATTCGTGATTTTTGGTGTGCAAGTTGTATAAATCAAAGAATAAATCCAAAAATAAGGTAATGGTTAGTGTGCTTTTCATTAACAGAAAATGAAAGTTTTTATTGTATAAAATCATTTTAAGTAGCTACGCCTTAAAACTTTAATGAACGCTTAACCAATAGTTCATGATAAAAGATTTTCTTTGTCGGAATATCTTCAACCTTGTAAGCGGTACCTGGTGTTATGATTGTTATCAAAACAAAACGTAGCTTATTGATACATAGGCCTATGAAGTTTAGTGTATCAACTTAATCGGTTTAGCAAATTGTTTTGAATCCATACTTATTTTGCAAAGTTATGCGTTTGGTAATCAACCCACAAAGCCACGGAATATGAATTAGTCAAGATAATAAAATGCTATTTACAAGAAAAAATGGCAGGTAAATTGAAAAAAAACTCGCTACTTTGTTGTATATTTTTAAGTAGAGTCTTGTATATTTCCAAGTAGGAAAACATTTAATAGAATAAGTTAAATTAAATATTATAAAAGTTATATTTTTGTAAAAAGTGTTATTTCTCATACTATTTTTTTAAGAAAATGATTAGAAACCTCATTTTTAAGCAATAAATTTGCAGGGTTTTGCAGAAAAAGCGAATAAAATTTGGGAAATAGCTTAACCGACTAAAAATAATAAATTGTCTATATGAAAAGAGTCGCAGTATTAACTTCAGGAGGTGATGCTCCGGGCATGAACGCTTGTATTAGAGCTGTTGTTCGTGGAGGGTTGCATTACGGATTAGAGGTTTTCGGAATTATCCGAGGGTACAACGGGATGATCAAAGGTGATATCATTCCCCTAAATTCACAGTCTGTTAGTAACATCATTCAGCGTGGTGGTACTATCTTAAAATCTGCCCGTAGTAAAGAATTTATGACACCAGAAGGTCGTAAAAAAGCATACGACCAATTGAAAGCACATGGTATCGAAGGGTTGGTAGCAATTGGTGGTAATGGTACTTTTACTGGAGCTGAGATTTTTTATAATGAATTCCAAATCCCAACGGTAGGCGCTCCAGGTACAATCGACAACGATTTGTATGGAACAGATTGCACGATTGGTTATGATACAGCCGTAAATACAGCCTTGGATGCTATCGACAAAATTCGTGATACCGCCGATTCACATGACCGTATCTTCTTTATTGAAGTAATGGGGCGTGACTCTGGCTATATTGCTGTTCAGTCGGGTATTTCGGGTGGTGCCGAATCTATTTTGATTCCAGAAGAAAGACAAACCATCGACGATGTAGTAACAACATTGAAAGCGGGTTTTGATAGAAAAAAATCATCTTCTATTGTGATTGTAGCTGAAGGCGATGAAGAAGGCCATGCTGCCGAAGTTGCCGACAAAATCAAAACTACGATCGACGTTCCTGTCGATATTCGTGTTACCAACCTTGGCCATATTCAGCGTGGTGGTAGCCCAACTGCTTTTGACCGCATCCTTGCAAGCCGTTTGGGTTTGGGGGCTTTAGAGGGTCTTTTGAAAGGTGAGAAAAATGTAATGGCTGGTATTATCAACGACCAATTGGTGTACACTCCATTTCATGATACTATTACTAAGAAAAAAGTGATTAACAATGATTTATTGAGAATGTCAACGATTCTAAATCGTTAGTTATTCTTGATTTTGAGTGAAGAGTGGTAGTGGAATGTTCACTATATACTTTTCACTCGAACAATGCTTCATCAACAATACCCCACCATTCTGTACACGATATATCCCAATATTTCGTGTATTAATTGATAAGTATCTGCCAAAGCGGTTTCGCTTGGTAATAGCAGAATATCCAAAGCCCATTGTCTTTTTACCGATTTGAAAGAACAGCTAAAGAGTGTAGTCGATACGCCTGCTTTAGCAAAACAACCTTGTGCCCTTCGGCCATGAAATGCTGACGTAAACAAAATAACTTTTGTGCCTAATTGAGGCATTTGCTGTAGAAGTTTGGCACAATATTGGGCATTTTCATGGGTGTTACGTGCTTGTGTTTCCAAAATAATATCTGAAGGGTTTACACCCAATTCCTCTAAAATTTGTGCCGTTTTGTAGGTTTCGTTGTCGCCTTCAAGCTGCTGGGGTAATACGGTAGAAACACCTCCCGAAATCATGATTTTTTTAATTTGCCCCTTTTTATATAACCTCAAAGCTTGTATAAACCTATCTGCTGTTTTTCCAACAAAAATCTGATTAGCTTCGCTATCTTTTTGAGTCATCATTCCACCCGTAAGGATTATCCCGAGGTCGTAGTGTTGGGTAGTTACTGGCTGAGGAATTTCCCAAAGCAAATAAGCTTCATTAATTAAAAAAGAGTTGCCTAAAAGCATCAAAAAACTTATTGAAGCTATAATCCACTGTTTGCGGTATTTGACCGAAAAATAAGCTCCTAACAGTGCTATGAGTATCAATGAAATAGGCATTAGCAAGTAAAAAAGGATTTTGGATAGTATAAAAAACATAATTGTTGCAAGTAAAATGGGATTGGAGTGATTTTTGAATGCTTTATTACGACAAAAAACAATATATTTTGTCAATTAAAGTAAGTCAGACTAACTTTGAAAATGAAACGTTAGTATTTTGCCCAAACTCTATAGTAGTTGGTTCTCATAATTCAAGTTAAATAAAGATAAAATGAAACAGTATTTTAAAAGAATAATTTTATTATTTGCTCTTGTTTCTTGGTTCAATACCCTTCAGGCTCAAACCAAAGAAGGTTTTTCAATAAAAGGAAAAATAGCGGGGCTTAAAGATACAACCGTATTTTTGGCTCATTATTTTGGATACAACCAACAGGTTATCAAAGATACCGCTATTGTGGATGCCGAGGGTAAGTTTCATTTTCAGGGCAATAAAGCTTTGCCAGAAGGGCTGTATTTGGTGGCTTTGCCTAAAGGACGCTATTTAGACATTGTTATTGGTAATCCCGAATTTTCTTTTGAAACAGATACCATCAATTTGATTAACAAAATGAAGGTTGTTGGCTCAAAAGAGAACCAGTTGTTTTTTCAGTTTCAGCAAGATATGTCGGCTAAATTTGAAAAAATCAAACAGCTAGATGCTGCCCGAAAAAATAAAAAAGACCCCAATGTCGAGGCTGCTTTTAAAAAGGCTCAAGACGATATAACGCAGTTTCAAAAAACGTGGTTTACCCAAAACGAAGGTACACTAGTAGCCAAATTAATCAAAGCGGCTCAAGAACCCGATATTCCACCATTCAGCAAGCCCTTGGTTACCAAAGCCGACTCTATGGCGTTTTATCAGTACCAATTTACCTATTACAAAAGCCATTATTGGGATAATTTCGACTTGACCGACGACCGTTTGATGCGTTCGCCATTTTTTCAAAAGAAATTAGAACGTTATTTTGAAGACCTGACCGCTCAGCAAGCCGATTCTATCTCGTTGGAAGCCGATAAGATTTTGGCAAAAACCAAGTCGAGAGATATGCGTAGATATGCTATTTACAAAATCGCAAGTCAGTACGAAAACCCTAAAATATTGGGTACTGACGGGGCTTTTGTACACATGGCCGAAAAATATTATATCGGCGAGCCTGCCCTTTGGGATACCAGTACGGTTCGTAAGATGAAGGAGCGTGTGGCTATATTGAAGCCACTATTGCTGGGCAAGCCGTTTCCCGATATGTATTTGACCGATACTTTAGGCCGAGAAATTGATATAAAAAGAATCCCTGGCGATTATACAGTTGTCTTTATTTATGACCCCGAATGTGGGCATTGCCGTGAGTCGGCTCCAAAAGTACAGAAAATGTACCAGTCGCTCAAAAGCAAGAATGTAAGATTGATTGCAGCATCGATTGAGCGAACACCATCAAAATGGAAAAGCTTTATCAAGGAATTTAAGTTTGGCGATTTAATCAATGGAATAGATATTCACAAAAACCCACAAACAGGAAAAGAAGAATACTATACCGATTTTAAAAATGCCTTTGATGTTTATGCAACGCCTGTAGTATATGTGTTGGATAAAGATAAGAAAATTTTGGCCAAACGCTTGCCTGTTGAACAAATCGAAGATTTTATAGATTTTCATAGAAAACAACATGCCAATCGCATTGGCAAATAAATAGCTATTTCATGAAGCAAAAAGGCAATATACTGTTGATTTCCCTTTGGGTAATTTCAATAGTATATTGCCTTTTTGCGGTTGAGTATAATAAATATATATGTCTTGATTTGTATTTTATTGATTATCAGTTGTTTGTATTGTTTCTCAAAAATGACCACTTAATTAAATTTTATTAACTGCCTAGTATGAACAAACTATTTATTGCCTTTATAGCTCTGAGCATATTGTTCTGCTCTGAACATATCTTTTCGCAAGGTTATAGAATCGATGCCAAACTGAAAGGGCTCAAAGATTCTGTATGCTACCTGACCTATTATTACGAAAATCTCAATTATATTCAAGATTCGGCCAAGATAAATGCCAATGGAGAGCTAGTTTTTCAAGGGAAAAAAGCTCTTGAACAAGGTTTGTACAACCTTATGATTGGACATTGGCAAAGTATAGATTTATTAGTTGTGGAACAACACTTTTCTATTGAAGCCGATGCCAAAGATTTATTTAATACACTCAAATTTAAGGGTTCGCGTGAAAATGATTTGTTTTATAGCTACCAACAAAAAATAATAAAAGATGCCCAACGGATAGCCAGTATAGGGGCGGTATCAGATTCGTTGTTGCTCAATAAACAATATGCTTTGCAGTATGAATTAGAATTGTACAAAAAGAAATTTATCAAGGCTTTTGAAGGAACGTATGCTGCTAAGCTTATTAAGGCTACTATGCCCATGGATTTGCCTGTAGCCCCCAAGCTTGACAACGGTAGCGAAGACCCACTATGGGCTAATCAGTTTTTTGTAGAGCATTATTTTGATAACTATGACCTAAGCGACCCACGGATGATTAGAACGCCCTATTTGTATCAGGCGGTGGGGGCTTATTTTGAACAATTATATTTTTTACCAACTGATTCGCTTAATCATTTGGTAGATAAAATCCTTGCCAAAACCCAGTCGAAAACCGAAATTCGGAAATATTTGGTTACTAAAATGGCTAATTTCTTTGAGAATAGTAAAACCATGGGGCATGATGCCGTTTTTGTATACATCATGCAAAATTACTATTTGAAAGAACCTCAGATGTGGGACGAAACTACTATCAAGTTAGTAAAAGAGCGAGTATATTATCTTGATAAACTACTGATTGGCCGTAAAATTCCGAATGTAACCCTAAGTGATTTTTCGGGAAAAGAACTGCAACTACACCAAATAAATGCCAAATGTACGATTGTTTATATCTATTCGGCAGATTGTGGGCATTGTCAGCAATTTACGCCCCAATTGGTAGAATTAGCCCAAAAATACGCTAACAAAGGATTGAAGGTTTTTGCTCCTATTTTTGGTAATGACCTCGAAACATGGCAAAATTTTGTAAAACAATATAAGATGGAGTCTTTTATAAATACAATAGACCGCACTGGAGATATAAGCTTTTTTCAGGAATTTGATGCTCAATATACACCAACGATTTATATTATAGATGCACAAAAAAAGATTGTAGGAAAAGGTAATATTACTATCAAAAATATGGAGGAGATTGTAAGAAAGATACTTCTATAAATAAAAATATTATTGGATGATAGAGTTTTGAGATTCAGTGTAAAAATTAGTGAAATAGTATAATAAAGGGGTGTAGCTTGGCTATACCCCTTTATTATACTATTTCATTTTGGTTCTTTTGACCAGATATGATGATAGAATTTGGTCAAAACCTTCTGCAATATCGGCTTCTATAAAGTCGATTTTATATTGTCCACAGCGTAGTTTAAGGTCTTGGTAAAATGCTTTTAGTACTTTTTGGTAGTCGTCTTTTACCTGAGCGGGGTTTAATTTGATTCTTTCGTTGGTTTCGAGGTCGATAAACTCATAAGGACGGTCTTCAAAAGCAAAGTCTGATTCTGTTTTTTTGTCGGTTACATGAAAAATAAGCACCTCGTGCATATTGTGTTTGAGGTGTTGTAATGCCGAAAACAGAATTTCAGCTTCTACGATATTATCGAACATATCGCTAAACAAAATAACCAACGAGCGTTTATGAATTTTCTCCGCAATTTCGTGGATAACAGATGCTACAGCGGTTGATTTGCTGGCTAGAGGCTTTTGCATTAAGCTTTGCAAATCCAATAAAATTTTATGGATATGCGTCGGTGTCGATTTCATCGGTGTTTGTATTTCGATGCTATCTGAAAAAGTAGTAAGGCTTACGGCATCTTTTTGCTTTTGTAACATAAAAGCTAGTGCCGCCGCCGCCATACACGAAAAAGTGATTTTGCCTTGTGTATTTTCGGGGTAGTACATCGACGAAGAGGTGTCAATCAGTAAATGACAACGCAGATTGGTTTCTTCTTCGTATCGCTTGGTGTAAATGCGGTCTGTTTTGGCGTATACTTTCCAGTCGATATGGCGGGTACTTTCGCCTGTATTGTACAAACGATGTTCTGCAAACTCGACCGAAAAACCATGAAAAGGTGATTTGTGAAGTCCTGTAATAAAACCTTCGACCATTTGCTTGGCCAAAAATTCAATATTGCCGTATTCTCGTATTTTTGCTAAATCCATAATATATTTTTATCTGCTTGGCAAATCGACCAATATCGTGCCAATTTACAAACTTTCTTCACACAAATTAAGCACATCAAGCAGGATTTTAGGATTAAAGGATTGCCGTAGGGCTTCTGATGGGTTCAATTAGGTAAGTATTGAAATACTCCTTTGCACTAAAGAAGTACCATAATTTGTTAAATTTAGCCATAAAATATGGCCAAAATAAAGGCTTTTATGAGGCAATGTACAAACAAAAAAATAGTAAACGGCTATCAAAGGGGTATTTTGTTGAATTACAGAGATGAATACTAGAAAACACAGTACTTGTAATAGGCTTTCTATAAGATAGTTCTAAAAATAGTTTAATTAGTAAAAATGGTTAAATCTTGAAAATCTACAATTTTGTGTACCCACATACCTACTCAAATCTTGAGAAATAAGTACTGTGAATCAAGAAAAAAGCAATATAATAGGCCAATATGCCTATATGGGGTTATCGAGAGGATTAATAAGAGTTGTGTTTGGGTCTTAATTACTTTTTTTTCTGGGCTTGTATTTGTGCATTTTTGCGTTGGCGAGAAAGCTTTCGGAGATACGAGTTTACTTTCAAGCGGCGGTATTTGAGGTGAGGATATTTGCGTTTATGCCAGTTTTTGCGGAGGCGATAGTATTTATTATGTTGAATAATAGGTTTTTGATAATATTTGGTTTCGAGTTTTGGCGAAGCAACAATACTCAATGAATCGTAGGATTCTAGCATAATGTCGCCATCAAAACCCACTACTTTGAGTCTTACTTTAGTAAGTCCTTCTTTGCTCATTTTGAGCCATTTAGCGGGGTTTTCGGTAAGGTCGATAATACGGCCAGGTTTGTAGGGCCCACGGTCGTTGATTCTAATAATCACAAATCTTTTATTGGCCAAATTGGTTACTTCGAGCATCGTGCCGAAGGGGAGGGTCATGTGAGCGGCGGTATATTGGTTTTTCTTGAGAATTTCGCCTGTAGAAGTAGGCTGATTATAAAAGTTGTTAGCATAAAAAGAGGCGATTCCATAAGATTCGTCACCTAACTTTTGAGCATTTGAGGGCTTTAGGTTAACGACTAATAGCGAAATGGTAAGTATTCCAAGATGTCGTTTTTTCATGGGTAGTGATTAGATTATTGACGAAGTTACTAAAAAAAAATAAGGTATAAAAATGTAAAAGTACTAAATGCAAATCTATGCTTTTTGGAATCAAAATAAAAATATTTATTGGTTTTGTTATATTTTTATTGGTGAAAATTTAGTTTAAAAGTCCAAAAAACAAATTTTATTTTATTGCATTTTTTTTGTTAGAATCAATAAAATTTTTACTTTTACCAATCCATAAACCCTAAATTTTAATAGTACAGTGGAAGAAAGAGAAAGAGAAGAATTGTTTTCAAAACGCATTAGAGCGGGGAAAAGGACTTATTTCTTCGATGTGAAATCAACTCGCTCAAACGACTATTACATCACTATCACAGAGAGTCGTCGTTATCAAAAAGATGATGGCTTCGCTTACGAGAAACATAAGATGTTCCTTTATAAAGAGGACTTCGATAAATTCTTGGAAGGATTGAAGGAAGCTGTAGAACATGTAAAGCATGAATTATTACCTGATGTTGATTTTTCACAATTTAACCGTGAAGAGGACGAAGGGTTTGGTAGCGACCTGAAGTGGGAGTAACACATGATTTTGAATGGGAAAGGGTGGTCTAGGAAATTCTAATATATCCTGCTCATTACAAATCCGGAAAGACATAGCCTCTGATTTTTCAGAGGCTTTTTGTTGTTGAAGGAATATTAGCGTAACTTTGTTACTTTATGATTCTTAGGACGTGTCGAAAATTAATAAACAATAAATGGGTTTACAATGTGGTATTGTAGGTTTACCAAACGTAGGAAAATCTACTCTTTTTAGTGCAATCTCTTCTAATAAGGCCGAAGCGGCCAATTATCCTTTCTGTACAATCGAGCCTAATGTGGGTGTTGTAACAGTGCCTGACGAACGCTTAACGATACTTGAGCAATTGGTGAATCCTCAACGAGTATTGCCTACGGTGATTGAGTTTGTTGATATTGCTGGTTTAGTAAAAGGGGCTTCGCAAGGAGCTGGCTTGGGCAATAAGTTCTTGGCCAATATTCGTGAAGTTGATGCTATTATTCATGTCGTGCGTTGTTTTTCTGACGACAATATCGTTCACGTTGAAGGGAGGGTTAATCCTGTTTCTGATAAAGAAATTATTGATTTTGAATTGCAGTTGAAAGATTTAGAGTCGGTAGAAAAGAAACTCCAAAAGTTTGAAAGAGCTGCCAAAGCTGGCGATGCCAAGTCTAAACAAATGGTAGGTGTGTTGGGTCAATATAAAGCTGCTTTGGAAGCTGGTAAGTCTGCTAGAACAGTGCAAGGGCTAGACCCCGACATCAAGCACGAAGCTGTAGGTGATTTGTTTTTGTTGACCGACAAGCCCGTAATTTATGTGGCCAATGTTGACGAAAATTCTATCCAAGCTGGTACAAACGAATACGTAGAGCAACTACGTGTAGCTATTGCTGAGGAAGGTGCTCAGATCATTGTTATTTGTGCTTCTGTAGAATCGCAAATTGCTGAAATTGAGGATTTAGACGACCGTCAGATGTTCTTGGAAGAATATGGCTTGAAAGAATCGGGCTTGGCTCAATTGATTCGTGCTTCTTATGCTTTACTAAATTTGATTACCTATTTTACGGCAGGGGTCAAAGAAGTACGTGCATGGACTATCCAAAAAGGATGGAAAGCCCCTGCGGCGGCTGGTGTAATTCACTCAGATTTTGAACGTGGATTTATTCGTGCTGAGGTGATTAAAATTGCTGATTATCAGCAGTATAAATCTGAAGCAGGATGCCGTGAAGCTGGTAAGATTAGTGTTGAAGGTAAAGAGTATGTCGTACAAGATGGCGATATTATGCACTTCCGTTTCAATGTGTAAGAATAGATTATAAACATGAGTCTTCCCAAGTTTTGGGATAATTTAAAGTAAAAACCTCTTGTTTGTATATTGGGATTCACGAGGTATTCCATCGTGACTATTAATCAAAAAAGGCGGTCGAAAAACTAATTTCGACCGCCTTTTATCTGAAAAATCGGGATTACTTATGTTTATAGTTTCAAAATAACAAACTCTACGCGTCGGTTTACTTTACGTTCTTCGTCTGTACCTTTTTTGATAATAGGCTTTGTGCTTCCATAACCTACTGCTTGAATTCTATTGGCCGAGATACCTTTTTTAATCAAATATTCTTTGCAGTTAATAACCCTTTCTTCCGACAATTCTTGGTTTGCTTCGGGGTCGCCCACAATATCAGTATGGCCTTCTAGTCTGATTTCTAAGTTCTGGTTTTCGTCCATCATACTTACCAGTTTGTTCAATTCAGCAAATGAAGCAGGTAATAGGTCGGATTTTGATACTTCAAAATAGATATTCTTCAAGGTGATTTTGTCACCTACCTGAATCGGATTTAGTAAAATATCTTTGGTAAGCTTGTTATTTACTACGCTTTTGCTCAAATCAATAAAATCATTGGCTGCCAAATAGCCCTTTGCATGAGCTACATAGGTATATACTTGCCCTTGTTTAAGGTTCATTCTGTAAATCCCCGTGCTAGCAAAGCTTTGGGTTGAATCAATTTTTTTGTTACTACCCGAAACCGTAAAATCAATGGTAGCACTAATGGGGCGATTGGTTTTGGCATCACGCACAATACCTACCACTAATACACTCGACGGCTCAGTACTTTGTTGTTGTGGTGTAGTGTCTACTTCTCCTACTTTTCCAGACTTAGGCTTTTTGGTAGGCGTATTGGGCTGGTTGGTAGGGGCTGGAATCGACGGTGTCTGACTTGGATAATTAGGGCTTTGATTAGGTACTTGTTGGGTAGGCACTTGGGCAGAGCTAGGATTCTTGACATACAGCCCGTATACATTCCAGCAGGTTAGGTGGTCATAATCGTTGCATTCAAATAAGTCGAATGATTCGATACCGGGGTCGAGGCGTTCAAAATACACAACAAAATTGGTGCGTGTACCTGCGTATGTCTTTTTGCGTTGAGGCTCAACAGGAATACCTTCAGCTTTAACAAATCGAAACTCTCTAGCACCGTTTGCTCCAACCAAGCGAGCACTCGGGTGAAAAGCAATTTCTTGTGAGCCGTCATCAACAACACGTCCAGACTGGTCGCGGCGTGCCGAATTATTATTGATAAAGGATACATACAAAACGGTATATTGCCCCGACAAGCGAATGTCTTCGACACTAATATTGGGGTCGGCCGAGCGGCCACTACCCGATGGTGCAGGTGTTTGCTGGCTAGGATATTGGCTTCCATTTCCTGAATTAGTATCCGACGAATTGCCGTAGCCCCCCGAAGGTAATGGCATACAACTTTGCAAAAGCGGCCATGATAAAAGTATAAAGAGTAATTTTTTCATAAAATAATCAAAAGTTGAATTCTTCTTAAAACGGACTTGGGTATGAATAGTAACGGTATTGTAAGTGTTCTGTTTGCCCTAATTGTGCATTTCAGATTAAAATAGATTATATAAATTTCAAAAAGCTTTGGTATTGGAGTAAGAAGATTTAAACAAAAAAAGCTAATTAACGGCTTTTGATAAGAGCATAGCCAACGAGGGCATCGGCACGCCCACCAATAGGACGATGGTAAACCAAAATTTCGTAAACATTTTCGGTTTGAGAATGGCTTCCTTCCAATTCTCGTTCGCTGATTATCCCTTGAGGATCTACCGTAACGTACTGATAATTATAAATGCCTTGCTTGAGCTGAATAAATGCCTCATAGGCTTGGTTTTCGGGTACGTAGTGCATCAGGTTGTTTTCGTTGAGTTGCCAATCATTAAACGAACTGTTAATATACACCTTTTTATTGGCTAGCGAGTCGGTTCTAAGCTGAAAGCTAACCCTTACATAATCGGCTTCGGTAGCTCCTTGGTTGGTTTCGTAATTGTCAATCACATATCGGCCATCCAAATCCTTGGTATCTACATAAGCCAATCCGTTTTGGGGCTTATCATAGCTAAGTTCTATCACCGTTTCTTTTTCGCCTTGAAAGATATGTGAAATATTGACTAATTTCTGTTGGGTGCTTCGTATATCAAACATCCTAAATTCATTGCCTCCTTCAATACTATTTTCGCCATCAAAAAACTGGTATTCAAGCTTTCGGTTGAAATTGTCTACCATAAAAGGAGGGAGGTTGGTAAGGGATTTGTTATCTCGGAAGTTTTGACGAATCACCACTTTTAAATCATTTTTAGGGTCGATTATCTCGTAGCCTGTGTAATTAATAGCAAAATTGATTTGCTGATGAGTTCGGCGTTTATCGGCTATATTGGCAAAAACGATTTGTCCTCCTACACCAATCTTGTTTTGGAAAACCATAAACCTACGTGATAGCACAAGGTCTTTTTCGTTGCGACCTTTATACACTACCACTAGATAATTGCCCGACATTTTTACTTTGGGTAGTTCTATACCAAAGTGATAATAGGGGATTTTGGTGGCAAAAGATGTACGGTAATCATAAATCGGGAAATCGTTGTATTCGGGAAGATATTCTATTTCGCTAAGAGCCGAGGGTGTCCAATCAGAATTACAATGATAAATTTTGACCCGAAAGTTTTGAACAGCAGGATTTAAGCAGTCAAATTCTAACCTTAACGTAGCATTTTCTTGTAAACTTATTATTGGCGGGTTTAGGGTAGCTTGTACACTGCTAGTGCCATCGTAAGGGTACAAAAGAGGCGTTTTGATATAGGGTTCATAGATTTTATCTTCATAAAGAAGTGTTTTTTCTACCACTTGCTCTTTAGCTCTTTTTTGGGCAAAAGCTACAAGGCTAATACAAAGAAAAAAGCCTGTTTTCCAAAACGAATTCCAGAAAACAGACTTTTTTACCAATGATAATAATGATTGTTTTTTCATAGAGTAAAGCAATAATAGAGCAAAACCAAGTAATCCTACCTGATACTTGTTTCTAACTCTTCTATTTCTAACATCGCCATTTCCCAGTTGTCGTTGGCTTGTTGTAATTGTTCTTGTACCTTTTTGTAGTCGGCATTTACTTGTTTCAACGCTCCATTATCATTGAAAATTGTTGGGTCGGCAAGCTGTTTTTCAGTTTCAGCTTTCAGTGCTTCCAGCCTAGTAATAGTATCTTCTAGCTCGCTTATTTTTTGGTTAAGCTTTTTGATATTTTTCTGAGCTTCTTTTTTGGCAAAATCACTTACTGTAGGCTTTTCGACTACTGCTGCTTTAGGACTTTCTTGCTTTTTAGGAGTAGCTTTTTCTTCTATCTCGTTGGCCTCACGTTCTTCTTGCCAAGCTTCGTATTCTTCGTAAGTACCAGGATATACCTTGATTTGCTCGTCTTCGATATACCAGATTTTGTTGGCCACTTCCGATACAAAGAAACGGTCGTGCGAAACTACCACATAACTACCTTCGTATTGTTGTAAAGCTTGAATCAAGATATTCACCGACATCATGTCGAGGTGGTTGGTAGGTTCATCTAGGAGCAAAAAGTTGGCCTCCGAAATCAGTACTTTTGCAAGGGCTACTCTTGACTTTTCACCACCCGAAAGAACTTTGATTTTTTTGAAAACATCTTCTCCCGAAAACAGGAAACAGCCCAAAATACTTCTTAATTCTGTTTCAAGCTTGGCCGTACCAGCCATTTTGAGTTCTTCGAGCAAGGTATTTTCTACATCCAAGCTTTCGAGTTGGTGTTGGGCAAAAAACGAGTCGATAACGTTATGGCCAAGCTTACGGTCGCCATTGACTTGTTCTGTGCCTGCAATAATTCTTAGCAAAGTAGACTTACCCTTACCGTTGGCACCAATGAGGGCAATTTTGTCACCACGTTCAATAATAGCATTGGTATGAGTCAAAATACGCTTGTCGCCATAAGCCTTTGTTACGTCTTCGAGGTGCATAATAAAACGCCCAGGTTGAGTACCAAAGTTGAATTTGAAATTTACTTTGGCAGTTTCGTCAATTACATCGTCGATAATATCGAGGCGTGCAAGCGACTTTACCCTTGATTGTACCTGACGAGCCTTAGTAGCCTTAGCCTTAAAGCGTTGGATAAATCGTTCTGTTTGACGAATCTGAGCCTGTTGGTTTTCGTAAGCACCTTTTTGTATTTCATTGCGAAGGGCTTTTTCTTCTATATAAAACGAGTAATTACCCGAATAAGGCGTAAGCTTAGCCCCCGAAACTTCTACAATAGTATTGACAGTGTTGTCGAGGAAATAGCGGTCGTGCGAAACTACAATAATAGCTCCTTCATAATTATTGATATAATTTTCGACCCACTGAATAGAAGGTAAGTCAAGGTGGTTGGTTGGTTCATCGAGCATCAAAAGGGATGGCCTTTGTAACAACAACTTGGCCAACATTACACGCATCCGCCAGCCTCCCGAAAAAGTTTTTAGGGGTCTTGACAGGTCGTCGGTAGTAAAGCCTAGCCCTTCCAAAATAGCTTCTGATTCAGATTGCATCGTATAGCCACCCAAAGCATCGAATTCGTCTTGGAGGCGAGCCAATATATTTACATCGTTGTCTTCATAATTGGTATCCATTTTGTGCAGAATTCTATCAATTTCTTTTTGCAAGAAATTTTGGCGTTCAAAGGCCTGCATAGCTACCGACAAGATGGAGTCTTCTGATTGATAGGACAGTAAATCTTGATTGAGAAAACCAATCGAGCAATCTCCTGATTTAGAGATATTGCCACCATCGGGCTGGTATTCGCCCGAGATAAGCCTCAATAACGTAGATTTTCCTGTACCATTAGCACCAATAAGCCCAATTTTATCTTTGGGTTTGATATGTAAATTGGCCCCATCATATAGGGGGCGACTTCCGAAATAGAAAGAAAGATTATTAATAGATAACATACTACAAAGATAGTAGTTTTTGTGGTAAGCGTAGATACCCACCCTTGGCAATCACAAAAAAAGAGAAGCCAAACTGACTTCTCTGGGTTATAATACTGTTTTGGGGGTTGATTGAGTAGGGGCAAAAAGGGTATTATAGTAGCCTTATTGATTTTTTTGGCTTCTTGAACGTAACCTGCTCAACGATTCGGGGGTTATTCCCAAATAAGAGGCAATATGATACTGTTGAACTCTTTGCAATAAATGAGGATAATTTTGCGAAAATTTTTCGTAGCGTTCTTGAGCAGATTGTTCAATAAACCACCTGAGTCTAAAATCTTGCTCTATAAGAATAGACTCTACAAATAAGCGACCTAACTTTTCCCAATTATGATATTGGTTGTAAAGCTGCTGAAGGCTGTCGTATTGGATGGCTAATATTTTACAAGGTTCGATAGCCTGAATAGCCTCAAATGACGGGTTTCGAGTAAAAAAGCTAACGGATGAAGTATTAAACATGTTTTCTTCGGCAAAATAGTTAGTGATTTGGCCTTTATTGGGAACAGGAACATAATTCCTCATGATTCCTTTATTAATAAAAACAACTTCATTGGCTACCTCCCCAACCTTCAATAGGTACTCATGTTTTTTGAGTGATTTATGATAAAAATTTTTCTCAATAGCGTTTAACTCCTCTTCCGTAAAATCTGGCACGTATTGTAAAACTACTTCTCTAATGTGGGTGTACATAAATTATCAATTACTGGTTTTAATAACAAAGCATAAAGTGGAGATTTACTTAGGGTCGCTAATTTCGTATCTAGCGATGAAAAAAAGCAATAGGAGTGTAAAATACGTAAAAAAACCTAGATTCTTCAATAAATAAGCGGGAGTTTTTTGGGAGAATTATGATGAATGCAGAACAGAGAGCGAGTAGAGACCTCACTCTCTGAGCTATAGGGTATGATTGTCTTTATGTTAGTGCTTACCGCCTAAAAATTCACTTTTTAGAAGCGTTTCTACGTTGTTGAAGGGTACTGGCGTTTTATCATAACCAAAGGTTGTCGATAGCGATTGTGTTTTGTTGTTATCGCCCATAGCCATGTCTACGTCTCGCATGGTCATTTGCGACGGATGCTCATAGCCACACGCATGAGTAATCTCTAAAATTTCTTTATTAAGGGTTTTTAAATAGTTATAAAAACGCTCGCTTTTTAAAGTAGGGTCAATACCTCCTTGTAGCCATTTGTTGGAAGTAGCAATACCTGTTGGGCAGCGGTTGGTATGGCATACCTGAGCTTGGATACAGCCAATAGCCATCATCGACTCACGGCCTACGTTAATCAAGTCGCAACCCATCGCAAACGCCATCATAGCTTTTTCAGGGAAGCCTAATTTGCCCGAACCGATAAATACGATCTTGTCGGTGAGGCCATGTTTTTGGAAAATTTTGTAAATCTTGGTAAAAGCAAAATTAAAAGGTAACGATACGTGGTCGGCAAAAGCATGAGGAGCTGCTCCTGTACCACCTTCGCCACCATCGATAGTAATAAAATCTGGGCCTTTACCTGTTTTTACCATATATTGAGCCAATTCTTCCCACATTTCTAATTTACCAACAGCCGACTTGATACCCACAGGAATACCTGTGCTATTGGCCATCAGTTCAATAAATTCAACCATTTCGGGAATAGTAGAGAAGGCCGAGTGGAATGCTGGCGAAATAACATCTTTTCCCATCGGAATATGACGGATGTCAGCGATCTCTTGTGTGATTTTTGAAGCAGGCAATACGCCTCCTTTCCCAGGCTTTGCTCCTTGTGAAAGCTTTAATTCTAAGGCTCTTACAAAAGGATTATCCTGTGTCATTTTTATCAGCTTTTCCAGAGAAAAGTTGCCGTCGTCGTCTCTTACGCCAAAATACGCAGTACCAATATTGACAACTACGTCTGCTCCAAATTTATGATAGGGCGAAAGCGAACCTTCGCCTGTATTATGGTAGCATCCAAACTTTTGAGCACCACGGTTGAGCGACTCAATAGCTTTGGCCGATAACGAGCCGTAGCTCATCCCCGAAATATTAACTACAGAAGAGGGTTTGTAAGGTCTTTTGCGTTTGTGGTATTCACCGATAGTTTTGGCACAAGGTACTGCACTTGGGTCTTTGAGGTTGGGGTGATTGTTGGGCAGTTTGTAGCCAAGCATGGCATGTTTAATAAAAATATAACCTACAGCCGAAAAATCTTGGTCAGAACCAAACCCTTGTAAGTTATTTTCCTTTTTAGAAGAAGCATAAATCCATGCTCTTTCACCACGATTAAAGGGTAATTCTTCACGGTTGTTGGCTACAATATATTGGCGAAGTTCAGGGCCAATTTTTTCGAGCATGTACCTGATGTGTCCAATTACAGGAAAATTGTGTTGAATCGTGTGTCTTTTTTGTAAGATGTCTCGTAGAGCAAGAATGAAAAGGGGTAAAGCAACCCAAACCCAAATGCTCACATTTGAAAGGAATTCCATAGTGAAAAGATTAAAAATAAAAAATATTACCTGTTGTTTGATTTGGAATATGAGTATATATGAAGTTTGTGTTGTGATGATCAACCGTTTGAGATAAATACCCCTTGTTCAGAAAATTATTTTCCGACTTCCTGTGTCAACGATACCCCACCCGAAATAATCATTTTCATGACATCTGACGAAGGTAGGTCAAGAAAAGTAACATTGGCTTTGGGTACTACCAACATTTCGCCCGAAAAAGCATAAGAATGTGGACAATACACCATCACATATCCTTCTAACGACAAAAAGCCCAAATCTGTTTGAGTAATAAACCCAATTTTTCGTACATCGCTTTCTTTATTAAGGACAAAAAGTACTGGCTGATTGAATTTTTTCTTGTCGCCAACAAAAGCCTGAACCAAATCTTTGAGCGAAAAATAAATAAGCCTTACCAAAGGTAGGTGCGATAATCCTTCCTCAAAAATTTTGAAAACAGGAATCATGATAAAAGTAGAACCCAAAAAGCCTACCGTCATGATAATGGCTACAATAACCGCCAAGCCTGCACCCCTAAAATAGAAATAGAAATGTTCGTCGAGCGACGCCAAAAGATTGAAAATGATGTAGCCTGTAATATATACAGGAGCTAATAATAATAAACCCTTTACAAAATAGCTAAAGAGTTTTGCGCTTATACGTTTGAATTTGAAGGACATTTTGTATTCCGATTATTTGTTTCCCTTGTGGATACACAACTTTGTATTTTACCTCAAGGTTCCTGATTTCTTTGGGTTTTAGCTCTAAATTCCAAATAAGTCGATTACTATTGAAGTCAATATCGGCATCTGAGTTTTCGAACAATTCGAGCTGTACTTTGGGGTCTTTGCTATTAGGAATCATTTCTTCGACAATCAACCTAATGTTTTTTTTCCAAGGGTTTGATAGTTTGATATTGATTGTACGAGTATCATAAATCGTTTTGCCATTGGTGTATACATTATGAAAAACAATGCTTCTATTAATCCCCACCTTTATGTTACGCTCTACACTCAGATATAGCGTGTCCATCAACTCAGAAGTTTTGGTTTTTTTTATATTTTGAGCTTGGGCATAACAATAAATGCTCACAAAACGAGGTTGGAAAACAACACACACGAATACTAGGCTTGTGTAGAGAAGAATTATAGGGTTTTTCAAAATGTTTATTTATCTAAAGTGGTTAAATAATAGCGAAATTCAAGTATGTGCCTCTTTCATCGAACATTTATTTGTAATTTTGCCGAATTAAATCTCAAAGCAATACACAAAGTTACTAGATAATGATTTTTCAATATACACAACTTCAAGCATTTATTAAGCAAGTATTTTTGTCAATCGGTTGTCCTGAAGACGATGCCGAGCTAGCTTCAAATGTATTAATTTCGGCCGATTTACGTGGGGTCGATTCTCATGGAATTGCCCGATTGAGCGGTTATGTACGATTATACGACAATGGACGCTTAAATCCAAACCCTGTTGTAAAAATTATTCACCAAACACCTTCTACGGCGGTTGTCGATGGTGACAAAGGTTTGGGATTGGTGGTAGCACCCAAAGCGATGAAGATAGCCATGGAGAAAGCCAATGCTGTAGGGTCGGGCTGGATTTCGGTACAAAACTCTAATCACTTTGGTATTGCAGGCTATCATGCCATGCTGGCTTTATCGAGCGATATGATTGGGTGGGCTATGACCAACGCCGCTCCATTGGTAACGCCTACTTTTTCAAAAGAAAAATTATTAGGCACCAACCCTATTGCTGTAGCTGTACCCGCTGCCGAAAACCCTGCATTTGTGGCCGATTTTGCTACAACAGCCGTAGCTTATGGCAAAATGGAAATTCTTCAGCGTAAAGGGGCTCCAGCTCCTATTGGTTGGGTACAAGACAAAGAAGGTGCACCTACCGACGATGCCAATGCCGTAAAAAATGGCGGAGCATTACTGCCCTTGGGTGGCGATCGTGAGCATGGCTCGCACAAAGGTTATGGCTTAGGGGCTATTGTAGATATTTTCTCGGGGGTACTTTCGGGAGCAAATTTTGGGCCTTGGGTGCCACCATTTGCAACGGCGGGCTTTATGGCCGCTGGCGAGCAAGTGGGTAAAGGTACTGGGCATTTCTTGGGTGCAATGCGTATCGACGGTTTCCGTCCAGCCGATGAATTTAAGGCCGACATGGACAAATGGATAAACCGTTTTCGTTCGGCTTCGGCTGTAGAAGGCAAAAGTGTGTTGATTCCGGGCGACCCTGAGCGAGCCTTGGAAGCAGAACGCAAAGCCAATGGTATTGAGTTACTTGAACCTGTTGTCAATGATTTAAAAGCTTTGGCTACTCGTTTCAATATCGATTTTGTATAAGATTTATAGCGTACAGCCTGTTGCCTAATTCCTGAAGACGATTATTCAAATTCAATCTAAAATGCAAAAAAATAATAAGTTAATTAGATACGTCATCCTTGCTTTTGCGTTATTTGCAACGATGTTTTCCTATTATGTTTGGCAAATTGCCAAAACGCCTAATTACCAAGTAGATGAGAAAAAAGGCTTTGCTTTGTTGATTCCTAAAGGGGCTACTTTCGATACTGTTTGGGATTCGTTAAGAGTACACAAAGTGGTAAAAGATGAGCTTTCTTTTAAATTTTTGGCCAAACTTTTGAAATACAAAGAAAATGTACGTGAAGGTCGTTATGTGATTACTGCTGAAATGGGTAATTATGAGTTGATTAAAAAATTAAGAAGTGGCCGTCAAGACCCTATTAGGTTGACTTTCAATAATATCCGTCTGAAAAAAGATTTGGTACACAAAATTGGAAATCGCTTTCAGTTTGATTCTACAACATTGGCTACGATGCTCAACGATTCGGCGGTAGCTCGTAAATACGGCTTTACCACCGAAACAATCATGTGTATGTTTTTGCCTAATACCTATGATGTATACTGGAATGTAACTCCCAACGAGTTTTTTGATATTATGCACGGTTGGTATAAAAAGTTTTGGACAGAAGACCGCAAACGAAAAGCCGCCGCTATTGGCCTAGACCCTATTAAGGCACAAATTATGGCTTCCATAGTAGAGGGTGAAACCAAAAAAGCAGACGAAAAACCAAGGGTTGCGGGCGTATATATGAACAGACTCAACGCCAGAATGCCTCTGCAAGCCGATCCAACGGTAGTATTTGCTCATCAAGATTTTACCATTAAACGGGTTAATAGTACTTTAACTAAAATCAATTCACCGTATAATACCTACAAAGTAATAGGGTTGCCTCCTGGGCCTATCAATTTGCCCGACCTCAATTCTATCGATGCTGTATTGAACTACGAACGCCATAAGTATATGTATTTTTGTGCAAAAGAAGATTTTTCAGGGTATCACAATTTTGCAGAAAACTTTACCGATCACCTCAACAACGCCCGTATTTATCAAGAAGCTTTGAATAAACTCAATATTCATAAATAAGCAACAATATCTGGGTTAGTGAAATAACCATAGTTCGCTAACCCATAACGTGCTGGTTTTCATCCTTTCAAATTTCCTAATAATTAATTATCTTCATGTATTATCACGAGTTTACTTATCGAGTTCGTTATGCCGATACCGACCAAATGGGCTACGTTTATTACGGCAATTATGCTCGGTTGTACGAAATAGGTAGGGTAGAAGCCCTCCGAAGCTTGGGTTTTAGCTATAAAGAAATGGAAGATTCGGGTGTAATGATGCCCGTATACGAAAACAAATCAAAATATATTGCCCCTGCTTTGTACGACGACTTACTAACCATAAAAACTATTTTACAGACCGTGCCATCTACACGAGCTATATTTTTGTATGAAATATATAATTCAAAAGGTGCACTGGTACATACTGGCGAAACTACCTTGGTTTTTGTCAATAAACAAACCAACCGCCTAACCAAAGCTCCTCTGGAACTATTAGATAAATTGGCCAAATATTTTCAATAATTAAGGCAAAACATCGAAAAGTATAAACAAATATTGAATGCTGAAGAAAGTTAAAACTACAAAACTTTATAAAATTATATTGTATTTCTTGCAAACTACACATTTGCAAAATACTACCGCCACGGTATATCATGTACTTAAAATTTTGATCCATAAAATTATTCAGTTTGATATAGATGTACGTGCGGCAGCGGTAGCCTATAATTTTACCTTGGCGGTATTTCCAACGCTTATCTTTTTGTTTTCATTAATTCCTTATATTCCTGTCGACAACCTCGACGAACGGATTATCAATTTATTATCTGAGGTAATGCCTGCAGGTATTTTTCATGAAGCCAAGGGTACTATTGTCGAAATTGTCAGTAAGCCTCGTGGTGGGGTACTTTCACTAGGTTTTTTGTTTGCCTTGTATGCCTCTACCAGTGGCACAATGGCTTTGATGAGGGCTTTTAACCTAACTTATACTGCACAGGAAAAAAGAGGGTTTATTCAAGCCCGCCTCATAGCCGTAATGATGAATTTTCTGCTAACCTTGGTACTTATCGTATCGATTGTGGTATTGATTGTAGGACGGCTGTTGGTAGATGCCCTGTTTGAGGGAGGAATCATTAATCCTGATTTTACTTTTTATATCTTGCAGGTACTTACCTACTTGGTTATATTCTCCTTGTTTTTTGTGGTAATTTCTATTGTATATTACTGGGGGCCAGCGATTCACAAAAAATGGAGGTTTGTCAATGTTGGGTCTATTACAGCGTCTATACTGACCATTGTAATTACCAATGGCTTTTCGTATTACCTATCTAATTTTGCTTCTTACAACCGTCTTTATGGTACAATTGGTACATTTATAGCCCTTATGGTATGGCTGTACCTGATTGCTTTAGTACTTATTTTGGGCTTTGAAATCAACGCTAGTATCGACCACGCTGCTAGTATTCCTGAAGGCTCGGACGATAAGTTTCTGGATACTTGAAAGAAAACCAACACAACTTTAAATAGCTTTATTAAAGTAGCAAACGTTAGCGAAAAATTAAGACATACAAGCGATCAACGATTGACCAAACCCTTGCCTAGTAGTGAAAAAGCCGCACTTAAATTAAGCACGGCTTTCTGTACCCTAACCCATAAAAATCAATGAAGTATTCCTACTTTTAAGCATTGATAATTAATTTTCCACTAACATCGTGCCAAAGTTCAAGAAATTGTTTTTTTTCTTCCTCTTTACCCAAACTTTTATAAGAGCCATTTACTATTCTTTATCAATAATGACTTTTCTCTTATCAAATGATATTTTAGGGCATGGCCTTGCACAAATATTTCACAAAGTTTTACCGAGTGTTTAATGATATTGCCTTATGAAAACCTGTATGAATTCTATCTCTTTTGGGAATTTGTCTAGCAATCAGGATATTTCTAATGCCTAAGATATTATATTTGATTTTAACTTAGTTGTTCTACCTCATAGATAACACATAAAATGGCAAACTTAACTATTGAATCGCTATGGCAGAGTACATAAAATTATATGAAAAGGGTACTGATATAAAACGAATCAACCAAATTGTATCGTGCCTCAAAGAAGGGGGAGTTATTATTTATCCTACCGACACCGTTTATGGGATGGGTTGCGATATTCATAATACACGGGCGGTCGAACGCATTTGTCAGATTAAAGGAATTAAACCTAATAAAAATAATTTCTCGTTTATATGTTATGATTTGAGTCATATTGCCGACTATGCAAGGGTTTCTAATGCGGCCTTTAAGCTCATGAAAAAAGCTTTGCCAGGCCCTTTTACATTTGTATTGGACGGAAACAATAAAGTGCCCAAAGTGTTGGCTCAAGGTAAAAAAACGGTAGGTGTGAGGATTCCCAACAATGAAATCCCTCGACTGATTGTAAAAGAACTAGGAAACCCTATTATAACAACGTCTATCCGTGACGAAGACGATATTATCGAGTACTCTACCGACCCCGAATTGATTTTCGATAAATTTCAACACCTTGTCGATATTGTGGTTGATGGTGGTTTTGGTAACAATGTGCCTTCTACCATTGTAGACGCTACTACCGATGACTTTGAGATTATCAGACAAGGATTAGGGGAGTTGGAACTGTATTTATAAAATCATAAACATACAAATAGGTCGCTTATTTTATCCTTTGAGGGTTCAATAAGCGACCTATTTATTGTTGTGTAATGGTATTATGCTCCAACCAATAATTGAGCTAACAAATAATCGGCTACCAAAACCGCAATACAGCTATTGGTTACAGCTTTGGTACTTGATTGACCAACCTCTAGTGCACCTCCTCTGGTATAATAACCCTGAAATGCCGAAATTGAAGCAATCAGAAAAGCAAATACTACCGATTTAATCATAGCAAAAGGAACGTAACTCGTATTGAAATCGAAACGTAAGCCTTGGATATACTCGGCTGGAGAAATAGCTCCAGAAAGCCAACCTGCCAAATAACCGCCATAAATAGACAAAAAACCAGCCAAGGCTACTAGCATTGGAAAGGTAATCATAGCCCCAAGAATTTTGGGTAATACCAAATAAGAAGTTGAATTAATACCCATTACCTCCAAAGCATCTATCTGTTCAGTGATTTGCATTGTACCCAGTTGAGAGGCAATATTAGAACCAACTTTTCCCGCCAATACAATCGACGTAATCGTAGGAGCAAGCTCCAAAATCGTAGAGTCACGTACAATCAAGCTGATAATATAACGTGGTACAAATGGGTTCGATAGGTTGGCCGCCGTTTGAACACAAGTAACAGCACCAATAAACGACGAAACAATTGAAACAATGAGCAGGGAATTAATACCAATTTCGTAGGCTTCCTCAAAAACCAATTCCACATAAACCCTGAATTTTTCAGGATTTTTAAATAAATTCCCCAAGAAAATGAAATATCTACCTATTCTTGTCACTTCGTTTTCAGTTAAGAGTTATAAGTTAGTAACTTCGTTGCCGATTTATCAAAGAGCCTAATAAGCCCTAAATTGATGATTCGAGTTCAAAGATAACAAACCAAACAAGAATAAACGTAACCGTTGATATAAACAAATGAAGAAAACCATTGTAGTTACAGGTGGAACCAAAGGAATTGGAAGGGCGATTGTAGAGAAATTTGCTCGTGAGCAATATCAAGTATTCACTTGTGCTCGTTCGGAAGACCCTACGCTTGCAGCATTAGAAAATGTTATTTTTTTTCGAGCTGATTTATCAAAAAAACAGGAAGTTTTGGCTTTTGCCGACTTGGTAAAACAGCAAGCTCCTCGGATAGATATATTAGTTAATAATACAGGTTTTTTTATTCCGGGGCAAATCCACAATGAAAATGATGGCACACTTGAAGCCATGATTGAAACCAATGTGTATAGTGCCTATTATTTAACAAGGGCTTTTGTGGGCGATATGATTACTGCCAAAGCAGGGCATATCTTTAATATTTGTTCGACCGCCAGTATTACGGCTTATACCAATGGGGGCTCGTACTGTATTTCTAAATTCGCGTTGTTAGGTATGAGCAAGGTACTCCGAGAAGAACTAAAACCGCATTTGGTACGTGTAACTAGTATTTTGCCTGGTGCTACCTATACCAATTCTTGGGCTGGTGTCGATTTGCCTATCGAGCGTTTTATGCGTTCTGAGGATGTAGCCGAGGTGATATGGACGGCTTACCAAATGCCTGCATCAACTGTTTTGGAAGAAATTTTGTTACGTCCACAGCTAGGTGATATTTAATAGATAGAAAAATATCCATTGTCAGCAGATATGTGTCAAAGGAATTATTGATAGAAGTACCCCAATACATATCTTTTTACTGTAGAAAATTATTAAATTACCAAAATGAATACACAACAAATAGCGTATTATTCGCTCGATGAACTACCTGTTGTAGCCAAACAAATCATTGAATTTGGAAAGGAATATCCTATTTGGCTTTTTGAGGGTTCGATGGGGGCAGGCAAAACTACTTTGATTAAGGCTTTGTGTCGACACTGGCAGGTAAGCAACCACGTTCAAAGCCCCACATTTTCGATTGTGAATGAATATATTACACAAGAAGACAAGACTATTTATCATTTTGATTTTTATAGAATCAAGCATGAAGTAGAGGCTATGGATATGGGTGTCGAAGAATATTTTGATTCGGGCAACTACTGCTTGGTAGAATGGCCTTCCAAGATTTCTAATTTATTGCCTCTCAGCTACCTCGAAGTCAATATTGTGGTAGAAGCAGACGGGAAAAGAGTAATAACATTGCAAAAAACTCAGGAATAATACAATCCAATAAATTGTTGTGACAAAGACCGAGGCGTTTTCGTATTAAAGTAAACCATTTATTGTATTGAATAAAAGAAATGGCAAAACAATCAGGATTTAAAGAAATACTAGCACAGTCGGGGCTAACGCAGTCGTCATTGATGCCTCAAGAAGCATTGGTATGGACCAAGCAAAATGCAAAAAGCTTGTATATTGGTTTACCCAAAGAAATAACAATGCAAGAAAAACGCATCTCTTTAACCCCCGATGCTGTGTCGCTATTGGTAAGAAATGGGCATCAAGTTTTGCTTGAAACAGGGGCAGGAGAAGGGGCAAAATTTACCGATGCCCAATACTCTGAAGCTGGGGCTCAGATTGCCTATTCAAAAGAGGAACTTTTCAAGGCCGCCGATTTGATTGTAAAAATACAACCTCTTACCGACGAAGAACTCGAATACCTAAAACATGGTTCTACTTTGGTATCGGCTCTGAATATGCAAAAAGCTACCAAAGAGTATTTTGAAAAACTGAATCGTAAAAAAATTACGGGCTTAGGTTACGAATATATCGAAGACAATGTGGGTGGTTTGCCATTAATCAGGGCGATGTCCGAAATTGCAGGTAGTACCGTCATGCTGATTGCTGCCGAATGCCTGAGTAGTGCCAACAACGGTATGGGGGTAATATTGGGAGGTGTAACGGGTGTACCACCTACCAAAGTCGTGATTTTGGGAGCAGGTACGGTGTCTGAATATGCCGCACGTACAGCTATAGGCTTAGGGGCTGATGTAAAAGTATTTGATAAGGATATTTATAAGCTTCAACGCCTCAAATACCTCATTGGTCAAAATTTATATACCTGTATTATCGACTCTCATGTATTGCCCGAGGCTATTGCCCAAGCCGATGTTGTGATTGGGGCTTTGCGTGCTGCCGATGGCTTTACGCCTTGTATTGTTACTGAAGAAATGGTTTCGAGAATGAAAGCCGACTCGGTGCTAATAGATGTGTGTATTGACCAAGGGGGGTGTTTTGAAACTTCCGAAATGACCACTTTGGCACAGCCTATTTATCGCAAATACGATGTTATTCATTATTGTGTACCCAATATCCCGTCGAGGGTAGCTCATACGGCCACTCAGGCACTGAGCAATATTTTTACTTCATTTTTGTTGAAAACAGGCAAAACAGGAGGAATCGAAGAAGCTATTTTTGCGAACAAAGCTTTTATGAAAGGTGTTTATTGTTATAAAGGTAGCTTGACCAATGCCCAAATCGCTAAAAAGCTAGGTTTAGCCTATAAAGATTTAAGCTTATTGGCCGCAGCCAGAATGTAAAAAAGGTACATTTTGTTTCAAGCAAGTTATTTATTAATATTAAAATTATCATGATTGAAGACTATCAAGCCATATCCAATGCTCCTAATTCTCCTGAATTGAATGGAAAATACTTGGGCATTATTTCTTCCGACTTTGCGTTGGTAGCTGAGTTTATCAAAGAGGCATCGTATCAAATCAGAACGAGAGGTTTTTCTAAATATCCTATTTTTGCGGTATCCCAAAATCCTGTACCAGTAGGGCAAAAGCTTATTGGTATTCAAGAACTCAATGCCAATACATGGAATTACCACGCTACCGTTATGGAAGAGTTTGTACAAAGAGGTATTATTGCCGAAGAGAATGTTGAGGTTTTTAAAACAAGTTATAAAGACCCCGACGAGTTTTGTTGCTTATTTGTGTTTGACAACGACTTTGCTAGTTTTATTTATATTCCTTATCCAGAAGACTAGAAGATGACAAGTATTTGAAAATCAATGATTTGGTATTTAATTGATTTTCAACTTTGGGTCATTTGCTTGCAGGTTTGCTCAGCTCTTTTAGGTTGATAAATACTGTAGGGCTTATTATCAGATATTTAATAAAGTGACTCGCTAACTTAACCACTAATTTAATGTGAGCAATGGTCGTAAATTCCCAAAAAATAGAAACAGTGAAGGAGGCAATCTTCAAGCTAGCCAATTTTTCGTCAGAAGAATGGGAGTTTTATCGTGGCCATATCCAAGAAGTACATTTTAAGAAAAAAGAGTTTTTGACCGAAATTGGGCAGGTAGAAACCAGTACGTATTTTATTATTGAAGGTGCTGTAAAGTATATTTCATTCAAAGAAGATAAAGAAATTTGTGTCGATTTGGGTTTTAGAGGCAATTTTGTAAGCTCCTTTTCATCGTGTTTGTCACAAACTCCTTCTAGTATAGGTATTCAGGCTGTTACAAAGGTTACAGCAATGCGTTTGCATTATCAACCTGTTTTGGAGTTGCTGGAGCGTTCTAAAAATGCCGAGCGGTTTCATCGACGTATTGCTGAAGGATTGTATATCCGAGAAACCAAACGCACTTATAGCTTGATTTCGCAAAGTGCCGAAGAGCGTTATCTTAATTTGATAACCTACCAACCCGATGCCCTCAGGCTGATTCCTGTCAAAGATTTGGCTTCTTTTCTGGGGATTCACCCCGATAGCCTTAGCCGTATTCGGAATAATATTAAAGCTTAAAAAAAGCCTTGAGATAAAATATTTTGTGTCAAGGCTTTTTCCGAATGTTATTAAATGAAAATATGTTCATATATTTGTTGATATAAAAAATCAACTTAATCGTTATAACAAAATGGATTTACAAAACTGGACTATTATGCGTTTTATTCGTTTGGCAGTAGGCGTATGGGCTTTGGCAAATGGGGTAATACAAAAAGATTTTTTGTTATTAGGACTAAGTGCCGTAGTGTTGTTTCAGGCTATTACCAATACAGGTTGTGGGGGAGCTTGTGCTGTTCCGATAAAAAAAAAGCAGGAAAATAAACCGCAAGATACCGTAGCGTTTGAAGAAGTAAAGTAATGAAATATCTAGAAACCTTTTTGAATGGTTTTGTGGGCTACTTTTATTATTTGCTCGATGAAATCACGCATCCCTCATGGCATAATTATTTTTATGGCTTGTTGTCTATATCGCTATTCTTTTTTGGACTGGAAGTGCTTATTCCTTGGCGAAAAAAACAGGCTATTATTAGGAAAGGCTTTTGGCAAGATGCTTTTTATATGTTCTTTAATTTCTTCCTCTTTTCATTGATTGGTTACAATGCTATTGCTAATGTATTGGTAGAAGCTTTTAAGGATTTATTAGGTGCATGGGGTGTCAGCAACTTGGTAGCTATCCAAATAGCCTCGTGGTCGATTATGGCTCAGTTGCTAACGCTGTTTGTTGTGCGTGATTTTGTTCAGTGGAATGTACATCGGCTTTTGCATCGTGTGCCGTGGTTGTGGGAGGTTCATAAACTACATCATTCGGTTACTCAGATGGGTTTTGCAGCTCATTTACGGTATCATTTTATGGAAACAATCGTGTATCGTTTTTTTGAATATTTGCCTTTAGCTATGATAGGTTTTGGGATTCAAGATTTTTATATGGTACATATTTTTACATTGGCTATTGGACATTTTAATCATTCCAATATTCGGATACCTTTGGGGCCGTTAAAATACATTTTCAATAATCCTCAAATGCACCTCTGGCATCATGCCAAATATATTCCTAATCAAATGGGTATCAACTTTGGGATAACCTTGAGTATCTGGGATTATCTTTTCGGAACGGCCTATACTCCCAACGAGGAGGCTAATATTCCGCTTGGTTTTGAGCAGGTAGAAATGTTTCCAGAAGGCTTTGTTGACCAACAGTTATTTCCATTTAAAACAGCACAAAAAACAAATGAATAGCATCTTGTCTGTCCGAATGGCTCTAATCGTGAGCCTTACTTTGGGGTTAGCTCCTTTTCGTCCAGAGCCACATATTTGGGGAAAATTGCGTTGGATTGCAGGGGGGGCTGTTGGTATGCAAGCCGTAGATTGGTGTGATTTTGTACTGCACGGAACACCTTGGGCGGTATTGGTATTTTTGTTGTTGAAACAATGGCGTTTAAAAAGTAAAAAACCCAGTTTGTAGAACACATTTTTCTACAAACTGGGTTTTGGGGCAAATCAATTTACAGCGTTTTGCTGACAATTCCTCCTTTTTGGCTATCTACTTCTACCAATAATTTGTCGGCTTTTCCTTTAATAATCCAGCGAACTTTTACCGCTCCCATTCCCGAAATATTAGGTACTTCTATGGTTTGAGGGGTAAATTTTTGTTCTTTGGTTTGATTGCTATCTTCATTTTCAACAACCATTCCAGCTACAACAGTTGCATTTTTTAGGGTAATATAGTCTGGACGCTCGATTTTGTACTTGAGGTCATGAGCCGAATGCGTTGGGATTACCTTGGTATTAATAACAGTTGCCGTTATTTCGGTAAATCCACCTGCCAAAGCTTTTTGTTTGATTTCAGAAACCTCTAATTTCGGCATTTGTGAAGCGTGCAAAATCGTAAATGCCATATTGCGGTGGGCATCTTCTTCTAGCATAAATCCAGGGTGATTGCGGAGGTAGTTTTTCTTAGGGCCACCAATTTCAATATCGCCATACTGAGGGTGTTTGAATGGTTTCCAAGCTACATAACCATCATTGAATAGCAATTGGCGGCTAAATTCGTCGAAGTCGTTATTTTGAAAACGCCCTTCATCCGAAGTCTTATTGAATAATTTATAAGACGTAAAAAGTTCTGTCGAAAATGTAAAAACCCCTCTACCTAAAGCCAGCCAGTCGATTTCGCCTCCATAAACAGTATATAAGTCTTTGTAAATCACAAAGTATTTATAACCAGGGTTGATTTTTTCACCGATTTTTCCAAAATAATCATAAACAGCACCATCTTGAGCGGTATAAAACCCAGCATCTTCTTCTGCACCAGGCCCACGCAAAAACATACCACCGTTGTTGTGGTAGCTCTGAGCTCCAGCAATATTGGGGTGAGCCATCACAAAGTTTTTGATGTTGCGGGTTTCGGCCAAAGTACCGGGGTGGTACAATGCCCCACGCTGAATATAGTCGGGTTGCCAATTCCAACCCCAGTCGCGGTTGGGGTCATAATAGCCAATCAAATCTTCGTTTACTGCCCCATCGCCATCGTTGTCTATCCCTTCGTAGCCCAGCATTTCGTATTCGCCACGTTCGTCGGGTTTGGCAGGAATCATGCGTTGTGGGTTATCACAATCTACTTTCCAGCGGCCATTGGGCGACTTGCGACGCATCATTACAATATTACCGTCGCCATCGAGGTCATCAAATTTGTCTTCGTCGGCTAGCCCATCACCATCATCGTCAAAGGCGAGCATCCCCGAGCGTGGCGAGTTGGCAGTATTAGGATTTTTCAAGAAATCCTCACGGGCATCGGGGTTGATAGTAGGCGTAATATAAAACACTTTGTCTTGAAGAAGCTGCTTGATAAACGGCAAGCTATTATAGCTTTCGGCCAAATACCAAGCTGTATACAAGGCTACTTCAGTACCCTGAATTTCGTTGGAATGTATATTGCCATCAATATAAAAACCAGGTTTGCGGTTTACATTGCCTGTTTTGGTATCCGAAATAGTGAGTACCCACATATCACGCCCTTGGGTAGATTTGCCCATCGATTCCAATTTTACGAGGTCGGGATAAGCCTTGGCAAGGTCTTGACAAAATTTAGTAATCATGGCATAATCGTTGTAGTGATTCCAGCTAATTTTAACTTTTGGGTTGGCTGGTGTACCAATAGCACGTAGGCCTGTCAAATCGTCGTTGGGGGTTTTGTCTTGTCCAAAACTGCTTAACGAACAAGATAAAAGAAATAGGGATATATATTTTTTCATTTTCGTAAATACAAATAAAGTTGTTGAAGAAGTATTATTTCAAAGTAACTGTAACCGATTTTGAGCCTGCCGTAGGAGCACCCGCTTCGATACCCACCGTACCACTTCCACTAATAAGCCAGCTATATTCTTGTACTTCGCCAGCAGCTAGCGAGCCACGGAGATTAATTTTTTTGCCAGAAATAATGGTTTGATTACCCGAAAGTTTTAATTCTGTTTTTACTTTTTGTACCCATCTTACTCGGTCGCCAATTTCGGCATTGGTTGGTAGTAATCCTTTATTAACTACCTGAACACTTACACGGGTTAAGCCTGCCGAAACGACCTCGCTCTGTACATTAACCACCTGAATGTCGGGCATTTGCTTGACAAAAGCACTTAGGAATTTAAGATGTTTGTCGGTGATTTCGTTGAGATACGCAACAGGAGGGTTGAGTTTGGCATAAGGAGCAATTCCTCCAACTTCTACATTTTTATCAGGGAAGTCGGGGTGTTTTATACTTTGCCAGTTGACAAACGCATTGGTTATTTTCTGAGTATCTGCCCATTTTAGGTATTTAATATCATCGTTATCGCCACTTTTGTCGGGTACTTTGCTGGCTTCTTTTTTGCTAGAATCTTTGGCGGCAGTTACTTTGGGAGCCCACCAAGTAGGCGTACTGAAACTATAGCGACCATAGTGGAAATAGGCTGTTTGGGCAATATTTCCTTTGGTTTGTGGCATTGCTGGAGCATCTTTCAAGCCAGTTTGCGTATTATAGAGTTTTGAGATTTGTTCACCAACGGTGGCATCTTTTTCTAAAATACCTGTGATAATACGTTTGGCGGTTTTGCTTTTATCAAATTTTGGAGCTTCCGAAAGGTTATTGGCAGGGCCAAAAGTTAATACTGCAAAAATATTTTTAGATTGATAAAGGTAATCGAGAAGGGCTTTTGTCTCAGACTCAGAGGCAGCGTACTCGCCCGAGCCCTGTGTAAAAATAGGATAATCGTAAGTACCATTTTTATCGATATTGACACCACCAATACCATCTTCATTGAATAGGCCATCTTTATCGTTGTCGATGCCTTCTGTTAGTACAATATATTTACCGATTTCGCCTTTGGCGGGGTCAGCTTTTACCATTACCCGAGGGTCGTCTTTACTAATAATATAAGTACCAGTAGGGTCCTCGATACGCATGAAAGTGATTTGCCCGTCGTTGTTCAAGTCCTCGAAAGGGTCTTCGTTGAGGCGGCCGTCTCGGTCGTCGTCGGTATCTACATCGTTACCACTTCGTTCAAACTTGAGTTTTGCCGAAAACTGTTCTTGAGCATCGGGGTTTATGCTTGGGATAATATAAAAGGTTTTGGTATCGAGAAGTTGGCTTAGCGAATCGTTGGCCACTAATTTTTCGGCCAACTGAATAGCCACTTCTGTACCTGCCAAATGCTGCCCGTCGATACCTGCCAAAATAGCGATAGCAGGCTTGTTGGTGGTGTTTCCTTTGCCTAGTGTAAGTACAAAAATATCGTGTCCGCCTTTACTTTTACCAATAGATTGCACAGTGGCTTTTGTGCCAAACTTACTATTGATGGCTTTGAGGCGGGAAGCTATTTGGGAATGGTTTTGATAAGTGTTTTGGGCAAAAGAGTAGGTTGAAAAGGCCAACATACCAGCCAAAATGAAGAGTTTTTTCATCTGTTATTTAACACGTTAATTTTATCGAAAACAGATGAATCGCACAGGCAATTTGGTACAAATGAGCATTATCTCAAATTGCCCGAGCGGTTCATATAGTTGCGATGAAGGTTTTAGTAAATGATTTCATTGCAAAATACTTTTTTCACAAGACATTTACTAATCGCAACTATACGATTAGATATACAGCTTCAGCAGAGGTATAAGCCGAAACGAAAAGCAGATGAAAGGAGGCTTATTGTCCTGCTCGTTTTTTGAGTTCATCTCTTTTTAGGGTAATTAATCTACCAATAGGCTGTCCCTTGCGATATGTTATGACACGCAGCGTAATAGGGCCTTCGGGTATTTCGATAGTTTGGCTGTATTTGTTGCCATACTTGCTCGGAACGGTGTCGTCGATAGAATAGAAAATATCTAATTGTGGAATTTCGGCTTCTAGGTTTACCAACAATTTGCCATCCTTTATGCTTGGTGTAATAATGGCATCGTAAGCTCCACGAGCATAATTGATGCCAGCCAAATCGGCTCGTTGAAATTGGGTTTCCAGCCGAGGAATAAAGTTGTCCCAATTGCGTTTGTTTTTGGGCGACCAATATACATCTGCCAAAGCCCAACAACGCGGATAGGTCATATATTCGGCATAGCTTAACGTCGGGATAGCCTCTGTCCAGAGGTTGGCCTGACCACCCAAGATATATTTGCCATCTACTCCGTCGGGAATAGGCTCAAAATTGTAGCAAGTTTTGAGGCGTAAAGTAGCATAAATAGGTGGTTCGAGGGTACGGTCGCTTTGCATATAGTCGATATAAACAAAAGGTGCGGGAGTCATTACTACATCATGGCCAAGTTTGGCAGCTTCAATGCCACCATTCAAGCCTCTCCAGCTCATTACGGTAGCTTCAGGAGCAATACCACCTTCTAAGATTTCATCCCAACCTAAGAGTTTTTTGCCTTTTTTCTTCAAAATTTGTTCTACTCTTTTCATAAAATACCCTTGGAGTTCTTCGACATGAGTCATTTTTTCTTGTTGCATAAGGGCTTTGCAATTAGGGTCGTTTTCCCAAAAACCTTTGTAACATTCGTCGCCACCAACATGGATATAAGGGTTTGGAAATAGTGCTGCCACTTCGGTAAATACTTTATCTAAGAATACATAAACGTTTTCGTCGGATGGATTTAGGGTATTATCAATAAACATTTTAAACTTGCCATTGCCATACCATTCCGAAAAGTTGCTGCCTGGGTTTACTTTGGTGGTGGGGTCTTTGGTACAAGAAAGCTCTGGATATGCCGCAATAGCCGCCATACTATGACCAGGTACGTCGATTTCGGGAACAATAGTTACATTTCTTTCCTGAGCATATTGAATAACCTCTTTAATATCTTCTTGAGTATAGAACCCACCATCGGTAGCTGCTTCACCTTCTTTGGGAGCATCCAACGAGCCAAATTTTCCGATACGAGGTACACGCCAAGCACCCACTTGGGTAAGTTTAGGCAATGATTTTATCTCGATTCGCCAGCCGTTGTCATCGGTCAAATGCCAGTGAAAAGTGTTATATTTCATTCGAGACATAACATCGATATAACGCTTTACTTCGTCTTTTTGGAAGAAATGGCGGCTTACGTCTAACATAACACCACGCCATGCAAAACGAGGAAAATCGGTGATTTTGACAAAAGGAATAGGCCATGTACGTTGTACAGCCTTGGTACTTTCAATGTCGGTAGGTAATAATTGTAACACAGTTTGTACGCCATAATATAGGCCTCCTACATAATTGGCTGTGATTTTTACTCCTTGAGCCGTTACCTCTAGGGTATAACCTTCTTTGCCCAATACTGGATTTGGTGTTGAATTCAACAAAAGATGAATACTATTGGCTTTTGCTAAGCCTTTTTGTGGGGTAAATTTCCAGCCAGTAGCTTGGCTAAGTTGCCGACACAGAATTACTGCGGTAGGGCGTATTTCTTCTTGATTAATTGAAACACTGGTGGTATTTCGCAAGAAAAAATCACCTTTTTGTGTACTAATTTGCACAGGCTCAGGAATTAAATGAATGGGCTTTTGCTGTGCTTCGGCAGTACAAAAAACCAACGATAACAGGGCTAATAACAGTTTTTTCATAGAATATTGGGGGTTTTTAAGAGAAAATGACATAAATGTACATAAAAAAGCAAGATGTTATATACTGAGGTATTTAGCAGGATTTTAATAATACAAAGACCAATTCTTGGGTATTCCAGTCGCTAACTTGGTAGAATCGTTTGAGAAGACTAATCGTTTCTTCCAAGCCCAGCCCTGCGTCTAACAAACATGTCCATTCGTCGAGGGTATCAAGGGTCAAGATTCTGATGTCTAAAACCTCGGCTTTTTTGATGATGGTATCTTGAAGTTCAATATCAAAGACTACACCTATTTTGTATTTGGGCGTATTGAGCCTAATCGTAGTGAAATACGGGCAGTCAAGTTTGTTGTTGAAATTTTGGGCAAAGTTGAGAATAGGCATTGGGAAAAAGGGTTATATAATTGTTGTTAGAAGCGTGGTAAGTCCATGTATCTTGTACCAAAGAAAGAATTAAATTGTGACCGAAACAGTAAATTTAGTGAATAGACTGTTTTTAAGCTATAGTCTGCATTTTGCCATGGCTATTAGTAAAGTGTATAAAAATAACTAATTCATTATGAAAAAAATAACCTATTTTATGATTGCATTGTCGTTGGTGTGGGGAAGTGCTATGCTTCCAAGCTGGGGACAAGCCAAAACAGTACATCCTTCTCGTGAGGTTTTACTAAAGTTATTCAAGCAAAATTTTAAAGATGCCGAAAAACAATACCAGTTTTTAGCCAAGCATTTGCCCGCTACCAAATTTCCCAAAACGTATTTTCCCAATACCGATAAATATGAGTTTAGCAACTCTGATTGGTGGTGTAGTGGGTTTTATCCTGGTTCTTTGCTGTATATTTATGAGCAAACCAAAGACCCACAAACCTACACTGAAGCTTTACGAATATTGAAAGATTTGGAAAAAGAAAAATATAATACCACCACTCACGATTTGGGCTTTATGATGTTTTGTAGCTTTGGTAATGCCAATTTTATTGACCCCAAGCCCGAATACAAAGAAATTCTGTTGACCAGTGCCAAATCGTTAATCACCAGATTTAACCCCACTGTTGGCTGTATTAAATCGTGGGACTCAAAACCTTCTGATTTTTTGGTGATTATCGACAACATGATGAATTTAGAATTGTTGTTTTGGGCAACCCGTCAAACAGGCGATTCTACGTATGCCAAAGTGGCTATAACACATGCCAATACTACTCTCAAAAATCATTTTCGACCAGACTTTAGCTCATATCATGTTATCAATTATAATACCAGCACGGGCTTGGCACAGCAAAAAAGAACAGCACAAGGCTTTGCCAATGAATCGGCTTGGGCTAGGGGGCAGGCTTGGGGTTTGTATGGCTATACGCTGATGTATCGTGAAACAAAAAAACCTATTTACTTAGAGCAAGCCAAGCATATTGCTAGTTTTATCTTGAATCATCCCAATTTACCTGCCGACAAAATCCCTTTCTGGGATTTTAATGCTCCCAATATTCCCGAAGCTTTGCGCGACGCTTCGGCTGCTTCAGTAACCGCCTCTGCTTTGCTCGAACTGAGTACTTATGTTAAAGGAAATCAATCAAAAGGTTATATTTCGGCTGCCGAAACCATGTTATATGCTCTGTCAAAACCTCCTTATAAGGCAGCTTATGGCAAAAATGGTGGATTTTTAATCAAGCATTGTGTAGGGCATATTCCTCAAAATACCGAGGTCGATGTACCTCTTACCTATGCCGATTACTATTTCTTAGAGGCCATGAAAAGGTATCAGGCATTGAAGTAAGTTTGCTTAAAAGGTTAATAGATAGCTGTATAGGCTTTTCTAGCAGGTTGTTTTAGCTATTATCGGGTGTATATATTCATCAGATAATAGCTGAAATATATATTTTACGCAGATTGTTTTTAGATATAATACAATGAAATATAAAAAGCTAATTTTAGTTTTGTGCTTGTTTGCTCAATCGAGCATGGCACAATCTGGTACAAAAAACAATGATAGAGCATTTTGGCTAAGCCATTTAGATGCTCTGGCAAAACCTATTCTACAAAGCTTGGCCAACGACAGCCTCAAAATTGTGATGCCCAAAACCATGTCAAAACACATAGATAACCCTACTCAACGTCAGGAAGTAGCTTATTTAGAGGCATTTGGCCGTATAATGACGGGTATTGCTCCTTGGCTAAACCTAGAAGGTGGCTCGGCTAAAGAAATAGCCTTACGCAATGGTTATAGGGCTTGGGCTATCAAGGCGGTAGCCAATGCCGTCAATCCACAAGCCAAAGACTACATGGTTTTTGACAAAGGAGGCCAGCCTTTGGTAGATGCTTCTTTTTTGGCAGCCGCATTTATACGTTGTCCTTGGTTATGGAATCATCTGGACGCACAAGTGCAGGCCAATGTAGTAAATGCCTTTTTGAAAACTCGCCAGATAAAACCAGGTTTTAGTAACTGGATATTGTTTTCGGGAATGATAGAAGCTTTTTTCTGTGAATTTGGTTTAGAATGGGATATTGTACGGGTAGAATATTGCTTCAGACAGCTAGAGCAGTGGTATCTGGGCGATAGTATCTATTCGGACGGAGAAAAGTTTCACTTCGATTATTATAATAGTTATGTAATTCACCCTTATTTGGCTACGATGATAGAGGTTTTTAACAAAAAAACAACTACGTTTAATTGGCAAACAGCTAAATTAAAATCTCGTAATCAACGATATGCGGTTATTTTGGAGCGATTAATCAATCCAGATGGTTCTTTTCCTGCTACAGGACGCTCATTGGTATATCGTGGAGGAGCGTTTCATCATTTAGCCGAAATGGCTTTTCGTAAAAAACTCGCAGCCGAACTGAGCCCTGCACAAGTAAGAGGAGCATTGACTGCTGTTATCAGAAAAACCACTGAAAGTAAAGCTACTTTTACCAAAGATGGTTGGCTAGAAATAGGTTTATATGGCAATCAACCCGAAATAGCCGATGTATATATTACAACGGGAAGTTTATATTTGTGCTCAACTATTCTACTGCCTTTGGGTTTGCCAGAAACCGATGAGTTTTGGGCTGCACCTACCCAAGAGTGGACTTCACAAAAGGTATGGTCGGGCAAAGATATACCCGCCGACCATGCAGTAGATTAAAATAATGATATGTCACAATCAACCAATTTATTAGTCAGACGCATTGTCGCCCAGTTAATCGACTGTATCGTTCTTTATATAGGCTTTCAGGCTTATGTAATGTTATTTTTTGCCAATCGTGCAAGTGCCATGTTTGAAGGAGTGGTCGAACTAATGACCTATATACCCTTTGCATTGCTATTTGGAGCATTCTCAGAATGGTTTACCGAGGGGTATACTTTCGGAAAAACTCTTCTGCAAATACGAATAGTAAAAGAAGACGGAAGCTTGATTGGGCTAAAAGAAGTACTGTTAAGATGGCTTGCAAATTGGTTGGAAATTTATTTTACGGCAGGAATTTTGGCTACTTTGTTTGTTGTTTTTTCCAAAAAAGGGCAAAGATTGGGAGACAAGCTAGCCAAGACACATCTTATCAAAACATAAATGCTAATGGTATTTATAGCGATATTTAATTAATAAAAAGAAGAAAAGACCTATAGAATGGCCTAAAAACAAAAAAAGCAGACTCATTAAGACTGCTTTTTTGAATTACACTTCATCAACAAACTAAAAACCAAATAAAACTACTTTATACTTATCGTAGTCAATCTGATAATCTGAGAATAAAGGTAATCAGGAAATTTTATTTTGCCAAATCGTATATTCCCAAAATTTCAGATAATTTGCTGTAGGAGAAGGACTCGAACCTCCACGATGTAGTTAGGTATAGTACAAAATCTGGTGGTCAACCCCAGTCTATCTTGCGATAGGCATTATACTAACTTTATCCATTTATCATCACCCCCGAGACAGGAGGGCACGTCTGCCAAATTTCATCACCCTACATTGTTGTGTCATTGTTTCGTTTAACTTGACAATACAAAATTAATAGACTGTTCATTATTTTGCAAATATTTTATAAAAAAATATTAAAATTTACATTGTGTTCAAAAAAATAGTATTTTTGTTAACAAAATCGCAAAAATGACATTTCTAAAACAGGGTATTTTTGCAAATTTTTCAAAAAAATAATGTATAATACAAATAAAAGGATGGAAAAGAACCCTGAAATCGATGATATAGACCTAAAAATACTAGGTTTGTTGATGAGCGATGCCAATATGCCCTATACCGAAATCGGGAAAAAAATCAACGTTTCGGGCGGAACAGTGCATGTTCGCATGAAAAAAATGGAACAAATGGGTATTGTTAAAGGCTCGCAACTGATTGTTGACCATACCAAACTTGGATGGGACATTTCAGCGTTTTTAGGTATTTATCTCGATAAAAGCTCACTATACGCCGAGGTAGCCGAGCACCTTATGAATATTCCTGAGGTGGTTAGTATTAATTACACAACGGGTATTTATTCAATTTTTGCCAAAATTGTATGTCGTGATACGGTTCATCTAAGAGAAGTATTGCACGACAAAATACAGAAAGTAGCAGGAATCCAAAGAACCGAAACGTTTATTTCACTAGAAGAATCTGTGAATAGGGCTGTTCCATTTGCTAGTATATAACGTCATTTGTTATAAATTCAGTATCAAAATCAGTAGAATTACTGTGTCTTCTTAGAAAAATTCTAAACAACCGAACTTTTCTTCCGCTTTTTGGTTTAATTTTGTAGGGAAATACATTATTTTTTCCTTATTACATCGGAGAAATTACTATTAACAGTTTAATACTGTAACGTACAAATAAAATGGCAAAAGAAGAGATTGATATTTTAGAAGAAATCACCTCCTCGGAGTATAAATATGGTTTTGAAAGTCATTTCGAAACAGATGAAGTACCAGCAGGCTTGAGTGAAGATGTTGTTCGACAAATTTCGGCAAAGAAAAATGAGCCAGAATGGATGTTGGAATGGCGTCTAAGTGCTTATCGTACTTGGTTGGGAATGTCTGAACCTAAATGGGCAAATGTCCATTATAAGCCAGTAGACTACCAATCAATCAAATATTATTCTGCTCCAAAGCAAACAAAAGTATTGAACTCGCTGGATGAAATAGACCCTGAGTTACGCCGTACTTTTGAGAAATTAGGCATTTCTTTAGACGAACAAAAACGCCTTTCGGGGGTAGCTGTAGATGCCGTAATCGACTCGGTGTCGGTAGCCACTACTTTTAAATCAACATTGGCCGAAAAAGGAATTATTTTCTGCTCAATGTCTGAAGCTGTACAAGAGCATCCTGAATTGATTAAGAAATACTTGGGCTCGGTAGTGCCTGTAAAAGACAACTTCTTTTCTGCCTTGAATGCAGCGGTGTTTTCGGATGGTTCGTTTTGTTATATTCCTAAAGGCGTTCGTTGCCCTATGGAATTATCAACGTATTTCCGTATCAATGCAGCAGGAACAGGACAATTTGAGCGTACTTTGATTGTTGCCGATGCAGGTTCGTATGTAAGTTATTTGGAAGGCTGTACTGCTCCAATGCGCGACGAAAACCAATTGCACGCTGCAGTAGTAGAAATCGTGGCACATGAAGATGCTGAAGTGAAGTACTCAACTGTACAAAACTGGTATCCTGGTGATAAAGATGGTAAAGGTGGTATCTATAACTTCGTTACTAAACGTGGTATTTGTGAAGGGGCCAACTCAAAAATTTCGTGGACACAGGTAGAAACTGGCTCGGCTATTACTTGGAAGTACCCTTCTGTAATACTCAAAGGTGACAACTCTATTGGTGAGTTTTATTCGGTAGCCGTAACCAACAATATGCAACAGGCCGATACTGGTACTAAAATGGTGCATATTGGTAAAAATACCAAGTCTCGGATTGTATCGAAAGGTATTTCGGCAGGTAAATCACAAAACTCGTACAGGGGTTTGGTAGAAGTAATGAAACGTGCCGAAAATGCTCGCAACTTCTCGCAATGTGATTCTTTGTTGATGGGCGATCGTTGTGGAGCTCATACATTCCCATATATCGAGGTTAATAACAAAACTGCTACCGTTGAGCACGAGGCTACAACATCGAAAATTGGTGAAGACCAAATTTTCTACTGTAACCAACGGGGTATCTCAACAGAAGCCGCTATTGCCTTGATTGTCAATGGCTATGCTAAAGAAGTATTGAATCAACTTCCAATGGAATTTGCGGTTGAAGCTCAAAAACTGTTAGCTGTATCGCTAGAGGGTTCGGTAGGTTAAGATTCCTTTTTTCAATAAGTATAAAAAGAGCCTCTATTTAGCTAAATAGAGGCTCTTTTTTTGTGATGAGCTCAATTCTTGCTTAAATTTGCTTACTTAAACAACATACAACAAACCTATCAAATGATTAACTACAACCCTAAAGAGTGGTTTACCTTTATTTTTCACTTTCATAAAGCTGATACTTTTCGCAAGCTTTTTCCTATGCTTATTGCTATAGGGGCTTATTCGGGCTTGATAGCCTATTTAGAAATGGAGATTTTTAAGCTCAACGAAAGTAGCCATTTCAAAAATATTCCTGTGATGCACGGAATGTTAGGTTTTGTAATTTCGATGTTGCTGGTATTCAGAACTAACACCGCTTACGACCGCTGGTGGGAGGGACGACGCAACTGGGGAAGCCTGACTAATGCTTCGAGAAACTTTGCCTTAAAATTAAATGCTATTTTGCCTCAAGAAAATAGCCATCAAAGGGTGATTTTTGAAAAGTTGATTGTGGAATATGCTTTTGCTCTAAAACGTCATTTGCGAGGGCATCAAAACGACAGCGAATTATTTATTTCTGAACACAAAATTGGGGCAGAGTATCATAAGCCCAATTATATAGCTAAGCTTATTTACCAAGAAATACAAAAACTGTATCGAGATAATATTATTTCGGGCGAACAGCTGCTGTATATCAACGAAGAGGCTCGTACTTTTACCGATGTCTGTGGGGCTTGCGAGCGAATCAAAAACACACCTATTCCGTTTTCGTACACGGTATTTCTCAAAAAATTCATTTTCTTTTATGTAATGACTTTGCCTTTTGGCTATGTGTTTAGTTTGGGGTATATCGTTATTCCTGTGGTTGTATTTATATTTTATGTATTGGCTAGTTTGGAGCTAATCGCCGAAGAAATCGAAAATCCTTTTGGTACAGATGCCAACGATTTGCCTTTGTCGATGCTCTGCAAAAATATTCATAAGCATGTGGGTGAAATATTGGCTGTACATTAAAAGAAGTCGACAAATATAATAATTTACTATAAGGGCTTGGTCAAACTATATATTGACTAAGCCTTTATGTCTTTGGTACACTACTAGGGTATTGGTATGTTCAGATAGTCTATACCGTTATAGGATATAGAAAGTTTCTGATTAATTTTTTCTATTTTTCTAGGGAATCTGCTAATTTGCTTATTCTCTTGAGCAGTAAAGGTAGCTTATGCTAAATACCCAAACCTTGCTGGAAACAAATGCGAGATGATAAATTCGTTACAAACCTCAACTAAATTATATATTTTAGTATTTATTCTGTCCATTTTCAATATTGGGATAGGTACGTATGGTATTCTTGAAATGAAAACCATGAATAAAAATACGCAAACCCTATATGCCGATAGAATGCTGGCACTTCAGCAACTCACCCAAATTCGATATTCGTATATAACAGGTTTGCTCAATACTGTTGAAGCCTTAAAAAACCACAGAATTAGCCCTCTTACAGCAATAAATCAAATTATAGCAGCCGAAAAACAAATTAATGCTTATTGGAAAGCATACCTAAAAACTGCTCTCTCTCCCAAAGAATATCAACTTGTTCAACAAACCATATTCTTGAAACAACAAGCCGATAAGGCTATTGCCAGCCTAAAGAAAAAAATACAAAGCTCAAAGCTTACAGATACTACCATCGATAACGAAATGCTATTAGTGGTAAACCCTGTAATGGTGAAAGTAAATGAATTGACTCAGTTACAAATCAATATAAGCAACAAGCTTTACAAAAGTAATGAGTATTTGTATAATACTACCGAGCAAAAAATCTTAATGCTCATGATGCTATCGTTGTTGTTTTCGGCAGTGTTAATATTTTTTATTATTGCCAATACTCAGCAGTACGTCAAAAAATTACAGTTGGGTAGTCGTAAAATAAAAGAGGCAGAAGAAAAATATCGCACATTTATCAAATATGCAGGCGATTCTATTTTGATTATGAATCAGAATCGCCAAATCATAGATGCTAACGACAGTGCTAGTAACCTTTTGGGGTATCGATACGAAGAATTGCTGAATATGAATATTTCGGCGGTAATAGATGTCGAAAATTGTGGTGACGATACAAGTATATTGCACGAGAAAAAAGTTATCAGAAAAGATGGTAGTGTAATTGATACCGAAATGAACGTAAGAGTGCTGGAGGGAGCTGGCTATATTTCGATTATTCGGGATATTACCGAACGAAAAAAAGCTCAAGTATCAATTGAGGAATCAGAAGCAAAATATCGTTATCTTTTTCAAAATAACCCAGCTTATATAATGGTATGGGATTTAGAAACCCTGCAGATTTTGGAGGTAAACGATATGGTGATAAACAGATACGGATATGATGCAACCGAATGGAATAATATGTCGGTGCTTATGTACCGTCCAGAGGAAGACCATGACAAGATAAAAGATTTTGCTCAAAAAATGCTTAATAGTAATCAACCCGTAGTAAAAAAAACATGGAGGCATTTGAGGAAAAACGGGGAAGAAATCTTGATGGAAATCTATTCGCATAAAATTACTTATCGTGGCCGTAAAGCTATACTGTCGCTCGCCAACGACGTTACCGAACAGGTGCGTGTAGCCACAGCACTAAGAAAAAGTGAAGAAAAATTCTATGCTCTTATTGATTATGCTGCCGATGCTATTTTTTGGGTTGATGATAATGGTATCATTTTCGACGTAAACCAAAGTGCTACTAAGTTACTTTATTATACCAAAGAGGAATTGATAGGCAAAACCGTTATCGACCTTCATCCTCCCGATAGTAGGCATACTGTACCATTTATTTGGGATACCCTAAGGAAAGAAAAATCCTTGATTGATGAACGACTCCTCCAAAGAAAAGATGGTACATCTGTAGAAGTTGAAATCAGTAGAAATATATTGCCCGATGGCTCAGGGGCAATTGCCATTGTACGAGATATAACCGAACGTAATATTGTTATTAGACAATTGAAAGCCAGCGAAGAGCGAATTATGCGAATTATGCAACATTCGCCAATACCGCTTACCATAACGCTAGCTAACCGCACAATATCTTTTACCAATAATCAGTTTATTAAGGTTTTTGGATATACCCTCGACGATATACCTAATGCCGATATATGGTGGCAGTTGGCTTATCCTAACGAGGCATATCGAAACTATGTACACCAAGAATGGAAGGATAGAATAGAACGTCATATTGCTACTGGAATGCCTTTTGAACCGCTTGAGGCTATTATTAGGTGCAAAGATGGAACAAATCGATATATCGAGTTTCATTTTGTGGACATGGGAAATGAATTTTTGGTGAATTTTTATGATATAACCGAACGAAAACTGGCTGAAGAAAAATTAAAACAAAGCGAAGAACGACACAGGGTATTAGTCGAAAATATAAGTGATGGTATCCTGCTGGTCAACGAACATTGGAATGTGGTGTATCAAAGTCCTTCGGTAGAACGTATTGTTGGTTTTACCCTAGAAGATAGAAAAGGACAAACCGTGACAAGTTATATCCATCCCGACGATATACAATATTTCAGAAATCAATATGAAAAGGCCTATAAGTTGCCTAATATGCCTATTCAAGGAAAGTTCCGAGCTAGGCACAAAGATGGATTTTATATCTGGCTAGAGGTATTTATGATGAATCTTTTGCATAATGAAAATGTAAAAGGGTATGTTATTACTTATAGAGATATTACCGAACAGAAAAAGTTTGAAGAGCAACAGCTATTGATGAGCTTGATCGTCAACTCGTCCAACGACGCTATTATTAGTAAAACCCTCGATGGTATTATAACTTCATGGAATCATGGTGCTGAAAGAATATTGGGCTATTCGGCTCAGGAAAGTATTGGACAACATATCTTGATGATTGTACCAGCCGAACTAGAATATGAAGAAGACGAATTGCTTAATAAGATTCAGAGAGGGCAGTCGGTAGATTATTTTATTACAAAACGTGTCAGAAAAGACGGTACTGTCATTGATGTATCTACTACGGTTTCGCCTATAAAGGATTCGCTCGGAAACGTAATAGGCTGTTCTAAGATTTTGCGAGATATTTCCGAACAAAAACGAACTCAAGATTTGCTGAAAACTCAAAACGAAAAACTTCTCGAAATAGCCAAGTTTCAATCTCACATGGTACGTCGCCCTGTAGCCAATGTAATAGGATTAATAAGTTTACTCAATCTGGACGACCCAGCCGCTCCTACAAACCTAAAGATTATTCCAAAGCTAGAGGTAGCCGCCAAAGAACTCGACGATATTATCCATCAGATTGTCCAAAAAACCAGTGAAATAAAAACATTTAAGTCATGATACTAACGGTAATTGCCTTTGCCGATTAGTCTTAAAGCCCGAAATACTGTTTTTGTCAAAAATAAAAATACCATGAAAATAAGAGAGGAGATTATTCAAGGCTATATTGATGGCTACAATAGTTTTGATATTGATAAAATGGTCGAAAACTTCGATAGGCAGATTACCTTTGAAAATAGCTCTGATGGCAATATTAATGTATCCTTGTCGGGTATAGATGAATTTATAACCCAAGCCAAACAAGCTGTTAGTTATTTTACAGAACGAACACAAACTGTCGTTGCTATTAACCATTATCATAACGATACCGAGATAACCATTGATTATCGTGCAACTTTGGCCATAGATCTACCCAATGGAATGGCAAAAGGAGATACCCTAAAGCTACAAGGTAAATCTATTTTTACTTTTTCTGAAAATAAAATCATAAAGCTTGTCGATATAAGTTAGCGGTGGTATATTGGTAAGTGTATGATTGCTAGTTGTTTACAGGTAGGGTGTTTCACGATTCTATACCTTGTAATTCGTTTCTAAACGCATCACTTGCCCAATATTCGGCCTTGTAAGCCTCCAGTGTGAATAGCAACAATATGACTATTGGGCAAAAAATAACCTTTTTGGATGAGGTCAAAAATACCAAAAAGCATTTTGCCTGTGTATACCTGTTCAAGCCTTACACTGGGATTATATTTTTCAAAATCATGAATAAAATCCCATAGTTGAGCATTATGTTTGGCATAGCCACCAAAGTGATAGGTGGACATAAGCCCAAAGCTAGGAGGCATGATATAACCATTTTGTGTTAGTAAATCATGAATATCTTGCTGAATACCACCAGCCCCTTTAAGAGCCAGAAAACCTATTACTTGTGTATTGGTACGGCTTGCGGCGGCAATTCCTGCAATAGTACCACCTGTTCCCACTGCTGAAGTAATATAGTCGGGTTGAGTTTCTAAATAAATTTCTTCGACCATCTCGGCAACTCCCTTTATGGCCAAATGGTTGCTACCACCTTCGGGCAAATAATAACTGTTGGCCAAGAAAGGGTACTCCTCAACAAGACTGTTTAGCGTAGCCGCTTTATCTCGGTAGGCTGTTCTACTCACAAAAAACATCTTCATACCACAACTTGCGGCAAAAGATAAGGTTGTACTTGACTGCTCGTTTAGCTCGTCGCCTCGAACAATACCGTAGGTTTCAAATCCAAATACTTTTCCAGCCGCCGCCGTAGCATAAATATGGTTAGAAAAAGCACCACCAAAAGTAACCAAACTCGTAAAGTTCTGCTGTTGGGCTTCAATCAGGTTATACTTCATTTTTCGCCATTTATTACCCGAAATATCAGGGTGTAGCAAATCATCCCGTTTTAAACTTAGTCGGATATTATTTTCTGCTAAAATTGGGTGGCAAATCGTTTGTAAAGGCGAAGGAGCTAAATAAAACATCGCAAATATATTAGGGTGAAAGGCTATAACCAGCTTAAAGCACAAAGCCTCTTGTATGAAATATAGCTATAGTTACGGAAAAGTAATAATTTTGTAAATGTAAACACGAAATTATGCAAGAACAGGAAGAAGACGAAGAAGAATTATACGAGCATCACCGAATTGTGGTAGAAAAAGGACAAGATTTCCTTAGGCTCGACAAGTATTTGATGATGAGAATGCAAAATGCAACTCGTAATAAAATCCAAAATGGGATAGATTTAGGCGTTGTAAAAGTAAATGACAACCCCGTAAAGGCTAGTTACAAAGTAAAACCTTTCGATGTTATTACGGTTTCGTTGCCGCATCCGCCTAGAGAAAATGGTATTTTACCCGAAAATATCCCTTTAGATATTATTTATGAGGACGAAGATTTGCTGATTGTCAATAAACCAGCGGGTATGGTTGTACACCCAGCTTTTGGGCATTGGGAAGGTACTTTGGTTAATGCTTTGGTATATCATTTCCAAAATTTGCCAACACATCGCAATGGCGAAATAAGGCCAGGATTGGTACACCGAATAGACAAAGATACCTCGGGGTTGTTGGTAATTGCCAAAAATGACTACGCTATGGCTCATTTGGCCAAACAGTTTTTTGACCACTCTATTGAACGTACCTATTATGCGGTGGTTTGGGGCGAGCTAAAAAACGAGGCAGGAACAATAGAAGGACATATTGGGCGAAGTTTGAAAGACCGTAAAATCAGAGCAGTATTTCCCGACGGTACTATGGGCAAAGAGGCCGTTACCCATTATAAAGTACTGAAAAATATGCGATATGTTTCTTTGGTAAAATGTAACCTAGAAACAGGAAGAACACACCAAATTAGGGTACACTTCAAGCATATAGGCCATTCGTTGTTCAATGACAATACCTATGGTGGCGATAGAATTTTGCGAGGAACGTTGTTTTCTAAATACGAACAATTTGTAGAAAATTGCTTCAAAATTTGTCCAAGACAAGCCCTTCATGCCAAATCTTTAGGGATTATTCACCCTCGCACAGGCGAGTTTATGCAGTTTGAATGCGACCTACCGCAAGATATGCAAGATTTGATTCAAAAATGGGACAAGTATGTGAACAACGAATAAAATATTTTTTTTAATTTGTACTACAGAAAGTAAGTGAAGTATACAAACTGAAAATTTGAGGATTTTGTCCAGTTGACTTTATTTTGTACACTCACATAGCTAATTTTTATTATTTATATCATCAATAAGCAATTAAGTAGTCTTTCAGCATTGTCAGGCGAAAAATAGGTGATTGTCAAATAACTATTAAAACCACATAGCTGTAAAGAAAGCTACTTGATTCACTAACAATTTGTTCTTGTAAAGCCATGAATACGTTTGTTAATGAACTCGAAGATTTAGTAGATTATTTAGCTAGTATAGAAAGAGCTAAAAGACCCAAAAAGGCCAAGTCCTTAAAAAATTATATCGCTACATTTTATGGTGGTGATATAAGCAACCTTCATCATGTCATCAAAGAAATGGAGCAACAAGGCTGGATTTTTGTAGGCATGAACGGTGAAATTATTTATAACTTTTAAGGTTAGTCTATTCATAGTCAGTTATGTGAAAAGCGGTTTGCTTACTCCGTTCTGGCTTAGAATGACTGGCTATGAACTTAAAGAAATGTCTATTGTAATCAGAAAAGGTATTCGTGAAGACGTACCTACGATGTTTGAACTTGTTACTGAGTTGGCTATTTATGAAAAAGCTCCAGAGCAGGTAACCAATACTGTCGAGCAGATGTATATTGACGGGTTTGGCGAAAATCCTATTTTTGGTTCTATCGTTGCCGAAGTCGATGGCGTAGTGGTTGGAATGTCGCTGTACTATTATCGCTATTCTACTTGGAAAGGTAAACGTTTGTATCTGGAAGATTTAATTGTGAGCGAGAAAAAACGTGGGTTAGGACTAGGTGAAATGTTACTGAATGCTACCATTCAGCAAGCTCGCGATACTTCTTGTACAGGTTTGATGTGGCAAGTATTAGATTGGAACGAACCCGCCATTAATTTCTATAAAAAATTTGGAGCAAGGTTCGACGAAGGTTGGATAAATGTTCATATAGATTTTTAAATTTGGAAAAACAACAAGCCAAAAGTCGTATTGCGGGCATTATCGCAGTACGACTTTTGTATTAAATAACGCCTATAAAAGCATACGCTACATATTCCTAACATTTACCTCATGACATTTAGAAATAGGTTACAGTATTTACTGGTTAAAAAACTCCAAATTGCTAATAAAGAAGCTATTCGGTTGATTCTTTCGGGACAAATCTTGGTCAATGGCATTGTGGTTGATGAAAATGTAGTAGTGAGTATTACCGATGAAGTGGTGTATCAAAACCAAATCATAAAAGCTGGAAAAAAACTTCTCTATATTGCGTTTTACAAACCCAGAGGAATTGAAACTACCCTAAATACCAGTATTCCTGATAACCTAAAAAGTATTTTACCTTTTGAAGAAAAACTATTTCCTGTAGGTCGCCTCGACAAAGAATCGGAAGGACTACTTTTGTTGACCAACGATGGTACTCTTTTCGACAAAACCCTTAGGAAAGAATATCAAACCGAAAAAGAGTATATTGTGGAGGTAAACAAGCCTCTTACTGAAGCTTTTTTAGCGACTATGTCGTCGGGGGTATTTATTATGGGACAAACTACCCTTCCTTGTAAAATTACGCCTTTGGATGCGTACACTTTTCAGATTGTTTTGGTACAGGGGCTCAACCGCCAAATTCGTCGGATGTGTTATAAATTGGGTTATGAGGTAGTTTTATTAAAAAGAACAAGAATCAATACCGTTTTATTGGGCAATTTGCAACCCAATGAATTTGAGATATTGACAAAAACATAATGTACATCACAACTATGAATCAGTTTAAAATTGCGATTGACACTGGCGGTACATTCACCGATTGTATAGCTACCGACGGCCAAGGTAATATTTATCGAAAAAAAATCCTTTCTAACAGTACCTTACGAGGAAATATTAAAGCGATTGTTGCTCCTAACAAAATTCAGGTTAGTCAATCTTGGTATTTGTCCAGAGATATTCTTCAAGGATATACCTTCAGGTTGTTAGATGGGACATTCGAGGCTGAGGTAGTATTTTTCGATACAGAAAAATCTGTTTTCCAGTTGAATAAGTCTATAGACTTATCAAGTGTTAATGCCAATTTTGAAATCACAGCTTACGAAGAAGCTCCAGTACTGGGAGCAAGGCTTATTACCGAAACAGCCTTGACCGAAGCTTTTCCTCCAATTGAGCTAAGGGTGGGGTCTACTAAAGGTACAAATGCTTTATTGGAGCTAAAGGGGGCAAAAACGGCTTTTTTAGTAACCAAAGGGTTCAAGGATTTATTGGTAATCGGTAATCAGGCACGTCCAGATATTTTTGCCCTGCATATCGAGCGTCCAGAGCCTTTGTATGAGTATGTAGAAGAAATACAAGAGTATATCGATGCTGAAGGGCAAATCATAGAACCCTTGTTGCTCGAAAAACTTGAAGGATTGGCTAGTCGTTTACAAGAAAAAGGAATAGAAGCCATTGCGATTTGTCTGAAAAATGCCTATCAAAATAACCTTCATGAAAAAAAACTAAAAGCTTATCTCGACCAGTATTTCCCTTTTGTAAACATCTCTACCGACCTCAGTTCACAAATCAAATTTCAGAATCGAGCCGAAACCACTGTTGTTAATGCGTATTTGGCACCAGTTATTCACCAGTATTTACAAAAAATTGCCTCCAAAGTAGGAGAGAGCAATATGAAGGTAATGACCAGTGCTGGGAGTTTGGTGAGGTACAATGCTTTTCATCCTAAAGATAGCCTATTTTCGGGGCCAGCGGGCGGTGTTGTTGGGGCATCGGTCATAGCTCAAGGTGCTGGTATTCAAAAGTTTATTGCTTTTGATATGGGCGGTACAAGCACCGATGTTGCACGGTATGATCAAGCTTTAGAGTATCAATTTACCCAAAAAATAGGCAATGCTCAAATTTTCAGCCCATCGTTGGCTATCGAAACGGTAGCAGCAGGAGGTGGCTCGATTTGTGCCTTTGATGGCTTCAAACTTACTGTAGGCCCCGAAAGTGCAGGATCTTGGCCTGGGCCAGCGTGTTATGGTGTTGGTGGCCCATTGGCAATAACCGATGTCAATTTGCTATTAGGAAGGCTAGATAGCCGTCAGTTTGGAATTCCTGTTTTTGTGGAAGGAGCTCAAAATAGATTGACCGAAATACTCGACCAAATTGAAAACTGTACAGGTAAGCGGCCACTTGCCGAAGAAATACTAGAAGGCTTCAGAACTATTGCCAATGAGAAAATGGCTGAAACGGTTCGGAAAATTTCTATTGCCAAAGGCTATGCTACCGAAGATTACGCCTTAGTGGCTTTTGGTGGTGCAGGAGGCTTACACGTTTGTGGTATTGCCGATTTGTTGAATATCAAAACGGTTTTATTGCCACAAGATGCAGGTTTATTATCGGCTTATGGGATTTCTCAGGCACGTGTAGAGCGTTTTGCAGAAGCCTCTATTCTAACAATTTATACCAAGCAATTAGATGAAAATCTAGCCAGCACTTTTGACGAACTAACCCAAAATACTTTTGGTCAATTAGAACAAGATGGCATTGCTCCCGAAAATACTACCATAAAAAATCGATTCATTTATTTACGATTAAAAGGGCAAGATAGTAGCCTCGAAATACATTGGACTCATTATGAGGATGTTATTGCTAATTTTCAGCAAAAATACACACAAATTTATGGGCATTGGACCAGCGATAGAGCCATCGAAGTAGAAAACATTAGGGTAATAGCTACTGAAAAAATAACAGAATCAAGCACAAAAAATACTACGTCGGCGAGGCAATACGTGGCTCAATCACCACATCAAATCAAGGCTTGGGTTGAGAATCAATGGCGAGATATTCCTGTATTTACCCGAGAACAGCTTGTGGCAGGTGCTGTTATTGAAGGTTTTGCTTTGTTTTTAGACCGTTTTAGTACAACCGTCGTTGAACAGGGCTGGCAGTTGTATTTAGATGCCTCAGGTTTGGCTATTATCAAAAAACAATCTATTGACAATCAGGTGTCTATTCAAGGGGGAGCTACCGAAGAAGTAACACAACTAGAGCTATTTACCAATCGCTTTATGTCAATTGCCGATAATATGGGCGTACTCTTACAACGTACATCGTTATCGGTCAATGTCAAAGAAAGGCTTGATTTTTCATGTGCTTTATTAGATGCCAAAGCCGAATTAATCGCCAATGCACCACATATACCTGTGCATTTGGGGAGCTTGGGGGTATGTGTCCGCAAACTTTTGCAGCATGTTACCTTACAACAGGGCGATGTCGTGATTACCAATCATCCAAAATTTGGAGGCTCACATTTGCCCGATGTTACATTGATATCGCCAGTTTATACCCAAAATGGACAAGATTTAATTGGCTACGTGGTTAATCGCTGTCATCATTCCGAAATAGGAGGAATTCGCCCTGCTTCTATGCCTCCTAATGCCCAAAATTTAGCCGAAGAAGGCGTTGTGATTCCTCATGTGTTTTTGGCTAAAAAAGGTGAAATTAATTGGGAAGAAATCAAAAATGTACTAAGCTCGTCGGTATACCCTACAAGAGCATTGGACGAAAACCTAGCCGACTTAAATGCAGCTTTGGCCTCCAATAAAAATGGCGAAATAGCCCTACAAACACTTGTACAAGAACATGGCCTTGCCAAAGTGCATTATTATATGGATTTATTGAAGGAATATTCTGCCCTGAAAATGCAAGCACGCCTCGCCCAGTTTGAAGAGGGTATTTATCAGGCAACAGAATACCTTGATGACGACACAATACTAAAAGTACAGGTACTTATTAATGAAGGCAAGTGTACCATAGATTTTACGGGTACAAGTGGTGTGCATACGGGCAACCTAAATGCCAATGAGGCTATTGTCAATTCGGTAGTAATTTATGTGTTGAGACTATTACTAAAAACCAATATTCCTCTCAACGATGGTATCTTGCGAGTTGCCCAATTGATTATTCCCGAAAATACGTTACTCAATCCGTATTTTCCCGACAACCCCGCCAACTGCCCTGCTGTAGTAGGAGGCAATGTAGAACTAAGCCAACGCCTTACCGACACGCTGTTAAAAGCATTCGGAATTGTGGCTTGTTCGCAAGGTACTATGAACAATACGCTATTTGGTAATGATAAATTTGGCTATTATGAAACCATTTGCGGAGGTAGTGGTGCTGGCAATGGCTTTGATGGTATTTCGGGTGTACATACCCACATGACCAATACCCGCATTACCGACCCCGAAGTTTTGGAAAAACGCTATCCTGTAATTCTGAATCGTTTTGAAATCCGAGAAAATTCGGGAGGAAATGGGCAATATCGTGGTGGAAATGGCATTGTTCGGGAATATACATTTCTTGCTCCTGTCCAATTATCTATTCTGACACAACACCGAAAATACGCCCCTTATGGCATAGCTGGCGGTGAAAATGCTACTTGTGGCGAACAATATATTATCAGAAACGATGGCACTGTCGAAACCCTAAATGGAATAGATGGTGCCGACCTCAACATTGGTGATAAACTAATTATGAAAACTCCTGGTGGTGGAGGTTATGGAATAGCCGTATAAGTTTGTAAATTAGTACCTTCAAAATACAGGAAGCTATACAACTTCCTGTATTTTGATATTATCACAACCCACATACATAATTAAATGCTCTATAAATTAACCTTAATTACCCTTGCTTTTTGGTGGGGGGCTTTTACTTTTTTGGCTGCTGTAGTCATTCCAATTGGAGCTAATATTCTTGGTTCGCAGCTCGAAATGGGCTTTATTACACAACAAGTTACCAACGAATTAAACTTCTTGGGGATGCTTGTTTTTATGATTTATGCCTATTATACCAAGCACATAACCGACTCTAGCCAATATCTTTTTTATAACTTTACCGCTGCGTTATTGATAGGAGGGCAGTTGTTCCTTTTTTTAATGCACTATCACTTAACCGACTTGATGGATTTTGTTCATAGAAAAATACCTCATCCGCTTACTTTTCATTCTTTACACCGAGCCTATATGATCACCAATGTGATTATTTGGGCAGTAGTAAGTGTTTTACTGTTTAAATTGCTACAACGAGAAAGATAGATTATTAACGTTTTTTAGCTGATTTGCCTAGCCATAATAGTGTATCTATAATGAGGCGGTTTTGGGTGACATTGGCAAATTGAAAAGACAATTCTTGGTTATTCCCATGTTCGTAGTCAATATCGTTATGCCCCATATTGATATACAGCATTCTATACTTTTTGTTACTCCAAACTACAGGATAGTCGCCACTATGCCATATTTCGTGTTGTTTTGGGCCAGTACCCAGTGGAAAACTCGTAGTATCTATTGATAGTAGTACTTCTATATCAGGATTATTCCTCAAATTATTGCTCCAGCTATACCACTCATTAGGAGACGATGCAAAGGTTTTGGGTAAATGTTTGGTAGCAGGGTGTTGGGGTTTTTCATTTTTCAAAATAGCCGAAGTAGGTCGCCAAGTATTACCTTTGTATTGTCCCGAACCCAGAAAAGTGTTGTGATACCAATCCCAATTCTGAGGATATTGCGAAGGCGTTAGGGCAAAACCTGCAAAATGAAATCCTATCCAAGCCCCACCATTTTCCATATAAGCCTGAAAGGCGGCTCTTTGGGTATCGCTTTCGGGGCGTGTATCTAAAAACAATACGATTTGATATTGTGCCAAAAACTTGGTGTTTAGGTTATCCCAGTTGTTGGTAGAGTCGTACGAGAAATGATATTGCTGTGCCATTTCACCAAACCACTTGTTAGCTTCATGTACAAAGCTAATATGAGCAGGGTCGTGTTGAGCGGTATAAAAAGCAATAACCCGAAATGACTTTTTGTGTTGTTGTGCAAATTGACAGAACGAAATACATAAGAATAACAACAAGAGGATTTTTTTCATAGTAGTTTTCAAAAGGTAAAAAAGAGGGATTTCGGCTTTGACATAAGTAGTTGCTAATTTTCAATACAATATTTGCGAAAAAACTGGAGGCTACTATCTCGTTTTGTCGTATCAGATGTAAAAACATAAGTCATCCCGAATTTAGCGAATCATTATTTACTAAAGTCGGGATGACTTATGTTTAGGGGAAAGATTACTATTGGTTGCTTACAAAATAATCTGAGCAAGGCAGAGTTCATTCCTCTTAATTGCTAAATAAAGATATTCTTACAACGAATTTCTTTTGATAAAACTACAATAATTGATAAAACGACCTTTTTGCCTTTCGGTTATCATTTCGGCAGCACGTAGGCCCATTTGGTGAAAGTCGTTAGAAATAACTGAAATACCTTCTGCCAAAATTTCCTTGATAGGCGTATCGTCATAAGAAATTAAGCCAATGTCTCTACCGAGTTTCCAACTTTTCTTGTTCGACCAATTGATAAATCTAACAAGGTCATTTTCTCGAAAAACTAAATAAGCGTGGTCTTTTTGTAGATGTTCCTCTTCTTCCAAATCAGGAATAATTTCAAAGGCAATGCCATATTCAGTACAAAACTTTTTGAAACCATTGATAATACCTACAGGAGTGTACTGAAAGCTTTTGCTACTAAGTACCAGCGATAGTGTTTGGTATTTCATAATCAAATCTTTGGCCTCCGATAGCCCTTGATAAATATTCTGTTCAAAGTCTTGGTACAAAATGGCATATTCATCGCCAAAAGAAGGTACATCAATATCAAGAATAAGTAGTTTTTCTTTCGGGATTTGGCTGAGGATTTCAGAAACGTCTTGATTAAAATGAGGCATAATAACATAGAAATTGTAATGCCCTAAATTATTCAAAATCAGGTTGTCGAATACCTTAATATTATGGTGGTGAAAAAAAATATTCACCGTCACCGATTCGCCCAAAGCCGCTACAAGAGCATCATAAAGGATTTCTTTATAAGGCGTTAGCGAGTCGAAAAGCACAAATACATTGAGCTGACTTCGTGTGTCGGTGCTATTAACATAAAATCCTTTGCCATGATGCGAAGTTACCAAACCTCTTTCACGAAGTTCGTCGTAAGCCTTCGTAACAGTCATACGAGCCATCCCAAAGGTTTGAGCTACCTCGTTGATAGAAGGCAACTGCTGCCCTCGGGCTAGGTTGCCGTTTTCAATGGAATCTATAATAAACTCAATTAACTGCTGATATTTGGGTTTACTAGATTGGGAATCTATAAGTATAAAATCTTTCATTCAGTTCTACTATAAGTATTCGAGGTATTGTTGTTGATAATGGGTAATGTCCTGAAAAAGAAGCATATCGGCAATATAGTGCCATAAAATAAGTAAAAATTATAGCTATCATCAACAATTACCTACAAATCTACCAAATATGTGCAAATTATTATTGAAATTGTTTTGAATAGCAAAAAATGTATTTATATTTGCCAAGTAAATTTGGAATAGCACAGCATAGCATTGTTTAGTAAACGAAAGTAAGAAATTATCTAAGTGATACAAATTACTTTCTTCAAAATATATCATTTACATATCGGGCTGCTTAGGCACTCGGTATTTGGTTAGTTTTTGTTTATAAAAATGGTTAATGGTGTACAATGTCTGACGGAGTCACCTCGAAGTGTCTCCGCAGGCAATTGTCTTAATAACCCCACACGATTTTAGATGAGGCTCCTACTTCTGAATATTTAACTAGTAAGACTGTTTGTATAGCAAGCAGTCTTTTTTTTTCTACGGCTACAAGCTATTTTGAGGTTACAGCGTTATACTGCAAGTTCCATACCTAATAATGGCATTCAATTGGCCTATCAAAAGTACAAGAGAACGGTTTATTTACCCGATTTTAGATAAAAGCACTGATGAAAATTGTTTGTTTTTAATATTAAATTGAATTTTGCACGGAATAATGCAAATAGCGTAAAAAAATTATAACTATTTTAATTGAATGTTTAAACCAAATTACTAATTTGGTATCAAAGACTCCAAAATCCAAAAGTCTTCTTATTGTTGGGCAGTATGAAATACTATTTCAAGATACTTTTACTTTTCATGTTTGCTAGCTTCAAAGTGGCAGCCTCAATGGCATGGTACTCAGAAGCAAAAGTAAGCTTGGTAAAGGTATATACATTGTCTGCCACCAACGACGCTCATGAAATTCACTATGGCGATGAGAAGCTCAATGAAACCGAGGAAACCGAAGAAGATGCTAACGATACTTTTTACGGTCTTTTACCAATCAATACCTTACAAGAACTCTTTACACTTCCATATCTATTAAAACAAAATAGTGAGTTTAATAGACAAGCTTCATTATATTTCCAATCTGGTAAACAGCTTTTTATGCTGTATCAAAATTTTAGGATTTGATATTTCTTGCTGAAATGTAGTCATACATTTTGAGACACCCCATAGCCAAACGTATGATGTTAGGGTTATGATTTTGTATGTGATTAATTTTAATCGCTTTAATAATCAATGGATTACGCTTTTTACTCTCGCTGGTAGAAAGTTACAAAAACAGTCTCAGATTTAATTTATGAAAAAGGGCAATAGTAAATTATTACTAAACCTTTGTGCTACCACACTCGAATACGCTAGTACTATTATATTTTGAACACACTAAATTAGAAGAAGCTAGATGAATACTATTAATAAAAATTTTATTCCCCAAGATGGATTGGCAGGCTTGAAAGAAAATTTTGGAAAAGATTTACTTTCTGGATTCATGGTATCATTATTGGCCTTGCCTCTGAGCTTGGGTATTGCCAAGGCCAGCGATTTTCCTAACCCTATGTACGGTGTGCTAACCGCTATTATTGGAGGTGTTGTAGTTAGTTTTTTAGCGGGTTCACAACTTACAATTAAAGGCCCTGCGGCAGGCTTGATTGTAATAGTGTCGGGCTCTATTGCCGAGTTTGGAGGAGGAGAACACGGTTGGCAATTAACATTAGGTGTAATTGTTGTGGCGGCAGTAGTTCAGTTTTTATTTGGGTTATTTAAGTTAGGCAAATTATCAGACTTTTTTCCATTGTCGGCAGTACATGGCATGTTGGCAGCTATTGGTTTGATTATTATTGCCAAACAATTATATGTTTTGTTGGGCTTAAGTACTAGCGGACCCGATGGTCATCCTATTACATCGCCGTTCGGTTTGCTTGGTAATCTTCCTTTTGCTATATCGCATGCCAGTAACAATATGCCTATTGTTATTGTAGGAGCTACCGCTTTAGCTATTGTTTTGTTATTGCCAATGGTAAAGAATCCTATTATCAAGAAAATTCCTGCACCCATGGTGGTTTTGTTGGTGGTAATTCCATTGGGTGTTTATCTAAATTTGAAAGATATAAAAGGTGGAGTATTGAAATTCGATAAATCGTTTGTTGAGATTGTTGGTTTTAATGCAAGTTTTGAAGGAGTAAAAAATATTGGTGTATTTGTAAAATACGTTATCCTGTTTGCTATCATTGGTAGCCTAGAGTCATTATTGACCGTAAAAGCTATTGATATGCTTGACCCATTCCGTCGTAAGTCTGACTATAATAAAGACATTATTGCAGTAGGTCTGGGCAATGGAATAGCCGCTCTTTTGGGAGGTATTCCAATGATTTCGGAGGTTGCTCGTTCTTCTGCCAATGTCAATAATGGTGCTCGTACTCGTTGGGCCAATTTCTTTCATGGAGCATGCTTATTAATGTTTATGTTATTTTTGATGCCAGTAATCCAAATGATTCCTAATGCAGCTTTGGCCGCATTGCTAATAGGGGTAGGTATCAAATTAGCTCATCCAAAAGAGTTTATACATGCTTTGCATATTGGTAAAGAACAGTTTTTGATTTTTGTAGTTACCATATTTTTTACATTATTTGAAGATTTATTGGTAGGTATTGCAGCGGGTATTGTAACCGAATTGATTGTAAATATCATTAATGGTCGTACATTCGCAGCAATGTTCAAAGCTCCGACTACGGTTGAAGAAAGCGAGTTCAATGAATATTACGTGAATATCAACGATGCGGCAGTATTCTCGAATTTTCTAGGGATTAAAAATAAGTTGTACAACCTTCCTAAAGAAAAAAATGTAACTATCAATTTGTCAAATACAAAATTGATTGACCATTCAGCTATGGAGGGCTTACATTTATTTAAGCATGATTATGAAGAATCAGGTGGAAAAGTAGTAGTAGTGGGTTTAGATAACCATACACCATTTTCAAATCATGAATTTGCGGCTCGTAAACAATCTTAATTAATCGTTATTCGAGCTTAATCTATTTTCAGGATACGCGTTTTGCGGGTATTTCTGAATGATTTAACAACCTAGAAAATACACATGAAAAAAGTACTTTTTCTCATGGTAGCTCTTGCTATGTCTGTAGCGGGCTATTCCCAAGTGTTGAAAGACGGAAAGTTTTATATTAATGAGGATGGTTCTCGTTATTTAAAGTTTACATTGAATACGCAAGTGTGGTTGCGATACAACGAAAGTAACCCTGGCACTACCGTAAATGGATTTAGTAAATCGTCGACTACCGATATTGGTATCAGAAGATTTAGAATACAGATGTTTGGACAATTGACCGATAGGGTTTTTGTTTATACACAGTTTGGACAGAATAATTTCAATTATTTGTCAGATAGAAAGACCGGTTTTTTTATACATGATGCTTTGGGTGAATATGCTGTAGTAAAGAATAAGCTTTCGCTTGGTACAGGTTTAACAGCATGGAGTGGTTTGGCACGCTTTTCGTCGCCTGCAGTAGGTGGAATTATGGGTATAGATGCCCCTTTGTACCAACAAGCTACCAACGATGTAACCGACCAATTTTTGCGTAAGCTGAGTGTATATGCCAAGGGTAAATTAGGAAAAGTAGATTATCGATTTGCCTTAACCGACCCTATGTCGTTTCAGAAATCGACAGCTTATAACGCAAGCAATACAATCTCCAAAACAAATGCTAATTTTGCCTTGTCGCCAGCAAAATTTCAAACGCAAGGATATGTGCAGTATCAGTTTTTGGATCAAGAATCTAACTTATTGCCTTATAATGTAGGAACCTATTTGGGCAAAAAGAAGGTTTTTAATATAGGAGCAGGCTTTATTTATCAGCCAGATGCCATGTGGCGATTGGGCGATAATGGCAAAGACACAATCAAAACCGCCATGCGATTAATGTCTGTTGATGCCTTTTATGATGCACCTATCGATCGAGAAAAAGGTACAGCAATTAGTGCTTATTTAGCATATTCGGATTATGATTTTGGTAAAAATTATATTCGAGAAAGTGGTCCAATGAACCCTGCCAACGGTAACAATATGCCAAGTGTAGTAAATGGGGCAGGAAACAATTTTCCAATGTACGGTACAGGACAAATTGTTTATGGACAAATAGGGTACAAAATGGCGGATAATTTATTAGGTAAATCGGGGGGCACTTTTATGCCTTATGTGAGCATGCAATATGCTAACTACGAACGCCTAGCCGATCCAATGGCTTATTATGACATTGGTGTCAACTGGTTGTTGGCAGGGCATACGTCAAAGCTGACGCTTGCTTACCAAAATCGACCGATTTATACGGCTGATGCCAATAGCGAATGGCACAGCACCGCCCGCAAAGCTGGTATTTTAGTGCAATACCAAGTGTACTTTAATTAATGTAGAAAACTGATTATAGCAATAATTTAGTTTGTATGTGGTTTATTATATCTATTGGGTTGGCGATATTCGTCAACCCAATTTTGTTTTGTTACCTTATTCTTAGTCGGTATTTGGATACAATGTCTCGTTTTTTTTGTTTAGTTTTGAAGTAACATAATCCCAATTTTTGAAATATGAAGTTATTACTCATCGAAGACGAAGCAAAAACAGTACAATCTCTTAGCAAAGGCCTAGGCGAATCGGGCTTTGAAGTAGATTTTTGCTACGATGGCCTAATAGGAAAACACTTGGCCAAAAAAAACACCTATGATGTGATTGTGTCTGATATTATTATGCCAGGTATAAACGGAATTGAACTATGCAAAGAGCTGAGAAAAGAAGGTATTTCAACTCCAATTTTGATGCTTACGGCTTTGGGTGATTTGCAGGATAAAGTAATTGGCTTTGATGCTGGTGCCGACGATTATCTAGTAAAACCTTTTGAGTTTGTCGAATTAGTAGCACGTATTAGGGCTTTGTCTCGGAGAAGTACGGGAGTGAATTTGCACAAAAATACCTTAAATTTTGCCGATTTAGAAATGAACCTCGATGCCAAAACGGTAACTCGCTCGGGTACAAAAATCCCGTTGACGGCCAAAGAATTTGAATTGTTAGAAATGCTGCTTCGTAATCAGGGAAAGGTACTTTCTAAAGTAGAAATTGCCGAAAAGGTATGGGACGTAAGTTTTGACACAGGTACTAATGTAATAGAAGTATATATCAATTTGTTAAGAAAAAAAGTCGATAAAGATTTTACCCAAAAACTCATTCATAATGTATATGGCATGGGATATGTATTGAAATCTGAATAAATCTAATAGAAGAACCCTATGCGGATTCGCTTAAAACTAACCTTACAATTCACATTGCTTGTTTCCCTAATAGTGCTATTGTCATTTTTAGGGATTTATTATTTTACCCATTCTTATATCGAAACTCGGTTTTATTCTCGGCTCAAATCCAAGGCCATTACTACAGCCGAATTGCTGGTGAAAGTAGACCAAATCGACTCGAAGTTGTTGAAGGTTATCGAGAAAACCAATAAAGATGTATTGTACAAAGAGAAAATTTCTATTTATAATTACAAAAACGAAGAAATTTATACCAATAACGACACCGTGAAGTTTGTCATCAGTAGACGATTTCTTAATGATGTTCGGCTTGAAGGAACAGCAACTACTACCTACAAAGAGATTCAAATTCTGGGGATTCCGTACTATGACAAATATAATCGGTTGTTGGTATTGGCGGGCGGGGTAGATTTGCATGGCCTGGATACCCTCCGAGATTTACAACGAATTTTGATTTCGCTTTATATGCTTATTGTCTTGGCTTCGGCTGTATTTGGTTGGATTTTTGCCCGAAGGGCTTTGTTACCAATTGCCGAGGTTATCAACGAAATGAATGATATTTACCCTAATAATCTTAATAAGCGACTGAAAATCAGGAATGTGAAAGATGAAATAGGACAGCTAACTTTTACCTTCAATAACCTACTTACACGGGTAGAGGAGGCCTTTCAGCACCAACAGGTATTTATTTCTAATGTAAGCCATGAGTTGAAAAACCCACTCACCAAAATTATATCCCAACTGAGTGTATCGTTGCTCAATCGGCGGTCTGAAGAAGAATATCAAGAAACGATGGTTTCGGTATTGCAAGATGTCAAAGATTTGAACTTGTTGACCAATACCTTATTGGAATTGACTAAACTAAGCGACGACAGCCTACCTAACCGTTTTACTAGCTTACGGATTGATGATATTATTTGGGAAGCCCGAACCTTTTTATTGAAGGTGCATAAAAGCTATAATATTTCAATTGAATTTTCAGAGAATATCGACTCCGATGAGCAATTGAGTATTTTGGGCAATTCGCAACTGCTAAAGGTTGCCTTCACCAATTTGATGGAAAATGGTTGTAAGTTTTCTGAAACCCATACCGTAAATATCAATATCGGTTATGACAAGGGCTTATTCTTGCAGTTTATCAATAAAGGGGCTGTTATTGATGCAAAAGACCAAAAGTTGATTTTTTTGCCATTTTTTCGCTCTAAAAAAACAGCAGACACACGAGGCTATGGGATTGGCTTGCCGCTTGCCGAACGCATTATCAAAATTCACAAAGGCGATTTGTTTATAGAAGAGTCTAATTTAGAAAGGACTGTATTTAAAGTACAATTTTTTGAAGAAAAAATTATAGAAGTTAACTAGATTTTAATTTTTTCTTCATTCAATCTTAACCATTTCTTTGTTACTTTAAGCATTGAATTTGACTGACATACAAAATATTGATATAGGTGTTTAAGGTGTTTGGTTTCTGTGGTTATTATTTAGCCACAGAAACTTTTTTTTGAATGCTCTGCTAGTTTTGTAGTATATCATAGGGCTGTTCATTAGCACAAAAAGAACAAAGTTCAGTGCAGACTTTTGCAATTATTTACAGAAAAAGCTATTTTTAACCATAATTGTACCGAATTTTTGCCTAACAAATAATAGCAGTAGCCTTATTGATATATTATTTGAGGTAATGGTCTGATTAAAAGGCTTATAGCAAAATAGGACGAAGTTGGACTAGCTTATCAAGGAAATGAATTATTGACATTGTTTTGGCAAGCAATGTATGTTTTCAACTGCTCTTGAGCACATCAAAAACGAGTAATATGATTATAATAGAACATAAGGATACCAAAGTAAAAGATAATAAAACAAATGTATCTAAACTATATTGGTTTGTTGGCATAATAAGTTTGTGTTGTGTAGGTTCTTTGATTACCAATTGGTATCAATGGAAAGAACGAAATATCGTTATCGAAAATCTTCGAGAAGCACTGATAAAACAGGATTCGACCCTCGCCAGCAAACTAGAATCAGATAAAGAAATTGCCCGATTGAAAAGAAAGCTTATCCGCAGAAGCAAACAACTCCCCAAATCTACCAGTACGACTCAGCTTACGCCCACCATTTCAGAACCCTTAAAAAAATAATACTTTAATAAAAAAATATTAATAAAGTACAAATATTCCTTTGTTAATAAATATCGTATATATTTTTTTATCAAAAAAACTGTTAAAATTTTCTTTACAAAAATAAAAATGATATATGTTTGATGATTGTTTGTTTTGAGTCTAAATATAGGCTCAGAGAAAATACATAATAAACCAACATCAAACTATGTCAAATACGTTACGTTATTACAAAACCGCTTTGCTTCAAAGCGACTGGAAGTCTGGTCTTTCTGTTTTTTTAGTTGCCCTTCCCTTATGCTTGGGTATTGCTTTAGCCTCGGGTGCTCCTTTATTTTCTGGAATTTTGGCAGGTATTGTTGCTGGCATACTCGTTTCGATACTTTCGGGTTCTGAAATATCGGTGAGTGGCCCTGCTGCTGGCTTAACTGTTATTGTGGCTACGGCTATTCATGAATTAGGCTCGTTTCAAGGCTTTTTGGTAGCAGTGGTATTGGCAGGTATTATCCAGATTGTACTGGGTGTTGTCAAGGCTGGGAAGTTTAGTTCCTACTTTCCCGAAAGTGTAATCCGAGGTATGCTTGTGGCTATTGGCCTTGTGATTATTCTGAAACAAATTCCTCACGCTTTGGGCGATGACCAAGACTACGAAGGCGAATTTGAATTTGAGCAAGTGGCCGACCACCAAAATACCATTACCGAATTGATTCGCTCGGTGATTGATTTTAATTATGGAGCAGTGGTGATTTCGGTAAGCTGTTTGTTATTACTTATTTTTTGGGAAAAAGCTGCCAAAAGGAAAGGAGGCATTTTTGCGATGATCCCAGCGTCGTTGGTAGCGGTTATTTTGGGAGTCGTCATCAACGAAATCTATGGCGTATATTTCCCTACTCATTATCTAGGCAACTCGCCTGTTCACATGGTGAGTATGCCCAAAATGAAAGGTACTGCCGATCTTCTAGCAGCACTATCTTTTCCAGATTTCTCGTTTCTGACCAACCCCAAAATATATACCGTAGCTTTTACATTAGCTATTGTAGCAAGCTTAGAAACCCTTCTCAACCTTGAAGCTGCCGATTCTATTGACCCTTATAAACGTCAGTCATCTTCTGACAAAGAGCTTGTTGCTCAGGGGGTTGGTAATATTGTGTCGGGGCTGATTGGTGGTTTGCCTGTTACATCTGTGGTTGTCCGAACTTCTGCCAACGTATATGCAGGCGGTAAAACCAGAATGTCGTCGTTGGTGCATGGGTTATTGTTGTTGGGGTCGGTATTATTGATTCCGACATTACTCAATAAAATCCCTTTGTCGGCTTTATCTGCTATTTTATTGATGGTTGGTTACAAACTGGCTCATCCTTTGGTATTTAAAAAAGTATACAAAGAGGGTTTTGATCAATACATACCTTTTGCTATTACAATTTTGGTAATTGTCTTCAAAGATTTACTTTTTGGCATTTTTGTAGGTACTTTTGTAGGACTATTATTTGTGGTATTCACCAACTTTAGGTCGGTTATTTCTGTTGTTCGCGAAGGAAACCACGTGTTGGTGAAGTTCAATAAAGATGTTTCGTTTTTGAACAAACCAAGAATAAAACAAATTTTGATGGATTTGAAAGAAGGCGATGAGGTGTTTATTGATGGAACAAGAGCCCATTTTATTGACCACGATATTTATAATTTATTATTCGATTTTAAAAATTCGGCTCATCGACGCAACATAGAAGTAGAGTTTAAAAAAGTAAAACGAAGAATCCAGGGTGATATAAACGAATATTACCCTCAGTCAGAGTCATTGAGTCATTAAATAAATCACTTGAAATTAATATGAAAGATTACAGAAAATTGTTGTTGGCCAATAAGGCTTGGGCGGCTGAACGTCTATCTCAAGATGAAACCTATTTTGATAGATTATCAAAAGACCAAAAGCCTGAGTTTTTATGGATTGGTTGTGCCGATAGTAGAGTGCCAGCAGAAGAAATTACTAATACACAGCCTGGCGATGTGTTTGTGCATAGAAATGTAGCCAATATGGTGGTTCATACCGACATGAACTTACTTTCGGTTTTGCAATATGCTGTTGAGGTATTGAAGGTAAAACACGTTATTGTGTGTGGACACTATAATTGTGGAGGGGTAAAGGCCGCTATGGGTAATCAAGACTTTGGCTTGATTAATAAATGGTTGCGAAATATTAAAGAAGTTTATGATAAGCATAATTATGAAATCAAGAATATTTCGGACGAAAAGTTGCGTTTTAACCGATTGGTTGAGCTAAATGTAGAAGAACAAGTAAAAAACTTGGCTAAAACAACCATTGTACAACGTGCTTGGAAAAACTTCCAGATGCCACATTTACACGGTTGGGTATTTGATTTGCATACTGGACTTATCAAAGAAATCTTGAATATTGAAGCTTGCTCAGAAGTAGACCCTATATTCAGATACGATTTTCATACTGATGAGTTATTTACCAATAGCTCGAAAGACTAACAAACATGAGTCATCCCTAATTTTGGGGTAATTTACAATAGAGACCTCTTGTTAGTATTTATTGGGAGTAAGAAGGTAGGCCATCGTGCTTTTTTATCTAATAGGGTGCGGTGCAACGATAAGGTATTTATTAACTATTAATCAAACAAGGCGGTCGAAATTCGTTTTTCGACCGCCTTGTTTGTTCTAAAAATTCGGAATGACTTCTGTTTTCATGTTAAATTTCAGAATCATTCATGTTTGTTATACCACTTTGATATTTTCAATTTCTTCGGTCATATCTAACAGTACCAGATGGTTGTCATAGTTGGCATTGAAGGCAAAAGGCTTTTTATCTAAAATATATTGATAAATAAAGAAATCAGTTTTGGGTGTTGGAAAGCTATTGATATTTTGAAAATTATGCCATTCCAAAATTCCTTCGTTACAATCGGGAGGCGGAATGATGTCGATAGATGCCTCATAAATAAAGCTCATCCAGTTGTATTTTACAGGCGATGTCTCTACCAATGTCCCACAGAATCGCATACTATCTAGTTGAATACCAGCCTCTTCTCGTACTTCTCGAATAGCTGCTTGATAGGGGTTTTCAAAAGGGTCAACTTTTCCCCCAACAGGTACGTAGGTATCTTTGTTAGGTTCATTAAATCGCTTTAATAACAAAAAATTTGAGCCGTTTCTCAATACACAAATTACAGCAACTCGTTTTAGTCCCTCCATTTTATTTGATTTTTGTACTTAACAATGCCCCTAATCCTCCCAATGCCACAAGGGTTGCAAGGGCTATTTTGAGCGATGTAAATTCTGCAATATAACCAATCATAACTGGGCCAATCATGAAGCCCAAAATCCCTACCGTAGAAATGGCTGCCAAGGCAACGCCTGCCGACATGGTTTTGGAATGTCCCGCTTCGCTATAAATTAAAGGTACAATAGTCGAGAGTCCTAAACCCGTAATGCCAAATCCTACGATAATTAGCCAAGGTAAAGGTAATACCAACGCTAGGCTCATACCAATGACTACCAAAATACAATTGAAAAGTAAGGTTTTGCGTAAACCCCAGAAAGCAACCGTTTTGTCGCCAATAATTCTGCCTATCACCATGGTAATAGAAAAGGCCGTAAAACCTGCTGTAGCATATCCTTTTGGATTATTGAGTACTTGTTTATAATACAATACACTCCAGTCGGCCATAGCTCCTTCGCAAAGCATACCACAAAAGCAGATAATACCAAGCAACATTAGCGATTTGTCGGGCATAGCAAAAAGTGGTTGTGCTTCGTCAGATTTGTGGTCTTGTACTATTAAAAACTGATATACCAATAAGGCTACGACAATATCTAAGATTCCAACAGTGGTAAGATGTGCAAAAGTACTAATTTGTTGTGAAGCAATAACACCTCCAAGTGCCGCCCCAATCATAAAACCAACACTAAAAACAGCATGAAAAGACGACATGATGGTTTTCTTGATGATTTTTTCGACATTAACTGCCTGTACATTCATCGAAATATTGAGCAAGTCGCCACCAAAACCAAAAGCAAAAAGAGCAATTGCCAATTGCCAAGGTGAATTGGCTAGTCCCAAAAATGGCATGGAAAACAAATAAATAATAGCCGCTAATACTGTAATACGGCGACTTCCATAGTAGTTGATTACAATACCTGCTACTGGCAAAGCCGACAAGCTACCAATGGGCATGGCAAAAAGAACACTCCCTAAGGCGGCATCGCCCAAGGCTAGTTTTTCTTTGACATCGGGAATGCGTGACGCCCAACTAGAAAAACTAACCCCCGAAAGAAAAAATAGTGCATTGGTAGCCAAACGTGCCAGACGAGCATAATTGGATTGTATTGATAATTCCATAAATTTTAGATGACATCAAGTAATAAATATCTATAAAAGTGGTTGTTGAAAAGAGATAACCGCCCTTTAATGAATAGGGGGCTATACATTTGTACCTTCGGGCAGTAGCAAACCTTCTACTTCTTTCCACGAATACACGCGGGTATATTCTTGAAGATGGCCATTGTGCGGTGCATCGAATAATAATCCTTTCCCTTCAAATTTTACTAAGTTTTTTTCATGGTCATCAATCAAATAATCGGCTTTAATCATGTATTTATGACCGCAAAATACCGTATGTGTCCAACCAATAAAAGGGAAATGTTCTTCTAACCATTCTAATTTTTCGGCAAGTGAGTTAGGAAACTCTGTTGCTGCCGACACAATAAAGATTTCGTATTGCTCTTGTAGCTTTTTGACAACATCAATAGCATCATCAAATACAGGAAGGTCACGGAAAAAGCCTTTTTCCCACAAAAAATTTCTTAGTGGGTAATACTGCTGATAAAATTCTTTTGCGATTTCGGGGTTTGAGATAGCTTCTTTGGTATAAGCCGTACCTAATCTTTTGTTTGTTTCGGCTATTATTTTGAGGGTAGTATCGGCCAGTACATCGTCCATGTCAATTGCAATGCGTTTCATCATCGAAGGGGTTAATTAGGTTGTTACGCTGTTTCTACAAAAATAAAATTCTAGTGTGAAAAGGATATTATCCTTTGATTAAGCTTCTACCGAAAAACCCACAATGACTTTCGGTTTATTATAAAAGCTTTTATGCTGTGATTTCTATTCGGTTTTTTTCATTATCCAAAACTACACTTTCATAATACCCATCGCCTGTAGTACGAGGCTCGCCAATAATATCAAAGCCATCGGCTCGAAGTTGCTCGGTTAGGGTATCTACGGCTTCTGGGCTACCTACCGAAAATGCCAAGTGATTAAGGCCAATATGTTGGGTATATACATCGTTCTGATTGGCCGGAATATGCGGTTTTTGCATGATTTCTAGTCTTGCTCCAGTATCGAAGCTCAGGAAATATGATTCAAATAAGGTAGTAGGATTACGATATTTCTCATTAGATTTTGCTCCAAAATATTGGATATAAAAGGCTTTTGTTGCCTCCAGATCGGTAGTCCATAGGGCTAAATGTTCTATTTTCATAAACCTATATTGCTAAATGTTTCATGCAATTTTCCGAATAAAAAAGCATAAATCAAAATAAAATACATAAATTTGTTGCATAAAACCGTAATAAACCGAAAGAATGTTAAGGGAAGAACGACTTCAGATTATTTTGAAAATGTTAGAAACCAATCAGCGGGTATCGTCGGTGGAGTTGTCTGAAATACTCAATGTTTCGGACGATACCATCAGACGAGACTTGAACGAATTGGCTGAAAATGGTTTGCTAAGAAAGGTACATGGCGGGGCTGTACCCAAAGCTCCACATTCGTACAAACTCAAGGAACGGATTCATATTGCACACGAAGAAAAACTGGTTTTGGCACAAAAGGCACAGGTTTTTTTTGAAGATAATCAGGTGATATTGTTAGACAACGGCTCGACCAATATGGAAGTGGCCAAACTGATGTCGCCCGATTTGAAGGCTACAGTGTTTACTAATAGCTTGTCGATAGCCCAAATTTTGTGCGAGCATCAGCATATTCAGCTTTTCTTTTTGGGTGGGCGTGTATTCAAAGATGCCCAAAATACTTATGGGGTAGAAGTGGTAGAAATGCTACAAAAAATTAGGGCTGATATTTGTATGATAGGAGTATGTGCGATTCATCATCAAATAGGCGTAACTATTCAGGATTGGGACGAAAACCAAGTGAAAAGGAAAATGGTTGAGATTTCTCAGAAAGTTGTGGCTCTGGTAACAGCCGACAAAGTGAATACTGCTGAGAATTATGTGGTTTGTCCTTTCAAAGAATTGGACGTAATGCTAACCGATAATAAAATCCCAGAAAATCAATTGCTCGATTATCAAAAACAAGGTGTTTTGATTCAATAATACCCAATAATGGGTATAGAACTGTAGAAGTATTTCTACATAGATTGTGGATTTTTGTCTACTTTTTATAGCCAGACACTAGGATTAAGGACTTGGCACGAAAATTTAACACTATTTATCAAATATAATAGTGGTTAGGTATAGTTCAGAAAGGTGAGGATAATCATTCTCACCTTTTTCTATTTTATTTAATACTAGTGCAATATCTTCTTGCTGTATTGACATCAACAAGCTGACTCCAAATGGAAGCTAAACCAACAGTATTACAGAAGTGGTAGGGTATTTAGGAATATAAAAGATAAGGTAAGTTCTAGAAAGGCTTGTTAGATACCTTTATTATCAATAACAAAAAAACTATGCCAGCTTAGAAAAGTTAAAATCAACTAGATAAGTGTTTAGTAATCAATGAAATAAATATAACAGAATTGTATGCGAAACTTGATGGGTGATGTTTACACTGCTGATATAAAATTTCAGTAAGTTGGTTATCGCAATATTGTTCTGCCAAATCTACTTTAACCCAATATCTCTCAACTACTTATCGGTAAAAAAATAGTAAATTTACTGCCTATTCCATCTTCTGATTCTACATCGATAGAACCTTTGTGCGACTGAATAATGGTATGTGTAAACGAAAGCCCAAGACCAATTCCATTGTTTTTTGAAGTAAAATAAGGCTCAAATAAACGCCCTAAGTATTCGGGACTAATTCCTGAGCCGTTGTCTTCAATACTAAGCATAAGGTTTCCTTCCTTTTCAGAGGTTTCTATGATCAAAATACCCTTGTAGGCTTCCATGGCTTCGATAGCATTGATGATGATATTAAGAATAGCAATTTTGATTTTTTCTATGTCTAGCTCCAATACAGGATTGGCATGAAAACGCCTGATAAGTAGAATATTTTTAAGGTTGATTCTGTCTAATGCCTGAGCCAGGCATTCTTCTAACATTGGTATTGCTGCTATTTTCGACAACGTTACGTCCGACTGGCGATAGGAGTTGAGCAATTCCGAAATCAAATCGTTGATACGGTTGCTATTTCGGCGAATAATATCTAAAAAAATACTCAGCTCGCTGTCGTCTATGACCGACTGCATTTGTTCGATAGATAGATTGATATTGGTTAGTGGATTTCTGACCTCGTGGGCAAGGGTACGAACCAATCTACCTGCCGTTGCCATTTTTTCGGCCGTCAAAGCTTCTTTTTCTGCTTTTCTGATAGCGGTAATATCGTGGATAATTCCTACAAAATATTCTTCTCCTTTGCTATCTATGCGTTTATGAGCATCTATCTGACACAGTTTTTTTTCTCCATTTTTGGTAAAAATATCCGTTTCATATTTATCTAAAAAACCTTGTTCATTAAGTTTTCGGGCAAATTCTTGGCGTTTTTCTGCATTTTCAAATATGGCGGGTGTTTTCATTTGTCGGAGTTCATCGCCTGAATAGCCTAACAGTTCAGATACCGCTGCATTAAAATAAATGATACGACCGTCGATGGGGCGAGTCAGTAAAATAGCTTGTCTGATTTGGGTAAAGATACTCTTGTAGTGTTCTTCACTTTCCCGAAGTTTTTTGATAGTAGAGGCTCTTTCTAAAGAATAACGAATACAACGCTCCAGTTTTTCGGCATCAAGTTCGCTTTTTATCAAATAATCTACTGCTCCTAATCGCATGGCTTCTTCGTCTACTTTTTTGTAGCCGTTGCCTGTAAGCATTACCATAGGTATCTGAATACCTTGTTGGTTAGCTACCTTCAGCAAATCTATGCCTGTTTTGGCACCTAGTCGGAAATCAAAGAAGCAAATATCAAAAGTTTCCGATAACAAGCATTCTACGGCTCTTTGAAAAGACTCTGCCCAAGAAATACGGAAATCAACTCCTTGAATTTGTTTCAGATAATCACTTGTTAAGAAGTAGTCATCTTCGTCGTCATCGACCAATAATATTTTGATAGGCGAAATTTGAATCATTAGAAAAATAAGATTTAGCAATATTATGTTGTAAACATCGCAAGCAAAATTCTTAAAAGCTATATTTTTGAAAAGGTGTTTGGCGGTTATTGGATTTAATATTTAGTTTTCAGGCAAGTAAATACTAAATATAGCTCCTTGATTGACTTTCCCTTGGGCCTGGATAATACCTTGATGATTTTCGACAATTCGTTTACAAATAGATAAGCCCAATCCTGTACCTTCAAATGCGGTATTGCCATGAATACGTTGGAATAAACCAAAAATTTGTTCTTCAAATTCTTCTTCAAACCCAATACCATTGTCTTGTAATGTGATTTTCCAGTATACTTTTTGCGAATGAAGGTTGAGTGTAACGGCTTCTTCGAGTGGTACTTTTTGGGCTTTAATTTCAATTACAGGAATTATTGATTCTTGGGTGAATTTTAAAGAGTTGGCAATGAGATTTTGAAAAAGCTGGTGTACCGACATCACAATACCCTGAATAGTAGGCAATGCCTCAACCCGAATCATAGCCTGCTTTTGGGCAATAACAATTTCTAAGTCGCTTAGTACATGGTTGATAACTTGATTGAGATTGACATGAGAAAAAGCCTCAATGGGTTGCCTTGAAACACGAGAATACGACAATAGGTTGTCGATCAATAGTTTCATACGGTTGGTAGCTTCTACAATACGGTTGATATAAAATTTCCCATCGTCGTTCAGGTCGTTGGCACATCTTGCTAGTAGGCGTTCGCCAAAAGCCGTAATTTTCCGCAAAGGTTCTTGCAAATCGTGCGAAGCCGTATAAGCAAATATTTCAAGGTCTTGATTTGATTGAAAAAGGGCTTCGACCTTTTGTTGTAGCTCATTTTCGTATTTTTTTAGTTGCGTAATGTCGGCCGATGTACCTAGTACTTTCAACAAATTACCTTCACTATCGACATAGCATTTGCCTTTAACGGCAATATGCTTGAGTACCCCCTTGCCATCAATAATAGAATGCTCAAATTCGTAAAAGCTCTTTTTTTTGGCAACAGCCTCAAGCGATAACTCAATAACTTGAGGCCGCTCGTGAAGAGGAATATGTTTTTGGTAAAACCCATATTCCATATTGTTGTTTTCAAAATCATTTTTGTCATAGCCAAAAACCTCAAAAAGCCCATCGGACCATGTAACGAACTGAGCGTCTTTTAGTAATTCCCAACTACCATATTTAAAGATTTTTTCGGCTTCAATAAGTTGATTTTTTTGCTGAATAGCCAAGTCGTTGGTTTTTTGAAGTAAGGTAATATCTTCGGCAATATTGAGTATTTCGCAAACAGTATCGGGTTTTTCGCTTTTTAGTATCATACTTCTGTGTCTGAGCAAAACACACGTTCCATTTTTGTGCTTGAGCGACACATTAAACTCTAGCATTTGTGTCATTTCAGGAAAATGGAGAAGTTCCTCTATCTTTTCTAGCGAAAAAGACATGTCTGCCCTTTCGATAGCGAAGTCTAATGAAAAATCATTTTGAATCAAATCGTCTTTGTCGTATCCGAGAATATCGGTAAAACGACGATTGATGAAAATGATTTTTTTAGAAGGAAATTCTTGGATATATACAAGGTCGGGGATAAGTTGTATAAATCGCTCTAGCGGAATATGATTGCGTTGATACAAAGGCATTGTCCAATTGATTACATATTATAATTACTCATTTTATTATAAAGTGTTTTTCGGTCTATTCCTAATAAACGGGCAGCCTTACTTTTGTTGTAATTCACTTGCTTGAGTACCTGAACAATCGTTTCGTATTCGGCATCTGAGGCTACCGACTTTAGGCTGAGCGAATGCTCGGAAAGGGGAGTATTTCGGAGTATTTGTTCTGGTGGTGCTGTGTCTACAACGGACGTATTGTCAAAAATCAATAGTTTGCGATGATTCATTATTTCAAAAGGCAACGAATGGGCTTCTATGGTATCTTTTTCAGAAAGTAGGGTAGCTCGTTTTATTACATTTCTCATTTCACGAAGATTGCCCGGCCACGAATAAGAATTAAAAACTTCTTCTACTTCTGGTGCAAATCCTTTTACCTGTTTGTCTAGTTCTTCGTTGGTTTTGGCCAAAAAGAAAAAGGCATATTCCATAATATCGGCTTTGCGGTTGCGTAAGGGAGGTACATCTATACTAAATTCGTTGAATCGGTGATATAGGTCTTCTCTAAATTTTCCTTTTTTGCAAGAATCCAAAAGCCTTTCGTTCGATGCCACAATAATTCTTACATCGACAAGGATTTCTTTTGTTCCGCCAATTCTACGAAGTTTTCGCTCTTGAACAACCCTCAACAATGCCACCTGAACATCGTAGGGCAAGTTGGCCACTTCGTCCAAAAAAAGTGTACCACCGTTTGCCATTTCAAAATGCCCAATTTTTTGATTGATAGCTCCTGTAAAAGCCCCTTTTTCGTGGCCAAACATTTCGCTTCCTGCCAATTCCTTCGAAATAGCACCGCAGTCCATAGCGATAAAAGGCCCTTTGGCTCGTTTGCTACGCAAATGAATTTCTTGGGCAATAGATTCTTTCCCCGAGCCGCTCTCTCCATAAATAATAACACTGTAGTTGGTAGGAGCAACGAGGTCGAGCTGACGAAAAAGCGTAGCCGATTCTATCCCATTGCCAAAGATATGCTCTTCTTTGCCAAGAGTTTTTAGGAAGGTATTTTGTTTTACCGAAACGTTATTGGGTATTTGGTTGGTAGCTAGAGGTATTTCTTTTTTAAGAGCATTTTGAATAGTTATTAAAATTTCATCAGGAAAAAGCGGTTTAGTAATATAATCAATAGCCCCCAGTTTCATTACATTAACGGCTGTTCGGATATCTGAGTACCCCGTAATAATAATCACTGGTAAATAAGGGTATTTTTCCTTGATGCTATGCAAAATAGACTCGCCTGTCATGTCTCCCAAACGGAAGTCGGTCATAACCAAGTCAGGATTAAATTCTTCTAAAAGTGCAAGCCCTCCGTTTCCATTTTTAGCAATTGCTACTTCGTATCCATTTTTTGAGAGAAAACGCCTCAATAATAGACAAATATCTGTATCATCATCTATGACAAGAATTTTCTGCATTATACCTTAATTTTGATAGTGATTGATGGTTGGTCATTGGATATTTCTTTTATAGTGATTATATATGTTGAAAAATCAAACAAGCCACAAGTTTTGGAAAGAGGCAGCTTTGTTTATCGAAAATTAATACTAATAATGTTTTAGAACTCTATGTTATAGAATTTATAGTGAAGTTATGCAGAGAAAATGATATAAGATATACTTTGTGGCTATAAATTCATGGAATAAATAAGTGTATTTTGGGTATATTATTATTGGAAAGCTATTTGAGATACATAAAAAGAGCTGTCTTGTTTGACAAACCAAATGCCTTGATGCAAAATCAATATATACAAATTATAGTTTTCTACGTAGCGGTGCAGCCTGAATGGCAAGGTGGTCTCGGTATTTTGCTACGGTACGGCGTGCTATAAAAAAGCCTTTTTCAGTAAGTTTTGCTACCAATTGTGAGTCGCTCAAAGGATAGTTTTTATCTTCTTTGTCGATAAGGTGAGCGATAAATTCTTGGATTTGCTTGTTGGATACTTCATGCCCGCCATTGGTTTTGATTCCTTCAGAAAAGAGGCTTTTGAGGTGAATAATACCAAAAGGCGTTTGGATATACTTGCCACTGGTAACCCTCGATACCGTCGAAATATCCATATTGATACACTGGGCAATATCTTTCAATATCATCGGTTTTAACTGAGCAATATCGCCAGACATAAAATAATCCTTCTGAAATTCTACCAGAGCTTGAATCATTTTGAGCATGGTACTTTCGCGCTGTTGGATAGCCTCAATCAGCCAATTGGCCGAGGCTACTTTAGCTTGAATAAATTGCTGAGTAGATTTGTCGGTTTGTCGGGCAAAACTATCCAAATAGCTCTTATTGATTTTGAGCGGAGGTATTTTGGTGGTGTTAAGGTGGATTTCGATAGCTTCGTTTTCATAACTTAATATATAATCAGGAATAATAGTGGCTTTGGTGTCCCATATATTGGTGTCTTGGCAATGAAGCGGTTGGGTTTTTAGTGACAAAATTTGAGGAATAATATATTTGAGTTGCGACTCGCCAATATGGCAATATTTCATAATACGTTCGTAATTATGATTGGCGAGGTCGTCTAAATGCTGGCTTACAATTTTGATTGCTAGCCGCAAGGAGTCGTCGATAAGTACTTTTTGCTGTAATTGAAAAAGTAGATAAGCTTGTAAGTTATAGCAAGCCAGTCCTTTGGGCTCTAATTGCTGCACAATAGCGAGGCATTCTTCTACCTCTTGGGTTGTAACAAATAAGTTGTTGGCAAATGAAATATCGTCGGTGAGCTCTTCAATATTGTAAGCACAAAACCCATTGGTATCGAGCGAGCCAATAATATATTCACTAATTACAACTTGGCGTTTACTAATACTAAGGTGCGATAACTGTTCAATAAGCCCATCGTACCAGCTAGACTCTTGCCTAACGGGTAGGTTTGAGACAGCACAATGAGTAGGAAGATGGTCTATTTCGGTTTTATAATCAGTAATATCGTCATGCCTAAACTCATCCCAATCCATATATTCTTTGATTGGTTCAGAGGTATTGGGGAGCGTGTCTGTAGAGGTTTCGGTAAAAGAGTCGGCAATATCGAGCAAAGGATTCTCTTCAAGCTCTTGCTGAACTTTGGCTTCGAGTTCGATAGTTGATAATTGTAAAAAATTAAGCCACTGGATTTGACTTGGCAAAATCCTGAGCGTTTGTTTAGATTGTAGTGTTAGGTTTATCATAGATTTAGGTAGTGTTGTGTATAGCCAAAATAGTATTATCAAATAAAGCACCGTTTCTTCTTTTAGAAGAAAAAAAGTAGTATTTACACCTTGTGGTTTGTATAACTAATTGAAAATTAATGAATTCGCTAATAAGGAATAAAGCTATTACTTTTGTGTAGCCAATGGGTTTTAATAATGTATTTATCGGAGCATAGAAAAAAATCTACAAAGTGTAGAGAATATGCTACAATTGTTCGAGATTCATGTATAAGTCACTTCGTAGTGTTGTCATATCATTTACTGTAAGTATTCTTTTATTAGGGTTACTTTCATTTTCGGCCTATCAAGAAGTAAAAGCTTCTTTAGAATATGCACAGTCTGTCGAGCAGATTCATGAGGTATTACATACTAGTGATCGCCTGTGGGCTACCGTCAAAGATTTGGAAGCTAGCCAGCGAGGCTATTTACTAACGAAGAGTAAAACCTATTTAGCTCATTTTTTATCGGGAAAAGAGCAACTCAACAGAAGCTTTGCGTCGCTTCCCAACATGGTTATAGATAACCCAATTCAGTTTAAACGATTGGATACACTAAAAAGGAGTATTCGCCGCAAAATGAATTTGATGTATATTAATATTCATAAAATAGAAAAAGGAGAGGTCGTTGATTCTCTGATATTTGAGAAAGGCTATCAGCAATCTAACTATATTTATTCGGTATTGGGGCGTTTTCAGGCTTATCAGCGGCAAGTTTTGTCGGTAAAGGCTATTAAAAAAAGCCAAACAGATAGCCAAATGAGTAATAAAATGACGATGTTGGCTTCTTTTTCAGCAATTTTATTGATACTAAGCTTTGGTTTGGTTTTTACAGAACTCAAAAAAAGAATTTCTTTTCAAACCGAACTAGAAAATACGATTGAAGAATTAAAGCGTTCTAACTCGGAACTAGAGCAGTTTGCCTATGTGGCCTCGCATGATATGCAAGAGCCTTTACGCAAGATAAGGGCATTTAGCGATATGCTATTGTTGCGTCAAAGAGACACATTGAACGAAGATGGAAAACAGACTTTACAAAAAATAGCTAAATCGTCGGAAAGGTTACAAAATTTAATCAACGATTTATTGGCGTTTTCTCGGCTTGTCAATACCAATACCCAACAGCAAGAACAAGTGTCATTAAACGATGTTTTGGCCGATGTATTAAAGGATTTATCGATTGTTACCTTAGAAAAAAGTGCTATTATAGAATTTGATAGATTACCTACGATAACAGGCGTGAAATTTCAATTACATCAGTTATTTTTGAACTTAATTGCTAATGCCCTAAAATTTAATAAATCTGGTATGCCCCCAAGTATATCGATTCGGTACAATATACTTTTGGGAAGTCAAATTCGTAATATTCCAAATATAAAGTCCTTTGCACAATATCACGAAATCGCTATAGCCGATAATGGAATAGGTTTTGAACAGGAATATGCCGATAAAATATTTATGATTTTTCAAAGATTGCACACACGTACACAATTTGATGGTACAGGGATTGGCTTGGCCGTTTGTAAACGGGTAATAACCAATCATCATGGTTATATCAAAGCCGAAGGTGTACCTAATCACGGAGCAACATTTACGATATATTTGCCAACTAACCGCAACGAAGAATGAAAAAAATACCCATCCTGATTGCCGATGACGATGAAGATGACAGATTTTTAATTAAAGCTGCTTTTGAGGAGTGTGGAATAGAAATGCCCTTGGTATTTGTGCAAGACGGACTCGAATTGATGCAATATCTCAAAAATCAAGGTGAATATGCCAATACAATAATGTATCCATTACCATCTCTTATTTTGATGGATTTGAATATGCCCAAAAAAGACGGTCGTGAAAGTATTCATGAAATAAGAAGTACAGCTTTTTTACGAAAAATACCCATTATTGTACTGAGTACCTCTAATGCCCCAAATGATATTAAAATTTGCTACGAATTAGGGGCTAATAGTTTTATTACAAAACCGTCGTCATTTGAGGGGCTTGTAGATACGATTAAAGGCTTGAAAAAATTCTGGTTTGAAATTGCTATTTTACCTTGACAAAGGAATAGTATTTTTTTACTTTCATACCAAACAAACAAAGCCCCGATATACTTGTATATTGAGGCTTTGTGGTTATAAAAAGATAATTATGCTTTTCTTAGTAAATCTTCTTTTACGTCTTGGTATTTATCTTTTCCAGATTTAATAGCCGATAGTAGGTCGTCGGTAAGGCTACCTGTTCCGTCTTTAATTTTCTTTCTTAAATCTTTTCCTTTTTCTGGGGCTAATAAAAGGCCAATTACAGCACCTGCGGTAGCGGCAGCCAATAGGCTTATTGCTATTTTTGTGTTTTTAGTCATAACAATTAATAATTATAGATTTGAACAAATAATTTATACCTTAAAAACGATGTAAACAATCTTTTGTTACGTATAAATGACATAAATCACTCTAAATTGAGTATTCGGTAATTCTGAGTAGCTTTGGCGGTGCTGGCATGATTTTTTATTTCTTTAAATCAGCCAAACAATTAGTAACAAAACAAACTAAGTGTAGCACATAAAAGCCAGAATTTCTTAATCCAAATCCAATGAATACGACTTGTTTAAATAAACCCTTTGCCTTAATCATAGATGATGAGCTAGACACATGCCTATTGATTAAGTTATACCTCAATAAAAAGGGAATAGAAACCTATCAGGCTCATTCATTACGAGATGGCTTAGCACAGGCAGCATTGCTGTCGCCTCGGTGGGTTTTTTTAGACAATAATTTGCCTGATGGGCTTGGCTTAGACAATATTTCGGCTTTTCGGGCTCTTTTACCCGAAACTCAAATTGTTATGATAACAGCTTTAGGAAAAACAAGAGACATCGCATTGGAGCTAGGAGCAAACAAGTTTATCGAAAAACCGCTTTCGTATGCCGCTATAGATGTTGTTATCAATTAGGAGTATTACGCATTCAGAATTTTGAAATGATTAGCATAGAAAGCCTAAACAAAATTGATATTAATTCCTTTAATAAGGAATTGATATGCAAAGCAATAGTAACTAATAGTTGTTTTTAGCAAAATTAACCGCTTTACCTATGAAACTAAAAGATAAGCGTTCTACAAAAAGAAAATAGTGTGTTGTTTTTTCTACAAATTATGGAATTTGCTCTACAGAAATTAATATTTGACCGATAAATAACCTTTTTTTATTTGATAGGCCAAAGATATTCCCTTACCCACTAAATTTTGTTGTTCATCTAAAATAAGTACTAGTTTATCTTAGAATTAAAGATAAATATTTAACTTTGTTAAGTTAGTTAGTATTTTAGTCATAAAACGAATCTTTCAAACCGCCTCCGAATGATTCGTTGAAGTACTTCTTCTGATTTAGTTCTAAAGCTCATGAAGTAACAGTGTGCCACCCAAGAGCATAGGGTGAATCACTATCTTATTAATCAATCATATTGCGTTTGTCACAACAAAATTCATTAACCTATTAGTACGCATCTCGTTTTCTTCCCGTGCGTATATAGATACAATCTAGGGATGACAGTAGGGGAGTCTATGAAATTTTTATAGAAATTCACTATTGCTTTGAACTAGGTTGATACAGCCTCAGTAATAGATGCTACTAATAGTATTGATGGATAACGGCTTCATTCTATATGGAGCCGTTTTTTATAGAAAAAGCCCAAAATCTAGGATTTTAGGCTTTTTCTATGCTTTTATTCTTTGGTATGAGGAGGTTCTTTTCTTTCACCTCTTAGTCTGTTGACCAACATTTGATTGAAAAGCTGTTCGGTTTTATAAAGTTCAGAAACCTGACGAACATTGAGTACTTTCAAAAATTTGGCTTGATATTCTTTTTCTAAATCTACTTCTTTTTGTTTAAGATTCAGTATCTCTTTCAAATTGGTTGCAATTCTATCGTCGCTGGTAGTTAAGTTACGGCTTTCGGCAGTTATTTGTCTTACACTTTTACGAAGTTCGCTTCTTTTGGCATCGTAGTCGTTAAATACTGGCCAGAAACCTTTGGCTTGTTCTTCGGTAAGATTCAGGCGGTTGGTGATTAAGCCTAGCCTAGCAGCTTTTAGTTTTTCTCGGCCTTTGTGCTGAGGCTCTTCCTGAGCCATCGTAGTAAAATGGGCTACAAAAGCCAAACAGGTAAATAAAACGATGAGTCTTTTCATGATACTTTTCGATAAGTTTTTAAATAATCTATTTGCTGTTTAAATATCGTCTTTGAGGTATTCTATATCTACACTTTGAAGAATGTCCTGATTAGATATTTTGAGGTTTTCAATCATTTCTAATTCACCAGTATCGTTCAACACCGTACTAACCTCGTCGTTGTCAACTACGTCGGTTTGGTGGATATTTTGATGAAGCAGATAAAGCTCAATTTCCTCATTTTTCACACCAGCTAAAGACTCTTCGCCCAAGGAATCTTGTCGAGGCATCAGGGTAAAATAGGCTAAAATTACAATAGCCGAACAGGCTGCTGCAAAAGCCCAAGTACGCTGAACCGACCACGTTACCAAAGGTGTATGAACAGCCCTGGCAGAAGTTTTTGCCTGAATACGCATCGGCAACTCTTCAAAATATCCATCGGGTACTTGAAAAATGTGCTCTTTGGGGAGCTTATTTATGTCAAATTTATTCGAGTCCATAACGGTAGTAAATAATACAGTAATAAATATAATATCGAGGCCTCAATATCGTTTTTTACTTTTATTTGTCACTTTGACAGGCCAGCAAGTAGATGGTTTAATGAGTGTAAGAAAATGTTTTAAAATTGGATGATTTCGTTGTCGTGAAAATATTGTTCAATTTTTTTGACAGCCAAATGGTAAGATGCTTTTAGTGCACCCACAGAAGTGCCCGTAATATCGGCAATTTCTTCATACTTCATTTCATCAAAGTATTTCATATTAAAAACCAAACGCTGTTTGTCGGGAAGGGTTAATAAAGCTTTTTGGAGTTTGAGCTGGATATCGTCGCCCGACACTAAATTAGAATCCTCAATTTTATTGGAAAGCTCTTCGGTAATATCGTTGATGGGCAAAAAGAATCGTCTTTTTTTCTTGGCCAGAAAATTCAAGCATTCGTTGGTAGCAATGCGATAGAGCCAAGTATAAAGCTGGGAGTCACCCTTGAAGTTTTCGAGGCCTCGCCATACTTTGATAAAGGTTTCTTGAGTGAGGTCGTTGGCATCGTCGTGGTCGATAACCATTTTTCGGATATGCCAATATACTTTTTGCTGGTATTGACGTACTAGCAAATTGAATGCATAATTTCGAGAGTCGGGATTATTAAATTTTTCTATTAACTCTTTATCATTCATAGTCTCCTCTTTAATTTCATTCTGAAAGAATCTACTTGGTTTGTATATCGGCACTGGTGCTAATTACTAAGATAGTTTCTTTCAGAATGATAAAAAAGAGAAATATCTTAATTAAGCATTTTTACGTTCAATAGCTTTTAGGGCTTTTTCAACGATATTAGCTGCATTTAAGCCGTATTTTTCCATTAATTGAGCTGGTGTTCCTGATTCACCGAATGAATCCTGTACGCCTACGTATTCTAATGGAACATAGTGGTGTTGTACCAACACCTGAGCAATAGAGTCGCCCAAGCCGCCATTTACTTGGTGTTCTTCAGCCGAAACCGCACAACCAGTTTTTTTCACAGACGTTAAGACAGCCTCAATATCCAAAGGTTTAATGGTGTGGATATTGATAATTTCAGCATTTACACCTTTTTCGGCAAGGATTTCGCCAGCCAAGATTGCTTCCCAAACCAAGTGGCCTGTAGCAAAGATACTTACATCTGTACCTTCGTTTACCATCCAAGCTTTACCGATTTCAAATTTTTGATCGGCTGGCGTAAATACTGGTACAACTGGACGACCAAAACGAAGATAAACTGGCCCCTCGTAGTCGGCAACGGCAATAGTAGCTGCTTTAGTTTGATTGTAGTCGCAAGGGTTGATGACAGTCATACCCGGAAGCATTTTCATCAGGCCAATATCTTCCAAAATTTGGTGAGTAGCACCATCTTCGCCCAATGTTAAACCAGCATGTGAACAAGCAATTTTAACATTTTTGTTGGAATATGCTACCGATTGACGAATTTGGTCATATACACGACCAGTACCAAAGTTAGCAAAGGTAGTAGCAAAAGGGATTTTTCCACCAATAGTAAGCCCTGCTGCAATACCAATCATGTTGGCTTCGGCAATACCTGTTTGGAAGAAACGTTCAGGATTTTCTTTAATAAAGGCATCTAATTTTAGAGAGCCAATCAAGTCAGCACAAAGAGCCACCACATTTGGGTGAGTCTGGCCTAAAGCCTGCATACCTGCTCCGAATCCAGAGCGAGTATCTTTTTTTTCTGTGAATGTATATTTTTTCATTTGCTTATTTTTACTCGATTGCTTTTATCGAGGCACATTGCTTTAATTTTGTTAAAAAATAATTTGCACTAGGGCAATTGGTATGATTAGCTGCATTTTGAATGGAAAAACCTGCGTTTAGCATTTTTTGAGCGAGCTTTTTCTTTTCATTCCTGCCTACAAGTCCTCTATTAAACTTCTCCAAATATTTACTTCGGATGGTTTCAAATGGAACATCTTCATTTTCAGGGTATTCAAATGAGAAATCTCCTTGAAAAATCATATTCATTGTAGCACAATCTGATAAAAACCAAGACTCAATCTGCTTAACAGCAACGATAATAATTTGATTTTCAGATTCAGTAATCCTCAATCGAGTTTTTGTAATACATTGGTCTTGGTCAAGGTCTGTTAAAATAAAAATAACTGAGGCACTTTTTTGAAAAGATTCTCCCTATGACTTTTAATATTGTGGGGTAATAAGTTTCCATTTCCTTGGACATTGATTACGCCAACAGAATGAAGTCCGAGTTGATTTAGAAGAGCCTTAAAAATACTGGATTCTAAAATAAAAACTCAGTATAACCTTCACAAATAAAACCAATATTTACCATGGTAGCCCACCCCCTAAGGTATTAGTCAGCCATGCTTCATCCATACTTAAACCATTAAAATCTTCTCCTTTGAACTGCTTTATTTTTGTTTCACCCTTGATTTTATTTACCGTAATTATTTCATCAGGACTAAGTTGAGACACCAATGATTGCGAATGAGTGTTGAGCCATATATAATGACCTTTTTCTTCACAAGCATTTCTGAAAAAATTAACCATCTCTTTGATCACATCAGGAGTAAGTCCATTTTCAGGTTCTTCGATGCACAAAAACTGAGGTTCATCAGATTGAAAAACGGCTGTAAGAAGAGCGAGAATATTATATGTGCCATCAGAGATTAAATTTTTAGGAAATGGCTTTTTGATACCTTTTTCATAAATCAATAAAGTATCGGTATTACTTAAATAACTTGAGAAAACTTCAACTCTTTCAAAACCAGGTACAAATAAATCAAGCCATTCAGATATTTCTTCCTTTTTAGATTCATCAAGTAAAATTCTTTTTAAAACTTTTTCGAGATTGTTTCCAGAAAATGAAAGTTTGTAACTATCTGAAAAATTAATTTTTTGTTTCTCTAAGTTCTTTAAAAACAGGCGACGAAATGAGTAACGAAAGTTTCCTTCTGTTATTCCTTCTTCTTCACTTGAGTCTCTAATTAGGTCATTCAGTTTTTCCGAAGGAATTATTTCGGTATTTGGATAGAATGATGTTGATTTGCTAAAATCAAAAAACTCATGAATAATTTCAATCTGACATTCTTTATCGGATATGTCTCTTTTATTGATTTCCTCTTTTCCCCCAAACAAATGAACCTTATCCTCTATTGGTAAAGGGATAATAAAAAACTCCAACGCTTCAAAAATATTACTTTTCCCTGAACCATTTGGGCCAACAAATACCGTAAAAGGATTAGGTTCAATGATTTCTAAATCTGCAATAGATTTAAAATTTTTGATATGTAATTTTTTGATTTTCAAAGTGATAAAAGTTTAATATTCACTCATTGAGTAAATCACCCATTCACTCAATGATTAATAATCACCTAATGTTTCTGGAAGTTGAGCCAAAGCAGCTTCTAATTGTTCGTTGTTTGGAGCAACCCCGTGCCATTTGTGCGAACCCATCATGAAGTCGACACCAGCCCCCATTTCGGTAGTCATCAAAATCATAATTGGTTGTCCGTTTCCAGAAAGTTCACGAGCTTCTGTTAATACTTTTACAACATCGGCCATATCGTTACCTTGCATTTTGATAACTTTCCAACCGAAAGCTTCGTATTTGGCACCCAAATCACGGTTGTTCATTACCTTGTCTGTAGGGCCGTCGATTTGCTGACCATTGTAGTCGATAACAGCTACTAAGTTGTCAACTTTGTGGTGAGGAGCATACATAGCTGCTTCCCAAACTTGCCCTTCGTTTTGTTCGCCATCGCCCATCAAAACAAATACCAAGCTATTGTCACCATTCAATTTTTTGGCTTGAGCAGCACCAATCGCTACCGACATTCCTTGGCCCAATGAACCCGAAGCAATACGAATACCTTCTAGGTGTTCGTGTGTAGTTGGGTGTCCTTGCAAGCGTGAGTTTAATTTACGGAATGTTGCTAGTTCAGCCACAGGGAAATATCCTGAGCGAGCAAGTACTGAATAAAATACAGGTGAAATATGACCATTCGATAAGAAGAATAGGTCTTCACCGATACCATTCATATCAAAGATTTTTTTACCTGATTCGTCAGATTTAAGTGTCATTTGGTCAAAATAAAGACCTACTAATAAGTCTGTACAACCCAATGAACCACCTGGGTGACCAGACTGGCACGCGTGAACTTGTCTCACAATGTCGCGTCTTACTTGTGAAGCAACTTTCTGTAATTCTGAAATTTCCATTATTGATTAGTTAATTAGTTATAATGCGTATAAAAATTAGGATTTATAACACACAAATTTATGCAGTTATTATCTGTTGTGTATGGTTTTTGGTATCTACTTTTGCAATAATATCCTGAATAATACCATGCTCATCTATAATAAAGGTGGTACGGGCAACACCCATATAAGTACGGCCATACATCGACTTTTCTACCCAAACACCATAGGCTTCTACCACTTGGTGGTCTTCGTCAGAAATAAGCGTGAAGTTTAAACCATATTTATCAATAAACTTTTTGTGTGACTTTTCGCTATCGACACTTACCCCGATAACTTCATAGCCTTTGGCCTGAAGGGCTGGTAAGTTATCGTTCAGGTTACAGGCTTGAGCTGTACAGCCAGGGGTACTATCTTTTGGATAGAAATATAGTACTACTTTTTTTCCTCTATAGCTCGAAAGCTTTATATATTGACCATTTTGGTCTTTTTGTTCAAAATCGGGTGCTAGGTTTCCTATTGCTAATGTCATGACCTGAGGAGTTTTTCTGTTATTGATAATACCACGGAACTTTTTATTAGAATTAATTTTATTCAAAACTATTCTGTAATGAGTGTCCCTGTTATTTGTATTAGTTTATCATATTGCTCCAATGATTATTGTTGTAATAAGCAGTAACATAATACAAATTTATAAAACAATTTTTATATAGAACAGTATAGCACAGTTATTTATTTTTAATGTTTTTTCTTCTTAGTTTTTAAGGGGCTTTTTGGTACTGGCAAAGCTTTTTTTATCACCTTGTGCTGTACTGGTGCAATATGCGATGTACTGTCTATTTGAGTAGAATAAATCTGGGTATTTCCTTGATTATCGGTTAGTTCTAATACCATTTTGCCGATAAAACTTTGGGTAGAGTCGCTTTTTACCGACCATACCAATGCTTTTTTATAGTCATAGTCGCATAGAATATAATTGCCGTCGATAGTTGTTCTGAAGCTTCGTATTCCTGAAAGGTTATCGGATACCTTAAAGGCGAAATAATCTTTATTTTTAGTTACCAAAGCTGCTTTTGGCGGAATACTATCGGTTAGTAATTGATAATGCCCTAAGTTGTCGGTTTTGAAACTGATTCTGTTTCCACTCCATTTTCCTCCTAAAAATCTGCGGTCTTTATTGTTGGTATATACCGATGTTTTGTCAGGAAAAGCAACACTGGTATCAGGTTTAAAGGTAATCTGAATCGGTTTTTTTAAGGGAATACTATTTTGACCTAGTTGAAAGGTAGTGGCTTTTACATTGGTTTCCAAATAAAGCGTATCGTACAAAGCCTCGCTATTGAAATGAGCGGTAATTTGCTTATCGCTAAATTGTATTTCTTTTTTGGGAAAAATCGCCTGCTTAATCGCCAAAGGGTAGTTCGTTGAGTCGATACTCAGCACTTGAGGAATCCCTTTGCGTAAATCCCAAAGATAGATAGCTTGGTTATTTTTGGTATAAGCAATCGGTAACGAAACCGTATTTTGGGGTAGTTGTACCTCACAAATAGAATTAATAGTTTTGAGGTTTTTGGCTGTAATCACCAACGTATTTTCGTCGATAGCAGTACCGATTTGTACAGGTAGTTTATTGGGTGTAACCACCACCGAACTTTCAAAGGGTTGTCCTTTAATCGTAAAATGTAAGGTGCTAAGATTTTCGTTGGTGTCCCAAATTTTGATGGTTATTACATGGCTTTTGCCATCGTTGATATGGATTTTACCTTTAGATGGACTAGGTTTATACACAGGCAAAAGGGTATTACCATCGTCTTGAAAAAGCTTTTGAATTCGTTGTCCTTCTTTTTTCTGAAGTGGATAGTCAATATGAATATTAATATCGTTGGAATGTTCGTCTGGAAATTGCTCTAGGTGATAATAATACAGTTCGTTGTTATCAACCAACAACTCTACACAACTCAGGCCATTAGAATTATGGGTATCATTCATTTTATCGACAGCCAACAGTTCAATACCAATTATACCATTGGCCAAGACCTCGCCATTGGCTATAGTAAAGCTTCCATCGGCACGTTTGGTAGGGCTGTACTTTCTTGTTCCAAATTCACCCATCACGCGTGAATCGATAGATAGGCTTTTGATGATGATTTCTTGAAAAACAGGAGGTACATTATCGATGATTTCTTTAAAGCCAAAATTGAGGGGATTCAGAATATTATTTTTCAAATCTCTGATTTCGAAGTGCAAGTGTGGACCCGCCGAGCCACCAGTGTTGCCAGAAAGACCAATGATTTGTCCACGAGTAACTTTAAATTCGTTGGGAGCGGGTTTGAGGGCTATTTCAAAAGTTTGTTTTTTGAGCCGTTCTTGTCGAACATACTGAGCCAGAGGCTCGGCAAAAGATTTGAGGTGTCCATACACCGTAACATAGCCATTGGGATGTGTAATAAAAACCACATTGCCATAGCCTCCAGCTTGTACACGTACATCCGAGATATACCCATCGGCGGCGGCGTACACAGGTAAGCCTTCACGGCCTTGCGTTTTGATATCAATACCAGCATGGAAATGGTTGCTACGCAAATCGCCCATTCCACCAGCTAAGTAATTTCTTTGATTAGGGTTTATCGGAAATAGAAAATAGCCTTTGGGATAAGGTAGTACGGTTTTTTGAGCGAAACTAGCGTTCAAAATTCCAATCAAAAAGAGTATAAGTTGTAATCTTTTCAAGGTATTGTTTACTTAATCGTCTGGCCAAGAGCAAACAGGCCATAGGTTTGAAAAATAGATTGCTGACTAAAGAGGCTCAAATTTTTAGGTAATTGCTTCAAATCAAGGTATTTTGTGCCAAGTGTAAGAAAATAAGAAATATATTCCTTGCCCAACAGCTTAATCGTGCAGCAACACGAATCATAGAAGCAAAGGCACCAATACGAGATTTGTACCTTTGCTATGTGATGATTTACTTAATCTCAAATTCGAGTAACTTTTCATCTTCCAAATAAGCCGAAAGCGTATCTCCAATTTTGACAGACCCCACACCCGCAGGAGTTCCTGTAAAAATAAGGTCGCCTGTTTTGAGGGTAAAATATTTTGATATTTCGGCAATGATTTCGTCAAAGTTCCATAGCATCATCGACGTATTTCCTTTTTGACGAAGCTCACCATTGATTTCAAGGTGAAAGTTTAAGTTATTCAAATCATTGAATTCGCCTTTAGGAATAAAGCCCGAAATAGGGGCAGAGCCGTTAAAAGCCTTTGCTTTTTCCCAAGGTAAACCTTTTTCTTTTAGCTTACTTTGTAAATCACGTGCTGTAAAGTCGATACCGATACCTATTTCTTCATAATATTTATGAGCAAATTTAGGCTCGATATTCTTCCCCATCTTATTGATTTTCAAAACGATTTCTACCTCATGATGAATATCTTGCGAAAATTCGGGGTAATAAAAAGGCTCATTGTCACGAAGAATAGCAGTATCAGGTTTGATAAAAAGTACGGGCTCTGAAGGACGCTCGTTGTTCAATTCGGCAATATGTTCAGCGTAATTGCGACCAATACACAAGATTTTCATAATAATTCGTTAATGTTTTAAATCAATAGAGGATTGTTTTAGCGAGAATTTTGATAAAATCAACCTTCAGATTAAATTCGCTAGTGAATTTTACTACAAAACTACGGCTTATTCATAGAAATGTAGAACCTTTTTGCAACTTTTGCGTCTTAATGGTTAATTATCCTTAAATTTTATCATAAAAACATGAAGAGAGTTCTTTTATATGGCCCCTTACTAATTGCTATTTTGTGGGCTTGTGCTAGTGTACCCATTACTGGTAGAAAACAGTTTTTGCTTGTTTCTGATTCAGAGATGAATTCGATGGCTTTGACTAGCTACAAACAATTTTTGGATACTAATAAGGTAATACCAGCGTCTTCTCAGCAATCGGCGATGGTAAAGCGTGTCGGTGACAAAATTGCTCGTGCTGCCCAGCAATACTTCGAGAAAACGGGTAATCCTAATTATCTGAATGGTTATCAGTGGCAAACAGAGTTGGTACAAAGCAACGAAGTGAATGCTTGGTGTATGCCTGGAGGTAAAATGGTAGTATATACAGGGATTTTGCCAGTTACTCAAACCGAAGCAGGGCTAGCCGTAGTAATGGGGCACGAGGTGTCGCATGCTATTGCCAAGCATGGTGCCGAAAGAATGAGCCAAGGAATGATTGCTCAGGGCTTGTTGGCTGCTGGGCAGGTAGGTCTTCAGGTTGCTATGAAAGATAAACCACAGGCTACACAAGGGCTTTGGAATACAGTATTTGGTGTGGCAGCTCCTGCGGGGGCTCAGTTGACTATCTTGGCCAATGGACGTGGACAGGAGTCGGAGGCTGACCATTTGGGGTTAATTTTTATGGCTATGGCTGGGTATAATCCTGAAGAGGCAGTGGCGTTTTGGGGAAGAATGGCTGCTTTGAACAAGGGTACAAAACCTCCGTTATTTTTATCGACTCACCCTTCCGACGAACAACGTATTGCTAACATCAAAAAAATATTGCCTGAAGCTAACCAATATTATACGGCAGGAGGGAGCGGTACAAAATCGACCAAATACTAATATGAATTGTAAATGAAGAGTGATGCGGTTTTTTAGAGCAAGGGGTTGGCCTAAATGAAAGCTTTAGTCTGGATGAATTGATAATTAATAGGTTATTCTCAAAACGTAATTGCTCCCTAATTTACCATTTGTATCATCATAAAAAAAGCCAAGTTATCGTTTCGACAACTTGGCTTTTTTATATACTTATTAGCTGTAATTAGATAGTTCCAGCCAATACTTGTTCTACTTTTTCAGCAGCTTCTTTCAATAAAACGGCAGAGAATACTTTCAAGCCAGATTCATCGATGATTTTAGCACCTTCAGCAGCGTTTGTACCTTGCAAACGCACGATGATTGGTACAGGAATGTTTCCGATAGCTTTGTAAGCTTCAACAACCCCCGTAGCGACACGGTCGCAACGAACAATACCACCAAAGATATTAATCAAGATAGCCTTAACGTTAGGGTCTTTCAAGATAATACGGAAGCCAGCTTCTACCGTTTTAGCGTTAGCTCCTCCCCCAACATCTAGGAAGTTGGCAGGCTCGCCACCCGAAAGCTTGATAATGTCCATAGTAGCCATTGCCAAACCAGCACCATTTACCATACAACCCACGTTACCGTCAAGTTTTACATAGTTAAGGTCATTGGCCGAAGCTTCAACTTCTAAGGGGTCTTCTTCGGTAGTATCACGCAAAGCAATAAAATCTGGATGACGGAACAAAGCGTTGTCATCAAGGTTTACTTTTGCATCAACTGCCAATATTTTATTATCTGAAGTTTTCAACACAGGGTTGATTTCAAACATCGAAGAGTCAGAAGTAACATAAGCTTTGTAAAGAGCATTGATGAATTTCACCATTTCTTTGAAAGCTTCGCCCGATAAACCTAACGCAAAAGCTACTTTACGAGCTTGGAATTGCTGAAGGCCAACACGAGGGTCAATCCATTCTTTGATGATTTTTTCAGGAGAGTGTTCAGCTACTTCTTCAATATCCATACCACCTTCAGTAGATGCCATGATTACATTGCTACCAGTAGCACGGTCTAATAAAATCGAAATGTAGTATTCTTTAATTTCAGAAGGGCCTGGGTAATAGACATCCTCAGCAATTAAAACTTTATTTACTTTTTTTCCTTCTGGGCCAGTTTGGTGTGTAATCAACTGCATACCCAAAATTTGTTCCGATTTTTCACGAACTTCTTCTAAATTTTTGGCAAGTTTAACACCGCCTCCTTTACCGCGTCCACCAGCATGGATTTGAGCTTTGATAACATGCCATTGAGAGCCTGTTTTAGCTGTTAGCTCACGGGCAGCTTCAACTGCCAGTGCGGGTGTATCCACAACGATGCCTTCCTGAATACGGACACCGTAGCTTTTGAGAATGTCTTTAGCTTGATACTCGTGAATGTTCATTTGATATACAATTATTTATGAAACTATAATGTACAAAACGGAAAATAGATTCCTCCTTAAAATTAGCTCTTCAATTACACTTTTATTATTGCAATAATAAATGCTTTGGAAAAGAGTATTGAAGAAATCGCTCGCTAAATTACTGACAAACTTCTAAAGTAGGCGTTTTTCTTTGCTAAATATTTATAGCCTGCTTATTATTTTTTGAATTTTATTGATGCTAACCAGTTCATCTACATTAGATATGGTAAAAAATAAAATCTTTTTTGTAGGCTGAAATGTTATATAATTATTAGCAAAATATAAAGCAAAATAGAGATAACTACTTAATTTTAGCGACTTTTTCGTACTAAAATGTTTATTTTTACTCGTGTAGGGCTTATACTTGTACACTGAACTCTACTAATTCTATTAAATTTTCATTTTTTTCATTTTTCACTAAACACATACACTTCATGAAGAAGCATTTATTATTAAGCTTCCTGCTAGTGATTGGGGTACTGTTTAATTTAACAGCCCAAGATCGCAAAGTGACAGGAAAGGTAACATCGTCAGAAGATGGTTCGGGTCTTCCTAGTGTAACAGTCCAGCTAAAAGGTACTGGCAGAGGAACTCAAACTGATGCAAATGGTAACTATTCTATTAGTGTACCAAGTGGCAAATCGGTATTAGTATTTAGATTTGTGGGTTTTATTAGCCAAGAGGTAGCTGTTGGTAGCCAAACTACCGTTAATGTGGCTTTGAAAGAAGATACTAAGGCATTGGAAGAAGTACTTGTAGTAGGTTTTGGTACTCAGATTAAACGTGATGTAACTGGAAATGTGGCCAAAATTAAATCGTCAGATATTTCGGATATGCCTGTTACTACTTTCGACCAAGCTATTCAAGGTAAAGCAGCAGGGGTTGTTGTAAACTCGGGTAGTGGCAAGTTGGGGCAAGGTATCCGTATCAATGTGCGTGGACAGTCTTCTATTTCGGCCAATACTCAGCCTTTGTATGTAATAGATGGTATTCCATTGACTACTAATAACCTTTCTTTTCAGTTTGGAGCAACCAACCCTTTGGCCGATATCAACCCTCAAGATATTGAATCAATGGAGGTATTGAAAGATGCCGCTGCCGCTGCTATCTATGGAGCTCGTGGTGCCAATGGTGTTGTGATTATTACTACTAAAAAAGGTAAAAATGGTCAAACTCGTGTAAACTTTGGCTATCAGGTAGGGTCGAGCAAGCCTACTCGTAAGTTACAGTTTTTGAATACAGAACAATATGTAAACTTTTATCGTCAGGCAGCAGGTAATGCCGACCGCTTAGATGAAATAGACCCATCTGACCCAAGTTCATCAACGTCATATATGAATGACTTTTTTGTAACACAAGGTTTGGGTACTTTTGGTACAGCCAATCAAGCTTCAACCAATTGGGGCGATTTGGCTTATCAAGATGCTCCAATGAGCCAATATGATATGAATATTACGAGTGGTTCTGAAAAAACATCTATTTTTGTTTCAGGACAATACCTAGACCAAAAGGGTATTCTTGTAGGAAATGCTTTGACAAGAGCTACTGGACGTATGAACTTAGACCATTCTCTTACTGATAAATTCAAAATCGGGGTGAATATGTCTTTGTCAAGAACCTTGAATAAGCGTATCTCGGGCGACCGCCAGTTTGATAACCCTATGCAAATGGTAGCTTTGCCTCCAATGACTCCTTCTATCGACCCAGCTACAGGCTTACCAGCGGGTTCATTGCCAGGCGACCCAAGTATTCCATATTACTATAACCCACTTGTTAATATTGGTAACGCATTTTATAATACTACTGTAAATCGTACAATTGGGAGTGTTTATGGCCAACTAAAAATCACTAAAGATTTATCTTTCCGTTCTGAATATGGTGTAGATGTACTTAATCAGTTAGAAGAGCAATTCTATAACTCACTTACTGCTCGTAATACAGGTGTACCGGGTGGTTTGGGTGTGTCAAGAACTGTACGTGTAGAAAACTACAATACCAACAATTTCTTTGCTTATAGCAAAGCCTTTGGGGTACATTCATTAGATGCTACATTGGGTATGTCGTTTCAACGCTCTGAAACAAAACGTCATTATATCGAAGGTCAGGACTTCCCTTCAGACTCATACCAAACAATTTTTGCGGCGGCTCGTAAAACAGCTGGTAACTCATCTGAAACAGCTTTTAGTTTCTTGTCATATTTTGCAAGAGCCAACTATAAGTTCAACGACCGTTACTTGTTGGGGGTAAGTGCTCGTGTTGATGGTTCTTCTCGCTTTGGTACAAACCAAAGATATGGTTTCTTCCCTGCGGCTTCGTTGGGTTGGGTAGTCTCGGAAGAGGAGTTCTTGAAAAACAACAAAAGTATTAGTTTCTTGAAAGTACGTACAAGTTATGGCCGTACAGGTAATGCTGAAATTGGTGCTGATGGTAGCGGTGCTTCTACCAATACAATTAACTTCCCTCAAAGAGGTTTGTATGCTGGTGATGCTGGTTATGGTACTATTCCAGGACAAAGACCAATCCAGTTGGCAAACCCAGACTTGAGCTGGGAAACTACCGACCAATTTGATTTTGGCGTTGACTTTGGTTTCTTAAATAACCGTTTGACAGGGGAAATTGATGTTTACCAAAAAAATACATCTAATTTGTTGTTGAATGTAAACGTACCAGGCTCGACAGGCTTTGCTACACAAACTCGTAATATTGGTAAATTGCAAAACAAGGGTATTGAATTTGTCTTAAATTCAGATAACCTTGTTGGGGCTTTCAAATGGAGAACAAGCTTTAATGCAGCTTTCAATGCCAACAAAGTTACCGACTTGCAAGGACAAATTATTGAGGGTGGTTTGAACAACATGAGCCGTGCCGTAGAAGGCCAGCCAATTGGTACATTCTTTACAGCCGAATATGCTGGTGTTGACCCTGCCAATGGTAATGCTTTGTGGTACAAAAATACAAAAAATGCTGATGGTTCTATTGACCGCTCAACAACCAGTGTATACGGACAAGCTCAACGTGTGGTGGTAGGTAAAGCTTTGCCAGATTGGACAGGCGGTATTACCAATACATTTAGTTACAAGGGTTTTGAATTAAGCGTATTTATTAACGGTCAATTTGGTAATGATATTAACTTCTATGGCGTTGGCCGTTTCTCTTCTGCTAACGGTCGTTTTGAAGATAACCAAACTGTAGACCAGCTAAATGCTTGGACTCCAACCAACACCAATACCAATATTCCTGAAGCTCGTTTGTTCTATAACAATGGGGCTCAGGCATCAAGTCGTTTTATTCAAAATGGTTCTTTTGTTCGTTTAAGAAACGTTACATTAGGATATAATATTCCTAAAAATATCTTGAACAAAGCAAAAATCAATAACATGCGTGTATATGTTACGGCTCAAAACTTGGCAACTTTCACCAAATACACAGGCTGGGACCCAGAAGTAAATGCTGATGATATTGTTTCTAATATTGCTCAGGGTTATGACTTCTACACAGCTCCACAAGCTCGTACCATTACATTTGGTGTAAATCTTGGTTTTTAATCTAAATTGAATAAAGAAGATGAATAAGATATTTAAAAATATATTAATGGTAAGCTTTGCGTTGAGTACGCTGACAGCTTGCGATAAACAACTCGATATTGAACCTAAGGTAAGTATCGACGAATTAGCAGCATTGAATACTTCAAAAGACGTTCAGGTTACACTGGTGGGTGCTTACGATGGTATTAGTGATGTAAATGTGTTGGGGGGAGGTAGCCAGTATATCAAAGAGTTGATTGTGGATGACCGTGACGTAGTTTTTGGTGGTACGTTTACTACTTTGGACGAAATCTGGAGAAAAACGATTGCTCCAACCAATGGCGATATTACCAACCTGTGGATGGATAGCTATAATGCTATTAACCGTGTCAACAACGTGCTTTCGGCACTTGAAAAAGTTGACCAAGCTGAACGTGCTTCAGTTGAAGGACAAGCTCGTTTTATCAGAGGTATTTTGTACTTTGACTTGGTGAACTTATATGGGAAGTTTTGGGGTGATGGTAACAATGCTACCAACTTGGCTGTACCATTGGTTTTGACACCAACTCGGGGTATTACTTCTGTCGATAGCAAAGAACGTGCTTCTGTGGCTCAGATTTATGCACAAGTATTAGATGATTTAACAAAAGCAGAACAATTGTTGCCCGAATCGCTTACCAATACTGGGTTTGCTACCAAAAATGCGGCATCTGCTATTTTATCTCGTGTCTATTTGGCACAAGGTAATTATGCTTTGGCTCGTGACGCTGCCAACCGTGTTATTGCTTCGGGTGTACAGCAGTTAGCGCCTTCGTTTTCTGAAGCATTCAACGATGCAACTAATGGTTCTGAGTTGATTTTTAGAATTATTGTTACTGACCAAGACGGTACTAATGATTTGAATACGTTTTATGCTTCGACAAGAAACCAAGGTCGTGGCGATATTCGTGTTCAAGCAAAACACTTGGCTCTTTATTCTGCAGAGGATACTCGTGGCCAGTTTTTTGAAGAGTTGAATAGAAATATGTACACACTCAAGTTTGCCGACCGATACGGCGATTTACCTATTGTACGTATTGCCGAAATGTATTTGACTCGTGCCGAATGTAACCTTCGCTTGGGAACTACTGTTGGTGCTGCTCCATTAACTGACGTTAACCTTATCAGGGCTCGTGCTGGAGCTAATATTTTGTCGTCGGTAGCATTGGCTGATATTTTGAAAGAAAGAAGATTAGAGTTTGCTTTTGAGGGCATCAACTACTTGGACGTTAAGCGTAACAAACAAGCTGTTGGGTCTTTGGTGTACAATAGCAACGCATTGGTATTGCCAGTTCCACAAAGAGAAATTGATACCAATAAGTCGTTAAAACAAAATGATGGATATTAATTCTTGAAGAAGTTGATAATTGAAATTTGAAAATCAGTTGAATAAACAACGTATTTAGCGTTTATTAAATTGGTATTATTACTTTGACAAGTATATCCTGTATCAATAAAAAAAGAGGTAGCTGTAGGGGCTATCTCTTTTTTTATGTCTACGAGTTATTTTCTTTTTCAAGAATAATGTTGTTTTTTTGCTTCTTGTCGTGAATTTTGAGGAAAAAGAAAACAGCGAATTATGCTTATAGCCAAAAATATTATCAAAAATTATGCCTCTCTACAAGTATTAAAAGGCATAGATTTGCACATTGCCAAAGGTGAGGTAGTTTCGATTGTTGGAGCTTCGGGGGCAGGGAAGAGTACTTTGTTGCAGATTTTGGGTACTTTAGATAAACCCGACCAAGGGAAAGTTATTATTGCCGACCAAGATGTTACCTTATTGGGCGAAAAGGCTTTGGCAGCTTTTAGAAACGAGAAAATTGGCTTTATTTTTCAATTCCATAATTTGTTAGGTGAATTTTCGGCTTTGGAGAATGTGGCAATGCCTGCCTTTATTCAAGGAAAAGCAGAAAAAGAAATAAAACAACGTGCCGAAGAATTGTTGGTATTGTTGGGCTTGAAGGACAGAATCAATAACCTGCCTTCGCAGATGTCGGGTGGCGAGCAGCAGCGTACCGCTGTGGCTCGGGCTTTGATGAATGCTCCTGCCATTATTTTTGCCGATGAGCCTTCTGGTAATTTGGACTCTAAAAATGCTCATGAGTTGCACGAGCTTTTCTTTACACTACGCGATACATTCCAACAAACCTTTGTAATTGTAACTCATAACGAAGATTTGGCCAATATGGCCGACCGCAAATTGATAATGCAAGATGGTATGATTTTATAAGCATGAGCCATCCTAAATTTTAGGTAATATTAAAAAACGCTATTAGTGTTTGTCAAGATTCACAAGGTCGTCAAGTGAACATTGAAGAGGCTTATCTATTGCTCAAATAATAGAAAATTAGGGACTATTCATGCAAAAGGCCTTCGAAATTAGTTTTTCAAACGCCTTTTGTATGTTAAATATCAGTATGACACATCTTTAGCCGCAAAGCATCTTCAAAAATAATCACCATTCACTAAATTCGGGATGACTTATACTTATGAGGTACGACCAGCTATGATTTTGTCGTATTCTATATCATTAGCTTCCCAAAGCTCTATCTTGTTCCCTTCAAGGTCGAGGATATGTACAAACTTTCCAAACTCTAAGACTTCTATGTCGTCGATAATTGTAACACCTTCAAGACGTAATATTTCTACTAATTCGCTAAGATTTTCGACCCGATAATTAATCATGAAATCTTTGGAGGAAGGAGCAAAATACTGACTGCTTTCAGGAAATGGACTCCATTGTGTAAATCCTTTTTGGCTTTCATCTTGGGCTTGTCGCCACTCAAAATTAGTACCATATTCATCAGTTTGGAGACCTAAATGCCTTTCATACCAGTCTTTCATTTGCTGTGGGTCTTTGCATTTAAAAAAAACACCACCAATTCCTGTCACTCTTTTCATGGATTATAAAGTTGTTAAAAATATAGTGTCACAAAGTATTGTAAGGGAAGGAGGGTTGCTATTTTGGGTCAAAAATAGCTTATATTCAAAAATTTGAGATAAATATAAAGTTTTTACCTGATTTTTATAAGCAAATAAACGATTTAGTATGTTGTTGATGAGCTAATTAGTAATTTGTTCCGTTTTAAAATTATGTATCCTGAAGGGTATTCTTTTTAATAGCAGTACCACATGAAGCACAATAGAGGAGGTGTGCAAAATTTTCATGACCACATTGTCCGCAAGGTTTGAACAATTCGAGGCCACAGTGTCGACAAAAATTAGTCACCAATTTAAAAGTATCGGTATCTTTGATAGTACCTGTAGGAAACTCCCATTTTTTCAAAATAAAATCTTTTCCACACGAAGGGCAAATATGATTGTCGAGAGCTTTTTCGGCAATGTCGCTATGTACCCTTTGGGCACGGGTTTCGGTAGAGGTTTTTAACTCAGCTCGTTTGCTTTCGAGGTATTCTTGTAGCTTTTTGATAGCATAATACCCTAAGCCAATCGACAAAAGAATCCCGACAATTGAACGTACATACCCTCCATAACTTGGCAAATAAGGTACAAGCCCAATAAAAAAAGCGTACAGCGAAAAGAAACTAAAGCCCATAAATAGCGGCCAAAATTTATGTTTTCGGTACTTGATAAAAAAGAAAATACCAAGAAGCAAAACAGGGCTTACAAATAATAACCGAATTAAGAATACCTTGAGTTCGTAGTGCTTGAGTGCTTCCTGATAATGCTTTTCTGAAAGCTCGGTAGCTTTGTTTATTTGAGTGTCGAGATTGACTATTTGGCGGTTTAGTTGTTCATTGCGTCCTGTCAAAATACTAATTTGTTCTCGCCAAGCTTGTTCTACCGCATAAAACTCATCAAGGCGTTTGGCTCGCTGAATTACCTCTTGGTCTTTTGAAGGCGAACCTAGCGTTTTGCGAGTGGCTAGCCAATTTTCAAATGATTGCTTTTCGTGGGTATAATTTTGTGTCGCCAACTCAATTGTTTTTTGAAACATATTAATCTGGTTCTGAAAATTGGCTTGTTGTTGTAGCAAAAGTGTCTTACTTTTTCTGAGTTTCTGAAGTTCGAGGGTATGCTCAAACTGTTCAAAAGCAGGAGCATTGACAGTACTGTCGAGGTCGTCAATAATTTTACTCGAAAGTAGGATAAGAAAAGAACATAATACTAGCGAGATGGTATAATAAATAACCTTCGAGGTTTTTTCTAGCTTTTTACTGTTTAGCTCCATGGTCTTGTAGATTGAATGACAAATCAAACCAGCGTTTTATTCGTAATTGGATGAGTCTTTTTAAATGAACTTCATTCAAAAAGACATTCGACCAGTTTTCGTAACGTTGGCATTGAACACCAAGATAGAAAAAGTATATGCTTGTTGCAAATGCTTGGAGTACAGCCTTTTCTTCGGCCGAAATCTTTTGAACAGATTCATAACCTGCCAAAAAGTGCTGACATTTGCTTCTAAAAGTCTGTTCGTCGGTTTCGGTACTATAAATTTGTAAGATATAATAGCCAATATCCATACATAAATAGCCATTTCCACAGAAGTCAAAATCAAAAATAGTGATTTGGTCTTGGGCTATATTGAGGTTATCAAACCAAATATCGAGGTGAACAATACCTCTGCGTAGTCCATGGGTAGGTAGATTGTCAAAAGTATGGAGGAGTATTTGTTGGGTAGTTCTTAAAAACTGCATTTCGTCGGTATCTTCCGACAAAAAACGTTCCGTTTGCTGGATAGAATTAACCAATAATACTTCGCTAGAATAAGTAACACGTTCAAGCTCTAGCGATTCGGTTACCTGATGTATTTGAGCCATCGTTTCTCCGATTTTGTAATGGATTTCTTCTGAAAATGACAAGATTTTTTCACCCTCAGCAAACGAAAACAATACCCCAAACCTGGGTCCTTCGGGGGCATTGAAGGTTTGAATATACAGCCCCTGCAAATCGGGAATAGCAAACGAAATGGGTATTTGTTTGGCATGAAGTAAGTTTAGGAGGTTTACCTCCTCATTGATTTCGGTAATGCTTCGCCAGTTATAACTATAAATTCTGAAAATGTATTTATGCGTGCCAGTATCTACCAAATAGGTATGATTGATGCCCGCCTTGATAAGCTGACAAACGGTATTGTTATCAAGAGAATATGGTATTGGTAAAAATGTGCTTAAATAGGCTGCATCAATAATAGAGCTGCTAACAGGTACAACGTTCATGGAGGATAGTTGGTTGACAAAAGATTAGAGTAAAAAAAGCTTGCAAAGGTAAGGAATATCAAGTAAAAAAGGCTTTTCTAGTATTGTAATTTTTCTAGGTATTATGAGCTTATCAACAAAGTATTACGCCTGCTTTTAGTCTGTTTCAAATGAAAAATTGAATTTTTATCAGGAAAATCCTATAGAAGATTAAAATTTATGATTTTTTTTAGGAATATATTAAACTAAACGCTTACATTGTGTTCCAAGATGTCATTATTAAGCGTAATAGCCGGTATTCGGATATGTTGAAATTCCTGAAAATTTCATTTATTCTTCTTTTTGCTAGTTTGAAAGTGGCGGCTATTACGGCCGTTTCTGTAGAACACAAGCAGGGGAATCTTGTGAAGAAATTTTGGGTAAGTGCAGCAACCCACGCCCACAAAGGCTATTATGGCGAAGAATCCCTCAAAGAATCGGAGGAAACCGAAGAGGATAGCCAAGACGATGTAAAGCCTTTTTGGGGATTTACGTCTTACCCTTCGTTATTTACAATCTCTACATTAGTAGTACCTCATAACTTTGTACATCCTTGTACAAGCTCTTTATTCCTTTCTTGCAAGCAGCTTTGTGTGCTTTATCGAAATTTCAGACTATGACCTGGTGTGTCCTAATAAGCGTATATAGACTTTGTCGTATACAGTAATATGGATACCTTTTTCTTGCTCAAGTATTTTCTAATAAATACGTATTTTTTGATGAATTAGCTAGGTTATTTATAGCCTATATTGTATTGTTATATGCTTGATTATCAGTATTTTCAACTGAAAAGCCCTATTGTATTAGACCCACATCACTATTATCATTTGTAAAGCATTAGTAAACATATATTTGAGATGAAAAAACAATTAGTTGTATTCGATGAACATCATGTGTTACACGATATCAAACATTTTTTGCCAGCACAAGCCCCTCTAAAGGATTTTGTACACCATAATACACTTCATGCTTTTCAACATTTGAAGTTTTATCAGGCCATCAGAAATGCTTCCGAAATATTTGGTTATAAAGTATCTCTTTCTCTTGGCGAGTTCCGTACATTGTTTGAAGAAAATAGAATCAGAGAAGATATATTGGAAAATGTGCTGATAGAAAATAAAGGTATATCGCAATTAGCAAAGTGGAAAGAAAGACTACTATCAAAGACGTATAATGACCACCATTTGCCAAGAATTGGTTATGTAAGGTCGTACTGGAAAAAATCGTACCACCTTGATTTAGATTCTGTAGTTCATCCAAAATTATTTAGAATATTATGTAGTTACCTTGATCAAGGAATTGCTATCTGGAGCTTCCCTGTTCGTAATCAAGGTTTTTTGAATGCCATTATTGAAATGGAGCGAAATAGCTTTACCAGCTTTTTCAAAACCCCCAGAGCTAAAAAATTACTCCTAAATACCCAACCACAGATTACCGACTTGCTCAAGATTTTGATTGGCGACGAGGCTTTATTTGAACATTATTTGTACGACCAGCAGTTTGCTCATCCAGGTTGGTCGGGTATGATTTCGGCTGTAGAAACTCAGCCCGAAACCTTATTAGATACCAAACAGGTTTCGTTGCATGACCTGATTATTTTGGAGCTATTGCTTGAAATCGATGCTATAGATGCTCAGTTTGGTACAGACTGGACTCCACTTGGTAACAAAATCGGGCATAAACCCACGGCTTTGTTTGCCGAGGTAGAAGAAACCGAACTCAGCGAAGTATTAAGGCTTTGGCAAACTGCTTTTGAATGGACCTATTACGATCAAGTATTGGCGGGGCTTCAAATGGAAAAAGTAGGAGCGAAGAAGGCAGGCCCCAAAACCTTTCAGGCTATGTTTTGTATCGACGACCGTGAGTGCTCTATTCGTCGTCATTTTGAAACACAAGACCCTCATTGTGAAACTTTCGGAACGCCAGGGTTTTTTGGGGTAGAGTTTTACTATCAGCCCGAAGACGGTAAGTTCTATACAAAAGTGTGTCCTGTACCAGTAAAACCTAAGTTTTTGGTAAAAGAAATCGGCTCGACTAACAAACGCCCTAAAGATGTTCATTTTACCAAACACTCTCATTCGTTTTATGGCGGTTGGTTGATTTCACAAACTTTGGGTTTTTGGTCGGCCATGAAGTTATTTATCAATATTTTCCGACCGTCGATGAGTCCTGCTACGGCATCGTCGTTGAAGCACATGGATAGGTTCTCAAAACTTACGATTGATTACGAACGGCTCAAAGAACAGGAAAATGGCTTGCAAGTTGGCTTTATGCTAGACGAAATGGTACAACGTGTAGAGGGTTTACTAAAAAGTATTGGCTTGGTAAAAGACTTTGCTCCGATTGTATATGCTATTGGGCATGGCTCTAGTAGTGTCAATAATCCTCATTATGCCGCCTACGATTGTGGTGCATGTAGTGGACGAGCGGGTTCGGTAAACGCCCGTGTGATTTCGTCGATGGCCAATAATCCTCAAGTACGAGAAGAGTTACGCAAAAGAGGAATTGATATTCCTGATACAACACAGTTTTTGGGGGGCTTGCACGATACCACCCGCGATGATATTATTTTCTTTGACGAGGAATCGCTGTCGCCAGCCAATTTAGCTCAGCACAAAAAGAATCTTATTGCGATTGATAAGGCAACAGATTTTAATGCCAAAGAACGTTCACGACGTTTTGAGTCGATAGATACCACACAAAATGAAGTTAAAATTCATGAGTTGATCAGACAACGTTCGGTGTCGTTATTTGAGCCACGTCCTGAACTTAATCATGCTACCAATGCTTTGTGTATTATTGGTAAAAGGGAGCTATCGAAGGGCTTATTTTTAGACAGAAGGTCGTTTTTGAACTCTTACGACTATACTATCGACCCCGACGGCAACGCTTTATTCAGTATTCTGAAAGCCGCTGCTCCTGTTTGTGGAGGTATTAATTTGGAGTATTATTTTTCAAGAGTAGATAATCAAAAATTAGGTGCAGGTACAAAACTGCCTCATAACGTAATGGGCTTGTTTGGGGTAGCCAATGGTATTGATGGTGATTTACGCCCTGGCTTGCCAAGCCAGATGATAGAAGTACACGACCCCGTTCGGATGTTGATTATTGTAGAACATTATAATGAAGTGGTGCTAAAAACCATTCAGAAAGCCCAAGAAACATACGAATGGTTTGAGAATGATTGGCTGAATTTGGTAACGGTACATCCTACTACCAAAGCACTATCGGTATTCAAGAATGGTACATTTGAGCCATATACTCCTATTACCAAATCTTTAGAAACCGTCAATGATATTATGCCATTGATAGAATCGCATCAAACTAATTTTCCTGTTTATTTAATCAACTCGTAATAACATAGGTTGGTATATACCAGAGCCACTAATTTGGTATAATTGTTTTTGACAACTATTTTGTAATTACTGTAAGCTACCTGAATATGAATTCGTTACTTCATTTTTTTATACTATTTCCGATTTTGGGCTTTGTTGTGAGCCTATTTATTCCAGATAAAAAGGAAACCATCATCTCTGGAGCTACTTTTGGGTTTGTGGGAGCCCACTTGTTGATTTCAATAGGTTTTTTGGGCTATTGGGTATTCAACGGAGCCCCAACACTCAACCAAAAAGACATAGTTCTTTTCAAAACCGAAGGCTATGAGTTTTTTGTGGATTTTCTTTTTGATAGAATTACAGCCGTGTATCTTTTTGTAGGGGCATTGCTTACGTTTTTGGTAACACTTTACAGCCGCTATTACCTTCACCGCGAGGCAGGATACAAGCGTTTTTTCAATACTATCTTGTTTTTTTATATAGGTTATAACATCGCTATTTTTTCGGGTAATTTAGAAACGCTCTTTATTGGGTGGGAAATTTTAGGAATCTCGTCTTTTCTATTAATTGCCTTTTACCGTGAGCGTTATTTGCCTGTCAAAAATGCGGTAAAAGTATTTTCAATTTATAGAATTGGCGACGTTGGGTTGATTTTGGCCATGTGGGCTAGTCATCATCTTTGGCATGAAAATATTACTTTTTTAAAACTAAGCAATTATGAGTTAGTCCACGAACACTTGCAGTCGCATAGTGTAATGGGGGTATTTATATCGTTGATGATTTTGGTTTCGGCCGCTGCCAAATCGGCTCAGTTGCCATTTTCTTCATGGTTACCACGTGCTATGGAAGGCCCAACACCATCGTCTGCTATTTTTTATGGGTCGCTGTCGGTACATTTGGGCGTATTTATTTTGTTAAGAACTTTTCCTTTTTGGGAACATCAGCTTTCGGTAAGAATTATTATTGGACTGTTAGGATTGGTAACGAGTGTGATTACAACTGGGATAGCAAGAGTACAGTCGTCGGTAAAAAGCCAGATTGCGTATTCGTCTATTTCGCAGATTGGATTGATTTTTATAGAAATTGCTCTTGGTTTTGAAAACTTAGCGTTGTTCCATTTTGCAGGAAATGCTTTTTTAAGAACCTATCAATTGTTGGTGTCGCCGTCGGTGGTAAGTTATTTGATCAGAGAACAATTTTATAATTTCTCGCCACGCAAACGCTCTATCGAAGACTCTTTTCCAAGAAGGTTGGCTAATACTTTTTATATATTGTGTTTGAACGAGTGGAATTTAGATTCGTTGATGTACAAAGTATTGTGGAACCCATTGAAACAAATAGGAGCAAAATTAAATTTCTTGAATCTCAATCGTGTGGTATTGTTTTTTATACCTGCGTACTTGATAGGTTTGTTGAGTTTATTGAACAAAAGCCTTATTCCTGTCAATATACAGCCCTATTTACCAATATTATTTGCTTTATTGGGTTTAATCATGGTGCTAAAATCATTTACAGAGCGAAGAAAAACACAGATGAGCTGGGTAATGGTAGCGATGAACCACTTTTGGGTGGCTTTGTCGGTATCGTTCAACGAGCAGTACAAATTTGATGAGGTTGTATGGTATCTGAGTGGTGTTGTTATAGCCAGTGCTATTGGGTATTGGTGTTTGAGCCGTTTGAAAGGATTCGAGCAAAATATCGACCTGAATCGTTTTCATGGGCATTCGTACAAACATCCCAAAATTGCTTTTGTCTTTTTATTAGCTTGTTTGGGTGTCTCTGGATTTCCGATTTCGCCAACATTTATTGGTGAAGACCTAATATTTAGCCATATTCACGAAGACCAGATCGTGTTGGCATCATTTACAGCCCTGAGTTTGATTGTAGATGGTTTGGCTATTATTAGGATTTATGCAAGGGTATTTTTGGGCCCACACGCCAAGTCGCCGTACGAAATGGCTTACAGGTCGTCGTAGGATAAAAATAGTAAAAATATACAGTTGGAAATGTATGATGGAATTGCTAAAGCTACCAAGATTTACTTGGTAGCTTTTTGATTTTTGGATGTCCAGATACTAACTTAATAAGGCCAGAATACTAATATTGAGGCTACTTTCAGTTAAATTGCACATTCTATTGTGCGATAGTGTAGTTGATTTGTTATTTTTGTAGAGATGAAGCTATTTGATTTTAAATATAGTCGCCAATTTATAGGCATTTTTTTGGTATTTATGGGCACACCTTTATTGTATTTCTTTAAGGAAGTACTAGGGTTTGGGGGCTCTTCTACATTTACGGTATTAGGTTTTTTTGCGGGTTTTGCCTTGATGCTTTCCAAAGACGTCTTTAGCAAATTTTACCGGCCTAACGTTCCATTATTTAGGCTAGCCGCTATTTTTACGGGTATATCGCTTATTTATTTCTTCGCTTACAACGATGTGTATAGCGATAGCTACTTAGTAATGCGAGATTCGGGAAATTATTTGTTTATATTCATTTTCTTTTATTTGCTCTTGACCGTTCCCAACGAGGTAAAAGACTATTTTTTGCCTATCGTAGTGGTGCTTACTTTTATAGGTAGTGTTTGTTTGATTTATTCGATTGCTACTAATCCCTATTTTATTTTAGGACAGCGTGCCACGGTGGTATTTGGCGATGGTACTACCACTACAAGCGGCAACCCACACGTATATGCCCGAAACGCCTTTGCTGGAATATTTGCCTCTTACTTTATGTTCCAGTCGAAAAATCTCTTGTGGAAACTCTTCTGTGCGGTCAATATACTTTTATCGGCGGTGGTTTTGATTTTGGCACAAGCTCGTTCTATTTTGTTGTCATTTATGATAGCAGTGGCTCTTTTCTGCTACTATAATATATCGGGCAAAGCCCTCAAATCGGCAATTTCGGGTTTGTTTAAGCCCAAAAACTTTTTGATTTTCATGGCTATAATTGGAGCTGTTATGTACTTCCTAAGTACACAATATAACCTTTATATGATTGTCGAAAGTTATTTTAATGCTTTTAGCGAAACCTTCGTAAAAGCATTGTTGACGGCATTTGGCTTGGCCGATGAAAAACAAATTGACCACTCGGCATTAGGGCGTGTTGGTAATTTGGAGTATTTTAAAGAACTGATGTATTCAGAACCCTATTCGCTTATATTGGGCAAAGGGTATCGTTTTTGGTACATGGATATGCCTATAATCGAGGCTTTGCTCGATTATGGTATTATTGGCTTTTGGAGTTTCGGTATGATGAATTTACTTATTTTTAGAGAGTGCCTCCGAGCTATGAAGGCCAAAGACAATGTTTTTACGATGTTTTTAGCCTATTTCTATATTACCTATTTTGTAGGGCTTTTTACAGGAGGACGACCCAACGATACACCTTATTGGTTTGTTTTTGCCGTAATGATTCGTTTTATGGGCATCAAATATCTTGATTTATTACCTAAATCTATTTCAACCAAACCCGAATCTTCTAGCCCTGTAGCCGAGTCTTAGTATGAAAGTATTAATTATTCATAATCAGCTATGGGCTCATTATAAGTCGATTATATTCGATGAATTGCAGGCGATAGCTCATCAAGATAGCAACTTTGAACTACTGGTAGTTCAGATTGCCATTATTGAAAAAAGCAGAACTGCTTTAGGCAAATTTAACACTTCGAAGATTGGATACCCCTATCTGTTAATCCATGATGGTGTTTTGGAAGAAGTATCTCTACAAAAAAAGGTTATAGGTATCCTAAAAGCGATTGCGTCATTTAAGCCCGATGTAGTGAACCTGACAGGATATTATGATATTGCTTCTTGGATTGTTTTGTTGTATTGCAAAATAAAGGGTATCAAAACGATTCTTTCCAACGAGTCGACGGCTTCTGACCATCGCCGAAAAGGAATCAAAGAGTGGATAAAGTCGGTAATAGTAAGGCAATTTGATGGCTTTTTCAATTTTGGAACACAATCGGCTCAATATATGCTACAATTGGGGGCAACTCCTGAACAGCTATTGGTTAGCAAAAATTGTGTAGATAATACAACGCTCAAAGACGCTTATCAGTCGTCGTTGCCACTTCGTGAGGTGATTCAAAAGCAATTAGGTTTGGCCGAACACAATTTTATTTTTGTAGGTCGCCTTATTGCCTTCAAAAATTTAAACCGATTTATTCAGGCATTTCAAATAGCCCAACAGCAAGTTGTCAATAGCAACCAGTGGGGCATTATTATCTTGGGCGATGGTGAAGAGAAAGAGGGGCTTTTACAATATACTCAAGAGGTATCTTGTCGGAATGTTAATTTTTTGCCAGGGGTAGTTTGGAACAGAGTTCCCGAATATTTGGCCTTGTCGGATGTGCTGGTATTGCCGAGCTATTCCGAGCCTTGGGGCTTGGTTGTCAACGAGGCTATGGCTTGTGGCTTGCCTGTATTAGTATCTAATCAGTGTGGTTGTGCTATCGACTTGGTGCAGGATGGCAAAAATGGCTTTACATTCGACCCTTATGATTTAACAGCCTTGAGTAATCTATTAGTTAAGTTTATGACTGGTACTATCGATAATAAGGCGATGGGAAAGGTTTCTGAAGAAATTATTCAGGAATATGCCCCTTCGCAAGTGGCAATTGACATGTATAGAGGATTTAAGAAAGTAAGTAAGAAGTCAAAATAAAAAATCGGATTACTGGATGTTTTTACGGTACAGAGTTCTATCAAGTATTTTCTCTGTGAAAAGCCCTATGTATAATATCACTAGAAATTGTCCAGCAATAAGAATGTACATTAGTAGGTGGTTGTATTTGATTGATAATGATGCTTTTAACTACCCAATCACTAATTTACGCAATAGGTTATGTCTCAAAAGAAAATAATAAACTCCATTCAGCTTTTAAGAGGTTTTGCAGCGTTGGTCGTGGTGATTCATCATGTAGGAGGATATGTACGTGTCAATATAGCCGAAACACTTTTTGGCGATAAGTTTAGGATTGGTTTTGCGGGAGTCGATTTGTTTTTTGTGATAAGTGGCTTTATTATTTATTTCACAGCACAGCAATATCTTGGCCAAGCTTCGCAGTTTGGAGTATATTGGTCTAAAAGGCTTATTCGGGTATTTCCTATTTACTGGTTGGTAGCAACAGCGTTATTTTTATTACAATGGTTTTTGTCAACGTACTTGAAAGTAACCTCTTTTTCAACAGAATATGGGAGTGGTTTTTGGATCTATCTACAAACCTATTTGCTATTTCCATTGCATTTTGCCATTAATCCAGTTACATGGACACTTAGCTACGAACTGTTTTTTTACCTTTTGTTTTCTTTGTTAATTCTATCCAAAAGATATTGGATTATTCCTGCTATTATTCTGCTGGTTTCGTTTCATAATTTAATTTATCATCCTATTTTAGAAACCAACAAAGGGCTTTCTTATTATAATTTTGTCTTTTCTGGCTATAATTTTGAATTCTTGATGGGTTTTTTGATTTGTTATTATTTCAAGAAAATAACAATTTCATTACCTTTTTCATTTTTATTGTTGGGGGTATCCATAACTACGATATTATATTGGGGGTATGGCGTAGGCGACTACGATTATTATAAACGAGTACTTGTGTTTGGTGTGCCATCGGCGGGTATTTTGTGGAGTTTGCTGAATATTGAAGAAAAGTTATCTTTTCGAGTGCCAAGTCCATTACTTTTATTGGGCGATGCGTCTTATGTATTGTATTTAATTCATTTTCCGATGTTGTTATTGCTCAATAAGCTACCCAAAATGCTAGGTATTGTATTGAACAAACCTCAGATAGTAGCCTATAATTATGGCGTAATTGTGGTAATAATAGCCAGTGCTATTGTGATTCATAAATGGGTAGAAAAACCCGTTACATCTTTGTTAACCAAAAGAATAAGGTGAGTAAAACGATTAAAATTCTTAATATTTGTGGGTATTCGTGGGATATTGGTGGCCCGCCCAAAATTATTTATGACCATGCTGTAGTGCAGATGAGCCTAGGTGCTGAAGTAACTATTCTTACGCCTATCTCGGATGGACAAAAGCTGTATGCCATACCCGAAGGAGCAAAGGTAGTAACCTGTAAGCGTCATTGGGGGGCTAAGTTTTGGGCAGAGTTTTCGCCAGAGCTATACTTTTGGTTGAAAGAAAATGGTAATCAGTACGATATTATTCATATTCATGGAGTATGGCATTTTGCAGGTGTTGCTCCATTTTTGTTGCCTCTCAAAGCAGCCAAATGTATTACCATTCATGGGCTTTTAGATAAATGGACGATTAGTAAAGGTTATTGGAAAAAATGGCTTTTTGGGGTTTTGTTCCAAAAGCGTATTTTGAAAAATACCCAAATTATCCAAATCAATAACCTCGACGAGCAAGCCGACGTAAAACGCTTCCTAGGTTTTGAGCATCCCAATGTCGTGATTATTCCGAATGGGATGAACCTTGCTAATTTTTCGAAAATGCCCGAAAAAGGACTTTTCCGTAAGCAGTGTGCTATACCAAAGAATAAAAAAATGGTGCTTTTTTTGAGTAGAATTAATCTCAAAAAAGGATTGGATTTACTTTTGCCTGCTGTTCGTGAGGTATTGCGTCATAGAAAAGATTTTGTCTTGGTATTGGCTGGCCCCGACGATGGCTATCTCGAAACCACTCAGGCATTTATTGCACAGCACGAATTAGCCGAGCATATCAAGCTGGTAGGAATGCTGACAGGGAATAGCAAATTGGAAGCTTTTTCGGATGCCGATATTTTTGTGTTGCCATCGCACTCAGAGGGTTTTTCAATTGCTACGCTAGAGGCATTGATTTCGGGAGCACCTTCGTTGTTGTCGGATAGAGTGGGTTTTGGCGAGGCTATCCGTGAGGCAAAAGCCGCTCATTTGGTTGAGCTAAATGTAGATAGTATTGCGAATGGTTTGACTAAAATGCTTGATGATAAAGCATATTGTGCCATGTTGGCTCAAAATGGGCAAGCTTTGGTACGGGCCAAATATGATATAGAAATAGTGGGCAGGCAGTTGCTCGATGAATTTAAAAAAGTATTGATTTGATTAACCAAGCAAGCAAATGCAACAAGATATTTCAGTTATCATATTGACATTCAATGAAGAAAAGCACATTGCTAGGTGCATCAAGTCGCTGTTAGCTTTTACCGATAAAATATTTATTGTAGATTCGGGCTCTACCGACAAAACCGTCGAAATAGCCACTGGCTTGGGAGCTGTAGTACAATATAACCCTTGGGTGAATTATGCTCAGCAGTTTAATTTTGGCATAGAAAATAATCCTTTCAAAACCAAATGGCTGATGCGTATGGATTCGGACGAATATGTTTTGCCTGAGTTAGCCAACGAAATTAATACAAAGTTGTTTGTATTGGCTACCGAAATTACGGGAGTTTATGTAAAACGAAGGGTAATGTTTTTTGATAAATGGATAAAAAGAGGAGCTTATTATCCGATTTGGCTGTTGCGTTTGTGGCAAAATGGAAAAGGGATTTGTGAAGAAACATGGATGGACGAACACATCAAACTTACCGAAGGTAAGCACCATAATTTTGACCATGATATTGTAGACCACAATTTGAACAACCTTACATGGTGGACACAAAAACACAACTTGTATGCGATTCGTGAGGTGATAGATTTATTGAATATGAAATACGATTTTCGTGAATTTGAATCAGTTGAGCCAAATTTGTTTGGTTCGCAAGAGCAAAGAACACGTTATCTGAAAATGAAGTATGCGTCATTGCCGTTGTTTACTCGTCCGATTCTCTATTTTATTTATCGATATTTTGTTAGATTAGGCTTTCTCGATGGTGTACAAGGGCTGATGTGGCATTTTTTACAAGGATTTTGGTACAGGTTTTTGGTAGATGCCAAAATTTATGAAGTGTATCATCGTGTTGGGAAAGATAAAAAAGCCATTATCGACTTTTTTAGAACAGAATATGGTAAAGAATTAAACAATCTCAGAAAATAAAGCAATCATGACACTGAAAACCGACTTATCGAAATTTAATAATTCTTGGTATTATGCAGGTAACAAAATCAAGGTAATTGGCTGGTTTTTGGTGAGTTCTGTTACCATTAATTCGTACTTCCCGATTCCGATGTTTATCAAAAAACGAATCTTAACTTTGTTTGGGGCAAGAATTGGACAGAATTTTGTGATAAAACCAAAAGTAAATATCAAATACCCTTGGTTTTTGGAAATAGGCAATAACGTTTGGGTTGGCGAAGATGTATGGATTGATAATTTTACAACAGTTAAGCTGTATGACAATACTTGTGTGTCGCAAGGAGCGTTATTGCTGACAGGAAATCATAATTATAAAAAGACGACTTTCGATCAAATCATAGGCGAGATTCATATAGAAGAAGGGGCTTGGGTTGGTGCTAAATCTATTGTGTGTCCGGGTGTTAGGCTACACTCACATGCTGTTTTGGCAGTAGGCTCGGTGGCTACCAAAAATTTAACCGCTTACTCAATTTATCAAGGTAATCCAGCCGTGAAAGTACGTGAAAGGTCTATTTTAATCTAGTTAAATATTGTAGTTTTGTAGAATAGTTGTAACTTGTCTGAGGTAATTTCTCTTGATAATGGCTATTTAACAAAAATAAATCTCTTATGTTTTGGCGAGATTCGCTAGTTAAATATGAATAATTTTTTATCAAATATATATAATGACAGATTGTTTCAGATAATAGTTTCGGGCATTGTGGCAACAATTGTGTCTGTAGCGGCTATTCCTGTTATTATCAAAATTTCGAGGTTGAAGAACTTAATGGCCGACCCTGGCGAGCGAAGCTCTCACATAAAAAAAACACCTACACTTGGAGGGGTAGCTATTTTTGCTTCTACGCTGATTAGCTATTTCTTGTGGAGTAATCCCGACGAAGAGGAGTTTGTCCATTTATCTATTTCTGCTATTGTAATTCTATTTTTCTTAGGGGTCAAAGACGATATTTTGGTTTTGTCGCCTAAGAAAAAAATGATTGTACAAATAGGTGCTTCGGCCTTGGTGGTGGTTTTTGGTAATGTTCGGCTAGAAAATCTTTTTGGTATTTTTGGGGTCGAAGAAATTCCCTATTTACTGAGCTTACCGCTTACTGTTTTTGTTTTTCTGGCTCTAATCAATGCTATCAACTTGATTGATGGGATTGATGGGTTAGCTGGTGGTATCGGAATGATTTGCGGTGGTATATTTGGACTCTGGTTTTACCTCAATGGTTATTATGCTTTGGCTTGTTTGGCGGCATCTATGGCGGGTTCATTATTAGGTTTTTTGAGGTTTAATTATTCCATTACTTCCAAAATCTTCATGGGCGATACGGGTTCTTTGATTGTAGGCTTTTTGTTGACAATGTTTGCTATTAAATTTGTTCAATTGAATATAGCTTATCGTTTTGACCCGAATGCCTCTTTTAGTGCTCCTATATTAGCTATTGTAGTATTGATTGTTCCTATTTTTGATACTTTGCGGGTATTTATTGTTCGTTTAAAAGATAAAAAATCACCTTTCGTGGGAGACCGAAACCACTTGCATCATATTTTGATAGATAGTGGCTTGTCACATTTTCAGGCTAGTTCGATACTGTGGGTATTTACGTTGGTATCAACTATTGCTTTTTTGGCTATTACCAAAAACACCGAAAATACTATTTCGCTTTATATTTTAATTGGTTTATTTGGTATTTATATGTGGTGTTCACATTTGCTAAAACGCAGAAACCAATTACGACAAGAGCAGGCCGATTTGGCAAAAGCCAAGGCTGAGGAAGAAGAAGAACGACAGGCACTTGTAAAAGAGAAGCCTATGATGACGATAAAATAGAAAAAGCTCCGAAAGGAGCTTTTTCTATTTAGGAGGGTTATTCCATAATATTGGCATTGATTTTCATTTTTTGTTCAATTCTTTTCAGAACTCTTTCGCTATTTTTTAGTTTCTCAATAGCTTCTTTTGAGCCATTATTTACTTCTTCTTTCAGGCTATCTCTAATGGCAGTCCACTTGTCTTTTTGTTGCTCTAATAGCTGATATTGTAGTTGAGCTTGTTCTGGTGTAAGCTTTTTATGGCTAGAACCACCGCTTGTCGATGAATGGGTAGTTGCATTACTACTGGTATTTTCATCGGTTTTGGTTGGGCTAGTAAACGCATTGGTTGCGGGTGCGGGCGTTTCGGTAGCTCCATTGTTGAGCGGAAGAGTATCTGTGGTTAGTTCTTTGGCAAGCTGTTCATTGGCCTTCGCTATTTCAGCAGAATCACTCTGAATATAATTAGGGATAGTGTTGGTATCTATCGAGTTTGGTTTCTGAGTTAGGCGATAGTTGGGATTAGTAAGCCAGTAAATTAATCCAGCAAGAGCCAAAGCTAAAAGCAGTACCGTCAAGATTAACTTGGTAGGTGATTCCTTTTTTGCTTGTGGTTTTTCAGGAGTTGTTATAACAACTGGCGTTTCGAGCTTCTTGCTATCAATAACCTCCATTACCACAATATTGTATCTGAGCTGACTATTGGTGGCGTTTACAATACTAAGCAAATTTTGAATAGCATTTTCTGGAGAACTACTTTTTTGGAGTACATCATCTATTTCACCATCAGAGAGCTGTTGACGCAGGGTATCGCTACAAATCAATAGTTTGTCATCTTCTTGGAGTGTAAAACTAATGATTTCGAGTTTGGATGGTCTTGCTAAAAACTGTAATTTTTGAGCTTTTCTACTTAGGTAACAGTGTGTGTCGCTTATCCAATTCATTAGCGAAGTATCGCCCAAATCCCACGAAACTTGCAATTCATTATCAGGGTTTGACTCTTTGGCAATTTTAGTTCCCAAATGAAAAACCTGTAAGATAGAATCTCGCAAAGCTCGGTAGGTGGCTTCTTTATCGTCTGGCTCTTGGATATTTTCCAGCGTATTTGTATCCATTGTAAGGAAAACGGTTTATTTCCTCGTTGCGGGCAATCAAGGAATGAATGACTTGTTTCTACTTAGCCTTAACAAAAAACATGCCGAAAGCAGAGAATCATTTGCCTTTGGCAGCTTTAGACATAATTAGGATAATTTCTGGTAAACTTCAAGGGTTTGTTGTCCCATTTTTTCCCATGTAAACATGGTACTTCTTGCTAGCGAAGCAGCAATAAGCTGATTTCTTTGGGTATGGTTGTTGAGTAAATTCAACATAGCTCCCGAAATACCATTAATATCGGTTGGATTTACGGTAATACCTGCATCGCCTACAACTTCGGGTAACGATGTAGTATTAGATACAATAACGGGCGTACCACATTGCATGGCTTCTAAAGGAGGCAAACCAAAGCCTTCACAAAACGAGACAAATACAAAGGCAGTTGCTCCACTATAAATACTAGCCAAATGGTGATCGGGCATATATCCTGTTACCATAATGCGCTTGCGTAAAGGTGCTGCAATATTGAGATTTTCGAAAATACCTTCAAAATCCCAGCCTTTTGTACCTACCAAAACCAAGTTGGCTTGAGTATCTTTTTGTTCCTGAATAAGTTGTACAAATGCCTTGATAGTCGACTCGATATTCTTGCGGGGTTCAAACGTAGCGAGGCTCAGAAAATAAGGTACGTCGGTGGGGATTTGGTAAGTTTGGAGTACCGACTTGATAGTTTCAGGGTTATATTCTGGATAAAAAATATCTTTTGAGGCTGCCAAATGCGTTACAAAAACTTGCTCAGGCTTAATATTACTAAGTTCTAGTAAGTCGGCCTTGGTTGATTCTGAAATACAAATAACGTGTGTGTCAGGATATTTTTGTAGGTCTTTGAGTACCGTGGCTACAACTTGGTCGTTGTGTGACTGAAAAAACTGAGGGTATTTTATCGGAATTAAATCGTGAATCGTAATAACTTTCTTGATATGACCCCTCTGTTGAATAAGCTTTGGAATCGGGAAGTAGGGGCTGTGATAAATATCAAAAGTACTTAGCTGCTGAGTATCGATGGGATGATAAAAGCCCGATAGTTTATTGAAAAAATGACGCACAGCTTTTTGAAAAATAGAATTATGCTCGAACAACTGGATAATACTATTTTGGAATTGAGCAATACGAATTGCCTTTGGCTCATGTACAAACGCAATGTCGGGTTGTAACATTTGGTCTTTTACAAAAGCCATAGCATCCCGAAGGCTTTGTTCGGCCACATAGTTTAGTGTAATATTCTCCTTTTTATTGAGGGCATAAGCCAAATGCTCGGCCACACGAAAAATACCTGTTCGGGCCTTGGCATTATAATAGCCCATCCCTAACAGCGATGTATCAAAGATTACCTTCATATTTCAAAATTTTCAATCCATTGAATCATGTTCTTACTCGATTTTTCGAGGGTTCTGACAAGCACGTTTTTCTTTTTGTAAGGTTTGTATTTACCCAAGGTTGGTACATAGTGGCTAAACCTGTCTAGTGGTTTTATCAACGAAAGATATTCTTTAAGCATTGTTTTGAGTATTCCTAGTGTAGTAGGTGCTACACCCGAAAGGTTTCGTAGAAAAGCCTGAGGGTCGTTGCTCTGAAGGTCTGTCCATTGAATAAATACCAAAGGTGTGTGGGTATTGACCACAATACCCGCCGAGGTATTACTAAGCGAGCGTTCGGCCAAATTGAAGGCATTGACATGGAAGCCTTCGTGAAAAGTAATATGGACTGAATCTTGAAAAATCGGGATAAAGTTGAGCCAAAGCTGTTCTGCTCCAAAGCCATGACAAAAATCGAAATAACCTTTATCCTTGACACGTGTTTGCCAATAACTTAGAAACTGTGCCGCTTGTTTGGAAGGGCGATAAGCCCAAAAACCTGCATTATACAAGCCTACATTTAGAAAAGATGCCTCGTTGATGCTGAAGCTAGGGTTGCGAGGCTTTGTAATATTGGGACTAAGAATAATAGAGTGCTGATCGAGTAGTTCAAAAATAGATTGAATAGAGCCTAATACCCATGTTTTGCTATCCAGAAAAACCAATTTGTTAGCCAGAAAAGTTTTTTCAAAATAACTGGCAAAATAAGGTTTCAACGAGCGGTTTAGCTCGTCGACAGTATATTTTTTCGACATTTCGCCCAAAAAAGGAAGCTGTAATTGCTCAACACTTACCAATTCGTACTCGATAGCAGGTATATTGCTAGGAATCGAGTCGGAAATACCAATAACAAATTTGAGATTGGGATGATGTTTTCGTAATGAATCACCTAGCGTAATAGCATAAGGTAATTGATTAAGAGAGCAAACTGTGAAGACTAACTGCATAATTATAATAAAAGTTTCTTTCACCAAGCCCGTTGCTGGTATATTGATGAAAGTGTTAGAGCCGAGCTAAAAGTGGCTAATCCACTAGATTTTTTGTTGTACTATTGTCCAAACATCGTCGAAAGATAAGCCCGAACACGGACTATCTTTTTTGGAAATAATAGTAGCATTATCTGTTTTGTACCCGCCCGAATAAGGAAGATAATTTTCAAAGTTAACAAATTTTCCAAACAGTAATAGGCCATAAGTACCTACTGCATTGGCCAAATGAGCTGGGCCACTATCGACACCGATAAAAAATTGGGCTCGACGAATAATCTCGGCTGTTTCTAATAATGAAAATTTTCCACAGCAATTGGTGTATCCTACAAGGTTTTGGTTGATTGAACTTTTCAAGCCTACTTCTACTACTTGATACCCTGCTTCGTTGAGTTTGCCAATGAGGTTTTCCCAATGGTATACTTGCCAGTCTTTAGGCGAATAGTTGGAATGGCAGTGAATAGCAATAAATTTTTCGGGCAAACGAATAGTATCTACACGAGCTTTGTTGGCCGAACTGATATATACTTTGGGTGTTTCGTTGAGCAGTGGTAATTGGGCAATCTGGGCAAATACTTCTATTAAATTACCAAATTGAAAATAATTTTGTACAGTAATTCCCAAAGTTTCGGCATAAGGATTTTTTAAAAAAGTTTGGGTATATGGATAAATCCGTAGCTTGGGCATGTGAAGGTTGTACAGGTGCGAAAAGCCATTGTACCGAGCCAATAACATACTATGAAAAACGCTATATTCTACAATTGTAACATCGATATTAGGATTGCTATCGATGAGTTCTCTAAAAGGTTTTCTGACCACCCAAAATACAATACTATTAGGATGAATCTTTTTAATTTCTCGTGAAAGCGGCTCGCAGGCTACAATATCGCCAAAGTGTTCGGCCAAAATAACACCAATGAGCTTTTTTTGAGGATTAGTAATTTTGTAAAATAAGATAAGAAAACTGGTTTTTAGAAAGTACCAAAAAGATGTAGCCATATCCACGATTTTGTGAAATCGATGAATCCAAATTTCTATGAAACGGTTTATAGTCATTGTAATTATTCTTATATCAATATTCTTGATAAGATAAAAAGAGCACCTCATCATTGGTAGTGAGTTTCCTGATGATGAACCTCTTCTGGGTTGAAAACTATTATTTAGGTTTTTATGAACTACGATTGATTATTGGTTCAGCCATTCGATGGTTTTTCGGAAAGGCAATTGCAATGCTTTTCTTACACGTTTATAGCGTTTGATTTTAATAGGTTTGATATAAAAGCAAGGGATTTGGATATAGTATTCGTTGAAATTATCTTTTAATTGTTGGGCATAGTATTGGAAAAGAGCAACAATATCGGGCCTATTGTCAAAACTTGAACGGTTTTGATATTTAGATACCTCGTTAGGTTTTTTTAGCTCATAACCACTATAATGAAAGAAAATTAGAGGTTCGCCATTGATAAAATATTTATTATTTTGTTGGCTAACTGTTCTTTCATGCAGATTCCAATAGGCCACATTATAGCCAGGGTATTTGTCTACCAATACATCATTGGGAAAGAATAATGGCACAAAGTTTATCCAATGTTGGTCTACAAAAAGGCCATTGCACAAATCTATTCTACAGTCTTTGGCTAGTCGGTCTTTCCACCAATCTACCATTTTGTAAGTAGCCTCACTTCTTGAAGTTGCAATGAATCCCAGATTATACAATCCTGTACTGAGGTGGTCGGTTTCTTTGGTATTGAGGTCGTCGTTGATAGGCGAGCAAATATGCGGTGTTACTACCATCGAATATTGTTCAAGCGAATGTTCTAATTTAGCCAAGCTATCAAATACAATGATGTCGGGGTCAAAATAAATAACATTTTTAATATCGGGTCTATTTTTATAGAAATAGTCGATAAAATAGGGCTTTACAGCTGTGTTTAACTCGGTAATATTATAATTTTCGCACATTTCTTCAAAAAACTCAATATTGATTTTATCAATTTCGAGCAATTGAAATGGCGGTACTTTATCTGCTTCTAGTGTTACTTGGTCGAGTCTGTCAACTAATCCGATTACAAATTCTACAGATGGATTCTGTACTCGCAACGACTGCCCCAAGGTTTGGGCTTGGGCTAAATAATTGATAGAACAGATGGTAAAAGCTAATGTCATAGTGATGATTGATATATTTAGGCAGAAGTTTTTTCCGCTAATTATTGTGTTAGAATAGCCAAAAAGGTATCAAACGCATATTGTGTTTGGTGTCGTTCTAAGACTTTTTTATGGGCATTTGTGCCTTTTTCGGTACGCTCGGGAGTATTTTGTATAAGCTGCTCAATCTGTTTGGCAAACGCTTGTACGTCCAGATAATCTATCAAAAATCCTGCGTTGGTTTCTACAAAATCTTTTGCTCCGCCTGCTTGGTCAAAGCAAATAATAGGTTTGCTCAACAGTGCTGCTTCTAATACTACCAACGGATAGGGGTCTTCACGAGAAGTCAGGGCAAAAATATCGAACAAGGCCATGTAATCTAAAGGATTGGCAACAGCTTCTACAAATTTGAGATTATCCAATTTGAGCCGCTTTTTGTCGATATTAAATAACTGAAAATCGGCTTGCTGATGCGAGCCACCAACCCAAACCAAATAGACTCCGTGTGCTTGAAGAAGGTGGCCTATTTGTAAAAATAAATCAACTCCTTTTCTTAAATCTATCGTACCCATTCCACCTACCACAAAAGCCTGTTCTGGAATACCTAGTTGCTTCTTGATACTAGCGATTTGCGACACATCGGGCTTGTAATTCATGGCCGCTTCGGGTAGTAAAGAAGGAAGTACGTCTATCTTGTTGGGCTGAATCCCAAACTGATTGATTAAGTTTCCTTTTACAGAATCGGCACAGGCAATATACCTATGAGTACCATTAAGAGTATTTTGAATATTTTTGGCCGAGCTGTACATATTAATACCCATTTCTAGCTCGTGGATATACGAGTAAATAGGACAACCTAGCTGGGTTAGCTCAGGGAAAATATCGCCATTTGTAAAAGTATTGGAAACAATTAAATCAAATTGTTTGGCTTTGAGGGTATTCCAAAGTGGGCCAGTGTTGTTAGCCTTTCCCAGAATCTTCTGCTTTACTTTTTCCAGAAGGATTCGTTTAAGGCTTGTCGATGGAGCTTGGTATAATACAAACGTTTCGGCAATAGCCCGATAGTCGTCAACAAGTGGGCCGCCGTATTTGAGTAGTACCGAAAATTCTATTTGTGTTTTTTCTTTTAGTAGTTTAAGAAACCTCAATAGTAGAATCTGAGCACCCGCCCGATTAGCATCATGCCCGACAAAGAGAATTTTTTGTTTCATAGAAAATTAAGCCACTACTAAATTGTAGATTACAAAAATACGAAAATATTTGTTAGGAATTGGTTAGATTCTTGATGATAGTATTGTAATGCTGTACTGTTTTGCTCAAAATATCGGTATATTCTTGCTGATAGGCAAGGTCTATAGCCTTAAACATTTCCATGCGATTTTGAAGGAAAAACAGATTCTTAGGGGTATGAATAGTGGTCATACCACCACTATGCTTACGATAACAGCCCATCGTTTCGGGCAAATACTTGATTTTCCCGTGTCGAGCCGCTTGTATAAATATACCTAAATCGCCACTAGCCGATTTCCACCACCAATCTGCCAGCCCGCTCTGAAATACATTTCTAAAAACAGTACTGGCTGTACCCAAAATCCATTTGTTATCTCTCAACAAATCGCTAATGTCGGAGGTGTCGGCTTGGTCGGGGTCGTTGAAAGGATGAGCAGGCGAGTTGTCTTCATAAATCACCTCAAGCTGATGATGACAAATACTATATTCAGGGTGATTATCAAGAAAATCAACTTGTTTTTGAAGCTTCAGTGCATCTGTCCAGTAGTCATCACCTTCGCACAAAGCGATATACTGGCCACTGCATTGTTCAAATAAGAATGCTACGTTATTTTTTCCACCTAATTCTCTGGGCGTTGTGGGGCCAAGGTTTTGGGGGTGTAAAAAAGCTTTTATCTGAGGAAATTGTGAAGCATATTGCTGAATAATAGCTTGTGTGCCATCGGTAGAGGCATCGTCGCCAATTATTATTTCAAATGCAAAATCAGTTTGTTGCATCAAAGCTCCTTGTATCATTTGCCCAATAAATTTGGCATGGTTAAATACAGGTACTAAAATGCTTACTTTGGGTTGTTTTTTCATGTAATTTTCAACAAGAATACTAGTAAAAAGCATTGTTAGGGCTTTTTGTTAGTATCATTAAAATTTAGAACTATAAAGTTGGGGCTAAATTTTTAGGTCACCAAGCAAATAGGGGCATATTCATCTACAGATTGTATGAAAGGTAGGTTTTGATAAATAAACCTAACCAAAGCCCTGCAAGATCAAGTTGTATTGCAGGGCTTTGGTTAGGCTTGGCCAGCTTCAGAAATAAGTTCATCCGATAACTCTTTTCCTAAATAGCCATCAATCAAATTATGGGCTAAATAGATAAGCGGTGTCATGAGAATTGCCGAGAAAAATTTGTACAAATAGTTGTTCAACGAAGTAGAAATCCATTGGTCGATAGTCCAGTTGCCAAAAACAACAAAGGCAATACCTATTACCACAAAGCTGTCGATAAGCTGTGATACCAAGGTCGAGCCAGTGGCTCGTAACCATATCTTTTTATGCCCAGTAACTTTTCTGATAGAATGAAATACATAGGCATCCAAGATTTGGCTGATAAGAAAAGCACTCAACGAACCCGTAATAATTCCCAAGCCTTGACGAAAGATTTTGGCAAAGGCGTAGTTAATGTCAAAGTTATTATCGCCTTTGTTAACATCAATCCAAAACTGAGCAGGCGTAAGCAAGGTAGCTCCATAAATAATAACAAAGCTGTAGGCAATGAACCCTGCTGTGAGGAAAGAGATTTTTTTTACGCCTTTTGTACCAAAATATTCATTAATAATATCGGATGTAATAAATACAAAAGGCCAGTTTAATGCTCCTGCGGTTTGGTTGATGTCCCATGTACCAAAGAAAGTTTGGAGATGCAAAGGGCTAAAACCGAGGGTTTGCTCGACCGAGAAAATTTTAGCTCCAACAATTTCGGCTACAATGGCGTTGGTGAGGAAAATACCAAATAGGAAAACATATAGTTTGGAACGCTTAGAATTTAGTATGGAAGTATCAATACTCATTTTTAAGGGATTTAGACAATGTTGGGTATAAAAAAGAGTCAGATTAGTGATAATCTGACTCTGTATAAAATTAACTAAAAATCTGAAAAAAAGTTATGGAATAACACGCTTTCCTCTAAAAAGACCTAATTATCCCGAAATTTTGGATTTCCCCTTTCTGTGATTTTCAAAATGAAGAGCAATTTTACCCAAAGCTAATTCAAGTTGTTCTAGGTGAGGAAGGAATACAATTCGGAAGTGGTCAGGTTCTTTGAAATTGAACCCTGTGCCTGCTACTACCAAAATACGTTGTTCTTCTAAAAGACTTAACACAAAGTCGCCATCGTTTTTGAAGTCGAATTGTTTTAAATCAAATTTGGGGAACAAATACATTGCACCTTTGGGCTTTACACAGGTAACACCCGGAATAGCGATCAGTTTTTGGTGAGTTAACTCCATTTGCTTGTACAAACGCCCCGTAGGAATTACCAAATCGTTGATAGATTGATACCCACCCAAGGCTGTTTGAATACCATATTGGGTAATAACATTGGCACACAAACGCATACTTGCCAAAAAGCTAAGCCCTTCTATATAAGATTTGGCCTTGTGTTTAGCTCCTGTAAGTACCATCCATCCGCCTCTAAAGCCTGCTGCACGGTAATTTTTGGACATACCACCCATTGTCACTACAAGGGTTTCTTCCGACATCCCTGCGGTGGTATGGTGTACCGCTCCATCATAAAGGATTTTGTCATAAATCTCATCGGCAAAAACAATCAGCTTATGTTTTTCGGCCAAACGAACAATACCTTCTACTATACTTTTTTCATATACAGCACCTGTAGGGTTGTTGGGGTTAATCAATACAATACCACGTGTTTTCTTTGTGATTTTGGCCTCAATATCTTTTAAATCAGGATTCCAGTCGGCGGCTTCATCACATACATAATGTACAGGTGTACCACCAGCTAGGCCAACCGAGGTAGTCCAAAGGGGATAGTCGGGTGAAGGAATCAAAATTTCATCACCAGTATTCAATAAGGCAGTCATTACCAAAGATATAAGCTCACTTACGCCATTGCCGATGAATACATCTTCAATTTCGATATTTCTTACGCCACGACTTTGATAATACTGCATTACGGCCTTGCGGGCGGCAAACAACCCACGAGAATCGGCATAACCTTGAGCGTTGCGAATATTCATGATGATGTCATGAATAATTTCGTCAGGAGTCTCAAAGCCAAATGCCGCTGGGTTGCCGATATTCAAAGAGGTGATTTTATAGCCCTCACGTTGTAATTGGAGAGCCTTATCATAAACTGGACCACGAATATCGTAGCGGAGCGAATCAAGGCGACTACTTTTTAAGATTTCCATGCAATTGTTGTTTGTAATGCTTATTCAAGCAATAAGCACGAGCAGTGGCTGTCAGAAGGGTGTTGTCAAGGAATTGTTGGTTTTATTGATTGTTGTTGGTATGAGCAAAACAATGAAAAGAACATCATAATATGGTGGTTTTCAAATCAAAAATATCAAACAATGCTTTTAAACATCTTTTTAAGAATTTTTCTGATGGCTAATGGCTACGAGTTATTGGTTAAATAGTTTTGTTTCAAATAAATAATGGCGGCAAAGTTCAGAAAAAAAAGTGAATCCTAGTATTTTACTAGAGATAATTTTCAAGATAACATGAGTATTTATGGCTATTGGGCATTTTTGTGGAAGAAGAGGGATAAAAAAATATCTCCACGAGCCTATAAAAGGCCCGAGGAGACTGCTTTCATCCATATTTTACGTATTACCAATACTTATGCTAAACTTCCAATCCAAAGATTGGTTTTCGGGTTTTCCACTTACCACGTGTAAAATCGGGGATTGCTACTGGGGCCGATCCCTTGGCAATCGACATTTCAGAAAGTGGACTGATGGCCGACCACGCTGCTGCATCGTAGACATCGATAGGAGGGGTGGTTTTGTTTTTGACAGCATTAA